>NZ_JBUEGE010000023.1:0-141642 GCF_054963755.1 Streptomyces sp. EDA2-14
GGCCCGCGAGGTGCGCGCCGAGGGCATCACCGCCTCCTTCGAGCTGGACGAGAACTCCCGCTGGCGGCTGCTGAACGGCCTCGACGACATCAGCATCACCCTGCGGAACGAGGAGGACATCGCCGCCTACGAGGCGAAGCGTCCGTCCTTCAAGCCGCAGACGGTCCAGGTCTGAGCCGACCGCGTCCCGCGGGTCCGCTACCGGATCCGTAGCCGGACAAGGCTTATTCAGGCCACATCCACAGGGCCCCGTACCCCCAATCGTGCACCGGTTGGGGGTACTTCTGTGTGTGCCTCCGGGAGGTGTCCGGACCCCCTTGCCGGGGGTGGTGGGGGTGGCTCAACTCCCTTGAATACCAAGGGTGTTCCAGGGGTACGCGTGGATCGGTGTCGCTCTGGGCAGGCAGTTCGTGCGAGGCTCCAGAAGCGGCGCGTGGGGCGGGAGTTGCACCCTGCGGAGGCGACAACTCGCCCCAGATGGCACAATCTGTGCATGGAACACGACGGCCAACTCCAGCTGTACGCGGCGGTCGCGGACCAACTCAAGGAAGCGCACACCAGAGTGCGCACACTGCAAGTCCCGGAGGGCGTACGGATGGCGCTGACCCGGAAGCTGCTGGCCGTCACGGCCGCGGCCAAACACGATCTCGCCGGTGCGGCAAGGCGTCTGGAGCGATTCATGGCGGACCTCGACGACTTCGAAGAGGGCTCCATCACTGAAGAGGAACTCTGAGACTGCCTAGTTCGTTGCGGCACAAGGGTGATTAGCCCGTTTCGCGTTTGATTTGCGGTATATATCTGCCTAACGTGCGAAAAAGCCGGTGCGAAAGAGATTCGTTCCGGCAATGTCTCCGAAGGGGAAGACGTGAACAAGGCGCAGCTCGTAGAAGCCATTGCCGACAAGGTGGGCGGCCGTCAGCAGGCCGCTGACGCCGTCGACGCCGTTCTCGACGCCATCGTGCGTTCCGTGGTCAGCGGTGACCGTGTCTCGGTCACGGGCTTCGGCTCGTTCGAGAAGGTCGACCGCCCGGCCCGGTACGCCCGCAACCCGCAGACCGGTGAGCGCGTCCGGGTGAAGAAGACCTCGGTGCCGCGTTTCCGCGCGGGCCAGGGCTTCAAGGACCTCGTCGCGGGTTCGAAGAAGCTCCCGAAGAACGACGTCGCGGTCAAGAAGGCGCCCAAGGGCAGCCTGAGCGGCGGCGCTTCGGCGACGGTCAAGAAGGCTGCGGCCAAGAAGACCACCGCCAAGAAGGCCGCGGCCAAGAAGGCGACCACCGCCAAGAAGACGACGGCGAAGAAGACCACCGCCGCCGCCAAGAAGACCACGGCGAAGAAGACGACGGCCAAGAAGGCGGCTCCGGCCAAGAAGGCCACCACCGCCAAGAAGGCCACGGCCAAGAAGGCGGCTCCGGCCAAGAAGGCCACCACCGCCAAGAAGGCCACCGCGAAGAAGACGGCGCCCGCCACGAAGGCCACGGCCAAGAAGGCGCCCGCCAAGAAGTCGACGGCGCGCAAGACCACCGCCAAGAAGGCCACCGCCCGCAAGAAGTAAGTCGCTTCTCGGGCGTACGCCATCAGGTTGCTCACGCGTCGGGCCGGGCTCCCCACGGGGAGACCGGCCCGCGGTGTGTCCGGGGCTTCGGACCGGGCTTTCGGTCCGGGTTCTCAGAAGGTCTGCAGCGTGACCAGAGTGATCTGCCGCGCGTCGCCCTCGCCCCGCACCTCGATGCGCACCCGCTGGCCAGGGCGGAGCAGCCGCAGGCCGCCCGCGTCGAAGGCGGCGGCGTCGAAGGAGACGGGGGTCCCGTCGTCCAGCAGGACGCTGCCGGAGCGGGTTTCGGAGTCGTACGTGTACGCGGTGGCCTGCATACGGGCAGCGTACTCAGTGACCGGCTCAGTCCGGGATCAGGAGCCCCGCCGCGGCCCTCGCGGTGTGCGGGCCGACGCCGAGGGCCAGCGCCGCGCGCAGGTCGTCCCCGGTGTCGACGTCCTGGCGCACCGAGTCGGTGCCCTCGACAGGGAGTTCCACGGCGCCCGACGCCGTGTGGCGGGCGCGGGACGCCCCGCCGAATCCGGGCAGCAATTCCGTGCCGGGGGTCGCGGACAAGAGCGTTGTGCCGATTCCGGCGGCATCGGGCAGAAAAGCGCGGGGGAATGCGGCGGCCGAGGCGAGAACGCGGGCCAATTCCGTGGGGCGCAGCGCCGGCAGATCGGCGTTCAGGGCCGCCATGGCGGCAGCCGGGCGCGCGGAGCGCACGGATGCCGCTCCGTGGGCGAGAGCGGCGTTGAGGCCCGCCTGCGGGGTGTCGGGGACGATGCGGGCGCCCAGAGCAGCCAGTTCGCGCGCCGCGCGGGGGTCGTCAGTGACGACCACCACATCACGTACCGCCGCACAGGATCCCGCCGCGGCGACGGTGTCCTGGGCGAACGCGAGGGCGATGCCTGGGCGCAGGGCGTCTCCCGCCGTCGGGGCAAGCCTGCTCTTGGCCCGTACCAGCGGTTTCAGCGGTATCACCAGGGTCCACTGCACGCGCCTATTGTGACCTGTGCATGAGGTACGGCTGTCCGTGCGGGCGTACGGTGTTCTCGACAGACCGGTGGGCCGGGGCCACACTTGTGCGGCCCCCAGGCCCCCCTAGAGGAAGGTGTCCGAGTGTCCCGCCGCAGAATCGGCTTCTGGTACCGCTTCGCCGCGGTCCTCTGCAAACCACCGCTGGTGGTTCTGTTCAAGCGGGACTGGCGCGGAATGGAGAACATTCCGGCCGACGGAGGCTTTATCACCGCGGTCAACCACAATTCGCATCTGGACCCGTTCCTCTACGCCCACTTTCAGTACAACACGGGACGGGTCCCGCGTTTCCTCGCCAAGCACGGCCTCTTCAAGAAGGGGTTCGTGGGCGCAGCGATGCGCGGCACCGGACAGATTCCCGTGTACCGGGAGTCCACGAACGCGCTGAGCGCCTTCCGTGCCGCGATCGACGCCGTGGAGCGCGGCGAATGCGTCGCCTTCTATCCGGAGGGCACGCTCACCCGCGATCCCCAACTGTGGCCGATGACCGGAAAGACCGGAGTCGCGCGCGTGGCGCTGCAGACCAAGTGCCCGGTGATTCCGGTCGGCCAGTGGGGCGCCACCGAAGCGCTCGCGCCGTACTCCAAGAAGCCCGACTTCTTTCCGCGCAAGACGCACCACGTACTCGCCGGCCGGCCCGTCGACCTCTCCGCGTTCTACGACCGTGAGATCACGCCCGACCTCCTGAAGGAGGCGACCGAGGTCATCATGACCGCGATCACCGCCGAGGTGGAGGAGCTGCGCGGCGAGAAGGCCCCGCAGAAGCGTTACGACCCGCGTGAGGCGCGCATCGAGCAGCGCCGCAAGTCGCAGGCCGTCAAGGGCAGTTCGGCGACCGCCGGCGGCACGACCGAGGAGAGCAGCAAGTGACCCGACCCGTGCAGGCCGCCGTCTTCGGCACCGGATCCTGGGGCACCGCGTTCGCGATGGTGCTCGCGGACGCGGGCTGCGACGTCACCCTCTGGGCCCGTCGCGCCGAACTCGCCGAGGCCGTCAACTCGACGCGTACGAACCCGGATTACCTGCCCGGTGTGGAGCTCCCGGAGAACGTGCGGGCCACCACCGACCCGGCCGAGGCGGCCGCGGGAGCCGACTTCACGGTGCTCGCCGTGCCCTCGCAGACGCTGCGCCAGAACCTGGGGGAGTGGGCGCCGCTGCTCGCCCCCGACACCGTGCTCGTCTCGCTCATGAAGGGCGTCGAGCTGGGGTCTGCGATGCGCATGAGCGAGGTCATCGAGGACGTCACGAAGGTCGGCGAGGACCGCATCGCGATCGTCACCGGGCCCAACCTGGCGCGCGAGATCGCCGCCCGGCAGCCCGCCGCCGCGGTCGTCGCCTGCCGCGACGAGTCCGTGGCCCAGCGCCTCCAAGTCGCCAGCCACACCCCGTACTTCAGGCCGTACACCAACACCGACGTGGTCGGCTGCGAGCTCGGCGGCGCCGTCAAGA
Organism: Streptomyces sp. EDA2-14; assembly: GCF_054963755.1. Taxonomy (NCBI): domain Bacteria; kingdom Bacillati; phylum Actinomycetota; class Actinomycetes; order Kitasatosporales; family Streptomycetaceae; genus Streptomyces; species Streptomyces sp. EDA2-14. The sequence continues at coordinate 4,019 of NZ_JBUEGE010000023.1, forward strand.
ACGTCATCGGGCTCGCCGTCGGCATCGCGGACGGCATGGGCCTCGGCGACAACACGAAGGGCTCGCTCATCACGCGCGGGCTCGCGGAGACGACGCGGCTCGGGCTCGCCATGGGCGCGGACCCGCTGACGTTCTCCGGACTCGCGGGCCTCGGCGACCTCGTGGCCACCTGCTCCTCGCCGCTGTCGCGCAACCACACCTTCGGCACGAACCTCGGCAAGGGCATGACCCTGGAGGAGACGATCGCGGTCACCAAGCAGACCGCGGAGGGCGTCAAGTCCTGCGAGTCGGTGCTCGACCTGGCCCGCCGTCACGGCGTGGACATGCCCATCACGGAGACCGTCGTCGCGATCGTCCACGAGGGCAAGTCCCCGGTCGTCGCGGTGAAGGAGCTCATGTCGCGCTCCGCCAAGCCGGAACGACGCTGAGCGACGGCGGCACGGCGAGGCTCTGCGGGCGCTGACTCTCGTACTACCAGCAGGTACGCTCAACGCGATATGAGCAGCGAGAACCTCTCCCAGAGCCCTGCGTCCACCGCGGGTGGGCCCAAGCCGCGTGTGGCCGTCGTCTTCGGTGGTCGCAGCTCCGAGCACGGCGTCTCCGTGGTCACGGCCGGCGCCGTGCTGCGCGCCATAGACCGCACCAAGTACGACGTGCTGCCGGTCGGCATCACGCGTGAGGGGCGTTGGGCGCTGACGGCGGACGACCCGGAGCGGATGGCCATCACCGACCGCCAGGTGCCCGACGTCGCCGATCTCGCCGAGTCGCCCGAGGGCGGCGTGGTGCTCCCGGTCGACCCGAGCTCCCGCGAAGTCGTCTACAACGAGCCGGGATCCGTCCCCAAGGCCCTCGGCGAGGTCGACGTGGTCTTCCCCGTGCTGCACGGCCCGTACGGCGAGGACGGCACCATCCAGGGCCTCCTGGACCTCTCCGGCACCCCGTACGTCGGCTGCGGTGTGCTCTCCTCGGCCGTCGGCCAGGACAAGGAGTACATGAAGCGGATCTTCACGTCCTTCGGGCTGAAGGTCGGGCCGTACCTGGTGATCCGGCCCCGCGAGTGGGAGCAGGACCAGGAAGGCGCCCGCCGCCGCGTCGCCGACTTCGTCGGGGACCACGGCTGGCCGCTGTTCATCAAGCCCGCGCGCGCGGGTTCGTCGATCGGCATCACGAAGGTCGACTCCTTCGAGGGGCTCGACGAGGCGATCGAGACCGCCCGTGAGCACGACCCGAAGGTGATCGTCGAGGCGGGCATCGTCGGGCGCGAGATCGAGTGCGGCGTCCTGGAGTTCGAGGACGGGCCGCGCGCCTCCGTCCCGGCCGAGATCCCGCCGGCCGACTCCCACGCGTTCTACGACTTCGAGGCGAAGTACATCGACTCCGCCGCCGGCATCGTGCCCGCGCCGCTGAGCGAGGAGCAGACCGCCGAGGTCCGCAGGCTCGCCGTCGACGCCTTCGAGGCCATGTCCTGCGAGGGTCTGGTACGGGCGGACTTCTTCCTCGACGAGGGCGGCGAGTTCGTCATCAACGAGATCAACACCCTGCCGGGCTTCACGCCGATCTCCATGTACCCGCGGATGTGGCAGGAGAGCGGGGTCAGCTACCCGGAGCTGGTGGACCGGCTCATCGAGGCGGCGCTGCGGCGGTCGACCGGGCTGCGGTAGACCGCGACCTCCGGTGAAGTGTCTAGTCGGCGATCCCCTTGGGGATCGCCTTCTTGATGGGTCCTGCCAGGTCGACCAGGGACCCCGCCCCGTTCTTGGCGACCTCGTCCTTGGGGATCGTCACCTCCACGAAGGCGAGCCGGCCGCCCGTCGTCATGCGCTGCGCGCCGTCGTCGAGTTCGTCCGCGACCCAGCCGACGCCGTCGATCGTCGCCGTGTTGCTGCTCGTCTTCAACGCCGCGTCGGGCCACGGCACGCCGCAGCGCAGTATGATCGCGGGGCTTCCCCACGCCGCGGTGAGCTCCGAGCCCGGTTCGGGATCATTGCGCTCGAGTCCGTCGACCTTCTCCGGCAGGACCTTGTCCAGGTTCCGGCACAGCTTGGCGGCCTTCGCGTCCGGAGTGGGAACCGCCGCCTTAGGCGCCTCGTCCGTCGAAGCGCAGCCCGCGGTGGCGATCAGCAAGGAGAGCGAGGGCACCGCGATGGACAGGCGCTTCAGCCGGCCGTGCCGGATCCGGTGACGATATGACTTCACCGGCACAGCGTAGACGGGGGCTACAGGTGGACGACCGGGCAGGTCAGCGTGCGCGTGATGCCGTCCACCTGCTGGACCTTGGCGACCACCATGCGGCCCAGCTCGTCGACCGTGTCGGCCTGCGCGCGCACGATCACGTCGTAGGGGCCGGTGACGTCCTCGGCCTGGATCACTCCTGGAATCTTCCCGATCAGCTCGGCGACGGTAGACGCCTTGCCTACTTCGGTCTGGATCAGGATGTACGCCTGTACCACGGAACCTCCAGGGCGGCCACGAGGATCATCACGAGGATCATGTGGGGAGAAGGGACGCCACGTTATCGCGTCACCGCTCGCCGCGGGGAGACCCGGTGGCGACTGTGGCGCCGGACGGACGTGGAAGGCAGGCCCGTGACAAGAACCGTACCCATGACAGAGTCGGCCCGCGACCGCAAGCGGGCCGGGGCAGACGGCCCTGGCGGGCGCAAGCGTTCCGGGGCAGAAAGGGCAGCACGCGTATGAAGGGCACCGTCGGCGAGTTGGGGGAGTTCGGCCTCATCAGAGAGCTGACCTCGCGGCTCACCACCACCCCGGCCGTACGCATCGGTCCCGGTGACGACGCCGCCGTGATCGCGGCGCCGGACCGCAGGGTCGTCGCCAGCACGGACGTCCTGCTGGAGAACCGCCACTTCCGGCGCGACTGGTCCACCGCGTACGACGTCGGGCGCAAGGCCGCCGCGCAGAACCTCGCGGACATCGCGGCCATGGGCGCCGTGCCGACCGCGCTGCTGCTCGGCCTCGTGGTGCCCGCCGAGCTGCCCGCGTCCTGGCCCTCGGAGCTGATGGACGGACTGCGCGACGAGTGCCAGGTGGCGGGCGCCGCCGTGGTCGGCGGCGACGTCGTGCGCGGCGACACGATCACCGTGGCGATCACCGCGCTCGGCGACATGCAGGGCCACGAGCCGGTGACCCGCGCCGGTGCGCAGCCCGGTGACGTGGTGGCCGTGACCGGCTGGCTCGGCTGGTCGGCCGCTGGATACGCGGTGCTTTCGCGCGGCTTCCGCTCGCCGCGCGCCTTCGTGGAGGCGCACCGCCGCCCCGAACCGCCGTACCACGCGGGTCCCGCCGCCGCCGGGCTCGGCGCCACCGCCATGTGCGACGTGAGCGACGGGCTCATCGCGGACCTGGGGCACATCGCCGAGTCGAGCAAGGTCCGGATCGACATCAGGTCGGGTCAGGTGGACGTGCCCTCGCAGATGGGCGACATCGGGCAGGCCGTCGGCGTCGACCCGTTGCAGTGGGTGCTGACCGGGGGAGAGGACCACGCGATCGTGGCCACCTTCCCGCCGTCCGTGAAGCTGCCCGCGCGCTGGAAGGTGATCGGCGAGGTGCGGGGGCCCTCGGCGCTGCCCCAGGTGACCGTGGACGGGGAGCCGTGGGCCAACCAGAGCGGCTGGGACCACTTCGGCGGGGAGATCGAGTCCTAGCCCCAATATCGAGTCCTGGCCCCAGTCGAGTCCCGGTTCCACGGGGGCGCAGGGCACAAAAAAGAGCCGGTCCCCGAGGGGACCGGCTCTTTAAAGCAACCAGCGAGGTGGCCGCGCTAAGCGTTACGTCAGCGCGCGACCTTGCCGGCCTTGATGCACGAGGTGCAGGCGTTGAGGCGCTTCGGCGTCCCACCGACCACTGCACGCACACGCTGGATGTTCGGGTTCCAGCGACGGGGCGTACGGCGGTGCGAGTGCGAGATGTTGTTGCCGAAGCCCGGCCCCTTGCCGCAGACGTCGCAGTTGGCAGCCACGGGTCACTCCAAAGACTTCAGATGCACTTACGGTTGATCCCGGCATGCCGGGATCGAGATCGGAGGATCTGAGTGGCGGTGCCAGGGGATGGCCCGACGGATATCGGGCAACCCGAGCAGCATACAACGGCTGCGTCGGTAGAACGAAACTACCATGGCTGGTCGGGCCCCCCGCCCGGGCTCCGGACCGGCCCCGGGACCGGGCCCGCCCTGTGGAAGGCGGCCTTCCGGGGTCTACTCTGCGATGCCAGTCCCGCTGCTCGAGGAGGCGCAGGTGCCGCAGGTGCTCGACGTGATCGCGGTGCGCGCCTGGTGCTCACTCGCCCTGGAGGCGCTCGGCCGCGACCGCGCGGAGATCGACGCGATCAACGTGTATCCGGTCGCCGACGGGGACACCGGCACCAACCTCTATCTGACCCTCGAGTCCGCGCACCAGGCGGTCGAGGCGGTCTTCGCGGGGCTCGAGGCGGGGCCCGAGCCGGCCGCCCCCTCGCTCCCGGAAGTGATGCGCGCCATGGCGCACGGCGCCCTCATCGGCGCCTGCGGCAACTCGGGGACGATCCTCGCGCAGCTGCTGCGGGGCATGGCGCAGGTGCTCGCGGACGGCGTGGGGAGTGACGGAGATCATGCCGCGGGCGCCGATTCCGGTGCCCCGGGTCCCGGCGCCGACGCGGGTGCGCTGCGGCTCGCGCTGGGCCGGGCCGCCGAGTCCGCGCGCGAGGCGGTCGCCCATCCCGTGGAGGGCACCGTCCTGACCGTGGCCACGGCGGCCGCGCAGGCCGCCTCCGGGGTCGACGGGGACTGCCGGGACGTGGTCCGTGCCGCCTACGAAGGTGCGTGCGTGGCGCTCGACGCGACGCCGGGCCAGCTCGCCGCCCTGAACAGCGCGGGGGTCGTGGACGCGGGGGGCCGGGGGCTCGTGGCCGTGCTCGGGGCGCTGAGCGAGGCCGTCTCCGGGGAGGCGCCGGTGCGCCGGGGCGGAGACGGTGTCCACGCGCGCGTGGACGTGGTTCCCGACGGAGTGCTGCTCGAATGCCCCGAGGACGAGGGCGCCGCGGGGCCCGCCTTCGAGGTCATCTACCTGCTGGAAGCGGACGACCGGTCCGTGGCCCGGCTGCGGACCCGGCTCGACGCTCTCGGGGACTCGCTGGTCGTCGTGGGCGGGGACGGCCTGTGGAACGTCCACGTGCACGTGGACGACGCCGGTGCGGCCGTCGAGGCGGGCGTCGAGGCCGGGCGCCCCTATCGCATCCGCATCACCCACTTCGGGCTCGGCGACGTGCACGCGACGCACTCCTCGACGCCGCGCGAGCGCGTCCAGCGGGCCGTCGTGGCGGTCGTGCCGGGCGACGGGCTCGCCGGGCTCTACCGGGAGGCGGGCGCCACGACCGTGCCCGACCGGCCCGGCGAACCGCCCGCCAGCGGGGAGCTCGTCGACGCGATACGGCGGGCCCACGCGCGCGAGGTGGTGCTGCTGCCGAACGACGCCGAGCTGCGGCACACCGCCGCGGCGGCGGCCGAGCAGGCCCGCTCCGAGGGGCTGCGGATCGCGCTCATCCCGACCCGCTCGGCGGTCCAGGGCATCGCCGCGCTCGCCGTCCACGAGCCCGACCGGCGCTTCGACGAGGACGTCGTGGCGATGACGTCGGCCGCGGGGGCGACCCGGTACGGCGAACTGGCCGTCGCCGAGCGGCAGTCGTGGACCATGGCGGGCATCTGCCAGGCCGGTGACGTCCTCGGCCTCATCGACGGCGACGTGGCCGTCATCGGCGGCGAGGTCCCGGCGACGGCCCGCACGGTCCTCGACCGGATGCTCGCCGCGGGCGGCGAACTCGTCACGCTCGTCCTCGGCGAGGAGGTCTCGGACGAGGTCGCGGCCGGCCTCGAACAGCACGTGCGCGAGTCCCACTTGGCCGTGGACACGGTGGTGTACCGCGGCGGGCGGCAGTCGGCGCTGATGCTGATCGGCGTCGAGTAGGGGTCCGGTCCGGCGGGACCGTCAGCGGATGCCCTTGCGGCGCAGGGTCCCCGCCAGCTCGTCCGCGTGCCGGCGCAGGGTCTCGGCGACGCGGGTGAGCTCGTCGCCGCGGGCGCGGGACAGCGGCATCGAGCAGCTGATCGCGTCGGTCGCCGGGATGCGGTAGCCGACGGCGGCCGCCACGCAGCACAGCCCCGCGGTGTTCTGCTCCCGCTCGATCGCCCAGCCGCGCTCCCGGCTCTCCTCCAGCTCGGCGTGGAGCGCCGTGCGCGTGGCCACCGTGTGCTCGGTCAGCTGCCGCAGCCCGTCGTCCGGCAGGATCGCGTCGACCTCGGCGGGGGTGCGCTCGGCGAGCAGGGCCTTGCCCAGTGAGGTGGCGTGCGCCGGCAGTTGTCGGCCCACGCGGGACACGAGGCGCTTGGGCTCCGTGACCTCACGGCTGGCCAGGTAGATGACGTTGGGGGCGTCCAGGCGCGCGTAGTGCACGGTGTAACCGGTCTCGGCCCGCAGGCTCTCCAGCTGCTGGACGGCGAAGGGCAGCGCGGGGTCGTGGTCGAGGTAGGCGGTGCCGGCGAGCAGGGCGCGCGGCCCGATGCCGTACGTCTGCTCGCCGTCGGAGGTCTCGATCCACTTCAGCGTCGTCAGCGTGCGCAGCAGGGCGTACAGGCTGGAGCGGGGGTAGCCGGTCAGCTCCTGCAGCCGGCCCAGGCTGAGGCCGTCCGCCGACTCGGCGAGCGTTTCCATGATCCGCGCGGTGCGCTCCGCGGACTTGACCAGGCCGCGGCCCGACCCGGTGTCCGCAGGGCCCGACGAGGCGCTGTCTGCTGCCACCTTCACCCCCCTGAACGTCCGGCTCATCGTAGGGGACGGGGCGGCGGGAACCGGCTGCCCGGACCAGTGGAATCGGATGCGCCGGAATCACATACGCAAGTCTTGTCTACGTACGTAGACGCGTGCCAGTATCCCGTCATGGCTGACACTGAGAGGCACCGGATCGCCGAGGTGCGCGTGACGCCGGTGGCCTTCCGCGACCTTCCGCTGCTCAACTCCGTAGGTGTGCACGAGCCGTTCGCGCTGCGCTCGGTGGTCGAGGTGGTGACCGACAGCGGCCTGAGCGGGCTCGGGGAGTCCTACGGGGACCTGCCGCACCTGCGCCGACTGGAACGGGCCGGAAGACACCTGGCCGGTACCGAGATCTTCGACCTCAACGGCGTGTGGCGCGCCGTCAACGAATCGCTGGCCGCCGACAGCGGTGTGGGCGGGCACGGGATGAGCGGGATGGTGACCGACAGCTCGCTCGCCGACCGGGTCGTCTCGCCCTTCGAGGTCGCCGCGCTCGACCTTCAGGGCAAGGTCGTCGGCCGCCCGGTGAGCGATCTGCTGGGCGGCGCCGTCCGTGACCGCGTCGCCTACAGCGCGTACCTCTTCTACAAGTGGGCCGGCCACCCCGGCCAGGACGACGACGAGTGGGGCGCCGCGCTCGACCCCGAGGGGCTGGTCCGCCAGGCACACCGCATCATCGACACGTACGGCTTCGGCGCGATCAAGCTGAAGGGCGGTGTCCTCCCGCCGGAGGAGGAGATCGAGGCGGTACGCGCGCTGCGCGCCGCCTTCCCTGACCTGCCACTGCGGCTCGACCCCAACGGGGCGTGGAGCGTGGACAGTTCGGTCAAGGTCGGGCAGGAGCTCGACGGGGTCGTCGAGTACCTGGAGGACCCGACGCCCGGCATCGAGGGCATGGCCCGCGTCGCGCGCGAGGTGTCCATGCCGCTCGCCACCAACATGTGCGTGGTCGCGTTCAAGCACCTGCCGCCCGCCGTGCGGCAGAACGCGGTCCAGGTGGTCCTCTCCGACCACCACTTCTGGGGCGGCCTGCGCCGGTCCCAGCGGCTCGGCGCGATCTGCGAGACGTTCGGCATGGGTCTGTCCATGCACTCCAACTCGCATCTGGGCATCAGCCTCGCGGCCATGACCCACCTCGCCGCCGCCACCCCGAACCTCGACTACGCCTGCGACACGCACTGGCCGTGGAAGGACCCGGCCGAGGACGTCGTCGTGCCGGGTGCGCTCACGTTCCGGGGCGGCGCGGTCGCGGTGCCCACCGCACCGGGGCTCGGCGTGGAGCTCGACCGTGACGCGCTCGCCCGCCTGCACGAGCAGTACGTCACGTGCGGCATCCGAGAGCGCGACGACACCGCCTACATGCGCCGCTTCCGGCCGGAGTTCGACCCGACGGTGCCGCGGTGGTGAGCGGGGGAGCGGCGGCGCCGCTGGAGGTCCTGGTCACCGAACCCGTCATGGGGCGGTTCAGGGACGTGCTCACCGAAGGCAGCACGCACCGCTGGACCTTCGTGTACGGCGACGACCCCGGGGCCCGCACGGAAGCCGCGGCCACCGCCGACGTCCTCGTGTGCTCCGCGGCCGACCGTGAGCTGCTGACCGGCATGGAGCGGCTGCGGCTGCTGCACGTGACCGGGGCTGGCTACGACAAGGTGCCGCTCGACGCGCTGCGGCCCGGAGTGCGGGTGGCGAACACCTTCCACCACGGCCGTTCCATCGCCGAACACGTGGTGATGGTGTCGATGATGCTGCTGCGCGACGTGGCACGCGGCGAGCGGGACATGCGGGCCGGTGTCTGGCGCAACGCCATGGTGGACCGGACCTACCCCTTCGGCGGTGTCCTCGCGGGACGCACCCTCGGCGTCCTGGGCATGGGCGAGATCGGCGGCGAAGTGGCGCGCCTTGCGGGCGCGTTGGGCATGCGGGTGCGTACCGTGCGCCGCGATCCGGCCGCGCCGCCGCCTTCCGGGGTGGACCTGGAGTGGGTGGGCGGGCAGGACCGGCTGCACGAGCTGCTGGCCGCCTGCGACGTGGTCGTGGTGACCGTGCCGCTGAGCGAGGAGACGCGCGGCCTGGTGGGCGCGGCCGAGCTTGCGGTGATGAAGCGGTCCGCCGTGCTCGTCAACGTGGCCCGTGGCGCGGTGGTCGACGAGAAGGCGCTGCACGCCGCGCTGAGCGAGGGCCGCCTCGCCGGCGCGGGCCTCGACGTGTGGTGGCGCAACCCGCGCGAGCCCGCGGCGCCGCCGCCCTCGCACCTCGACTTCACCGGGTTCGACAACGTGGTGCTCACGCCGCACCAGTCGGGCCACACCGAGGAGACCTTCCGCGGCCGGGCCGAGGACATCAGGGCGAACGTCGAGGCGCTCGCCGAGGGGCGGCCGCTGCGCAACCTCGTGCGGGAGTGACGGTCACAGCAGCTGCTCCCCGATCAGCAGCACCGCCCCCAGCGTCGACACCCCGATCGCGACCAGGCGCAGCCGCCGCGCGTCCAGGAAGCGGTTGACGTAGCGGGACAGGGCGTAGCCGAGGACCGATGCGGGGGCCAGTACGGCGGACATCAGGAGGGTGTGCCTGCCGATGGCCCCCGTGGACGCGAGCGTCGCGAGGGACAGCACCGAGCCGACGAGGAAGAACCCGCTCATGGTGCCGCGCAGCACCGGCGCGTCCTTGCCCTGCCAGACCAGGGCCATCGGCGGCCCACCGATCGAGGTCGCCGTGCCGAGCAGGCCGGACGCGGACCCGGCCAGCACCAGGGTCGGCCGGTGCGGGCGCGGGGCCCAGCCGAAGCAGGTCAGGACGATGCCGAGGAGCACCACCCCGGACAGCATCAGGGTGAGCCCCTGCGGCGGCAGCGCGGTCACGAGCAGCGCCCCGGCGACCGTGCCGGGCACCCGGCCGACCAGCGCCCAGCCGGTGCCCCGCAGATCGATGTGCTGCCGCTCGGTCACCGTCACCAGGAGGGTGAGCACGCCCGCCTGAATGATCAGCGTCCCCGGCACCAGGGACGGGTCGACGAAGGCGACCACCGGCGCCGCGAGCATTCCCATGCCGAAGCCGATGGACGCCTGGAGACAGGCGGCGAGCACCACCGCGACCGCGACGACCAGACAGCCGGTGAGCGTCATCGGGCGCCCCCGCCCCCGCCCGCGGCCACGGGCCCCGCGGCGTCCTGGAGCGGATGGAAACAGGCGGCCGTGTGCCCCGGGTCCCGCGGGTCGGCGGCCGGGCCGGGCGCCGCCGAGGCGCACGCGTCGGTCGCCTTCCAGCAGCGCGTACGGAAACGGCAGCCGGAGGGCGGCGAGAGCGGCGACGGCAACTCGCCCTGGAGGATGATCTGTTCGCGGCGCGCGCCGGTGTCCAGCGAGGGCGCGGCCGACATCAGCGCCGAACTGTACGGGTGCAGGGCGCGGTTGAAGACGGACTCCGTGTCGCCCTGCTCCACGATCCCGCCCAGGTACATCACCAGCACGCGGTCCGCGACGTGCCGCACCACCGACAGGTCGTGGGAGATGAAGAGATAGCTGACGCCGAGCTGCCGCTGCAGGTCGTTGAGGAGATTGAGCACCTGGGCCTGCACGGACAGGTCGAGCGCGGAGACCGGCTCGTCGCAGATGATCACGTCGGGGGAGAGGGCGAGCGCACGGGCGATGCCGATGCGCTGGCGCTGACCGCCGGAGAACTCCTGCGGGTAGCGGTGCTCGTCGCCCCTGCGCAGCCCGACGAGGTCGAGCAGCTCCCGTATGCGGGCGGATCGTTCCGCGGCCGTGCGGTGCAGGGTCCTGTGGGTGCGCCACGGTTCGGCGATGATCTGGCCCGCCGTCATTCTGGCGTTGAGCGAGGCGAACGGGTCCTGGAAGACCATCTGCACCCGGCGCCGCCAGGCCAGCAGCTCCGTCCCCTTGAGCGCGAACGGGTCCACGCCGTCGAAGCGGATCTCGCCGCCGTCGGGCCGCTCCAGCATGAGGAGCGTGCGGGCCAGCGTGGACTTGCCGCAGCCCGACTCCCCGACGAGGCCGAGGGTCTCGCCGCGCCGCAGGTCGAAGGAGATGCCGTTCAGGGCCCGCAGACTGCGCCCCTTGCCCGAACCCTGGACCTGGAAGGTCTTGGTGAGTTCGCGTACCTGGAGAAGCGGCTCATGGCTCATCGGTTCACCTCGTCGGAGAAGTGGCAGGCGGCCGTGCGGCCCGGCGCGACCTCGGTCGGCCCGGGGCGCTTCGCACGGCACAGGTCGCGCACCAGTGGGCAGCGGTCCTGGTAGACACAGCCGGCCGGGATGGAGTGGAGCTCCGGCGGGGCGCCGCCGATGGACTTCAGATCCTCCCCGCGTGCGGCGTGCACCGGCACCGAGTCCAGCAGGCCCTTCGTGTACGGATGCCGGGGAGCGCCGAACACCTCTCGTACGGGCCCCGACTCGACCACGTTGCCCGCGTACATCACCACGACCTCGTCGGCCTGCTCGGAGACGAGCGCCAGGTCGTGGGTGATCAGGACGACGCTCATGTCCCGCTCGGCGCGCAGGTCCCGCAGCAGTTGCATGATCTGCGCCTGCACGGTGACGTCGAGGGCCGTCGTCGGCTCGTCGGCGAGCAGCACGGACGGGGAGAGCGCGACCGCGATGGCGATGAGGAGACGCTGGCGCATGCCGCCGGAGAACTGGTGCGGATAGGCGTCCACCCGGCTCTCCGGCTCCGGGATGCCGACCCGGGCCATCAGCTCGATCGCCTCCCTGCGGGCCTCCTTGCGGGACATCCCGCGGTGGATCCGGAACGGCTCGGCGAGCTGGGTGCCCACCGTGTAGACCGGGTTGAGGGCGGTGAGCGCGTCCTGGAAGACGATGGCGAGTCCGGGCCCCGCGAGCGCGCGGCGGGTCCGCTCGTCGGCCGCGATGAGGTCGGTGCCGTCGAGCAGCACCCGGCCCCCGCTCACCTCGGCGGCCGGGCCCAGCAGGGACACGACGGCCTGCGCGGTCATCGACTTGCCGCAGCCCGACTCGCCGAGCAGGGCCAGCGTCCGGCCGCGCCGCGCCCGGAAACTGACCTTGTCCACGGCGCGTACGGTGCCCTGCGGAGTGCGGATGTCGACGCTGAGGTCCTCGACTTCGAGGGCCGTGGCGGTGGTGGTGGTCGCGGTCACGACGTGGCCTCCTGCGGAGCCGGGGTGGCGCGGCGGCGCGCCGTGCGGGGCAGCGCGAGGCGCCAGCGCTGCGCGGGATCGGTGGCGAGCCGCGCCCAGGAGGCGAGCACGGTCGCCGACACCGTCGTGACGACGATGGCGAGGCCGGGGAAGAACGTCAGCCACCAGGCGCTCTGCAGATACGTCCGCCCCTGCGAGACCATCAACCCCCAGCTCACGTCGGGCGGTTGGATGCCGATGCCGAGGAAGCTCAGCGAGGACTCGGCGAGCATCACGTAGCAGAATTCGAGCGTCGCGAGGGTCAGCAGCGTCGGCAGCACGATCGGGAACACGTGCCGGCGGATGATCGCCCCGCTGGACGTGCCGAAGGTGCGCGCCGCGTCCACGAACAGGCGGCTCTGCAGCTCGGCGGACTCGGATCGGGCGGTGCGCAGATAGACCGGGAGCCGGGTGACGGTGAGCACCAGGACGAGGTTGGCGATGCTCGGCGAGAAGACGAAGAGCACGACGACCGCCATGAGCAGCGAGGGGAAGCTCATGATGACGTCGGCGATCCGCATCGCGACCGTCTCCCTGCGACCGCGGTGGTAGCCCGCCCACATGCCGATCAGCGAGCCGACGGCCAGGGCCAGCAGCACCGCGGGCACGGCCACGCTGAACGTGGTGCGGGCCGCGACGACGAGCCGGGCCAGCACGCTCTGGCCGAGCGGATCGGTGCCGAGGACCCCCAGCCAGCCGTGGTCGAGGGAGAACGGCGCCTGGTTGGCGTTCGTCAGGTCCTGGTCCGTGGCGGCGTCGCCGAGCAGGGGCGGGCCGAGGAGCGCGGTGAGCGCGATCAGGGCGAGCAGCACGGCCGCCACGGTGGCGACCCGGTCGCGCAACAGCATTCGCCACAAGGGGACCTGGCTGCCACGGGGCGGGGAGGGCTCGGCCTCGGCGGGTGCGGTGTCGGGCAGGGGCTCGGGCACGGGCTTGTCGATCGAGGTACTCACGGAGTCCTCCTCAGGCCGTCGCCGTCTCGCGTACGCGCGCGTCGAGCAGCGCGTAGCAGACGTCGATGAGGATGTTGAGCGCGAAGATGGTGATCGCGGTGATCAGCACCGCGGCCTGGAGTACCGCGAAGTCGCGGCCCAGGATGGAGTCGATCATCAGTTTCCCGATGCCCGGCCAGCCGAAGATGGTCTCCACCACCACGGCCCCGTTGACCAGGGAGACGGCGAGGTCGCCCGCGACGGTGAGCGCGGGCGCGGCGGCGTTGCGCAGCGCGTGGTGGCTGACCACGCGGACGCTGCCGGCGCCCTTGCTGCGCGCCAGACGCACGTACGGGGCGGAGAGCGCGGAGACCATGGCGCCGCGCACCACCTGGGTGAGGACGCCGAGCGGCCGGATCGCCAGCGTGGCCACCGGCAGCACCCACGAGAGCATGCCGTCGGTGACGCCGGACGTCGGCAGCACCCCGAGCGTCACGGAGAAGATCCATACGCCGGTGATCGCGAACCAGAAGTCGGGCACGCTCGCGGCGGTCATGGACAGGAACGAAGAGACACGGTCGGCGAAGGAGTTGGGCCGGTAGGCGGCCCAGCTGCCGATGACCACCGCGCCGACGACGGCGATCAGCATCGTCGTGAAGGCGAGCTGCAGCGTGGCGGGGAAGGCCCGCAGCGCCATCGTCGCCGCGGACTCGCCGGTGCGCAGCGATTCGCCGAAGTCGAGCCGGAGGACACCGCCGAAGTAGTCGGTGATCTGCTGCCAGATCGAGTCGTCGAAGCCGTTGCGCGCGGCGAAGGCGGCGCGCTGGGCCGGGGTGGCGGATTCGGGCAGGTACAAGGACGAGGGATCGCCGGTGAGCCGCGCGAGGACGAAGACCCCGAGGAGCACCGCGACCAGCGGCAGGATGCTGGTCAGCGCGCGGCGGCGGAGGAAATGGAACATCGCTGTCCCCAAGTCGGAGATGGACCGGGCGGCGGGCCCGCGCTGCACGCGTCGCGCGCCCGCCGCGCGATCAGTCGGAGTGGGTGAACTCGGCGAGGCGCATCTCGTCACCGGTCGAGGAGTTCGGCCGGTACCGGACCCCCGGGGCGAGCGCGATGATGCCGTACATGTGCGCGATATAGGCGTACTGGGCGATCTCGGTCGGCTCCTCGGAGAAGATCCGGGCCAGCGCCTTCTGGCGGTCCGCCCCGGTCAGCGCCTCGGCGGCGCGGATCCTCCGGTCGAACGCGGCGGTCCCGCCGGAGCTCTGGAAGCCCTTGCTCAGGAGGTACTGGTCCATGGTGAAGGCGGCGTCACCGGCCTGGTTCCCGTGCTGGATCAGCATCAGATAGGGGCCCGGATTGTCGGGGAAGGGGCGTTCCTGGAACTCGGAGCTGCCCGCGGTGTCCGTCATCCGGATCTTGATGTCGAGGCCCAGCTGGGCCAATTCGTGCTGGACGACCTGCACGGTCTCTTCGATCTTCGGGAACTGTGCGGTGCGGGCGACCAGTTGGATCTGCCTGCTCACGTCGACCCCGTCGGCCTTGGCCTCGGCCAGTAGCTTCCTGGCCTTCGCGGGATCGGTCGGCCAGGGCTTCAGCTGTGTGTCGTATCCGGTGACCCCGGAGCGGACGAGCTGGGCGGCGACCTTCGCGTCGCCCTGGTAGAGGGAGTCGACGATGCCCTTGCGGTTGATCGCGTAGTTGATCGCCTGGCGTACGCGCCTGTCGTTCAGCGGGGCCTCGGTGTACTGCATCCGCAGGGCGGTGGTCTCGTTGTTGCGGTAGGGGACCGCGGTGTCGCCCGCGCCGTCCTGCGGGCCGATCGACGTGGCCACGTCCGCCTCGCCGTTGGTGACCATGGAGGCGCGGACGCTGCCCTCGGGGCGCCACTGGTAGAGGGCGTCGCGGTACGCGGGGGCCTTGCCCCAGTACCGCTTGTTCGCCGCGAGGGAGAGCCGCAGGCCGGGCTCCCAGTCGGCTATGCGGTACGGGCCCGTGCCGATCGGCTCGCGCACCTTTTTGTCCGGGGCGGTGGACGTCGGCACCATCTCGACGAAGGAGAGCCGCAGCGGAAGGATCGGGTCGGCCTCGGGGGTCGTCACCTTCAGCGTGTGGGCGTCGGGCGTCGCCACTTTCACGTCCATGTCCCCGAAGACGTAGCCCTCGACGTCGCAGCCGAAGTCGGAGTTGACCGCCCGGTCGATGGAGAACGCGGCGTCCTTCGCGTCGAAGCGGGATCCGTCACTGAAGCGGACGCCCTTGCGGATGGCGTACGTCCACTCGGTGGCGGAGGTGCGTTTCCACCCGGTCGCGAGCTTCGGTGTCAGCTCCCCGGACCGCGGATCGCGCTCGGTGAGCGGCTCGGTGATGTTGGAGCGCGTCACGACGCCCGTGGTGGTCTGCGAGCCGTCGCAGGGCTCCAGGGTGTTCGGTTCCTCCGGCAGCACGATCCGGAGGGTGTCCTTGCCCGCCGTCACCGACGCGCTGTTGGCCACGGTGCAGGCGCTGAGGGGGAGCGTGCAGACGAGCGTCAGAGCGAGAGTGGCCCGCCGGCGGCGCGTACCGGCCCGGGCGCGACCGTGGGTGAGAACTGGGGGCATGGGGCTTCCTCCACCGCGACAGACGCACAGCCTGTCCACGGATGTAGACGCCGTTTCAATTTGTGGACGCACGGTAAGTGTGGGTTCTGAGACGCGTCAAGAGATTGCACAGGCACGGAAGTTGAGGTGTGGCGGCGCTCCGGGCGGGCGCGGGCGGGAAGGGCGGACAGGAATGGCGTACGCATATGTAGACGGCATTCCTATCCGTGATCGATGTCTGCTAGCTTGCGCCGAGCCGGCCTCATCCGCCACTGACCCTGGAGATGTTCGATGGCCCGTTTCTCACCCGACGACCTGCGCCGCGTCCTGGGCTCCGGCCTGCTGTCCTTCCCCGTCACCCACACCACCGCGGACCACGCCTTCGACGAGCCGGCCTACCGGGCCCACCTGCGGCGCCTGACCGGGTACGACGTGGCCGGCCTCTTCGCCCCGGGCGGCACCGGGGAGTTCTTCTCGCTCAGCCACACCGACGTCGACGCCGTGCTGCGGGCGACCGTCGCCGAGGCGCCGGACGGGCTGCCGGTCGTCGGGGCGGCCGGTTACGGCACGGCGACCGCGGTGGAGATGGCCCGGCGCGCGGAGGAGGGCGGGGCCGACGGCATCCTGCTGCTGCCGCCCTACCTCACCGAGGTCGGCCAGGAGGGGCTCTACGAACACGTGGCACGGGTCTGCGCCGCCACCTCGCTCGGCGTGATCGTGTACCACCGGGCCAACGCCCGCTTCCGCGCGGAGACGGTGGACCGGCTCGTCGCCCGCTTCCCCAACCTCATCGGATTCAAGGACGGCGTCTGCGACATCGACCTGATGGCCCGGCTGCACGCCGAGCACGACGGCCGGCTCGTCCTCATCGGCGGCCTCCCGACGGCCGAGACCTACGCCCTGCCCTACCTCGAACTCGGCGCCACCACCTACTCGTCGGCCATCTTCAACTTCGCTCCCCAGTGGGCCTGCGACTTCTACGCCGCCGTCCGCGCCCATGACAGGGAGCAGGTCTACGACCGGCTGCGCGAGTTCGTCCTGCCCTACATCGCCCTGCGCGACCGGCGGCCCGGCTACGCGGTGTCGATCGTGAAGGCGGGCCTGACCGTCTCCGGTCACTCCGCGGGCCCGGTCCGCCCACCGCTGACCGACCTCACCGAGGCGGAGCACGCGGAACTCGCCGAACTCGTGAAGAAGGTGGTCTGACATGTCCCGTACCGAAGCGCCCGCCGGCCGCGTCCTCGCCGTCGGCTCGCTCAAGCCCTCGCTCGCGCAGACGCTGCGCGGCACGTACGACGCCCTCGTCCTTCCGGAGGAGGGGCCTGAGCGCGACGCCTTCCTCGCGGAGCACGGGGGTGCGGTCGGCGTCGTCGTCACCTCGGGGCGTGCGGGGGTCGACGCCGGACTCATGGACGCGCTTCCGCGCCTGGGCGCCGTCGTGAACTTCGGCGTCGGCTACGACACCACCGACGTCGAGCTCGCCCGGCGGCGCGGCATCCTGGTGAGCAACACCCCCGACGTGCTCACCGACTGCGTCGCCGACACCGCGCTCGGCCTCACGCTCGACACGCTGCGCGGACTCTCCGCGGCCGACCGCTACGTACGGGCGGGACGCTGGCCGCGCGAGGGCGCCTTCCCGCTGGCGCGGCGGGTCAGCGGCGCCCGGATCGGCGTGCTCGGCCTCGGCCGGATCGGCCGGGCCGTCGCCACCCGGTTCGCCGCCATGGGCTGCCCGATCAGCTACCACAGCCGCCGCGAGGTCCCCGGCGTCGACTACGCGTACGCGGCCTCGCCCGCCGAACTCGCCGCGGCCGTCGACGTCCTGGTGATCGCCACCTCGGGCGGCGCCGCCACCCAGGGCCTCGTCTCCCGCGAGGTCCTGGAGGCGCTCGGACCCGAGGGGTACCTCGTCAACATCGCGCGCGGCAGCGTGGTCGACGAGACGGCGCTGGTCGAGCTCCTGACCACGGGCGGCCTCGCCGGCGCGGGACTCGACGTCTTCGCCGCCGAACCGCACGTGCCGCAGGAGCTCCTCGCCCTGGACAACGTGGTGCTCACGCCGCACCTCGCCAGCGGCACCGACCAGACCCGCGACGAGATGGAACGGCTGACCCTCGACAACCTGACCTCGTACCTGGAGCACGGGAAGCTGGTGACGCCGGTTCCCGAGATGGGCTGAGGCCCGTTTCAGGGAGGCGTTCGGCCATTGTCAGTGGCGTGGTGTGCAATGGATCTCGTGCCCGCGCTCGAAGAACCACTGAAGAAGGTGCTCGGCCCCGCCACCGCGAAGGTGATGGCCGAGCATCTCGGCCTGCACACGGTCGGCGACCTGCTCCACCACTACCCGCGCAGATACGCGGAGCGGGGCGAGCTCACCCGCCTCGCCGAGCTGCCGCTCGACGAGCACGTCACGGTCGTCGCCCAGGTCGCCACCGCCCGCATCCTGAAGTTCAACGGCGGCAGGGGCCAGCGCCTCGAAGTCACCATCACCGACGGCAGCGGCCAGCTCCAGCTCGTCTTCTTCGGCCGCGGCATCCACAAGCCGCACAAGGACCTGCTGCCCGGCACCCGCGCGATGTTCGCCGGCAAGGTCTCGGTCTTCAACCGCAAGATGCAACTGGCGCACCCCGCGTACCAGTTGCTGAACGCCGAGTCCTCCGAGGACGCCGCAGAGGCCGTCGGATCGTGGGCCGGGGCGCTCCTGCCGATCTACCCGGCCACCGCCAAGCTGGAGTCCTGGAAGATCGCCAAGGCGGTCGACCTGGTGCTGCCCAGCGCGCGCGAGGCCGAGGACCCGCTGCCCGAGTCGCTGCGCGAGGGTCGCGGCCTGGTCCCGCTGCCCGAGGCCCTGCTCAAGATCCATCGGCCGCATGCGAAGGACGACATCGCCGCCGCCCGTGACCGCCTGAAGTGGGACGAGGCGTTCGTCCTCCAAGTGGCCCTCGCCCGGCGCCGGTTCGCGGAGACACAGCTGACGGCGGTCGCGCGCGCTCCCAAGCCGGACGGCCTGCTGACGGCCTTCGACGCGAAGCTGCCCTTCACGCTCACCGACGGCCAGCAGAAGGTCTCCATGGAGATCTTCGACGACCTGGCCACCGAGCATCCGATGCACCGGCTGCTCCAGGGCGAAGTGGGCTCCGGCAAGACGATGGTGGCGCTGCGCGCCATGCTCGCCGTCGTCGACGCGGGCGGTCAGGCCGCGATGCTCGCGCCCACCGAAGTCCTCGCCCAGCAGCACCACCGCTCCATCACCGAGATGATGGGCGAGCTGGCCGAGGGCGGCATGCTGGGCGGCTCCGAGCACGCCACCAAGGTCGTCCTCCTCACCGGCTCCATGGGCATGGCCGCCCGCCGCCAGGCCCTGCTCGACCTCGCCACGGCCGAGGCCGGCATCGTCATCGGTACGCACGCGCTGATCGAGGACAAGGTGCAGTTCGACGACTTGGGCCTGGTCGTCGTCGACGAGCAGCACCGCTTCGGTGTGGAGCAGCGCGACGCGCTGCGCTCCAAGGGCAAGCAGCCCCCGCACCTCCTCGTCATGACGGCGACGCCGATCCCGCGCACGGTGGCCATGACGGTCTTCGGCGATCTGGAGACGTCCGTCCTCGACCAGCTGCCGGCCGGCCGCTCGCCGATCGCCAGCCACGTGGTCCCGGCGGCCGACAAGCCGCACTTCCTCGCGCGCGCCTGGGAGCGCGTGCGGGAGGAGGTGAGCAAGGGGCACCAGGCGTACGTGGTCTGCCCCCGCATCGGCGACGACGAGGACGAGAAGCCCAAGAAGGGCGCCGCCAAGAAGCAGTCCGCGGAGGACGAGGCGGAGAAGCGGCCGCCGCTCGCCGTGCTCGACGTCGCGGACGAGCTGGCGCACGGGGCGCTCCAGGGCCTCAAGGTCGAGGTACTGCACGGTCGTATGCAGCCCGACGACAAGGACGCGGTGATGCGCCGGTTCGCGGCGGGGGAGACGGACGTCCTGGTGGCGACGACCGTCATCGAGGTCGGTGTGAACGTGCCGAACGCGACGGCGATGGTGATCATGGACGCCGACCGGTTCGGCGTCTCGCAGCTCCACCAGTTGCGGGGCCGTGTGGGCCGTGGCTCGGCGGCGGGTCTGTGCCTTCTGGTCACCGAGATGCCCGAGGCCAGCCCGGCCCGCGCCCGGCTCGGCGCGGTCGCCTCCACGCTCGACGGGTTCGAGCTCTCCCGCATCGACCTGGAGCAGCGGCGTGAGGGCGACGTCCTCGGCCAGGCCCAGTCCGGTGTGCGCTCGTCGCTGCGCATGCTGGCCGTGATCGAGGACGAGGAGATCATCGCGGAGGCGCGGGAGGAGGCCACGAAGGTGGTCACGGCGGACCCGGAGCTGGACCGCCTGCCGGCCCTGCGCATCGCCCTGGACGCCCTCCTGGACGAGGAGCGCGAACAGTACCTGGACAAGGGCTGACCCACCCCGCGTCGCCCGTCTTCCAAGGCCCGGGCACTTCAAGCCCCGCCGGCGATTGAGGCGCGGGGTCCGGGGCGGAGCCCCGATCTTTTCAGCCCCTGCGGCGATTGAGCAGCGGGGTCCGGGGCGGAGCCCCGTGGCGTGGGGGCGGGGGCCGCAGGTTGCCCGGCAGGCGAGGGATGTCGGCGTCCTGACAGACTGGACCCGCACCACAAGCCGCGGAAGACAAGGACGTACCTGCGCGATGACCCGCGTGATCGCCGGAACCGCCGGCGGACGCCGCCTCGCCGTGCCACCGGGCACCGGCACACGGCCCACGTCCGACCGGGCGCGCGAGGGCCTCTTCTCCACCTGGCAGGCCCTGCTCGGCGGCAGCCTCACCGGCACCCGCGTCGCCGACCTGTACGCGGGCTCCGGCGCCGTCGCCCTGGAGGCACTCTCGCGCGGCGCCGCCCACGCGCTGCTCGTCGAGGCCGACGCCCGGGCCGCCCGCACGATCCGCGACAACATCCGCGCGATCGGCCTGCCGGGAGCCGAGGCACGTACCGGAAAAGCGGAGCAAATCATCGCGGGGCCGCCCCCAAGCGCCCCCTACGACCTGGTCTTTCTCGACCCTCCGTACGCCGTCTCCGACGACGATCTTCGCGAGATTCTGCTCACACTCCGTACGCGGGGCTGGCTCGCGGACGAAGCGCTCGTCACCGTGGAACGCAGCACCAGAGGCGGCGAATTCCGGTGGCCGGACGGCTTCGAGGGGCTGAGGTCCCGTCGCTACGGCGAAGGCACGTTTTGGTACGGTCGCGCCGCCTTGAACACCACCCTCACGTGCGACGACGCACGATGACCGGACCGGAGAGCGAGGGACTTCCCGTGCGCCGCGCAGTCTGTCCGGGGTCGTTCGACCCCATCACCAACGGCCACCTCGACATCATCGCCCGAGCCTCCAAGCTCTACGACGTCGTGCACGTCGCGGTGATGATCAACCAGTCCAAGAAGGGGCTGTTCGAGGTCGAGGAGCGGATCGAACTGATCCGCGAGGTCACGGCCGAGTTCGGCAACGTGGAGGTGGAGGCCTTCCACGGCCTCCTCGTCGACTTCTGCAAGCAGCGCGACATTCCGGCCATCGTGAAGGGCCTGCGCGCCGTCAGCGACTTCGACTACGAACTGCAGATGGCCCAGATGAACAACGGCCTGTCCGGCGTGGAGACGCTCTTCGTCCCCACCAACCCGACGTACAGCTTCCTGTCGTCCTCCCTGGTCAAGGAGGTCGCGGCCTGGGGCGGCGACGTCTCGCACCTGGTCCCGCCGCTGGTCCACGAGGCATTGACCGAGCGTCTTCCCAAGAAGTGACACGCACGCGCCAGTTGGGCTTACAGTCGCCTTGTCCGTCTCCAACAACCCTCTGACGAGAACGAGAGAGTGGCGAGCACACGGTGGACGTGCAGAAGAAGCTCGACGACATCGTCGGCACGGTCGGCGGCGCGCGCTCGATGCCCATGTCGGCCTCGTGCGTGATCAACCGCGCCGACCTGCTCGCGATGCTCGAGGAGGTGCGCCAGGCGCTGCCCGGCTCCCTCGCCCAGGCCCAGGAGCTCATCGGCGGCCGCGAGCAGATGGTCGAGCAGGCCCACGCCGAGGCCGAGCGGATCATCGGTGAGGCGCGGGCCGAGCGCGGCACCCTGATCGCCGACACGGAGATCGCCCGCCGCGCGCAGGCCGAGGCCGACCGGATCCTCGCCGAGGCCCGCCAGGAGGCCGAGGAGGTCAAGGCGGAGGCCGACGACTACGTCGACTCCAAGCTGGCCAACTTCGAGGTCGTCCTCAACAAGACGCTCGGCTCGGTCGGCCGCGGCCGCGAGAAGCTGCTAGGCACCGGCCCCGGCCTCGACGAGGCGGGTTACGAGGACGAGGACGCCCCCGAGCGCAGCCACGACCCGGAGACGCTGCGGCGGGACGCCGACAGTTACGTGGACACCAAGCTCGGCGCCTTCGAGGCGGTGCTCGCCAAGACCCTGGAGGCCGTCGGCAAGGGCCGCCAGAAGCTGCACGGCCGCATCGCCAGCGACGACCTCGGCGCGCTGACCCTGGACGGGGAGGGGCAGGCGCACACCAGCGACGCCGACTACCTCGCGGGCCTCGCGGAGATCGGCACCCAGGACCAGCAGGCCGCCGCACAGGCCCCGCAGATGCCCCAGATCCCGGCCCAGGCCCCGGAGCCCGCGCCCGCGTACGCGCAGCAGCAGGGCCAGGATCCGTACGCCGCCTACCAGCAGCAGCAGCCCTACGGCCAGCAGGACGCGTACGGCACCTACCAGGCGGACCCGTACGCCGCCTACCAGCAGCAGCCGGATCCGTACGCGTACCAGCAGCACCAGCAGCAGGACCCGTACGCGTACCAGCAGCAGCACCAGCACCAGCAGTCGCAGCAGGGACAGCAGCAGGCTCAGGACAGCGCGCTCGACGAGACGAGTCTCTTCGACACGAGCATGATCAGCCTGGAACAGATGCGGCAGTACGAGCAGGGGCGCTGAGGCGGGTCCGGGGGCAGATTGGGCCATGAGCGAAAGGTCCAGTACCCTGGTTCTTCGGTCGCGCGTACACGTGCGTTCCGAGCTGCCCGGAAAATCGCGGCGGCAACCCCCCATGAGCTTCGAAGAACGAAAGCAGGACCAGCCCTGAGCACGCATCTCGACCACCGCAACCCGTTCGTGTTCGATACGCACGAGCTGGGGCGGCGTCCCGGTGCCATGCAGCGGCTGTCCCGCACGATCGACGCCCCCAAGGAGTTCGGTCTCCTGGGGGTCATCGAGGTGCCGGAAGGCGCCCCGGTGGAGCTCGAGCTCCGACTGGAGTCGGTCATGGAAGGGGTGCTTGTCACAGGCACCGCCCGTGCATCGGCGAAGGGGGAGTGCGTAAGGTGTCTGGAGCCCGTCGTCCAAGAGGTCGACGCGGACTTCCAGGAGATGTTCTCGTACCCTGACGCCGACGACCGGGGCCGTCCCAAGGACGACGCTGGCGACGACGCCGAGGACGACGAGGACAGGCTCTTTCTCGAGGACGGCCTGTTCGACCTCGAGCCGGTGCTGCGTGATGCGGTGGTGCTCGCACTGCCGATGCAGCCGGTGTGCCAGGAAGACTGCGAGGGTCTGTGCTCCGAATGCGGAGTGCGACTCTCGGACGAGCCGGGCCACCACCACGACGCCGTCGACATCCGTTGGGCGGCTTTGCAGGGACTCGCTGAATCCATCCAGGACGGCGAGAAGGACGAGATGAGCGGCGCCGAAGCGGAAGCGGGCGTCGACGAGAAGCAGGAGAAGTAGCCGTGGCTGTTCCGAAGCGGAAGATGTCGCGCAGCAACACGCGCCACCGCCGGTCGCAGTGGAAGGCTGCGGTCCCCACCCTGGTTTCGTGTGAGCGTTGCCAGGAGCCCAAGCAGCAGCACATCGCGTGCCCCGCTTGCGGCACCTACAACAAGCGCCAGGTCCTCGAGGTCTGAGCGGCTGGTGAGAGGCACAGTGTCGAGCCCCAAGAAGGCGGATGACGCCAAGAAAAAGGTGGACACCACAGCCTCGTCCCACACGCTTCTGGAAGGGCGGCTCGGGTACAAGCTCGAGTCCGCCCTTCTGGTGCGTGCGCTGACACACCGTTCGTACGCGTACGAGAACGGCGGCCTGCCGACGAACGAGCGCCTGGAGTTCCTGGGCGACTCGGTGCTCGGCCTCGTGGTCACCGACACTCTCTACCGCACCCACCCCGACCTGCCGGAAGGCCAATTGGCCAAGCTGCGGGCCGCGGTGGTCAACTCGCGTGCACTTGCGGAGGTCAGCCGCGGGCTCGACCTGGGCTCCTTCATCCGGCTCGGCCGGGGCGAAGAGGGCACGGGCGGCCGGGACAAGGCGTCGATTCTCGCCGACACCCTTGAAGCGGTGATCGGTGCGGTGTACCTGGACCAGGGTCTGGACGCGGCGGGCGAACTCGTCCACCGGCTGTTCGACCCGCTCATCGAGAAGTCCTCGAATCTCGGTGCCGGCCTGGACTGGAAGACCAGTCTCCAGGAGCTGACGGCGACGGAGGGACTCGGCGTGCCCGAGTACCTGGTCTCCGAGACCGGCCCGGATCACGAGAAGACCTTCACTGCTGCCGCCCGCGTCGGAGGCGTCTCGTAC
Source organism: Streptomyces sp. EDA2-14 (assembly GCF_054963755.1). Taxonomy (NCBI): domain Bacteria; kingdom Bacillati; phylum Actinomycetota; class Actinomycetes; order Kitasatosporales; family Streptomycetaceae; genus Streptomyces; species Streptomyces sp. EDA2-14. Next base: position 28,102 of record NZ_JBUEGE010000023.1, read on the forward strand.
GGCACCGGCACCGGCCGCAGCAAGAAGGAAGCGGAGCAGCAGGCCGCTGAGTCCGCGTGGCGTGCGATTCGCGCTGCCGCGGACGAGCGGGCCAAGGCCGCGGAGTCGGCCGACTCCTGACCGCCCCGTTTCCTACGCCCGCCCCACCGGTCCCCGGAGGGGCGGGCGCCGCATTTCGCCACCCGCTCCCTTCCGGAGGACCGTCGTGCCAGAGTTGCCCGAAGTTGAGGTTGTCCGGCGTGGGCTCGCGCGGTGGGTGGCGCGGCGGACCGTCGCCGAGGCCGAGGTGCTGCACCCGCGCGCCGTACGCCGGCACATCGCGGGCGGCGAGGACTTCGCGCACCGCCTCAAGGGCCGGACGATCGGCGAGCCCAGCCGCCGCGGAAAGTACCTGTGGCTGCCCCTGGCCGACACCCACACCGCCGTCCTCGCCCACCTCGGCATGAGCGGCCAGCTGCTGGTGCAGCCGCACGACGCCCCCGACGAGAAGCACCTGCGCATCCGCGTCCGGTTCGCCGACGACCTGGCCACGGAGCTGCGCTTCGTCGACCAGCGCACGTTCGGCGGCCTGTCGCTGCACGACGCCGACGACAGCGGACTGCCCGACGTCATCGCGCACATCGCCCGCGACCCTCTCGACCCCCTCTTCGACGACGCCGCGTTCCACACCGCGCTGCGCGCGAAGCGCACCACCATCAAGCGGGCCCTGCTCGACCAGTCGCTCATCAGCGGCGTCGGCAACATCTACGCGGACGAGGCGCTGTGGCGCTCGAAGCTGCACTACGAGCGCCCCACGGGTACGTTCACGCGCCCCCGCACGGCCGAACTCCTGGGCCACGTAAGGGATGTGATGAACGCGGCGCTGAGCGTCGGCGGGACGAGCTTCGACTCCCTGTACGTGAATGTGAACGGCGAGTCGGGCTACTTCGACCGGTCGCTCGACGCGTACGGGCGCGAGGGGCTGCCGTGCCGGCGCTGTTTCACACCGATGCGCCGGCGCCCGTGGATGAACCGGTCCAGCTACTACTGCCCGCGCTGCCAGCGACCGCCGCGGGCCACTGTCGCGTAAGGGCTCACGCGCAAGGGCTCACGCACGCGCAAGGACTCACCCGGCAGGGCTCAGTACCCGAAGTCCTGCGTCCACCACGGACCGCCCGAGCCGAAGTGCACGCCGACGCCCAGGGTCTTGAAGTCGCAGTTCAGGATGTTCGCCTTGTGGCCGGGGCTGTTCATCCAGGAGTCCATGACGGACTGGGCGTTGGCCTGGCCGCGGGCGATGTTCTCGCCGCCGAGGTCGGTGATGCCCGCCTTCTTCGCCCGGTCCCAGGGCGTCGCCCCGTCGGGGTCCGTGTGGTCGAAGAAGTCCCGTGCGGCCATGTCGTCGCTGAACGCCGTGGCGAGCGAGGCGAGGCCGCTGTCCGCCGTCACCGGGGAGCAACCCACCTTGGAGCGCTCCTTGTTGACGAGGGAGAGGACCCGGGCCGCGGCCACCTTCTCCGCCGTGGCCGACGAGCTGCCGCCGTTGCCGGCGGAGGGCGACTTCGTCCTCGCCGGGGCCGAGGGGGCGGAGGTCGACGGGCTCGCGCTCTTCGTCTTCGTACCGCCTGCCGAGGACTGGGACGTCCGGGGCTGCTTCGAGGGCTCCGTGGACCGTGGCGCGGAGGCCGAGGCGGAGCGTGACGGCGAGGCGGACGGCGTGGCCCGGTCGGTGTCGCGGCTCGCCGCGGACGGTGCCCGGTCGACGGGGCCGCCCGTGCTGCCCTGGGCCGTGACGTCGGGGGAGTCGGCCGCCTCGATGTCGCTGCCGTTGCCGCCGCCGAGCTTCGAACCGCCGAGGCCGGGGATCAGGCCCGAGGTCACGGCGACCGCGCCCAGCGCGACCGCGGCCGAGGCACCGAGCAGACCGGTGCGCAGCGGGACCCCGTCGCGCTTCTTGCGGTGCTGAGTGGTGCCGGGCTGCCCGGACGACTCGGAGGGCTGCGGGTACTCCGCGTAGCCCTGCGCGAAGTCGCTCGCGTGCGGGCGGCCGGCGGCGGAGCGTCGGTGGCGTCCCATGTCCTGGCCTTCCTGGTCCTCGGGGTCGTCACTGTGGCGCGTGCTTCTCACTCGTACGAGTGAGGTTCGACGGTCGGCGACGCTACCCCAACTCCCTTGGTGGAGAAGTGCTCCGAGTGCTTTTGGCCGGTTAGCGTGCACACATGAACGAAGAAGTACGACTCACCGCCTGGGTGAGAGGACGTGTTCAACGTGTGGGTTTCCGGTGGTTCACCCGTGCCCGTGCGCTGGAGATCGGCGGCCTGTGTGGCTTTGCTCTCAATCTCGACGACGGGCGTGTCCAGGTCGTCGCCGAGGGCCCGCGCGACGCGTGTCAGCAACTGCTCGACTGGCTGCACGGCAGCGACACGCCCGGCCGGGTCGACGGAGTGACTGAGATCTGGGACACGCCGCGCGGCGGCTACGACGGCTTTGCCATCCGCTGAACCGTCACCGCGGGCGGATGGGGGCGAGGGGGCGCGGGGGGTGCCACGGGCGCCTGCGCTCGACAGAAACGCGCTGGTGGTTGCCAAGAACGGGGACTCGTGGCAGGCTCCGCGGGAACGAATGATCTCCACGCCCCCGGGTACCGACGGCGAGGCCGCACCGCAGGTTCTGCGGCGCGCGGCCCCAGGTTTGCCCGCCAATACGGGGCGTGATCGTGTTGACCGTCAAACTTTTTGGTGAGACTCTGGAAGTCCCCGCGCACCTTAGCTGTTTGGCATGTGAGAACGGCAGCAATACAAGAAGTGCCAAGCACCGCGGGTGCGATTCCCTCACGACCCACACCGCTTCGGTCGGTCACTCATTGTGGAGGACCATCCATCATGGCAAAGGCGCTTCTCGGTTACGTCGGCGGCAGCGACCCGCGACTCCTCGCCGAGATGCGACGGCTCCAGCAGCGCGTTCAGGATCTGGAATCCGAGCTTGGTCGGATCCAGGCGGAGAACGACGCGCTCGCGGCTGCCGCTTCTCACGACGCTCACTTCGAGGTCGACGTACCCCAGGCGGAGCCTGCGCTCACCTGACCACCCCTAGCGACGCAGGTGGTCGGGCCCGCCCGTAACCAGCAGCTCGACAGTGACATCCAAGGGACGCTTCGGCGTCCCTTACTTCTGCGGACCGTGACTCCGGGCGCCCCCGCGCACCGGTTTCCCTGACGTCGTCTCCCGGCGTTGACTCCTGACGTTCTTTACGTCTGATGTGCCCTGCATGTTCACGGGTGAAACCGTGGGTTCATGGAGTGAGACAGGGGTGCCGGGTAGAGTCCGACGGCGTGCACCTCAAGGCCCTGACCCTGCGAGGGTTCAAATCGTTCGCCTCGGCCACCACATTGCGGTTCGAGCCGGGCATCACCTGTGTCGTGGGCCCCAACGGTTCGGGCAAGTCCAATGTCGTGGACGCCCTGAGCTGGGTCATGGGTGAGCAGGGCGCCAAATCCCTGCGCGGCGGCAAGATGGAGGACGTCATCTTCGCCGGCACCACCGGGCGGCCCCCGCTCGGCCGCGCCGAGGTCTCGCTCACCATCGACAACTCCGACGGCGCCCTGCCCATCGAGTACGCCGAGGTCACCATCACGCGGATCATGTTCCGCAACGGCGGCAGCGAGTACCAGCTCAACGGCGACACGTGTCGACTTCTCGACATCCAGGAGCTGTTGTCGGACTCCGGCATCGGCCGTGAGATGCACGTGATCGTCGGCCAGGGACAGCTCGACGGCGTGCTGCACGCCGACCCCATGGGACGCAGGGCCTTCATCGAGGAGGCCGCCGGCGTCCTCAAGCACCGCAAGCGCAAGGAGAAGGCGCTGCGGAAGCTGGACGCGATGCAGGCCAATCTCTCGCGCGTACAGGACCTCACCGAAGAGCTGCGGCGGCAGCTGAAGCCGCTGGGCAGGCAGGCCGCTGTCGCGCGGCGGGCCGCCGTCATCCAGGCCGATCTGCGCGACGCGCGGCTGCGGCTGCTCGCCGACGACCTCGTGCGGCTGCGTACGGCGCTCAGTACCGAGGTCGCCGACGAGGCGGAGCTGAAGCGGCGCAAGGGCGCGGCCGAGGACGAGCTGAAGAAGGCGCTGCTGCGCGAGGGGCATCTGGAGGACGAGGTCCGGCAGTTGACGCCCCGGCTGCAGCGGGCCCAGCAGACCTGGTACGAGCTGTCGCAGCTGGCCGAGCGGGTGCGCGGCACGGTGTCGCTGGCCGACGCGCGGATCAAGAGCGCCACCTCGGCGCCGACCGAGGAGCGGCGCGGGCGCGACCCCGAGGAGCTGGAGCGCGAGGCCGCGCGGGTGCGCGAGCAGGAGGCCGAGTTGGAGGCCGCCCTCGAAGCGGCGCAGGTCGCCCTCGACGAAACGGTCGCCCACCGCTCGGAGCTCGAGCGTGAGTTGGCGGTCGAGGAGCGCAGGCTCAAGGACGTCGCGCGGGCCATCGCCGACCGCAGGGAAGGTCTCGCCCGCCTTCAGGGGCAGGTCAACGCCGCCCGTTCGCGGGCCGCCTCCGCGCAGTCCGAGATCGACCGGCTCGCCGCCTCCCGCGACGAGGCGCAGCAGCGGGCGGTCACCGCGCAGGAGGAGTACGAGCAGCTGAAGGCCGAGGTCGACGGGCTCGACGCCGGTGACGAGGAGCTGTCCGCGCGGCACGAGGAGGCCAAGTCCGCGCTCGCCGAGGCGGAGGCCGCCCTGAGCAGCGCGCGGGAGGCCGCCACGTCCGGGGAGCGCAAGCGTGCGGCGCTCGCGGCCCGGCACGAGGCGCTCGCGCTCGGACTGCGGCGCAAGGACGGCACCGGCGCGCTGCTCGGCGCGCAGGAACGTCTTGCCGGGCTGCTCGGCCCCGCCGCCGAGCTGCTGTCGGTGGCGCCGGGGTACGAGGTGCCGGTGGCGGCCGCGTTCGGCGCGGCGGCCGACGCGATCGCGGTGAGCACGCCCACCGCCGCCGCCGAAGCGATTCGCCTGCTGCGCAAGCAGGACGCGGGGCGGGCGGCGCTGCTGCTCGCGGGCGACGCGAGCGACGCGGACGGCTCCGCCTCCGGGCCGCAGCAGCCGGGCGGACCCCCGTACGCCGCCGAACTCGTCCGCGGACCCGCCGAGCTGATGCCCGCCGTGCGGCGGCTGCTGCGCGGCATCGTGGTCGTGGGGACGCTGGAGGACGCGGAGGACCTGGTGTACGCGCGGCCCGAGGTGACCGCGGTGACCGCCGAGGGGGATCTGCTCGGGGCGCACTTCGCGCACGGCGGGTCGGCAGGGGCGCCCAGCCTCCTGGAGGTGCAGGCGTCCGTCGACGAGGCCGCCGCCGAGCTGGAGGAGCTGGCGGCCCAGTGCGAGCAGTGGGCCGAGGCGCAGCACACCGCGGCCGAGCGGCGCACGGAGGCCGCCGCGCTCGTCGAGGAGCTGGCCCAGCAGCAGCGGGTGATAGAGCGGGAGCGTTCGGGGCGGGCGCAGCAGCTCGGCCGGCTCGCCGGGCAGGCGCGCGGCGCCGCGGGCGAGGCCGAGCGCAGCGCCGCCGCCGCGGCCAAGGCGCAGGACGCCCTGGAGAAGGCCGTACAGGATGCCGAGGAGCTGGCCGAGCGCCTTGCGGTCGCCGAGGAGATGCCCGCCGACGAGGAACCGGACACGTCCGTGCGCGACCGCCTGTCCGCCGACGGGGCCAACGCGCGGCAGACGGAGATGGAGGCGCGCCTCCAGGTACGTACGCACGAGGAGCGGGTGAAGGGGCTCGCCGGGCGGGCCGACTCGCTGGACCGGGCGGCCCGCGCCGAGCGCGACGCACGCGCGCGTGCCGAGCGCCAGCGCGCCCGCCGCCAGTACGAGGCCGCCGTCGCCGAGGCCGTCGCCTCCGGTGCCCGCCAGTTGCTCGCCCACGTCGAGGTCTCCATCACCAGGGCCGACGAGGAGCGGACGCTGGCCGAACGGGCGAAGGCGGCCCGCGAGCAGGAGCTCGGCGCCGAGCGGGCGCGCGGCCGCGAGCTGAAGGAAGAACTCGACAAGCTGACGGATTCGGTCCACAAGGGCGAGGTACTCGGCGCCGAGAAGCGGCTGCGGATCGAGCAGCTGGAGACCAAGGCGCTGGAGGAACTCGGTGTCGAACCGGCAGGGCTCGTCGCGGACTACGGTCCCGACCAGCTGGTGCCGCCCTCGCTCCCCGCCGAGGGCGAGGAGCTGCCCGAGGACCCAGAGCATCCGCGCAACAAGCCGCGCCCGTTCGTCCGTTCGGAGCAGGAGAAGCGGCTCAAGTCCGCGGAGCGCGCGTACCAGCAGCTCGGGAAGGTCAACCCGCTGGCTCTGGAGGAGTTCGCGGCGCTGGAGGAGCGCCACAAGTTCCTCAGCGAGCAGCTGGAGGACCTGCGCAAGACCCGCGCCGATCTGCTTCAAGTGGTGAAGGAGGTCGACGAGCGCGTCGAGCAGGTCTTCACCGAGGCCTACCGGGACACGGCGCGCGAGTTCGAGGGCGTGTTCAGCCGGCTGTTCCCGGGCGGCGAGGGGCGGCTGATCCTGACCGACCCGGAGAACATGCTCACCACTGGTGTGGACGTCGAGGCCCGCCCGCCGGGCAAGAAGGTCAAGCGGCTCAGCCTGCTCTCGGGCGGCGAGCGCTCGCTGACCGCGGTGGCGCTCCTCGTCTCCATCTTCAAGGCGCGGCCCAGCCCGTTCTACGTGATGGACGAGGTCGAGGCCGCCCTCGACGACACCAACCTGCAGCGGCTCATCCGCATCATGCAGGAGCTGCAGGAGGCCTCGCAGCTCATCGTGATCACGCACCAGAAGCGCACGATGGAGGTCGCCGACGCGCTGTACGGCGTCTCCATGCAGGGCGACGGGGTGTCGAAGGTGATCAGCCAGCGGCTGAGCTAGGCCGGTCGGGCGCAACCCTCTACCAGTGTTCAACTCTTGAACACTTTGCGACACGCCATGCCCTCAAATTCACAGCACCCGAAGTATTGACTTCAAAACATGAAGGCATAGTCTCTGCAACGTTGCTTTTACCTTCAGGTGGTGGGCGGCGTGAACCTGTGCGCCACTGGAATCGCATCTGAAGGGCTCGCCCCCACCCCCGGCAGCGAGGCCGGTGGCCCGAGGAGTACATGTGACCAGCAGTACGGCACCCAAGTCCGGAGCCCGGGAAGCCAGGCCCGAGCACCTGAGCCATGTCATCTTCATCGCGGCGGCGGCCGCGATGGGCGGTTTCCTCTTCGGCTACGACAGCTCCGTGATCAACGGCGCGGTCGAGGCCATCCGCGACCGGTACGACATCGGGTCCGCCGCGCTCGCCCAGGTCATCGCCATCGCCCTGATCGGCTGCGCCATCGGCGCCGCCACCGCAGGACGCATCGCGGACCGCATCGGCCGCATCCGCTGCATGCAGATCGCGGCGGTCCTCTTCACCGTCAGCGCCATCGGTTCGGCGCTGCCCTTCGCCATCTGGGACCTCGCCTTCTGGCGGATCATCGGTGGCTTCGCCATCGGTATGGCCTCCGTGATCGGCCCGGCCTACATCGCGGAGGTGGCCCCGCCCGCCTACCGCGGCCGGCTCGGCTCCTTCCAGCAGGGCGCCATCGTCATCGGCATCGCGATCTCGCAGCTCGTCAACTACGCGCTGCTGCAGGCCGCGGGCGGCGACCAGCGCGGCACGCTGATGGGCCTCGAGGTCTGGCAGGTCATGCTCGGCGTCATGGTCGTCCCGGCCGTCATCTACGGGCTGCTCTCCTTCGCGATCCCCGAGTCGCCGCGCTACCTGATCTCCGCAGGCAAGACCGACCGCGCCAAGCACGTCCTCGAAGAGGTCGAGGGCAAGGAGGTCGACCTCGACGCCCGTGTCGCCGAGATCGAGCACGCGATGCACAGCGAGCACAAGTCCTCCTTCAAGGACCTGCTCGGCGGCAGCTTCTTCTTCAAGCCGATCGTCTGGATCGGTATCGGCCTCTCGGTCTTCCAGCAGTTCGTCGGCATCAACGTCGCGTTCTACTACTCCTCGACGCTGTGGCAGTCGGTCGGTGTCGACCCGACGGACTCGTTCTTCTACTCGTTCACGACGTCGATCATCAACATCATCGGTACCGTCATCGCGATGATCTTCGTCGACCGCATCGGTCGTAAGCCGCTGGCCCTGATCGGTTCGGTCGGCATGGTGATCGGTCTGGCCCTGGAGGCCTGGGCGTTCAGCTACGACCTGGTGGACGGCAAGCTGCCGGCGACGCAGGGCTGGGTGGCCCTGGTCGCGGCGCACTTCTTCGTCCTCTTCTTCGCCCTGTCGTGGGGTGTGGTCGTCTGGGTCTTCCTCGGCGAGATGTTCCCGAACAACATCCGCGCCGCCGCGCTCGGTGTGGCCGCGTCGGCACAGTGGATCGCCAACTGGGCGATCACCGCGAGCTTCCCGTCGCTGTCCGACTGGAACCTCTCCGCGACCTACGTGATCTACACGATCTTCGCCGCGCTCTCCATCCCCTTCGTGCTCAAGTTCGTCAAGGAGACGAAGGGCAAGGCGCTGGAGGAGATGGGCTGACGCCCGGCCCTGTCCGCAGGGCCTCCCCGAGAACCCGGGGAGATGGATTCAAGTCCCCGCTGCCATCTCCCCGCTGTCGGCACTGCCCCGGCTCGACGACCTACGAAAGGTCCTTGAGCCGGGGCAGTACCTTTTCGCAGTACAGCTGCAGGCTGCGCCGGCCCTCGTCCAGGGGCATGCCGCCGGACAGCGGGTGCAGGATGTAGTTGTCGAGCCCCTGCGCCACGCACTCGTCGGGCGTGAGCACCCGGTAGACGCCCTCGGCGCGCAGCTCCTCGACCGTCTGTGCGCCCGACTTCACCGCGGACTTGATGTCCCCCGACTGCCAGGACGCGTACGTCCGCGCCTCGTGCAGGAAGTGCTTCCCGTGCTCGGCCCAGGTGCGGTCCGGGTCCTCGGACAGATGGATCAGCGGGGTCACCTTCCCCGGCATCATGGTCCAGCCCTCGGTCCCGTACTCCTGAAGCTGTTCGTTGTAGTACGCCTCCAGCTCCGGCAGGTGCGCGCTCGGGAAGAAGGGGAGGCCGAGCCGGGCCGCCCGGCGCGCGGCCGCGTGTGAGGAGCCGCCGACCAGGAGCAGCGGGTGCGGCTGGGTGAAGGGGCGCGGGGTGACCCGGGCCCGGCGCCCGCGGAACTCGAACTCCTCGCCGGTCCACGCCTTCAGCAGCGTTTCGAGCAGCTCGTCCTGGAGCTTTCCGCGCCGCTTCCACTCCACGTCGAACTGCGCGTACTCCTCGGGCCGGTAGCCGATCCCGGAGACCGTCACCAGGCGGCCGCCGCTGAGCAGGTCGAGCACGGCGATGTCCTCGGCGAGGCGCAGCGGGTCGTGCAGCGGGCCGATGATCGCGGAGACGGTGACCGCGATGCGCCGCGTGGCGCCGAGGACGGCTCCCGCGAAGGTGAAGGGTGAGGGCAGCCAGTTGTTGGCGACGCCGTGGTGCTCCTCGGTCTGCACGGTGTCGATGCCCTGGTCGTCGGCGTAGCGGGCCATCTCGACGGCCGCCTGGTAGCGGGCGGCGAGCGTTTCGGGTGTGCCGGCGGGGTCGACGAGGTTGAACCGTACGACGGACACGGGCATGGAAAAGTCCCCCTCCGCGAGGCGTGGAGCCGGTTACGTGGAGGGGGACGTTAGCTGACGGGGCGTCAGGAAGCCATGGCCTCGGCGGTCTCGGGCGCGTCCGGGGCCGTGGTCGTGTCGGCCGGCTTCGGCAGCGCCAGGTACAGCAGACCGGAGACGACGATCGTGACGACCCAGCCGAGGCCGTACTCGCCGACGAAGTTGTTCGAGGCGAGCGGTCCCGAGAACCAGGTCGACGACGTGAACAGCAGGCCGACGACCAGGCCGACCGCCCAGGCGACGCACGCGGCGGGGGAGAAGCCGCCCTTGTACCAGTAGGCGCTGGCGCGGCTGGTGTCGATCAGGGCCGCGCCGTCGTAGTGCTTGCGCTTGAACATGTCCGCGCCGAAGACACCCACCCAGGCGGAGAAGGCGACCGCGAGCAGCGAGAGGAAGGAGATGAACGAGCTCATGAAGCTCGTCGCGACCAGCATCAGGACGGCGCCGAAGATCAGCGAGATCAGCGCGTTGATGGAGACGGCCCAGTGGCGCGGCACCTTGAAGCCGAGCGTCTGCGCGGTGAAGCCGGCCGAGTACATCGACATGGCGTTGATCAGCAGCATGCCGACCAGCGCGATCAGCAGGTACGGCACCGCGATCCACATCGGCAGGATCTCGCCGAGGAAGGAGACCGGGTCCTGGGCGGAGGCCAGGTCCGGGGTGGAGACCGCCATCACGGCACCCATCAGGACCATCGGCAGGACGACGATGCCCGCGCCGCCGATCGAGTTCCCGACGATGCCCTTCGTGGAGGCGGTGCGCGGCAGGTAGCGGGTGAAGTCGGGGGAGGACGGGATCCAGCTGACGCCACCGGCGGCGATCATGCCGATGCCCGCGACCATCAGCGAGGTCTTCCCGGCGGGCTGCCCGAAGACGTCGGACCAGTCGGTGTTCACGATCAGGTAGATCAGCACCAGGACGGAGAACAGTCCGAAGAGGTACGTCGCGTACTTGTTGCACATCTGGACGACGTTGATGCCGAGGCCAGAGATCGCGAACGTGACGCACACGAACAGCAGCAGGGTGAGGATCACCAGGAAGTTGTTCTGCTTGATGCCGAACAGGATGTCCAGGACGGTCAGCACGGCGTACGCGCCGGTCACCGCGTTGATCGTCTCCCAGCCCCAGCGTGCGACCCAGATCAGCGAGCCCGGCAGCAGATTGCCGCGCTGGCCGAACACCGCGCGGGACAGCGCCATACCGGGCGCGCCACCACGCTTGCCCGCGATGCCGATCAGGCCCACGAGCCCGTACGACACGATCGGCGCCAGGACGGCGACGGCGATGGCCTGCCAGAAGTTGAGCTTGTACGTCACGACCAGGCTCGCGCCCATCGTGAGCAACAGCACACTGATGTTGGCGGCGACCCAGGTCGGGAAGAGCTCGCGGGTCTTGGCGGTGCGCTCGGCGTCCGGGACGGGCTCGATGCCGCGTGTCTCCAGCGCGCCTTCGGCTTCGGCGGTCTTGCTCATGCGGTGGGGTTCCGTGCCTCTCGCTCGGCTCGGCCGTGGGGGCGGCGGGGGAGCCGGTGGGGGTGGCGGGCCCGCAGGAGGGCCCAGGTGGCGGTTGCCGTGATTGCGTTGGACTCTACGCGCGTTGATGCGGCGACTGCCATCGTACTTTAGTCCGAGTCCGACCCGTCGGAGTCCTTTGTCCCTTGGAGGAAGGTACGAGCACGGCCGTGATCGGCCCCATGACTGATACTGGTCGGGTTATGGAAATCGTCATCCTTGCTGTAGTCATCGCCGTGGTCGTGATCGGCGCACTCGGCGGGCTCGTGATCGGCAGCCGTAAGAAGAAGCAGCTGCCCCCGCCCCCGCCGTCGGCACCCGACATCACCACCGCCCCGCCCACCGAGCCGCACGTCGGCGAAGAGGCCGAGACGCCGCGCGACGAAGCGCGGCGCACCATCGAAGAGGTAGACCTCCCGACCGCCGAGCCGGCCGTCGAGGAGGCGCCCGAGGCCCCGGCCGTCGAGGAGCCCGCCGCTCCCGAGGTCGAGGTACCGGAGCCGACCGCGGGCCGCCTCGTGCGGCTGCGCACCCGCCTTTCCCGGTCGCAGAACGCGCTGGGCAAGGGTCTGCTCACCCTCCTCTCCCGCGAACACCTCGACGAGGACACGTGGGAGGAGATCGAGGACACGCTGCTCACCGCCGACGTCGGTGTGCAGCCCACCCAGGAACTCGTCGAGAACCTGCGCGAGCGCGTCAAGGTGCTCGGCACCCGCACGCCGGACGAGCTGCGCGCGCTGCTCCGCGAGGAGCTCCTCAAGCTGGTCGTCCCCGAGTTCGACCGCACCGTGAAGACGGAGGGTCTCGCCACCGAGGGCACGACGCCCGGCATCGTGATGGTCGTCGGGGTCAACGGCACCGGCAAGACCACCACCACCGGCAAGCTCGCGCGCGTGCTCGTCGCCGACGGCAAGAACGTGGTGCTCGGCGCCGCGGACACCTTCCGTGCCGCCGCCGCGGACCAGCTGCAGACATGGGGCGAGCGGGTCGGCGCGCGCACCGTGCGCGGGCCCGAGGGCGGCGACCCCGCCTCCATCGCCTTCGACTCCGTGAAGGAGGGCATCGAGGAGGGCGCCGACGTCGTCCTCATCGACACCGCCGGGCGTCTGCACACCAAGACCGGTCTCATGGACGAGCTCGGCAAGGTCAAGCGGGTCGTGGAGAAGCACGCGCCGCTCGACGAGGTGCTGCTCGTGCTCGACGCGACGACCGGGCAGAACGGGCTGGTGCAGGCCCGCGTGTTCGCCGAGGTCGTCGACATCACGGGCATCGTGCTGACCAAGCTGGACGGTACGGCCAAGGGCGGCATCGTCGTGGCCGTGCAGCGTGAGCTGGGTGTGCCGGTGAAGCTCGTCGGTCTCGGCGAGGGGCCCGACGACCTGGCGCCGTTCGAGCCGGAGGCGTTCGTGGATGCGCTTATCGGCGACTAGCGGCTTCGCTTCGGGGGCGGGAGACCGCGGTCGTGGCGCTCGGTAGTGAGCGACGCGGCCGCGGTCTTTCTGTGTCCGGGTGTGCCTGTGTCCGGGTGTGCCTGCGTCCGGGGGTGCCGCCCTACGCGCAGGGCGAGCGGTGTGCCGCGTACGCCAGTGTCCCGAGGAGCAGACGCGCCTGCGGCGGCTGCGTCGCCGTGTCGAGGGACGGCGGGCGCAGCCAGGTCGTCGGGCCGAGGCCGCCGCGGTCCGACGGCGGGGCCGTGACGTACGAACCGGCACCGAGGGCGTGCAGGTCGAGGGCCGCGTCGTCCCAGCCCATGCGGTAGAGCAGCGTGGGGAGCTCGGCCGCGGCGCCCGGTGCCACGAAGAAGTGGGCACGGCCCTGCGGGGTGGCGACGACCGGGCCGAGCGGCACACCCATCCGCTCCAGGCGGATCAGCGCACGGCTGCCCGCGGGCTCCGGGACATCGAGCACATCGAACGCCCGGCCGACCGGAAGCAGCACCGCCGCGCCGGGGAACCGGCCCCAGGACTCGGTCACCTCGTCGAGCGTGGCACCTGCGGGCACCACCACCGACGGGTCGAGCGGGTGGGCTCCGGGGGCCGGGCAGTCGGCCTTCCCGCAGGAGCACGCGGAGCCGACGGCGCGGGCGCCGGGCACCACGTCCCAGCCCCAGAGGCCGGTGAACTCCGCCACCGTGGTGCAGTCCGAGGTGCGGCCGGTGGTACGGCCGCGACGACGTGAGCCGGTGCGCATCTCACGCATGCCGCCGATCGTGAAGCCCATGCCCCCTCCAACACATCCTGTGCGCCGGTGGTTACGCGGCGGAACGGAATCGTTACCCGACGTGCACGCTGCCCCGGTCGAGTTGGAGCCGACTCGCCTGTGAGGTGGTGCGCGCCGTCTCGCGCGCCCCCGTCCACCCTCGTCCGCCTACTTCCGGCTGTCCTGTGTCAAGTGAATCGCGTGCGGCCGTCGTTGGGTTCATTCGAAGGGGTGGCGAATGGTGGCGTTTCCGTGTTCGCCCTCGCCGGAGGGGTGATCGTAGGATTACTTTCAGTGCACGAGCTCTCGGGGTGACTGCACCCGTGGGTATGCCGGAGGCAAGTCGGTTTCCTGTTCGAGGAGTGACAACTGCCGGACGGGGAGCGGGGTTTGACGGCATCCTGGTAGGGCTTGCGGGCAAGAGTGTGAGGGACAGTGGTCCACGGACCTCACGCGCAGTGTCTTAGATGGCTTCAGGGATGGGGGCGTTCCAGTGGGCGGCAGCGGCGGTGGCGTCACGAACGCCGAGAAGCGCCCGAACGAGCTGCTCGGTTCGTGGTTCGTGCGCAGTGGCTGGTCCAAGGGCGAGCTGGCGCGCCAAGTGAACCGACGAGCCCGGCAGTTGGGTGCGAACCACATCTCGACGGACACCTCGCGCGTGCGCCGGTGGCTCGACGGGGAGAATCCGCGGGAGCCGATCCCGAGGATCCTCAGCGAGCTGTTCTCCGAGCGCTTCGGCTGTGTCGTCGCCGTCGAGGACCTCGGCCTGCGCGCCGCACACCAGGCGCCCTCGGTGTCCGGCGTCGACCTGCCCTGGACCGCCCCGCAGACCGTGGCGCTCATCGGCGAGTTCTCGCGCAGCGACCTGATGCTCGCCCGCCGCGGCTTCCTCGGCAGCTCCCTCGCGCTCGCCGCGGGCCCCTCGCTCATCGAGCCGATGCAGCGCTGGCTGGTGCCGACCCCCGGCGCCGCCGCGGCCAAACCGGAGCCGGTCGCACAGCGCCGGGGGAACCGGCTCTCGAAGCCGGAGCTCGACCTCCTGGAGTCGACCACGGTGATGTTCCGCCAGTGGGACGCCCAGTGCGGCGGCGGTCTGCGCCGCAAGGCCGTCGTCGGGCAACTCCACGAGGTGACCGACCTGTTGCAGGAGCCGCAGCCGGAGGAGACCACGCGGCGCCTGTTCAAGGTCGCCGCCGAGCTCGCCGAGCTGGCCGGCTGGATGAGCTACGACGTCGGCCTGCAGCCCACCGCACAGAAGTACTTCGTGCTCGCCCTGCACGCCGCCAAGGAAGCGGGCGACAAGCCGCTCGGCTCCTACGTCCTGTCCAGCATGAGCCGGCAGATGATCCACCTCGGCCGCCCCGACGACGCCCTCGAACTCATCCACCTCGCCCAGTACGGCAGTCGCGACTGCGCCAGCCCGCGCACCCAGTCCATGCTGTATGCGATGGAGGCCCGCGCGTACGCGAACATGGGGCAGCCCGGCAAGTGCAAGCGCGCCGTGCGGATGGCCGAGGACACCTTCACCGACGCCGACGACTGGGACGACCCGGACCCCGACTGGATCCGCTTCTTCTCCGAGGCCGAACTGCACGGTGAGAACAGCCACTCGTACCGGGACCTCGCCTACGTGGCCGGTCGCAGCCCCACGTACGCGTCGATGGCCGAGCCCGTGATGAAGCGCGCCGTCGAGCTGTTCGGCAAGGACGTCGAGCACCAGCGTTCGTACGCGCTGAACCTGATCGGGATGGCCACGGTGCACCTCCTGCAGAAGGAGCCCGAGCAGTCCACGGTGCTCGCGGGGCAGGCCCTGGAGATCGCCAGAAAGGTGCGCTCGGAGCGCGTCAACACCAGGATCCGCAAGACCGTCGACAATGCCACGCGCGACTTCGGAGACGTGGCCGAAGTCATCGACCTCACCGAACAGCTCGCGCTCCACCTGCCGGAAACCGCGGAAACCGCGGTCTGACGGCGGGGGAGCACACCCCCACGAACCCCGGCCACGGCCGCCCGTCCCCGAATCAGCCCGACTCGGCTCCCCTACGCCAGGTCATCGAGGACGGAGGCCGTGGTCGGCCTGTTTCCGGCATTTCATTCACCCGTAACACCCGCGAGCGCTTCGTCATGGCGGCGAAACATCAGGGGGCCCGAACGGAAACGGCGCTGCGCCAATGTCATGGCCCATAACCGGCCCCATGACGAGGAGACGCCGATGGCTCCAGCCATCACGCTGGCGGCAGACGCACCCACACTGTCGCCCGCCAACACAGGCTTCATGCTGATCTGTTCCGCCCTGGTGATGCTGATGACGCCGGGCCTGGCCTTCTTCTACGGAGGCATGGTCCGCGTCAAGAGCACCCTGAACATGTTGATGATGAGCTTCATCAGCCTCGGGATCGTCACGATCCTGTGGGTCCTGTACGGCTTCTCCGTCGCGTTCGGCACCGACAAGGGCTCGCTTCTCGGCTGGGACGGCGACTTCGTCGGCCTCAGCGGGATCGGCCTCACGCAGCTCTGGGACGGCTACACGATCCCGGTCTACGTGTTCGCCGTCTTCCAGTTGATGTTCGCGGTGCTCACGCCCGCCCTGATCAGCGGCGCGCTCGCGGACCGCGTGAAGTTCAGCGCCTGGGGGCTGTTCATCGCGCTGTGGGCCACGATCGTGTACTTCCCGGTCGCGCACTGGGTGTGGGGGACCGGCGGCTGGGCCTTCGACCTCGGCGTGATCGACTTCGCCGGCGGTACGGCCGTGCACATCAACGCGGGCGCCGCGGCGCTCGGCGTGATCCTTGTCATCGGCAAGCGCGTCGGCTTCAAGAAGGACCCGATGCGGCCGCACTCGCTGCCCTGGACGATGCTCGGCGCCGGTCTGCTGTGGTTCGGCTGGTTCGGCTTCAACGCCGGCTCGTGGCTCGGCAACGACGACGGCGTCGGCGCGCTGATGTTCATCAACACGCAGGTCGCCACCGCCGCCGCGATGCTCGCCTGGCTGGCGTACGAGAAGATCCGGCACGGCGCGTGCACCTCGCTCGGTGCCGCCTCCGGTGCCGTCGCGGGCCTTGTCGCGATCACTCCTTCCGGTGGTTCCTGCTCGCCGCTCGGCGCGATCGCCATCGGCGCCGTCGCGGGCGTGCTGTGCGCCATGGCCGTGGGCCTCAAGTACAAGTTCGGCTACGACGACTCGCTCGACGTCGTCGGTGTCCACCTCGTGGGCGGCGTCGTCGGCTCCCTGCTCGTCGGCTTCTTCGCCACGGGCGGCGGCCAGTCCGACGCGGCCGGCCTGTTCTACGGCGGCGGCCTCGACCAGTTCTGGAAGCAGTGCGCCGGAGTCGGCGGCGTCCTCGCCTACTCGCTGATCGTCTCCGCGGTCCTCGCCTTCGCCCTCGACAAGACCATCGGCATGCGGGTCGACGAGGACGACGAGGTCTCCGGCATCGACCAGGCCGAGCACGCCGAGACCGCGTACGACTACAGCGGCGCGGGCGGCGGCACGGTGGCCCGCCAGGCGGTGCCCGCCCCGGTCGCCGCCCCGAAGGACAAGCAGGCCCCGCAGGACCCGCAGAACACGAAGAAGGTCGACGCATGAAGCTGATCACCGCGGTCGTCAAGCCGCACCGGCTCGACGAGATCAAGGAAGCCCTCCAGGCCTTCGGGGTCCAGGGCCTGACCGTGACCGAGGCCAGCGGGTACGGCCGTCAGCGCGGCCACACCGAGGTCTACCGCGGCGCCGAGTACACCGTCGACCTGGTACCCAAGATCCGTATCGAGGTCCTGGTCGAGGACGACGACGCCGAGCAACTGCTCGATGTCGTGGTGAAGGCCGCGCGGACCGGCAAGATCGGCGACGGCAAGGTCTGGGCGGTCCCCGTCGAGACCGCCGTGCGGGTCCGCACCGGCGAACGCGGGCCGGACGCCCTGTAACGAAACTTCATGGACGGAAGCGGGAGCCGCCGGGTGACGAGCGTGAACGACGTAACGGCTGAATCAGAGGATTCCGACCCCGGCGGCTATGCGGCGGCCCGACTGCGCCTCCTCCAGGGGGACGCGCAGTCCGGGCCGCCGCGCCGTGCCGCCCTCGCGGAACTCACCGACGACTGGCTCGCCGGTCTCTTCGGCGGCGGGCTGCCGGGCGTCTCGCTCGTCGCCGTCGGCGGCTACGGGCGCGGCGAGCTCTCCCCGCGCAGCGACCTCGACCTGCTCCTGCTGCACGACGGGGCGGCGGAGCCCGGCGAGATCGCCGCGCTCGCCGACCGGCTCTGGTACCCGGTGTGGGACCTCGGCCTCGCCCTCGACCACTCCGTCCGTACCCCGGCCGAGGCCCGCAAGACCGCGGGCGACGACCTCAAGGTGCAGCTCGGCCTGCTCGACGCCCGGCACATCGCCGGTGACCTCGGACTCACCGCGGGCCTGCGCACCGCCGTGCTCGCGGACTGGCGCAACCAGGCGCTGAAGCGGCTGCCCGAACTGCGCGAGCTGTGCGAGGAGCGGGCCGAACGCCAGGGCGAGCTGCAGTTCCTGCTCGAACCCGACCTGAAGGAGGCGCGGGGCGGGCTCCGCGACGCCACCGCGCTGCGCGCCGTCGCCGCCTCCTGGCTCGCGGACGCGCCCCGCGAGGGCCTCGCCGACGCGCGGCGCCGTCTCCTCGACGTACGCGACGCCCTGCACCTGACCACCGGGCGGGCCACCGACCGGCTCGCGCTCCAGGAGCAGGACCAGGTCGCGGCGGAACTCGGCCTCCTTGACGCCGACACCCTGCTGCGCCAGGTGTACGAGTCCGCGCGCACGGTCGCCTACGCCGGTGACGTCACCTGGCGCGAGGTCGGGCGGGTGCTCAAGTCCAGGGCGGGAAGGCCCCGGCTGCGGTCCCTGCTGGGCGGCGGGAAGTCGGCGCCGGTCGAGCGCTCGCCCCTCGCCGAGGGCGTCGTCGAGATGGAGGGCGAGGTGGTGCTCGCCCGCGCCGCCCGGCCCGAGCGCGATCCGGTCCTGCCGCTGCGCGCCGCCGCCGCTGCCGCCCAGGCGGGCCTTCCGCTGTCGCTGCACGCGGTGCGGCGGATGGCGGCCGCGGCCCGTCCGCTGTCCGCACCCTGGCCCGCCGAGGCCCGCGAACAACTGGTCACGCTGCTCGGCGCGGGCCGCCCGACCGTCGAGGTGTGGGAGGCGCTGGAGGCCGAGGGGCTGATCACCCGGCTGATCCCGGACTGGGAGCGGGTCCGGTGCCGGCCGCAGCGCAACGCCGTGCACACGTGGACCGTCGACCGCCACCTCGTCGAAACGGCCGTCCGCGCGGCCGAGCTGACGCGCCGCGTGCACCGGCCCGACCTGCTGCTCGTGGCGGCGCTGCTGCACGACATCGGCAAGGGCTGGCCGGGGGACCACTCGGTGGCCGGGGAGATCATCGCGCGGGACGTCGCCGCGCGGATCGGCTTCGACCGGGCCGACGTCGCCGTGCTCGCCTCTCTCGTACGCCACCACCTCCTGCTCATCGAGACCGCCACGCGGCGCGACCTGGAGGACCCGGCGACCGTGCGGTCCGTCGCGGACGCGGTCGGCTCGGCGGGCACGCTCGAACTGCTGCACGCGCTGACCGAGGCGGACGCGCTGGCCACGGGCCCGGCGGCCTGGTCGGCCTGGCGCGGCTCGCTCGTCGCCGATCTGGTCGGACGGGTCG
Source organism: Streptomyces sp. EDA2-14 (assembly GCF_054963755.1). Lineage (NCBI taxonomy): Bacteria > Bacillati > Actinomycetota > Actinomycetes > Kitasatosporales > Streptomycetaceae > Streptomyces > Streptomyces sp. EDA2-14. The sequence continues at coordinate 47,122 of NZ_JBUEGE010000023.1, forward strand.
CGGCGGTGCTCGCGGGCGACGAGCCGGTCGACCCGGACGCCGCCGAGGCGACGGCCGAGCAGGAGCGGCTCGCGGTGGAGGCGCTGCGCACCGGCGGGCCCGTGCTCGCGCTGCGGGCGCAGACGGACGCGGTGCCGACGGAGACCGAGGCGGCCGGGGAACCGGAGCCGCTCGGCGTCGAGCTGGTGATCGCGGTGCCGGAGCAGGAGGGGGTGCTGCCCGCCGTGGCCGGGGTGCTCGCCATGCACCGGCTGACCGTGCGGACGGCGGAACTGCGCGCGCTCACGCCTCCCGAGGGCGTGGAGGGCGTCGCGCTGCTGCTGAACTGGCGGGTCGCCGCCGAGTACGGTTCGCTGCCGCAGGCCGCGCGGCTGCGCGCCGATCTCGTACGGGCCCTCGACGGCTCGCTCGACATCGCGGCGCGGCTCGCCGAGCGGGACGCCGCGTATCCGCGCAGGCGCGGCGTGGTGGCGCCGCCGGCCCGGGTGACCGTGGCCTCGGCGGGCTCGCGGCGGGCGACGGTGATCGAGGTCCGGGCGCACGACGTACCGGGGCTGCTGCACCGCATCGGGCGGGCCCTTGAGGGGTCCGGGGTGCGGGTGCGTTCGGCGCACGTGTCGACGCTGGGCGCCAACGCGGTCGACGCGTTCTACGTGGCCGGGGGCGACGGCGGGCCGCTGCCCGCGGAGGCCGCGGCGGCTGTGGCGCGGGGCGTGGAGGAGGCGCTGCGGGGGTGATTCCCCGGATTCACCGGTGGGCCGGTGGCGGGGCCGGGGTGTGCGCACCCCGGCCCCGCCACGTCACTTGCCGATGAAGCCGTTCTTCCGCAGGAAGTACAGCGCGGCCTGATCCGCGCTCTTGCCCTCCAGGTCGACCAGCCCGTTGAGCTCGATGACGGTCTTCTCGGTGAGCGCGTCGCCGAGCTTCTTCGCCAGCTTCGCGAGCTGCGGGTACTTCTTCGCGGTCTCGTCGCGCACGGTCAGCGCGGCCAGCTCCGTCGTGAAGTGCCCCTTGTCGTCGTCCAGGACCTTCAGGTCGAGGGACTCCAGGCGGGCGTCCGTGGTGAACACCTCGGCGAACGTGCAGGGGCTGCCCTTCGCCACGTTCACGAAGTTGAGCGCGAACGCGTTCTGGTAGACCTGCGGCGCCTGGAACCTGAGCTTGTACGGGCTCTTCTCCAGGGCCGTCAGCTCACGGTCCAGGAACTCCGGGGCCCCGCACAGCGAGGCGTCCTCCGGGTGGTCCTTCGCAAGCTTCGCCAGATCGCTGATCGAGTCGACCTTGCCCGCACGGCCCGTCGCGTCGGCGGCGCGGGCCATCGCGTACTGGTTGCCGAACTTCGCGGGACCCAGCCACTTGATCTTGTGCTTCTTCAGGTCCTCGCTCGACGTGGCCCTGAACTGCGCCGCGCTGCCCTGCACGGGCGTGTCGTGCTGCAGGAACTGGGTCCAGCCGGTGCCGGAGTAGTCCCAGTACACGTCGATGTCGCCGCCCTGCAGCGCACTGCGCGCGATGGCGGTGCCCTGCAGACCCGTCTGGTCCTTGGTGCTCGCCCCGGCGGCCTCGAGCGCGTACTTCGTGATCTTGCCGAGGATCTGCTGCTCGGTGAACTCCTTGGAGCCGACCGTGAGCTGTGCGCCCTTCAGGTCGACGTCCTTGGCGATGGAGCCGCCGTCGAGCTGCTTCTTGCTCGCCGTCCGCGGCAGGTCGTCGGATCCGCCCGAGCCGCCCGAGGCCGAGCAGCCGGTCAGTGCGGAGCCGCCGAGCAGGGCGACGCACAGGGCGGCGGATACCTGGCGGCGTGCCCCGGCCGGTCCGAATCGCATGGGTGTCCTCACTTCTCTCACAGGCCCCTTCTCACAGGCCACGCGGGCGCAGCAGGTTCTCGACGATCCCGGCGACCCAGTCCACGAGCAGGGCGAGGACGGCCACGAGCACACTGCCCGTGATCAGCACCAGGTTCCGGCTGGAGTTGATCCCGTTCGAGATCACATCGCCGAGGCCGCCGGCCCCGATGAACGTCGCGAGCGCGACGGTGCCCACCGTGATCACCAGCGCCGTACGAATGCCGGCGAGCATCACCGGCACCGCGAGCGGCAGTTCGATCCGGCGCAGCACCTCCCACGGGGTCATGCCCATGCCCCGCGCGGACTCCAGGATCGACGGATCGACCTGTTGCAGGCCCGCGATGGTGTTGCGCAGCACCGGCAGCACCCCGTACGCGACGAACGCGATCAGCGCGATCTGCGTCACCCCGAGGCTGACGAAGGCCACCGCGAGCAGCACGATCAGGCCGAGCGAAGGCAGTGCCTGCCCGATGCTGGCGATGCCGAGCACGGGTCCCGCGAGGCCGCGGGCCCAGCGGCGGGTCAGCAGCACGCCGAGCGGGATGGCGATCACGAGGATGAACACGGTCGCGATCGCGGTCAGTTCGAGATGAGTGAGGGTGCGGCTGAGCAGGTAGTCCGCGTTCAGGCTGCGCCGCTCGATCTGGTCGAGCGGCTGCCCGGAGACGTACCAGCCGAGCAGCGCGAGGACGACGGCGAGGGCGAGCGGGGTGAGGGCGAGGCGCCACAGCGGCGGCAGGACACGGGTGCGTTGCGTGGCCTTCGCGACGGCGGGAACGTCCTCGACGAGTGCCTGGGTCACGGCCGGGCCCCCTGCAACAGACCGGAGGCGCCGTCGGTGTGGATCAGCGTGCGCAGGGTGTCGAGGGTGACGACACCGCGGTAGCGGCCCATCTCGTCCACGACCGCCAGCGCCGAGGCGTTCACCGCGAGCATCTCGTCGAGCGCGTCGTACAGGCTCGTGTCCGGGCCGAGCGGGGAGATCAGCGGCAGCATCGTGCCGCCGTCGGCGGGCAGCCAGCCGGCCGGGCGGCGGTCCTCGTCCAGGACCACCACGAACTCGCGGTCGCTGTCGGCGGCGGTGTCCTCGGCGGCCTGCCGCTCCTCGGCGCTCGCGGACTCGGCGACGGTGGGCCACAGCGGCACGTCGGCGTTCCCGAGCCGGGTCAGCGAAAGGCGGCGCACGGCGGCGCCCGTGCCGATGAAGTCCGTGACGAACTCGCTGGCGGGCTCGGCGAGGATCTTCTCCGGGGTGTCGTACTGGACGACGTTGCCGTGCTCGGCGAAGACGGCGATCTTGTCGCCCATCTTCACGGCCTCGTCGATGTCGTGGGTGACGAAGACGATCGTCTTGCGCAGCTTCGACTGGATCTTGAGGAACTCGTTCTGCAGCGCCTCGCGGTTGAGCGGGTCGATGGCGCCGAACGGCTCGTCCATCAGCATCACCTGCGGGTCGCCGCCGAGCGCGCGGGCGACACCGACGCGCTGCTGCTGACCACCGGAGAGCTGCTTCGGGTAGCGGCCGCGGTACGTGTCCGGGTCCAGGCCCACCATGTCGAGCAGCTCGTCCACGCGCGCGTGGACGCGTTTCTTGTCCCAGCCGAGCAGGCCGGGCACGGTGGCTATGTTCTGGGCGACCGTCTGGTGCGGGAAGAGTCCGGACTGCTGGATCGCGTAGCCGATGCGGCGGCGCAGCTCGTGCACCGGGATCTTCGTGACGTCCTCGTCGGCGAGGTGGATGCGGCCCGACGTCGGCTCGATCAGCCGGTTGATCAGCTTCATCGTCGTCGTCTTGCCGCAGCCTGAGGGCCCGACGAAGACCACGATCCGCCCCTCGGGGATCTCCAGCGTCAGATCGTCCACCGCCGGACGCTCCTGGCCGGGGTAGGACTTGGTCAGCCGGTCGAGCCGGATCATCGGGTGACCCCCTTCGGAGTGGTCAGACGGTTGAGTACGGCGAAGAGCAGATCGAAGAGCAGTGCGAGCACGACGATGGCGAGCGCGCCCTCGAGCGTCAGATAGACGGCGAACGGGGTGCCCGCGCTGGCGAGTCCGTCGAGGATGAGCTTGCCGAGGCCGGGGCCGTTCACGGCGGCGGCGATCGCGGCGATGCCGAGCAGCATCTGCGTCGCGACCCGCAGGCCGGTCAGGACCACGGGCCAGGCCAGCGGGAGCTCGATGGTGGCGAGCACCTTCAGCCGGGTCATGCCCATCGCGTTCGCCGACTCGACGACGGCCGGGTCCAGCTCGCGCAGACCGACCACCGTGTTACGTATGACGGGCAGCAGCGCGTACAGCGTCAGCGCCACGATCGAAGGCCCCGTGCCCAGGCCGAGCGGCGTGATCAGCAGGCCGAACAGCGCGTACGACGGAATCGTCAGGAGCAGCCCGGCCGCCCCGAGGACGGCGGCGCGCGGCGCCCGCGTCCGGTACGTCAGGATCGCCACCGGCACCCCGATGAGCACCGCGAGGGCGAGACCTTCGAGGACGAGCAGGGTGTGCGCGAGCGTGGCGTCGAGCACATCGGGCCAGTTGCCCCGGAAGTAGTCGAAGAAGTTCACGCCGGCCTCCCTTGGGGTGCCGGTGGCCTACGCACGGGCCGGGGCGGCCGGTACGTCGAGGGGGAGGTCATCTGCGAGCGCTCCTGTTCACGGTTGAGTTGTGCACGGCGGTCGGCCGCACGGCTGCTGGTGGCGGTTCCGGGCACGACCGGGCACGCCCGACGCGGGGCAGAAGTGAGGGGTGGTGTCGAAACCTGAGGGCGCCTACCCAGCCGGACGCCGTTGATGTGCATGGATTTACGGAACCGCTGGGGCCGTAATGGGGGTGAACTCCCTGGTCGCGCGCTCGTGGCGCTCGGGGCGCGCTCTCGTCGCGCCGGGATGTGTGCGGTGGACACCGAGGAGGGCGCGCGGTTTTTCCGTACGTGCGTGCGGCCCGCGGGACGCTTCGGGACCGGGCCACTGACCACGGCCCCGCGGGCGGATACCCTGGAGGGCGACCTGTCCGTAAAGCCACCGACCCGAGGATTCGCGACCGCCGTGTTCGACACTCTCTCCGATCGCCTCGCAGCGACATTCAAGAACCTCCGCGGCAAGGGGCGCCTCAGCGAGGCGGACATCGACGCCACGGCGCGCGAGATCCGGATCGCCCTCCTGGAAGCCGACGTGGCGCTGCCCGTCGTCCGCGCCTTCATCAAGCAGGTCAAGGAGCGCGCGCTCGGCGCCGAGGTCTCCCAGGCGCTGAACCCCGCCCAGCAGGTCATCAAGATCGTCAACGAGGAGCTCGTCGGCATCCTCGGTGGCGAGACCCGCCGGCTGCGCTTCGCCAAGACCGGCCCGACCGTGATCATGCTCGCGGGTCTGCAGGGTGCCGGTAAGACGACCCTCGCGGGCAAGCTCGGTCTCTGGCTGAAGTCCCAGGGCCACTCGCCGCTGCTCGTCGCCTGTGACCTCCAGCGTCCGAACGCCGTGAACCAGCTGAGCGTCGTCGCCGAGCGGGCCGGCGTCGGCATCTACGCGCCGGAGCCGGGCAACGGCGTGGGCGACCCGGTGCAGGTGGCCAAGGACTCCATCGAGCACGCCAAGGCCAAGGTCTACGACGTCGTCATCGTCGACACCGCAGGACGCCTCGGCATCGACCAGGAGCTGATGCAGCAGGCCGCGGACATCCGCGACGCGGTGAAGCCGGACGAGGTCCTCTTCGTCGTCGACGCCATGATCGGTCAGGACGCGGTCAACACGGCCGAGTCCTTCCGCGACGGCGTCGGCTTCGACGGCGTGGTGCTCTCCAAGCTCGACGGCGACGCGCGCGGTGGTGCGGCCCTGTCGATCGCGCACGTCACCGGCAAGCAGATCATGTTCGCCTCCAACGGCGAGAAGCTGGACGACTTCGACGCGTTCCACCCGGACCGCATGGCGTCCCGCATCCTCGGCATGGGCGACATGCTCACGCTGATCGAGAAGGCCGAGCAGACCTTCTCGCAGCAAGAGGCCGAGAAGATGGCCTCGAAGCTGGCCTCCAAGAAGGGCCAGGACTTCACGCTCGACGACTTCCTGGCGCAGATGGAGCAGGTCAGGAAGATGGGCTCCATGTCCAAGCTGCTCGGCATGCTGCCGGGCATGGGGCAGATGAAGGACCAGATCGCCAACCTCGACGAGCGCGACGTCGACCGCACGGCCGCCATCATCAAGTCGATGACCCCGGCCGAGCGCCAGGAGCCGACGATCATCAACGGCTCGCGCCGTGCCCGTATCGCCAAGGGCTCCGGTGTCGAGGTCAGCGCGGTCAAGAACCTGGTCGAGCGGTTCTTCGAGGCCCGCAAGATGATGTCCCGCATGGCCCAGGGCGGCGGCATGCCGGGTATGCCCGGCATGCCGGGCATGGGCGGTGGCCCCGGCAAGCAGAAGAAGCAGCCGAAGAAGGCCAAGGGCAAGCAGCGTTCCGGCAACCCGATGAAGCGCAAGCAGCAGGAGCAGGAGGAGGCCGCCCGGCGCGCGGCCGCCGCCGAGGGCGGCGCCCTCGGACTGCCCGGCGCGGGCCAGCAGGACGCCAAGGACTTCGAGCTCCCCGACGAGTTCAAGAAGTTCATGGGCTGATCTTCAGCAGCTGAACGAGTAAGGGGCGTCCGCCATGGCGGACGCCCCTTACGCATGTCCACGAGTGGCGGGCCCCCGGCAACTGTGCGGTCATGGGCGGAAGGCCCCGGGGCCAAGGCCGCCCCGGAGGACGGCAGGCTGCAGGAGGAGAGCAGGCGTGGCGAACCCGGTACCCCCGCGCGATCGGACGGATCAGCCCTGGCGGTCCGAGGGCGCGCCGCCTCCGCCGCCCCCGCAGGGACCCAAGCGCAAGATGCCCGGCGGCTGGGGCGGCCTCATCCTGACGGCCCTGATCGTCTACCTCGTCGCCAACCTGGTGCTGTCGTTCTTCAACGAGGGCGACGAGCCCACGGTCTCGTACACCGAGTTCAGCAAGCAGGTCGAGGCCGACAACGTCAGCAAGATCTACTCCAAGGGCGACGCGATCCAGGGCGAGCTCAAGAAGGAGAAGCCCACCCCCAAGGACAGCGACAGCAAGCGCAAGAACTACACCAAGTTCACGACGCAGCGCCCGGCCTTCGCCGACGACGACCTCTGGGCCAACCTGGAGAAGCACGACGTCACGGTGACGGCCGAGCCCGTCGTCCAGGAGCGCAGCTTCCTGTCCAACCTGCTCATCTCGCTCGCCCCGATGCTGCTCCTGGTCTTCCTGTGGGTGTTCATCGCGCGGCGCATGAGCCAGGGCATGGGCGGCGGCGCGGGCGGCATGCTCGGCCGCAAACAGCCGCCCAAGCCGGTCGAGCTCGAACCCGGCAAGAAGCGCACCACCTTCAAGGACGTCGCCGGGATCGACGAGGTCAAGGGCGAGCTCAACGACGTCGTCGACTTCCTCAAGAACCCCGACGACTACCGCACCATGGGCGCCAAGATGCCGCGCGGCGTGCTCCTCACGGGCCCGCCCGGCACCGGCAAGACGCTGCTCGCGCGCGCGGTCGCCGGTGAGGCGGGCGTGCCGTTCTTCTCGGCCTCCGCATCCGAGTTCATCGAGATGATCGTCGGCGTCGGCGCCTCCCGCGTCCGTGAACTCTTCGCCGAGGCCCGCAAGGTCGCCCCGTCGATCATCTTCATCGACGAGATCGACACCATCGGCCGGGCCCGCGGCGGCGGTGGCGGCGTGGGCGGCCACGACGAGCGCGAGCAGACGCTCAACCAGATCCTCACGGAGATGGACGGCTTCAGCGGCTCGGAGGGCGTCATCGTCATCGCGGCCACCAACCGCGCCGACGTCCTCGACCCGGCCCTGACCCGGCCGGGCCGCTTCGACCGCATGGTCAGCGTCTCGCCGCCCGACCGCGGCGGCCGCGAGTCCATCCTCAGGATCCACACCCGCGACATCCCGCTCGCCCCCGACGTCGACCTCGACCAGGTCGCCCGTACGACCCCCGGCATGACCGGCGCCGAACTCGCGAACCTGACCAACGAGGCCGCGCTGCTCGCCGTCAAGCGCAAGCAGAAGCAGGTCAGCCAGGCCGACCTCTCGGAAGCGCTCGAAAAGGTCCAGCTCGGCGCCGAGCGGCCGCTGGTGATGCCCGAGGAGGAGCGCCGCCGCACCGCCTTCCACGAGAGCGGCCACGCCCTCCTCGGCATGCTGCAGCCCGGCGCCGACCCCGTCCGCAAGATCACGATCGTGCCGCGCGGCCGGGCCCTCGGCGTCACGCTCTCCACCCCGGACGCCGACAAGTACGCGTACACGGAGGAGTACCTGCGCGGCCGCATCATCGGCGCCCTCGGCGGCATGGCGGCCGAACAGGTCGTCTACGGAGTCATCACGACCGGCGCCGAGAACGACCTCGAACAGGTCACCAACATCGCCCGCGGCATGGTGGCCCGCTGGGGCATGAGCGAGAAGGTCGGCCGGCTGTCCGCCCTCCCGAACGACTCCCAGCAGGCGTACGGCCTCGCCGCAGCCCCCGACACCCTCGACACGATCGACGGCGAGATGCGCCGCATCGTGGACGAGTGCTACGAGGAGGCGTGCCAGAAGCTGCGCGACAACCGGGACAAGCTCGACGCGCTGGCCGAGGCGCTGATGGCGAACGAGACGCTGGAGGAGGCCGACGCGTACCGGATCGCCGGCGTCACGCGACTCACCAAGGACTGACCGACTGTCTTTCCGAAGGCACCCCGACGCCTCACGAAGGCACCCTGGCGTCCCAAGAAGGCACCCCGGCGCCTCAAGAAGGCGCCCCTGTGTCTCAAGAAGGCACCCCGGCCCGCACGTCTCAAGGCGTGCGGGCCATCAAGTACCTGAAGACATTCGGCATCCACACGGTCCCGTCGGCGCGCACATGCGCCTGCAGCGCCTCGGACAGCTCCTTGTCGACCTGCGCCGGATCCGTCGCACCCACCGCGGCGTCGAAAAGGCCCGTCGACAGCAGCCCGCGCACCGCGCTCTCGACGTCCGCGTACCCGAAGGGGCAGGCCACCCGGCCCGAACCGTCCGGCCGCAGCCCCGCCCGCTGCGCGACCTCCTCCAGGTCGTCACGGAGCGCGGGGCGCCAACTTCCCGTACTCCGCATTGGGTCGGCGAGTTTTGTGGCCACCCGAAGGACGGACGACGTGGCGCAGCGCTCCGGAGGGCCCCAGCCGACCAGCACCACGGCGGCGCCCCGGCCCGCCAGGGGAGTCACGCTCTCCAGCCGCGTGGAAAGCCCCTCGGAGTCCCCGGCCACACACCCGATCGGCTGGAAGTCGGTGATCACGTCGTACGGGGAACCGCCGGGATCGCTCGCCGTGAGGTCGGCGGCGTCGGTCGTCGTGAGCCGGGCGTCCACGGCCTCCCGCGCCTGCTCCGCATCGGGCAGCAGCCGCTCCCTGGCCAGGGCGAGGCGCTCCGGATCCGTGGGCTCGACGCCGGTCACGGCCGCGCCCCGCGACGCCGCCATGAGGAGAGCGAGCCCGGAGCCGCAGTCGAGCCCGAGGAGCCGGGTGCCGGGACCGACCTCAAGGCGCTCGTACACCGCTTCGTAGAGCGGTACCAGCATCCGTTCCTGTATCTCCGCCCAGTCACGCGCGCGTGCGCACAAATCCGTCTGCGGCGCGGGCGCCGCGTGAAGGGGGTGCCGCCGCACGAGCGTAGGTGTCATCGAAAGTGCCCCAATCCACCGAGAGGTGCCGAGAGTTGTCGCTGTGATGGCTGACCGTCCGCAGTACGTCCGGTCGTGTTCGCGCGCTGCTCGCTCCCCCCCCCGTATGCCAGGGAACTCCGCAACGTCCGTCACGTCTAGGGGGTGTTTGGCAGGCGCGGCGACAATGCGCGCGTGCACCGTCGTGCGCCCCCCGGCGGTCATATGACAGGTGGGCGCGGCATTCGGGCGAAAAGGATTCGAGTGCTGCACGGACCGCGCCGTAGCATCCGCGCCATGGCCAAGACCCGCGTTCTCACGCCCCGGGCGGACGACTTTCCGCGCTGGTACCAGGACCTGATCACCAAGGCCGAACTGGCCGACAACGGTCCGGTGCGCGGCACCATGGTCATCCGACCGTACGGCTACGGCCTGTGGGAGCGGATGCAGCGGGAGATGGACGACCGCATCAAGGAGACGGGCACGCAGAACGCGTACTTCCCGCTCCTGATCCCGCAGTCGTACCTCACCAAGGAGGCCGACCACGTCGAGGGCTTCGCGCCCGAGCTGGCCGTGGTCACGCACGGCGGCGGCAAGGAGCTGGAGGAGCCCGCCGTCGTCCGCCCCACCTCGGAGATGATCGTCAACGCGTCGTTCGCCAAGTGGGTGCAGAGCTACCGCGACCTGCCGCTGCTGATCAACCAGTGGGCCAATGTGGTCCGCTGGGAGCTGCGGCCGCGCCTCTTCCTCCGTACGACCGAGTTCCTCTGGCAGGAGGGCCACACGGCGCACGCGACCTACGAAGAGGCGCGCGACTTCGCGGCGCGCATCCACCGGGACGTCTACGCCGACTTCATGGAGAACGTCCTCGCGATGGACGTCCTCCTTGGACGCAAGACGCCCAAGGAGCGCTTCGCCGGCGCCGTCAACACCCTCACGCTCGAAGGGATGATGGGCGACGGCAAGGCCCTCCAGATGGGCACGAGCCACGAGCTCGGCCAGAACTTCGCCAAGGCGTTCAACACGCGCTACCTGTCCAAGGACGGCGCGGAGGAACTGGTCTGGCAGACCTCCTGGGGCTCGACCACCCGCATGATCGGCGCCCTGGTGATGATGCACGGCGACGACGACGGGCTGCGCGTACCGCCCCGCCTCGCGGCCACCCAGGTGGTCGTGCTCGCCGTCAAGGACGACGAGGCGGTGCTCCAGAAGGTGCGCGAAATCGGCGACGTACTGAAGAAGGCGGGCATCCGCGTCCGGGTGGACGACCGCACCGACACCCCCTTCGGCCGCCGCGCCGTCGACTGGGAGCTGAAGGGCGTGCCCGTACGCGTCGAGGTCGGGCCCCGCGACCTGGAGGGCGGCACCGCGATGCTCGCCCGGCGCATCCCCGGCGGCAAGACCTCGGTCGCCCTGGAGGCGCTGCCCGCCGTGCTGCCCAAGGTCCTGGAGGAGGACCAGGCGCTGCTGCTCGCGCAGTCACGGGAGCGGCGGCAGCTGCGGACGACCGACGTGACCACGGTCGCCGAGGCGCTGGAGGCGACCTCGGCGGGCGGCTGGGCGCGCATCCCGTGGGCGACCCTCGGTGAGGCGGGGGAGAACGAGCTTGCCGGGCACGGGGTCTCCGTACGGTGCCTGATCACTTCCGAAGGGGCGGTGCCGGACGCCGACGACACGGCCGGTAACGTCGCCGTCGTGGCACGCGCGTACTAAGGACGTACGTGCCGCTACGCACCACCTTGGTGCGAGCTGTGCGTCTTCTCCGCAGATCTGCGCACCCGCCCTCGTCGGGTCGCATCAGCGACAACTGACTGGTACGTGCAAATTATTTGGGATGCCCCGGAATAGGAACACGGAGGCACCCCGGCTCGTTGTCACGACGTGAGCACGACACCACCTGTTCTCGCCGCAGAGCTGGCAGGGGCGTGGGCCGACATTCAGCGGCACCACCCCGAACTGCCGGATCTTGCCGCGCCCGAATCCCTGATCGGCGAGTCGTCGTCCGCCTGTGGACGCGAGCTCTCCTTCGAGCGACTCCTTCACGAGGCAGTCCACGGCATCGCAGCCGCGCGCGGAATCCGCGACACTTCGCGCGCCGGCCGCTACCACAACCGCAGATTCCTGGCCATCGCCGAGGAGTTGGGCCTCGACCATCCCGAGGAGCCGCACCCCAGCAGCGGCTTCTCACTCGTCACGCTCAACCCGGAGGCGAAGCAGCGCTACCGACAGACCATCGAGCGGATCCAGCGCGCCCTCAAGGCGCACACCGTGGCGACCGCGGCGGACACCAAGCGCAGCTTCCGCGGCCCCGCCGCGCGGCACGGCTCCTCCGGGGGCGGCGTCCGCGTCAAGGCGGTCTGCGACTGCGGGCGCAATGTCCGGGTGGTGCCGTCCGTGCTCGCACAGGCCCCGATCATGTGCGGCGGCTGCGGTAAGCCGTTCCGCATCCCGGAGATCGTCGGCGTCGCGGCGGGCTGAGTGCTCCTCCTGGTGGGGCGGTCGGGGGGATTCGGCCGCCCCGAGGGGAGTCAGCGGCCCGGAGGGCCTCGGTTGAGGGCGGTGGTGGGAGACGGGCGGGACTGTGGCACAATGGCTAGCTGTACTCGACAGTCGCACAGGACCCCTCTCTCCTCCGGCTGACGCGTCCATCGGGCACTCGGGTACCGCAACCCCACGCGGCAACCTCGCCGTGCCCACCCACGTCAAGACCAGGAGACACCACTCCCGTGGCAGTCAAGATCAAGCTGAAGCGTCTGGGCAAGATCCGTTCGCCTCACTACCGCATCATCGTCGCCGACTCCCGCACCCGCCGTGACGGCCGTGCGATCGAGGAGATCGGCCTGTACCACCCGGTGCAGAACCCGTCGCGCATCGAGGTCGACTCCGAGCGTGTCCAGTACTGGCTGGGTGTCGGCGCGCAGCCGACCGAGCCGGTCGCGGCCATCCTCAAGGTCACCGGTGACTGGCAGAAGTTCAAGGGTCTGCCGGCCCCGGCGCCGATGAAGGTCGCCGAGCCGAAGGCCGCCCGCCCCTCCTTCGAGGCGCTGGCCACCGAGGACGAGCCCAAGGGTGAGGCCATCACCCAGAAGAAGAAGGCTGAGAAGAAGGACGAGGCCGAGGCCGCGTCCGAGTCGACCGAGGCCTGAGCATGCTCGAGGAGGCTCTTGAGCACCTCGTGAAGGGCATCGTCGACAACCCCGACGACGTGCAGGTCGCCTCGCGCAACCTGCGCCGGGGCCGCGTCCTCGAGGTCCGGGTCCACCCCGACGACCTCGGCAAGGTGATCGGCCGCAACGGCCGCACCGCGCGCGCCCTGCGTACCGTCGTGGGTGCCATCGGCGGCCGTGGTGTCCGCGTCGACCTCGTCGACGTCGACCAGGTTCGCTGAGAAAAGTTGAACACCGGCTCGGGCCGGGGAGGGCTTTCGAGCCGTCCCCGGCCTGAGTCGTTTGTGCCCCGTGGCGGGCTGACAGGAGAGTTTCCGACGTGCAGTTGGTAGTGGGGCGCATCGGCCGCGCCCACGGCATCAAGGGCGAGGTCACCATCGAGGTGCGCACCGACGAGCCCGAGCTGCGGCTCGGCCCCGGCGCGCGACTTGCCACCGACCCGGCCTCCGCGGGGCCGCTCACCATCGAGACCGGCCGGGTGCACAGCGGCCGGCTGCTGCTGCGCTTCGAGGGCGTACGGGACAGGACCGCGGCCGAGGCGCTGCGCAACACCCTCCTGATCGCCGAGGTGGACCCCGAGGAACTGCCCGAGGAAGAGGACGAGTTCTACGACCACCAGCTCATGGACCTCGACGTCGTCACGGCCGACGGCACCGAGGTCGGCCGGATCACGGAGATCTCGCACCTGCCCTCGCAGGACCTGTTCATCGTGGAGCGGCCCGACGGCAGCGAGGTCATGATCCCGTTCGTCGAGGAGATCGTCACCGAGATCGACCTCGAGGAGCAGAAGGCCGTCATCGACCCGCCGCCCGGGCTGATCGACGACCGCGCCGAGATCGCCTCCTCGCGCGAGGAGTCCTCGCGTGAAGAGGGGGACGAGTCCGCATGAGGCTCGACGTCGTCACGATCTTCCCCGAGTACCTGGAACCGCTGAACGTCTCGCTCGTCGGCAAGGCACGCGCGCGTGGCCAACTCGACGTACACGCGCACGACTTGCGGCAGTGGACGTACGACCGGCACAACACGGTCGACGACACCCCCTACGGCGGCGGCCCCGGCATGGTCATGAAGACCGAGCCCTGGGGCGACTGCCTCGACGACGTGCTCGCCGAGGGGTACGAGAACGGGGCTCAGGGCCCCGTCCTGGTCGTTCCCACGCCCTCCGGGCGGCCCTTCACCCAGGAACTCGCCGTGGAGCTCTCCGAGCGCCCCTGGCTGGTCTTCACGCCCGCGCGCTACGAGGGCATCGACCGCCGCGTCATCGACGAGTACGCGACCCGCATGCCGGTCTACGAGGTCTCCATCGGCGACTACGTCCTCGCGGGCGGAGAGGCCGCCGTGCTCGTGATCACGGAGGCCGTGGCACGACTGCTGCCCGGCGTCCTCGGCAACAGCGCCTCGCACGAGGACGACTCCTTCGCGCCCGGCGCCATGGCCAACCTCCTGGAGGGGCCCGTCTACACCAAGCCTCCCGAGTGGCGCGGCCGGGACATCCCCGACGTGCTGCTCAGCGGCCACCACGGCAAGATCGCGAGGTGGCGCCGCGACGAGGCGCTGCGCCGCACCACGAGCCACCGGCCCGATCTGATCGAGCGCACCGACCCCAAGGCCTTCGACAAGAAGGACCGCGAAATGCTCTCGATCCTGGGCTGGGGGCCCCGTCCCGACGGACGATTTGGGCCGACGCCCGACGTCGTGGAAGAATAGGCCGCTGCTGTACGTCCAGCCTGCGCCCCTGCCACAGGGGGAACGACGCAAGGCCCGACGCAATCAGCTACCGAAACTCATCGCATACCTCCCGCCGATGACCTGTGGCATCGGCGAAGAAAGCAGACGATCATGTCTCACCTGCTCGACTCCGTCGACGCCGCGTCGCTGCGCAGCGACGTCCCGGCCTTCCGCCCCGGCGACACCGTCAACGTCCACGTCCGCGTCATCGAGGGCAACCGCTCCCGTGTGCAGCAGTTCAAGGGCGTAGTCATCCGCCGCCAGGGCGCCGGCGTCCGCGAGACCTTCACGGTCCGCAAGGTCTCCTTCTCCGTCGGCGTCGAGCGCACCTTCCCGGTGCACACGCCGATCGTCGAGAAGATCGAGCTCGTCACCAAGGGTGACGTCCGCCGCGCCAAGCTGTACTACCTCCGTGAGCTGCGCGGCAAGGCCGCGAAGATCAAGGAGAAGCGCGAGAACTGAGCCGCTCGGCGCCCCCGGAGGGCGCCGGCGCATCTCGCCTGCGGAGTCCACAGAGCGGCCGGATAGCATCTGGCCTCGATGGACACCGAAGCACAGCACCAAGAGGAGCGCGACCGCTCCTCCGAGCCCGATGAGCACACCTCACAGGGCGAGGAGGACCGGTCGCGCTCCTCTTTGCTGTCCTCAGTGGTCGAGTGGCTGCCGGGCGGCCGCGTCACCCTGGTCCTGCTGCTGTGCCTGGCCTCCCTGCTGGCCTTCACCGTCTTCGTGATGCAGCCCTTCCAGATCCCGAGCAGCTCCATGGAGAGCACTTTGAGGGTCGGGGACCGCGTTCTCGTAAATAAGTTGGCGTACCGTTTCGGTGCCGAGCCGACCCGCGGCGACGTGGTCGTCTTCGACGGCAGCGGCTACTTCGGGGAGGGCGACTACATCAAGCGCGTCGTGGGCATCGGGGGAGACCGGGTCGCCTGCTGCGACACCAGGGGGAGGATCGAGGTGAACGGGAAGTCCGTGGACGAGCGCTCCGTGCTGCACGCCGGGGACGCGCCTTCGAAGGTGCCGTTCGACATCGTGGTCCCCGAAGGCAGCCTCTTTCTGCTCGGTGACCACCGCAGCGACTCCCGTGACTCCCGCGACTACCTGGGCGCACCGGGCGGCGGCTTCGTCCCCGTCGACCAGGTGATCGGCAAGGCCCAGTGGATCGCGTGGCCGGCCGGGCACTGGCACTCCCTGTCGCGCGCGGACGTCTACGCGCGCGTGCCCGCGGCCGGCGGCGCCCATGGGTAGGCGCGGCAAGTCCCGCAGCCACGGCGACGAGCGGCTGCCCACCGGCAGTCGGCCCACCAGCGCGCCCGAGCCGCAGGGCAGGGCCGAGCGGCGCAAGCTCGCCCGCAAGGTGAAGCGCCGCCGAAGGCGCTCCGTACTGAAAGAGATACCCCTCCTCATAGGCGTGGCCCTGGCCATCGCCCTCGTCCTGAAGACGTTCCTGGTGCAGGCCTTCGTGATCCCCTCGGGCTCCATGGAACAGACGATCAGGATCGGCGACCGCGTCCTGGTCGACAAGCTCACCCCCTGGTTCGGCGCGCAGGTGCAGCGCGGCGACGTCGTCGTCTTCAACGACCCGGGGAAGTGGCTTGAACAGGAGGCCGGCCCCAAGACGGACCCCCCGGTCGGCCTGAAGCAGATCAAGGAAGGCCTGACCTGGATCGGGCTGCTGCCGTCCGACAACGAACGCGACCTCATCAAGCGGGTCGTGGGGGTCGGAGGCGACACCGTGAAGTGCTGCGACAAACAGGGCCGCGTCACGGTCAACGGCACACCGCTCAACGAGCGCGCGTACATCCACCCCGGCAACGCGCCCTCGAAGTTCGACTTCTCCGTGAAGGTGCCCAAGGGGCGCCTGTTCATGATGGGTGACCACCGCGCCAACTCCGCGGACTCCCGCTACCACCTCACCGAGGCCTTCAACGGAACCGTGTCCGAGGAGTCCGTCGTGGGGCGGGCCCGGTTCATCGGGTGGCCGATCGGTCACTGGGCCTCGCTGGACGAGCCGCCGACCTTCGCCGCCGTGGCCGACGCGCAAGGGGACGGGTCGTCCGCCGCCCCTGGAACGTCGCATAGGGTGGCCTCCACGTACGGTGCCGGACCGGGCTCGAACGCTTCGGATTCGGACGGATTTATCCCCCTCCCGACCCCTGCGGAACTCCCGCTCGTTATGGGAGTGGTGGGCCTGCATCGGATACGGATCAGGCGGCGGCACGGAGTGAGGAGTGGATGTGGGGGACTTGGCGGTCGGCGCACGGTCAGGGCATGGCCCCGAAGAGGAGCCCGGGCGAACCGACGACGCGGCGGGCCAGGGGCCCGCGGACCGGGTGCCCGGAGCGGGTGACGCCTCCACGGCCGATCCCATGTACGAGCCGGATTCGGGAAGTTCCTCGAAGGGCGGCTCCAAGAAGCCGCGTTCCTTCTGGAAGGAACTGCCGCTCCTCATCGGCATCGCGCTCGTTCTGGCGCTACTGATCAAGACGTTCCTGGTCCAGGCGTTCTCGATTCCGTCGGCATCGATGGAGAACACGCTGCAGATCGGCGACCGGGTCCTGGTCGACAAGCTGACCCCGTGGTTCGGCGCGGAGCCGGAGCGCGGCGAGGTCATCGTCTTCCACGACCCGGCGGACTGGCTGGCGGGCGAGCCGACGCCGGAGCCGAACGCGGTGCAGCAGGTGCTCAGCTGGATCGGCCTGATGCCGTCCGCCAACGAGAAGGACCTCATCAAGCGCGTCGTCGGCGTCGGTGGCGACACCGTCGAGTGCAACGGCACGGGCCCGCTCAAGATCAACGGCAAGGCGCTCAACGAGCCCTACGTCTACCCGGGCAACACCCCGTGCAGCGACGACAACGCCGGTGGAACGTTCAAGGTGAAGGTTCCCGACGGCAAAGTTTGGGTCATGGGTGACCACCGCCAGGACTCCATGGACTCGCGCTACCACCAGAACGACAAGAACAACGGCTTCGTCCCCGTGGACAACGTCGTGGGCCGCGCCATCGTCGTAGCCTGGCCGCCCACGCACTGGTCGACGCTGCCGGTGCCGGACACCTTCGACCAGTCGGGCCTGAACGCCGTGGCCAACGTGGCTCCGGGCGCGCTCGGACTGGCCGGTGCGGCGCCGCTCGTGCTGTGGCGCCGACGCAAGATCAATCTGCGCGTTACCGAAGGGAACACCAGGGTTTCTGCGGCCGGTGGCGCCCGGTAGGGTGCCGTCCCAGATCGCCGATCTTCCGTGGTCCGCGCCGTTGCGGGGCCGATGCGACGAGATCGACTTCTCCGAACCGCGGGAGCAACTGGGATGAGCAGGACGCGTCGTACGAATGAGGGCCACGGCAAGACCGGCAGCGCGCTGTCCGGCATAGCCGTGGCCCTCGGCTGTGTGCTCTTCCTGGGAGGCTTCGTCTGGGGCGCCATCGTGTACCAGCCGTACACGGTGCCCACCGACTCCATGGACCCGACGATCAAGGCGGGCGACCGGGTACTCGCGGAGCGGATCGACGGCAGCGAGGTCAAGCGCGGTGACGTCGTCGTCTTCCAGGAGGCGTCCTGGGGAAATGTTCCGATGGTCAAGCGCGTGGTCGCCGTGGGCGGCGACAAGGTCGCCTGCTGCACGGACGACGAGCTGACGGTCAACGGCAAGCAGATCGACGAGCCGTACCTCCCGAAGGGCGAGAGCGCCTCGCTCACCGGCATCAAGGCCACGACCGTCCCGCAGGGTCGGCTCTTCCTGCTCGGTGACCACCGCGCCGACTCCCTGGACTCCAGCGTGCACATCGGGGACAGCGAGAACGGCTCGGTGGAGCGCGGCGCCGTGCAGGGCCGGGTGGACGCCCTGGCGTGGCCCATGGCCGGGATGACGAAGCCCACCGGGTTCGAGGCCCTGCCGGGCGGCATCTCGCAGCCGGGGCCGCTGAAGCCGGTGCTCGCGGCGATCGTCGCGGGCGCGGTGCTCGTGCTCGGCGGGGCGGCGTACGGGCCGATCGCGAAGCGCTCGCAGCGCTCGCGCGGCGGATCCCCGGAGCCGGTCCGTGTCTGAACCCGGCCGCGAACTGCGCAGGGTCGCCCGGGTCGTACTGCTCGACCCGGAGGGGCGGATCCTGCTCCTGCACGGGCACGAGCCGGACGACACGGCGAACGACTGGTGGTTCACGCCGGGCGGCGGCCTGGAGGGCGCCGAGACGCGTGAAGAGGCCGCCCTGCGGGAACTGGCAGAGGAGACCGGCATCACCGACGTCGAACTGGGGCCTGTGCTGTGGCAGCGGATCTGCTCCTTCCCGTTCGACGGCCGGCGCTGGGATCAGGACGAGTGGTACTTCCTGGCCCGTACGAGGACGGCCTCGGCGGAGCTCGGGGAGCTCAACGGGACGGGCCTGACCGACCTGGAGCGCCGCAGTGTCGCGGGAGCACGCTGGTGGACGTGCCGGGAACTGGCCGAGGCGCATGAGACGGTGTATCCGACCAGACTCGCCGAGCTGCTGACGCGGCTGCTCGACGAAGGTGCCCCGAGCCGGCCCGAGGTCCTCGACACGGAAATCGTCTAGAGGCGTACGAGGCTGGCGCACAATAGGGGGACGCACGGCTGAAGGGGAACATGCCAATGAGCGCCGAGGACCTCGAGAAGTACGAGACCGAGATGGAGCTGAAGCTCTACCGGGAGTACCGCGACGTCGTCGGTCTGTTCAAATACGTGATCGAGACCGAGCGGCGTTTCTACCTCACCAACGACTACGAGATGCAGGTGCACTCGGTCCAGGGCGAGGTGTTTTTTGAGGTGTCGATGGCGGACGCCTGGGTCTGGGACATGTACCGGCCCGCTCGTTTTGTGAAGCAGGTCAGGGTGCTCACGTTCAAGGACGTGAATATCGAGGAGCTGAACAAGAGCGACCTCGAACTTCCGGGTAGCTGAGTTATCCACAACCCGTAGGTAGTTCACCAAGATCCACTTCCGGCTCGCGCACACGTCAGCGTGGGTGCCGGAGGTGGTGCCGACGTGAACGCACGGGGAGCACTGGGGAAGTACGGCGAGGATCTGGCCGCGAGGCGGCTGACCGAGGCCGGGATGACGGTGCTCGCACGCAATTGGCGTGCGGGCAGGTCCGGTGAGATCGACATCGTGGCGCGGGACGGCGACGCGATCGTCGTGTGCGAGGTCAAGACCCGCAGGGCGCTGGGCGGCGAGTCCGGCGCCTTCGAGCATCCGATGGCCGCGATCACGGCGGTCAAGGCGGCGCGGCTGTGCGATCTCGCCGAGCGCTGGGTGCAGGAGCACGGCGGAGCGCCGCCGGGCGGCGTCCGCATCGACCTCGTCGGCGTGCTGCTGCCGGAGCGCGGAGCACCCTGCGTCGAGCATGTGCGAGGGGTGTCCTGATGGGCTTCGCGCGTACGTGTTCCGTGGCCCTCGTGGGAGTCGAGGGCGTCGTCGTCGAGGTGCAGGCGGACCTGGAGCCGGGCATCGCGGCCTTCACGCTGGTGGGGCTCCCGGACAAGAGCCTGGTGGAGAGCCGGGACCGGGTCAGGGCGGCGGTGGTCAACTCCGGGGGCGACTGGCCGCAGAAGAAGCTCACGGTGGGGCTGAGCCCGGCATCCGTACCCAAGGGCGGCTCGGGCTTCGACTTGGCCGTCGCCTGCGCCGTGCTCGGTGCCGCCGAGCGGATCGACCCGAAGGTCCTCGCCGACATCGTGATGATCGGTGAGCTGGGCCTGGACGGGCGGGTGCGGCCGGTGCGGGGCGTGCTCCCGGCCGTGCTCGCGGCGGCCGATGCCGGATACGAACAGGTCGTGGTCCCCGAGTGCACGGCGGGGGAGGCGGCCCTCGTGCCGGGCGTATCGGTCCTCGGCGTCCGCAGCCTGCGCCAGCTCATCGCCGTGCTCACGGACCAGCCGGTGCCGCAGGAGGAGGCGGCCCACGAGTCGGGGCGCCCCGATCCGATGCTGGCCGGCCTGAGCATGCCCGGCAGCGGAGTCGGCACGGGCCTCGGCGGCTCCGCGCACGACGGGCCGGGACCCGACCTCGCCGACGTCGTCGGACAGCTGTCCGCCCGTACGGCGATCGAGGTCGCGGCGGCGGGCGGACACCACGTGATGCTGTCGGGACCACCGGGCGCGGGCAAGACGATGCTGGCCGAGCGACTGCCCGCCGTACTGCCTCCCCTCACCCGTGAGGAGGCATTGGAGGTTACGGCGATCCACTCGGTCGCGGGAATGTTGCCACCGGGCAAGTCGATGATCGACACCGCGCCGTACTGCGCACCGCACCACTCGGCGACCATGCAGTCCCTCGTCGGGGGCGGGCCGGGGGTGGCCAGGCCGGGCGCGGTGTCACTGTCGCACCGGGGCGTCCTGTTCCTCGACGAGGCCCCCGAGTTCAGCGGGCAGGCGCTCGACGCCCTGCGGCAGCCGCTGGAGGCGGGCCACGTGACGATCGCGCGCAGCGCCGGGGTGGTGCGGCTGCCCGCGCGGTTCCTGATGGCGCTCGCCGCGAACCCCTGCCCCTGTGGGCAGTACCGGGCGCTGGGCGGCGAGTGCGACTGCCCGCCGGCCACGGTCCGCCGCTACCAGGCCAGGCTCTCGGGCCCGCTGCTCGACCGGGTCGACCTGCGCGTCGAGGTGGACGCGGTGACGCGCAACGAGCTGGCGGGGTACGGGCCGCGGGGCGAGAGCACGCAGGTCGTCGCGGACCGGGTGCGAGAGGCCAGGGAGCGGGCGGCGGCCCGGTTCGCGGACACCCCGTGGCGGACCAACAGCGAGGTGCCGGGCCACGCCCTGCGTACCCGCTGGCCCGCGGCTCCGGGCGCCCTCGACGAGGCGGAGCTGGACCTGGAGCGCGGCTTCCTCACCGCGCGCGGACTCGACCGGGTGCTGCGGGTGGCCTGGACCGTGGCGGACCTCGCCGGCCGGGAGCGCCCGTTCGCCCAGGACGTGGCACTCGCGCTGCAACTGCGGACCGGGATCTCGCGCGGGGTGCCGATGACGATCGGGGCGGGGGCGTGACGGGGGCCGACCGCCCGCCGGACCCGCCGGAGGGGGTGCGGCTCGCGCGGCGCGCGGATCCGGGGTGGTGCGCGGCCGAGCCGGACGGGGTGGGTGCAGTGGTTGTGCCAGCCGGGGTGGGCGCAGTGGCTGCGATGCCCGCGCCGCCGATGTGGACGAGGCCCTGCGGCGGGTGCCGTTGTCGGGGGAGGGCGGGGTGTGATGGGCGTCGGGATCGATGACGAGGTGCGGCTCGCGCGGGCGCGGCTCACGCGGGTCGTGGAGCCCGGCTGGGAGGTCGTCGGCCAGTGGCTGCGGGAGTTCGGGGCCGTGGAGACGGCGCGGCGCATCGAGGCCGACGAACCGCTGCCCGGAGTGCGGTCCGAGCGCTGGGCGGGGCTTGTCGCGCGGGCCGGGGACGCGCCGCCCGCCGAGCGGGACCTGGCGCGGGCGGCGACGGCCGGGGCGCGGTTCGTGTGCCCCGGTGACGCCGAGTGGCCGGGGCAGTTGGACGATCTGGGGGACGGTCGGCCGGTGGGGCTCTGGGTGCGGGGTGGGCCCAGCCTGCGGATGTGGGCGCTGCGGTCGGTGGCCGTGGTGGGCGCGCGGGCCTGCACGGACTACGGGGTGCGCATCGGCGCGAGCCTCGGGGCCGGGCTCGCCGAGCGGGGCTGGGTCGTGGTCTCGGGCGGGGCCTACGGGGTCGACGCCGCCGCACACCGCGGGGCTCTTGGGGCGACCGGGGCGACGGTGGCCGTGCTCGCCTGCGGCATCGACCGGATCTATCCGCGGGGGCACGCCCAGCTGATCGACCGGGTCGCGGAACAGGGACTCGTGATCGGGGAGTTGCCGCCGGGCGACCACCCGACGCCGAGCCGGTTCATCCAACGGAACCGGGTGATCGCGGCGCTCACCAGAGGCACCGTCGTGGTCGAGGCGGCCTACCGCAGCGGAGCGCTCGGCACGGCCCGCTGGGCGCAGCGCCTCGGCCGGCACGCGATGGGCGTTCCGGGGCCCGTGACCAGCGGCGTCTCCGCGGGAGTGCACGACCTGCTGCGCAAGGGGGCGCTGCTGGTGACGGACGCCGAGGAAGTCGTGGAGCTGGTGGGGGAGATGGGCCAGCTCGCACCGGAGCGGCGCGGCCCCGTCCTGCCCCGCGACCTGCTGCCACCGGACGCCGTACGGGTGCTCGACGCGTTTCCCGCGCGCGGGGTGTGCAGCGTCGCCGAGCTCGGCCGGGGCGCGGGGGCGACCGAGGACCAGACGATCGGGAGGTTGTACGAACTGCGCTCTTTGGGGTTCGTCGAACGACACGGCGAGGGCTGGCAGTTGACACGCCAGGCGATCGAATCGGTCTTTCCCGGAAGGGAGCTGTTCTGACGCGGTGCGTTGCGCCGTCCGGATGACCCCCCCGATGACCTTGGCAATTCCGGCAGTTGGCGCTCCGGCCCGGTCGGCCGGGGCCACGGAAGCGTCCACGCGAGTCGACGAAGGGAACGTATCTGCGCAACGGCGATCTCGCACCCTTCGCACACTGCGACGCTCCAGTCACGCTACGCTCACCAGGATCCGGGTTCGTCCCCTCCATCCGGAATCAGGTGGGTAGCTCGGTACCAGTCATCACCAGACGGGCAACACGGCATCTTCACAGGCAGAGCGATCACAGCGACCAGTACGGCAAGCACCCTCGGTTTCCTGGGTACGCAGCAGCAGAACGGCACAAGGCGGCGCATGCCACAACACACCTCCGGATCCGACCGGGCGGCGGTACCCCCCGCCGCGCGCGGCTCCAGCGTGCGGCCTCCGGCTCCCTCCTCGCTCGAGGAGCTGTGGAGGTCGTACAAGGCGACGGGCGACGAGCGGCTGCGGGAGCAGCTGATCCTGCACTACTCGCCGCTGGTGAAATATGTGGCGGGCCGGGTCAGCGTGGGGCTGCCGCCCAATGTGGAGCAGGCGGACTTCGTCTCGTCCGGGGTCTTCGGGCTCATCGACGCGATCGAGAAGTTCGACATCGAGCGGGAGATCAAGTTCGAGACGTACGCGATCACCCGCATCCGCGGCGCGATGATCGACGAACTGCGCGCGCTCGACTGGATTCCCCGCTCCGTGCGGCAGAAGGCGCGCAACGTCGAGCGGGCCTACGCCACCCTTGAGGCCCAGCTGCGGCGCACTCCGTCGGAGAGCGAGGTGGCCGCCGAGATGGGGGTCGCGCTCGAAGAACTGCACGCGGTATTCAGCCAGTTGTCGCTGGCCAACGTGGTGGCGCTGGAAGAGCTGCTGCACGTCGGCGGCGAGGGCGGCAGCGACCGGCTCAGCCTCCTGGACACGCTGGAGGACCACGCCGCGGACAACCCGGTGGAGGTCGCCGAGGACCGGGAGCTGCGGCGGTTCCTGGCGCGGGCGATCAACACCTTGCCGGAGCGCGAGAAGACCGTCGTCACGCTCTACTACTACGAAGGGCTGACGCTGGCCGAGATCGGCAATGTGCTCGGGGTCACCGAGAGCCGGGTCAGCCAGATCCACACGAAATCGGTGCTGCAGTTGCGGGCGAAGCTGGCGAGTTTCGGGCGCTGAGTCCTGGTGTGGGCCCTTACGGCGGCAGGCCGGGACGCCCGTCGGCTCCCGTCGCGGGAGTCATCTTCGTAAAGTGGAGATGTGCCTAGGATTCGAGCGGCCTCCGTGGCCGAGCACCGGTCGATGCAGCGCGGCGCCCTTCTGGACGCGGCGCGTTCCCTGCTGTCCGAGGGTGGGACGGAAGCGCTGACGTTTCCCGCGCTCGCGGAACGGACGGGGCTCGCGCGCTCCTCCGTCTATGAGTACTTCAAGTCGCGCGCGGCCGTGGTCGAGGAGCTGTGCGAGGTCGACTTCCCGGTGTGGGCCGCGGAGGTCGAGGCCGGGATGGCGCGGGCCGATACGGCCGAGGGCAAGGTCGAGGCGTATGTGCGGGAACAGTTGGCGCTGGTGGGGGACCGGCGGCACCGGGCGGTCGTAGCCATCTCCGCGAGTGAGTTGGACGCGGGGGCGCGGGAGAAGATTCGGGCCGCGCACGGTGGGCTCGTGGCGATGATCGTCGAGGCGCTGGAGCAGATGGGGCACGCGCAGCCTCGGCTTGCCGCGATGTTGGTCCAGGGTGTGGTGGATGCGGCTGTGCGGCGGATTGAGCTGGGGGCCGCGGAGGAGCCTGGCGTGATTGTGGATGCGGCTGTGGGAATGGCGCTGCGGGGCGTCCGCGGCTGAGCCGCGGTGGACGTCTGCTGAGCCGTGGTGGGCGCCTGTGGTGCGTGTTGCGCGGCGCCCGGGGGCAGCCCTGCTCACCCTGCCGCCCAAGGCGACAGATTGCCCGGGGCGGTGGTCCCCAGAGCGGCAGCAGTCTTGACGGCCCCCGGTGCAGGGCTGATGGGGGCAAGAGGGTCAAGGGGTTCAGATAGGTCCTGGCGCGGCGCAGGCCCCAGTGCAGGCATGAGGGCGATGTGCCGGGGCAGTGGGCTGTCGGCAGTTGGAGGGTGGCCACCACGTCGCCGGCCTTGACGGTGTCGCCCTTGTGGACCGTGGGGGTCACCGGTTCGTACGTGGTGCGCAGGGGTGGGTCGCCGGTGTCCGCGAGGTCCAGGGAGAGCACGCCCCTGCCCGCGACCTCGCCCGCGAAGAAGACCCGGCCGTCGGCCACCGCACGTACGGGAGCGTCGATGGGGGCCGCGAGGTCGACGCCGCGATGGCCGGGGCCGTAGGGCGTCGCGGGCGGCATCCAGGGGCGGACCACCGAGGGGTGCTCGCCCACCGGCCAGACGTGCGCGTCACCCGCCCGGGCGGCCGCGCAGAGCCCCAGAACCGCCACCAGAACAGCCGTCACCGTGAGTAGTTTTCGCATGTGCTCAGCGTCCACCGCGAGGGCCGTCCCGCAGGGATCATGGCCGGGAAACGTGGACTACCGAGCGGTTGTGGACAGCGGCGTCACCCGGTACCTCGCGGGTCCCGTACACTTCATGTGGCGATCCGGCCCACCGGATCGACTTCGCACGCCCCGACACCGGGCCTCACCGGCTTCGTGTCAGTGGCCTATCGGTCCCGTACGACCGCCTCCTGGAGCGCGAGCGTACGCGGCAGGCACACGCAGTGGGCGTCAGGAAACAACCGAGAAAACACAAGGAGTACGGCCATGGCCGTCGTCACGATGCGGGAGCTGCTGGAGAGCGGCGTCCACTTCGGTCACCAGACCCGTCGTTGGAACCCGAAGATGAAGCGCTTCATCTTCACGGAGCGCAACGGCATCTACATCATCGACCTGCTCCAGTCGCTGTCGTACATCGACCGCGCCTACGAGTTCGTCAAGGAGACCGTCGCCCACGGCGGCACGGTCATGTTCGTCGGCACGAAGAAGCAGGCGCAGGAGGCCATCGCCGAGCAGGCGACCCGCGTCGGCATGCCCTACGTGAACCAGCGCTGGCTGGGCGGCATGCTCACCAACTTCTCGACCGTCTACAAGCGTCTGCAGCGTCTCAAGGAGCTCGAGCAGATCGACTTCGAGGACGTCGCCGCGTCCGGTCTCACCAAGAAGGAGCTTCTCGTGCTCTCGCGCGAGAAGGCCAAGCTGGAGAAGACCCTCGGTGGTATCCGCGAGATGTCCAAGGTTCCCAGCGCCGTCTGGATCGTGGACACCAAGAAGGAGCACATCGCTGTCGGCGAGGCCCGGAAGCTCAACATTCCGGTCGTCGCGATCCTCGACACGAACTGTGACCCCGACGAGGTCGACTACAAGATCCCGGGCAACGACGACGCGATCCGCTCCGTCACCCTGCTCACCCGCGTGATCGCCGACGCCGTCGCCGAGGGCCTCATCGCCCGCTCCGGCGTTGCCGCGGGCGACCAGAAGCCGGGCGAGAAGGCCCAGGGCGAGCCGCTCGCCGAGTGGGAGCGCGACCTGCTCGAGGGCGAGAAGAAGGCCGACGACAAGGCCGAGGCGAAGACCGAGGACAAGGCCGAGGAGAAGGCTGCGGAGGCCCCGGCCGCCGAGGCTGCCGCTCCGGCCGAGGCCCCGGCCGCGGACGCCGAGAAGGCCTGACCCGTACGGGATTCGGTTTCATGAGGTGACGGCGGGGGTCGGCTTCGGCCCCCGCCGTTCCCCCATGGCCGTCACCTGGCTGTCACCTTCGTCCTCAGTAATCTGAAGACTGCTTCCAGACTTCGTAGAGAGAAACCAGAATCATGGCGAACTACACCGCCGCTGACGTCAAGAAGCTCCGCGAGCTCACCGGCGTCGGCATGATGGACTGCAAGAAGGCGCTCGACGAGGCCGACGGCGACGTCGACAAGGCCGTTGAGGCCCTGCGCATCAAGGGCCAGAAGGGCGTCGCCAAGCGCGAGGGCCGCTCCGCCGAGAACGGTGCCGTTGTCTCCCTCATCGCCGACGACAACACCTCCGGTGTCATCGTCGAGCTGAAGTGCGAGACGGACTTCGTCGCCAAGGGCGAGAAGTTCCAGGCCGTCGCGAACGAGCTGGCCGCGCACGTCGCCAAGACGAGCCCCGCGGACCTCGAGGCGCTGCTCGCCTCCGAGATCGCGGCCGGCAAGACCGTCCAGGCCTTCGTGGACGAGGCCAACGCCCAGCTCGGCGAGAAGATCGTCCTGGACCGCTTCGCGCAGTTCTCGGGCGCCTACGTCACCGCGTACATGCACCGCACCATGCCCGACCTGCCCCCGCAGATCGGTGTCCTGGTCGAGCTGGACAAGGCCGACGCCGAGCTGGCCAAGGGTGTCGCGCAGCACATCGCCGCCTTCGCGCCGAAGTACCTCTCCCGCGAGGACGTCCCGGCCGAGGTCGTCGAGTCCGAGCGCCGCGTCGCCGAGGAGACCACCCGCGCCGAGGGCAAGCCGGAGGCCGCGCTCCCGAAGATCGTCGAGGGTCGCGTCAACGGCTTCTTCAAGGAGGCCACGCTGCTCGGTCAGCCGTACGCCCTCGACAACAAGAAGTCCGTCGAGAAGGTCCTCCAGGAGGCCGGTGTCACCCTGAAGCGCTTCTCGCGCATCAAGGTCGGCATCTGAGTCCGTACCGCGCCAGACGCGAGACCCCGCTAGGGTCGACAGCAGTCGTTCGGGTACGCACCGGACGACCGCAGTTGTGACGAGGAGGCCATTGCCGCGCATGGGATGCGAACCACCCCACCGGCAGTGGCCTTCTTCGTATGTGTGCCAAGCAAAAGAGGCGAGAATCCCATGACCACCACCCAGGCCGACAAGGGCGACAAGAGCGACGAAGGCAAAGGCGCGGGGCGCTTTCTGCTGAAGCTTTCCGGCGAGGCGTTCGCCGGGGGCGGGGGTCTGGGCGTCGACCCCGACGTGGTGCACGCCATCGCCCGTGAGATCGCGGCCGTTGTACGCGACGGCTGGCAGATCGCGGTCGTCATCGGCGGCGGCAACTTCTTCCGCGGCGCCGAGCTGCAGCAGCGCGGCATGGACCGGGCCCGCAGCGACTACATGGGCATGCTCGGCACGGTCATGAACTGCCTGGCCCTCCAGGACTTCCTGGAGAAGGAGGGCATCGACTGCCGCGTGCAGACCGCCATCACCATGGGGCAGGTCGCCGAGCCGTACATCCCGCTGCGCGCCGTCCGTCACCTGGAGAAGGGCCGCGTCGTCATCTTCGGCGCCGGCATGGGCATGCCGTACTTCTCCACCGACACCACCGCCGCGCAGCGCGCCCTGGAGATCGACGCCGAGGCGCTGCTCATGGGCAAGAACGGTGTCGACGGCGTCTACGACTCGGACCCGAAGACCAACCCCGAGGCCGTGAAGTTCGACGCGCTCAGTTACGGCGAGGTCATCACCCGTGACCTGAAGGTCGCCGACATGACCGCGATCACCCTGTGCCGTGACAACAAGCTCCCCATCCTCGTCTTCGAGCTCCTCACGTCGGGCAATATCGCCCGTGCCGTCAAGGGTGAGAAGATCGGGACCCTCGTGGGCGAACAGGGCACCCGAGCCTGACCCCCTCCTGTCCCCGGGGAACCCCGTGTCCGTGGAGGTCCCCCGAGGGATGGACAATGTCCTGCCGGTCGGACACCGTGCAGGAAAGACACGCGACGTAGCCGACCGCGCCCCCGTGCCCGGCCGGGCCTCACTCAAGACACGCAGGAGCAAGTGGTGATCGAAGAGACCCTCCTCGAGGCCGAGGAGAAGATGGAGAAGGCCGTCGTGGTCGCCAAGGAGGACTTCGCCGCGATCCGCACCGGCCGTGCGCACCCGGCGATGTTCAACAAGATCGTGGCCGACTACTACGGCGCGCTGACGCCGATCAACCAGCTGGCCTCGTTCTCGGTGCCCGAGCCGCGGATGGCCGTGGTGACCCCGTTCGACAAGAGCGCGCTGCGCAACATCGAGCAGGCGATCCGCGACTCCGACCTCGGCGTCAACCCGAGCAACGACGGCAGCATCATCCGAGTGGTCTTCCCGGAGCTGACCGAGGAGCGCCGCAAGGAGTACATCAAGGTCGCCAAGGCCAAGGCCGAGGACGCCAAGGTCTCCATCCGCTCCGTGCGCCGCAAGGCCAAGGACACGATCGACAAGGCGATCAAGGACGGCGACATCGGCGAGGACGAGGGCCGCCGCGGCGAGAAGGAACTGGACGACACCACCACGAAGTACGTGGCCCAGGTCGACGAGCTGCTCAAGCACAAGGAAGCCGAGCTGCTCGAAGTCTGAGCCAGCGCGGAAGATCGAGGTTCGAGGAATCCGTGAACGACTCTTCCTGGGGTGCGCCGACCGGGCCCGGACAGTGGGGCTCGACCGACGGCCAAGGGTCCGCCCCTGGTCAGGGGCCCGCGTACGGGCAGGTGCCGGCGTACGGCCAAGAGCCGTCGTACAACCAAGGACCGGCGTACGACCACGGGCGCGCTCCGGCGGGTCCCGCGTACGAACGGCACGCGGTCGATGAGACTCGGCCCATGCCCATCGTGCCCGATATGCCTGATACGCCCTCTGGTGACGGAAGGGGCGACGACCAGGACGACCGGGGGACCGCTCGGCTGAGTGGTCCCCTGTTCCGCGACGAGACGCCGGGGCGGTCCGCCGAACCGGCGGAGCGGTCGGCGCAGGCGCCGCAGGCCCCGTTGTCCGGTGTGCAGCCTCCTCAGCCGGCGCAGTCCGCGCAGTCCTCGCAGCCTTCGCAGCCCGAGCCGCCCAAGAAGAAGAGCGCGGGTCGGGATCTCGGGGCGGCCATAGGCGTCGGTGTCGGGCTCGGCGCGGTGATCATCGCTTCGCTCTTCATCGTCAAGGCCGTCTTCGTCGGCGTCATAGCGGTCGCGGTCGTCGTCGGCCTGTGGGAGCTGACCTCGCGGCTCGAGGAGCGCAAGGGCATCAAGGCGCCGCTCGTACCGCTCGCCGTCGGCGGCGCGGCCATGGTCGTGGCCGGGTACGTGCGCGGCGCCGAGGGCGCCTGGGTGGCGATGGCGCTGACCGCGCTCGCGGTGCTCGTGTGGCGGATGACGGAGCCGCCCGAGGGCTACCTGAAGGACGTCACGGCGGGGGTCTTCGCGGCCTTTTACGTGCCGTTCCTCGCGACCTTCGTGGCGATGATGCTCACCGCGGACGACGGGGCGTGGCGGGTCCTCACGTTCCTGATCCTGACCGTCGTCAGCGACACCGGGGCGTACGCGGTCGGCTGGCGCTTCGGCAAGCACAAGCTCGCGCCGCGCATCAGCCCCGGCAAGACCCGCGAGGGCCTGGTCGGTGCCGTGTCGTTCGCCATGGTGGCCGGCGTGCTGTGCATGCAGTTCCTGGTCGACGACGGCACGTGGTGGCAGGGCCTGGTCATGGGCGCCCTGGTCGCGGCCAGCGCGACCCTCGGCGACCTCGGCGAGTCCATGATCAAGCGGGACCTCGGCATCAAGGACATGGGCACGCTCCTTCCGGGCCACGGCGGGATCATGGACCGGCTCGACTCCCTGCTGCCCACGGCGCCGGTCGTGTGGCTGCTCCTGGTGCTGTTCGTCGGCTCCTGAAGCCTTCGCGCAAGACCTGAAGTCTCTACGTAAGAGAACTGCGGGAGCCCCCGTCCGTAACCGGACGGGGGCTCTTCGTATATGCGCCGCGGCCACTTGTGAAGACCTGTTCACGAAGGTGAGAGGGTTCTTTGAGGGGGGCTTGCGGGCCTTCTTTACGCTCAAGTAACAACATGCCTCATGAACATTTTCGGTCGCAGCTTCTCATCCCGGCGCGCAGAGGGATCCGCTGCTCCGGGGGCCGCCGGCACCGCAGTACTCCCCGATCCGGCCGGCCACGACCCCTCCATGGCGGCGCTCACCGGCGCCTGGATGGTCGACCCCGCACACAGCAGGATCGGGTTCTCCGTACGGCACGCCATGGTGACGACTGTGCGCGGCGCCTTCGCGGACTACCAGAGCCGTCTCTACTTCGACGGCGACGACCCCTCCCGCTCCTCCGCCGAGCTCGTCCTCTCCACGGGCAGCGTCGACACGGGGGTCGAGCAGCGGGACGCCCACGTGGTGGGCCGGGACTTCCTGGACGCCGCCCGGTACCCCCGGATGACCTTCAAGAGCACCGCGGTGGAGCTGCTGGGCAACGATGTCTACCGGATGCACGGCGACCTCACCATCAAGGACGTCGCCCGCCCCGTGGCCCTTGACCTCACCTACATCGGCTTCGTCACCGACGCCTTCGGCGACGAACGAGTCGGCTTCGACGGCACGACCACCATCAACCGCACGGACTGGGGCCTGACCTACAACGCCCGCCTGGCCCAGGGCGGCAACATGGTCAGCGAAAAGGTCCGCCTCCAGTTCGACATCGCAGCCATCCGCACCCCGTCGGGGCGCTGACATCGAGGGGCGCGGGGCAGTGTCGTAGATCTGCGACACTGGTAAGGCTGTGCCTAAGCCGGAGAATCAGCAGTGACCCGGCATCAAAAAGGCCCCCGACCTGCGCGTTTGGCGCGGATCGAGGGCCTGTTTTGGCTTACGGGGCCGTCACTGGGCCGTCAGGCTCAGGAGGCGGTGGCAGGAACACCCGGTCAACGGCGTTCCTCGTACGCTCCTGGCTCGACGGCATCAGATGCGCGTACACGCGGAGCGTCAGGGCCGGATCGGTGTGGCCGAGGTACTGGCTCACGGCCTTGATGCTCTCCCCGGCGTCGAGGAGGACGGACGCGTAGAAGTGCCTGAGCGCGTGCATGCCGTGCTCGCGGGCCGAGACGTACCTCCCGTCGGGCCCGGCGTCCGGGATGAGCCCAGCGAGCGCCAGAGCGGGCTTCCAGACATGGGTGTTGAAGTTGCTGCGCCACACGATCCCGTTCGCCTCGTTCGTGAACAGGAGACGGGCCGTCACCTTCGGGCCGTCCGGCTTCCGCCAGGGCAGCGTGATCTCCACGGGCTTGAAGGCGTCCATGTGGAGGCGCAGCGCCTCAGCGACGTACGACGGCAGCGGGACGTCGCGCTCCTTGCCGCACTTCGGCGGGGCGAAGACGGCCTTGCCCCGGATGAGCTTCACCTGGCGGAACACGCGCAGGGTGCCGCCCTCGAAGTCGATTGCGTCCTCGGCGAGACCCACGATCTCTCCCTGACGGGGCCCGCATCCGGCGCCTGTATCCACCATTGCCTGGTAGCGCTGGGGGAGTGCTGCGCGGACGGCCTGCACCTGTGTGGGCAGCCACGGAACGATGCGTCGACGCTCGGCAGTCGGCGGGTGGCGGCGGAGGTGTCGACGGGCTGTCAGGGACGGCCTGGGAGCCGGGGCTTCAAGGTGCCTTGAGCAGGCAGGACGCGTTGTCAGTGCGCGCCGCTAATCTCCCGCCCATGAGCATGATCGGTGAGTACGCACGCATGACTCCGGCTGAACTCGACCGCGCGATCGGTGATCCGGAGTGGGCTGAGGGGTTCGTGGTCGAGCTGATCGAGGCGGAGCTGGACGACGAACCAGGACCAGTCGACGCACGCAGCCACAACGTCGACAAGGCCTGGCACGCCCTCGACTTCCTGCTCAGTCGGCTCGACTTCCCGGTCGCCGTGGTGCACGGGGAGCAGCACATACCCGGAGCCGAGGACTGGGGGTACGGATCGCCTCGGTATCTCACCCCGGATCGCGTACAGGTGGCGGCCGACGCTTTCGCGGCCACCTCCAGCGCCGCGCTGACAGAGGGCGTGAGCCCTTCCGATCTCGCGGCGGCAGAGATCTACCCGACTATCGTCTGGGAGCGCGGCGAATCGTTGGACTACGTCACGGACCACTACGAAGCGCTTGGCCGGTTCTTCCGGGCAGCGGCAGACGTCGGAGATGCCATGCTCATCTGGCTCGACTAGCTCCGAACCGACTCGGTCGGCGGCAGGGATCCGGTACTCGAAAACGAATTGGTCAGCGGCCATGAGGGTGTCGCACACCTCGACCACGCGGCCTTCGGTCGTACGCGCCTCACGAACCAGATGGATCACCGGGGCGCCTGGGCTCAGCGTCAGCTCGGACGCCTCCGCCTTGGAGGCCGGGCGCGCTTGCAGCGTCTCGACGAACTCCGCGAACTCGTGCCCGTGGTCTTCGAGTCGGGCGTAGATGCCGCCTCCGTCGGGGTTCTCGGCGAACAGCTCGGGGATGTTCTTAGCCGGCGTGGCGGTCCACGATGACGGCCGACTGCTGGCCATCTGCCGCGCGGAAAACGGAACCCGGGAACTCCCCGGCGGCTTCCTCTAACTCGAGGAGACCCCGGAGGCGGGCATACGCCGAGAGGTCTGGGAAGAGACCGGCATTCACATCGAGGTGGACGCACTGACCGGCGTCTACAAGAACACGACCTGAGGCGTCGTGGCGTTGGTCTTCCGCTGCAAGCCCACGGGGGGGGGAGGAGGAGGAGCGCACGTCAGACGAGTCCACGGCCGTGGAGTGGCTGACGCCCGAGGAGGTGTCGGAGTGCATGTCCGAGGTCTACTCGATCCGGCGCCTGGATGCCCTCGACGGGTCAGGCCCGCATGTCCGAAGTCACGACGGTCTTCGCCTGATCGTCACCGCAGGATAGGGGGAGCATGCCCACGCCTCTTGCTCTCAGGTTCGAGCGGCGAACCACGAAGGGCGCCCACAACGATCTGCAGTTGCACATTGGCTCGTACCGTCATCGATGCGATTCGTACTACCTCGCCATCGATGAGTCACCCACCGCACTGCGGCATCTCGGCGCGAGCCTGGCCCACCTGCTGGACCAGTGGCTGGAGCAGCTCGACGAGCTGCGAGGCGCAGGAGGCGTCGCCTACTTGCCCTACGACTTCTCGGACCAGTGCACGGCCTGGCTGCGTGTCTCATCGGTGGACGGGTGCACAGCGGACGTCCAGGCTGGCTGGAGCCTCGTAGAGGCCTGGGGCATCGAACCCTCCAGCTACCGTGCAACGGCACCGGAGATCACAGACTTCGATCCGATCCCCAACGCCCAGATCGAGTGTTCGATAAGCGACCTGATGCAGTGCCTCGCAGCCAACCGTGAAGCTCTGGCGGCCACGGGGCCGTAGCGCGATAGAACTTTCCCTACTTCATCAAGACCGGCTGCGCTCCGCTCCGCCGGGCGCGCTTCCCGGCTCCGCTGCCCTTCGCGCTCATGCCTTCGGCCCGCGCTACGGGCGCTGCGCCGACGCGCGCCCACGTGGTTGATGCCGGGGTGATGGAGCGGGCATCCGCACGGCTCGCCTCGCGGTCAAAGACGGTGCCTCCGGCGGGGGATCGGCCGGCACCGGGAGCCGGGGGAAACGCTGCCGGGTGCGGGTCCGTGGGTGGTTGCGAGGAGCTCCCATCCCGTCCACCGTCGACCCAGGCAAAGCCGAGCAGACGTGATCCCTGGTGTCCAGGTCGTTCGTACAGTGGCGCGCTCCACCTGGACACCAGGGGTCACGCCCGCTCCACTGCGTGTGGGTCGACGGCGGACGGGATGGGAGCTGGGGTTGAGCAGTGGCCTGAGCAGGGCGGATAGGCGCCAGTGACAATCATGAAAAGTGCCCTTCAGGCGTGCTGCTTACGGAAGAATCCTCGACGCGGCTGACTCATCCTTTAACAGGCAGGTCCGCGGGCCGCCTGACTGGCCGGAAGCTTAAGGGGGCAAAGAAGCTCCAGCCCAAAGCCGTTTCACCGACCTACACTGAAGGTTCTGGGTGTTGTGACGATATCCGGGCGCCAGCAATTATCCCGTCTACGTACTGGTTCAGTCGTTCATACAGAACTCTGGCGAGGACTTCGACGAACCTCAGGTTGTAACTGAGCTCTTGTCTCGATATGTGCATCGCCTGCGCGGTGTGCGCAACCTGATGCCTGGAGTCCAGAATACTGTCTAGTTTTTGACTCTCAAACCCGGAAACCTCTTGCCGACCCCAATGCTTGGTGAATTCATCAACACAAACACCGAATACATCAGAAATTCCGACCGCCTTGAACATGCGCTTCACGCAAGCCGAGTCCGGGTTGCTGTTAGTCGCAGCCAAAGATCTGGGCTCGAAGCTATCCTTCGCCAGGAGCCTCGCAGCGGTCAAAACATGCGCCAATCGCACCTCCCGGTCCAACCCTTTGGTACTGAAGTCGCCTTTAAGGGCTAGCTCAAGAGACGCGAAAGAAGCCTCTACCTGAAGTTTCTTCGGTAGCATCCTCATGGGCACCTTTGCTGTACGAAGGCGGTCCAATTCTTCCTCGAAGAGGTCCCTGAGGAACTTCTCGAACGATGCGACAGTCAGCACAATGCAGGCGCCGCGAAGCGCAGACACCTTGGGGAGATCCAGAGTGTCGGGCGGGTCCGGGTACACCGCCTCAAGAGTAATCAGCGCTTGTACCGCCTGTGCTCCAGCCTGAAACGTAGCTAGCGCCCCCATGAACGACTCAACCAACCTTTTCTCTGATCATGTCTCGCATCATCGAGATACGATCACGAAAGTAGCTGGGGGTGTTAGTGGCAGCATCGACAGCTTTGCGGAACTTTGAATCGGCGAAGAGGCCCTGTACACCCGCGATGATCTCCGAGCTTTTCTCGCTCAGGATCTCCTCAGAGAATCCAGCGACGGCGAAAATCTCGGCATCATAAAGCGAGGCGAGCACTTGACGGCGCCAAGAATCTCTCTCAGGCGACCACCGCTGGAATGCATTTTCCCCGAAAGCGGCCCTCGCTTTCCGTGCGGCAGAACGGAACTCGGCGCGTGCAGCTTCGACCTCTGCTGCTGGCATATCATGGTGCGCTGCCATGTACGTATCCAGCTTGCGCCCCATTCCGCCGGAGAAGGTGTCCCAGTTTTTACGGAATGTCAGATAGCGCAACACGAATTCCGCATCTCGCATTTCGCTATATATGGCAGACTTATTCTTGTCTCGAATTCCGAGCAGCTTGTGGAACTCGCTGGAAGTCGACTCCTCGAGAATCATGTCGTTAAATCTGCCGGGCCATGCGCTATTGCGAATTTCTTGTGGGTTTAGCCGAATCCCACCTGTATTCAGGCGCTGAAATACCTGGTACTTGATGTCCGGATCGGACTGCCGGAGGATGATTACGGCACGCAGGTTTGCGCGCGTTTCAAGGATCGTCTGAAGCGTTGCTGGAAGTTCATCGAACCTGAGGCCGTTAGCCTCACCGAAAACGGTAAGGCCCGTTAGTGCGAAGCGCCCGAACAGGAAATCACTGATAGCCGTCAGGCGCTGCTTTCCGTCGATCACGGAATAGTGCCCATAGGCGTCTTCATTTAGGAAGATATTCGGAATCGGGACATTCATCAAGAATGACTCGATCAGTTGCGACTTCCGATCCTCTTTCCATCTGTTGCGACGCTGGTAGTTAGGTGAGAGATCGATCTGTTTATTCTTAACCAAATCGGTCAGGGAGCGAAGGTTGTAATCAAGAACGCTCGTGAGCAGATCTCTCTGCTTAGTCTCCCAGAATCCAATCGGATCTTCTTGGTAGTCGCTATCGAGAAGCAGCTCAGATTCTTCGATATCGCGACCGCCGTCAGACCCGAACTCGATCTGCTCCACCTTGCCCCCTGTTTAACTGACGCATCGTCAAAATGACCTACATCATAGAGCATTGACCGCTCAGACGCGTCAGATCTGCGAATCTATGCCTGCCATGGCAGGCCGGCCAGGGAACGCCGGGACCCCACAGCATCCGACCGATAGGACTGACCACGCTCGGGGCGCCCATTGCGGGCCCAGTGAGTGTCTAACTGTGTGACAACGGCCGTACACAGCCGCGAACAGCTATGGACGCTGGCTGACTATCGGTGCAGGTGGCGAGCCCGTGAAGCCTGGGAGAGCAGGCGCACCAGGTTGCTTCAAGACGAAGCGGTCGCAGAAGCAGCGGCGTCAGGCCTGGAAACGGTCGAATCCGTCGGACCGGTCCAGGTGGAATGGCGGGCCAGGCCGTGTCGGATGCCAGCCTTGGGCGAGGGCCGATGTGATGGCGGCGCTCACGTCGCTGGGGAGCACAGCAGCATTCGGCGCTCCGAACCAGTTGCTGGCGTGAGGCTGGTTCGTGGTGACGACGAGGGTCGTGCCCGGTTCGTCTGCGTGCTGCACTGCGTACGTGCACGGCCTGGCGCAGAGGGCCTGGTCGTACGTCGGCCGGCCCCGAAGACGCCAGCGGTAAGTCGTGCCGTCGACGACGATGCGTCGTGAGCCTTTGCGGTTGAGTGTCACAGCGTCCCCCATGCCCTGTGCTGGCCGCGATGCTAGCTGGTCAGAGCATGGGAGAGTCGAGAGTTTCGGGCCGTCCCTGGGCCGTCCGAGGGCGCTCAGCAGTGACCAGTGGCGACCATCAGTGACAGGTCTCCCAAGCGACGGCGCCAGGTCACAGGCGTTTGTCTGCGACACTGGTAACGCTATGCCTAAGCCCGGAGAACTCACGTTCGTCGCCCCCCGCGGAGCCAAGAAGCCGCCGCGGCACCTTGCTGATCTTTCGCCTGCTGAGCGGAAGGAAGCCGTTGCCGCGGTCGGTGAGAAGCCGTTTCGCGCCAAGCAGCTCTCGCAGCACTACTTCGCGCGGTTCGCGCACGATCCCGCGGAGTGGACCGACATCCCCGCGGGGTCGCGCGAGAAGCTGCGGGAGGCGTTGCTTCCGGAGCTGATGACCGTCGTGCGGCATCTGTCGACCGACAGCGACACGACGCGCAAGACGCTGTGGAAGCTGTTCGACGGGACGCTCGTGGAGAGCGTGCTCATGCGGTATCCGGACCGCGTGACGATGTGCATCTCGTCGCAGGCCGGCTGTGGCATGAACTGCCCGTTCTGTGCCACCGGGCAGGCCGGGCTCGACCGGAATCTGTCGACCGCCGAGATCGTGCATCAGATCGTCGACGGGATGCGCGCCCTGCGGGACGGGGAGATCCCCGGCGGGCCCGCGCGGCTCAGCAACATCGTGTTCATGGGCATGGGCGAGCCGCTCGCCAACTACAAGCGGGTCATCCGGGCCATCCGCGCGCTCACCGACCCGGAGCCCGACGGGCTGGGGCTGAGCCAGCGGGGCATCACCGTGTCGACCGTCGGGCTCGTGCCCGCGATCAACCGGTTCACCGACGAGGGCCTCAAGTGCCGCCTCGCCATCTCGCTACACGCCCCCGACGACGAGCTGCGCGACACCCTCGTGCCCGTCAACACGCGGTGGAACGTGCGGGAGGTGCTCGACGCCGGGTTCGAGTACGCCGCCACCTCCGGACGCCGGCTCTCGATCGAGTACGCGCTCATCCGCGACATCAACGACCAGGCGTGGCGCGGTGACCGGCTCGGCCGGATGCTCAAGGGCAAGCCCGTGCACGTGAACCTGATTCCGCTCAACCCGACGCCCGGTTCCAAGTGGACTGCCTCGCGGCCCGAGGACGAGAAGGCCTTCGTCCAGGCCATCGCCGCGCACGGCGTCCCGGTCACCATCCGGGACACCCGCGGCCAGGAGATCGACGGAGCCTGTGGACAGCTGGCGGCCACCGAGCGGTAGCCTGGCCTGGTAAGTACGACAACTGCATCTGTATTTCCGACAGGGGAGCGCCACAGCGCTGAGAGTGCGGCACACGACGGCAAGGGACGCGTCGGCAGGCCGCAGACCCTCTGGACCTTGCCCGGGTCATTCCGGGTAGGAAGTTCGGACACCACTCAAGCTGTTGCGCCCTGCCCGGAGCCTTGTCAGAAGGCTCCGGGCAGGGCCGCGTCTTCTCCTGGTCACCTCCAGGAGGAATTCAAGTGAGCAAGAAGGCGTACGTGGCCGTGGTCGTCGGCCTCGGTCTGGTCACGCTGTCCGCGTGCGGGTCCTCGGGGGACTCGGGCGCCGCGGGCGGTGACTCCAAGACCGTGACGCTCGTCAGCCACGATTCGTGGGCCGTCTCGAAGGGTGTGCTCAAGGACTTCGAGAAGAAGTCCGGGTACAAGGTCAAGGTCCTGAAGGACGGCGACGCCGGCGAAGCCGTCAACAAGGCGATCCTGTCCAAGGACAATCCGCAGGGCGACGTCTTCTTCGGCGTCGACAACACGCTGCTCTCGCGGGCCCTCGACAACGGCATCTTCTCCCCGTACCAGGCCAAGGGCCTCGACCAGGTGAAGAGCGAGTACCGGCTCGACGCCGGGAAGGACCGGGTCACCCCTGTCGACACCGGTTCGCTCTGCGTCAATTACGACAAGGCGTACTTCAAGAAGCACGACCTCGCGCCGCCCGCCTCCTTCGCGGACCTCGCCAAGCCCGCGTACAAGAACCTGCTCGTCACCGAGAACGCCTCGACGTCCTCGCCCGGTCTCGGCTTCCTGCTCGGGTCCGCCGCGAAGTACGGCGACGACGGCTGGCAGACGTACTGGAAGAAGCTGAAGGCCAACGGCCTGAAGGTCGTCGACGGCTGGGACCAGGCGTACAACGAGGAGTTCTCGGGCTCCGCCGGGGGCAAGAAGGCCGGCGGTGAGCGGCCGCTCGTCGTGTCGTACGCGTCCTCGCCGCCCGCCGAGGCCGTGTTCGCCGATCCGCAGCCGAAGACCTCGCCGGTCGGCGTCGCCAAGGGAACCTGCTTCCAGCAGGTCGAGTTCGCCGGGCTGCTCCATGGCGCGCAGAACGAGAAGGGCGGCAAGGCGCTGCTCGACTTCCTGGTCTCCAAGAAGTTCCAGGAGGACATGCCGCTCAACATGTTCGTCGACCCGGTGACGGAGAACGCCACCGCGCCCGCCGACTACACCAAGTACGCGGTGAAGATCGACGACCCGGAGACCATGAGCCCGCGCAAGATCGCGGACAACCGGGACGACTGGGTGAAGTCGTGGACGTCGCTCGTACTGAAGTAGTCGACCCCAAGAGACGGACCGGGAACGCGGCGCGGCTCGGGCTCATGGCCCTGCCCGTCGTGTTCTTCGGGCTC
Organism: Streptomyces sp. EDA2-14; assembly: GCF_054963755.1. NCBI lineage: Bacteria > Bacillati > Actinomycetota > Actinomycetes > Kitasatosporales > Streptomycetaceae > Streptomyces > Streptomyces sp. EDA2-14. Next base: position 86,835 of record NZ_JBUEGE010000023.1, read on the forward strand.
TTCTTCGCCTACCCGGTCGTCGCGATCGTCGAGCGCGGGCTGCACGCCGAAGGCTCCTGGCAGGTCGGGCGGATCCTGGACGTCCTCGGGCAGTCGGACATCAGACACGTCCTGTGGTTCACGGTGTGGCAGGCGCTCGCGTCGACCGCGCTGACGCTGCTGGTCGCGCTGCCGGGGGCGTATGTCTTCGCCCGGTTCGAGTTCCCGGGCAAACAGGTGCTGCGGGCCGTCGTCACCGTGCCGTTCGTGCTGCCGACCGTCGTCGTGGGCACCGCCTTCCTCGCGCTCGTGGGGAACGGCGGGCTCCTCGACGAGCTGTGGGGCGTACGGCTCGACACGACCGTGTGGGCGATCCTGCTCGCGCACGTCTTCTTCAACTACGCCGTGGTCGTACGGACCGTGGGCGGGCTGTGGGCGCAGCTCGATCCCCGGCAGGAGGAGGCCGCGCGGATGCTCGGCGCCTCACGGTTCGCGGCGTGGCGGAGGGTGACGCTGCCGGCGCTCGGGCCCGCCGTGGCGGCTGCCGCGCTGATGGTCTTCCTGTTCACGTTCACGTCGTTCGGCGTCGTGCAGATTCTGGGCGGACCCGGATTCTCGACGCTTGAGGTCGAGATCTACCGGCAGACCGCGCAGATCTTCGATCTGTCGACCGCCGCCGTGCTGACCATCGTGCAGTTCGCCGCCGTCGGGCTGATCCTCGGTGTGCACGCCTGGACCGTGCGGCGGCGGGAGAGCGCGCTGCGGCTCGTCGACGCCGCGCACACCTCGCGGCGGCCGCGCGGGGCCGGGCAGTGGGCGCTCCTTGCCGGCGTGCTGGTGTCGGTCGCCCTGCTGATCGTGGTGCCGCTCGGGGTGCTGGTCGAACGGTCCCTCGACGCACCGGGCGGGTACGGGTTCGGGTACTACCGGGCGCTCACCGACGCCGACGGCGGCACCTTCCTCGTACCGCCGATCGACGCCATCTGGAATTCGCTGGAGTACGCGCTCGCCGCCACCGCCATCGCCGTGGTGATCGGCGGGCTCGCCGCCGCGGCGCTCACCCGCCGGGCCGGGCGGCTCGTGCGCGGGTTCGACGCGCTGTTGATGCTGCCGCTGGGGGTGTCGGCGGTGACCGTCGGGTTCGGGTTCCTGATCACGCTCGACGAGCCGCCGCTCGATCTGCGGTCCACGTGGATCCTGGTGCCGCTCGCACAGGCGCTCGTCGGGGTGCCGTTCGTGGTGCGGACGATGCTGCCGGTGCTGCGGGCCGTGGACGGGCGGCTCCGCGAGGCCGCCGCCGTGCTCGGGGCCTCGCCGCTGCGGGCCTGGCGGGAGGTCGACCTGCCGATGGTGCGGCGGGCGCTCGTGGTCGCGGCCGGGTTCGCGTTCGCCGTGTCGCTCGGCGAGTTCGGGGCGACCGTGTTCATCGCGCGGCCCGACAATCCGACGCTGCCGGTGGCCGTGGCGCGGCTGCTCGGCCGCGCCGGTGATCTCAACTACGGCCAGGCGATGGCCCTTTCGACCGTACTGATGGTCGTCTGCGCGGCCTCGCTGCTGGTCCTTGAACGGATTCGGCCCGCCAAGGCCTCGACCGGGGAGTTCTGATGTCGCTGCTGGAGTTGGACGACGCGACCGTACGGTTCGGTGGGCGCGCCGTGCTCGACGACGTCGACCTGGAGGTGGCCGAGCACGAGATCGTGTGCGTGCTCGGGCCGAGCGGCAGCGGCAAGTCGACCCTGCTGCGGGCCGTCGCCGGGCTGCAGCCCCTGGACGGCGGACGGGTGGTGCTCGGCGGCGCCGACCAGGCGGGCGTGCCCGCGCACAAGCGGGGCGTGGGCCTGATGTTCCAGGACCACCAGCTGTTCCCGCAGCGCGACGTCGGTCAGAACGTCGCCTTCGGGCTGCGCATGCACGGAGCGGGCAAGGGCGAACAGGTCGAGCGCGTACGGGAGTTGCTCTCGCTCGTCGGACTGCCCGGCGCGGAGCGGCGCGCGGTCGGCGCGCTCTCCGGCGGAGAGCAGCAGCGGGTCGCGCTCGCGCGGGCCCTCGCGCCCCGCCCGCGGCTGCTGATGCTCGACGAGCCGCTGGGGCAGCTCGACCGTTCGCTGCGCGAGCGCCTCGTCGTCGAACTGCGCGAGCTGTTCGGCGAGTTGGGGACGACCGTGCTCGCCGTCACGCACGACCAGGGCGAGGCCTTCGCGCTCGCCGACCGGGTCGTCGTGATGCGCGACGGACGGATCGCCCAGACCGGTACGCCTCTTGAGGTGTGGCAGCACCCGGCCGACGAGTTCGTGGCCCGGTTCCTCGGCTTCGACAACGTGGTGGAGGCGACGGTCACCGGAGCGGTCGCCGACACCCCCTGGGGCAAGGTTCCGGTGCCCGAGGGCTCGGCGCAGGGCGGCTGCCGGCTGCTCGTCCGGCCCGCCGGCGTACGCCTCGTCCCCGCCGCCGAGGCGCAGCTGAGCTGCACCGTCACCGCCCGCACGTTCCGTGGCACGCATGTCGCGCTGCACCTCCAGCCGGCGGACGCGCCCCGCCTGGAGGCGGCCTGCGCGCTGCGTGCGGCGCCCGAGCCGGGCGAAGAGGTCGGCGTCGCCTTCGACGCGGCGGAAATCGTGGTGCTGGGCGAGGGCGCCGTTTCGTAGGGTCGGGCACATGGCCGAACCCCACGACACTCCGGCGCGCGGACAGCTCTCGCACGCCCGGTACTGCGACGAAATCCTCGCCCAGACCGATCTGCTGCGGGAGCACCTCGTCGGTGCCGACCTCGACGCGACCGTCCCGACCTGCCCCGACTGGACCCTGCGCGAGCTCGCCGTACATGTCGGCGGTGCCCACCGCTGGGTGGACACGACCGTAAGGACCGGAGCGACCGAGGAGGTCCCGGACGAGCGGGTGCCCGGATTCGCCGGGCCCGACAGCGACGACCCCGCAGCCCTCGACGCCTGGCTCGCCGAAGGCTCCCGCGGCGCCGTGGACACGCTGCGCGCCGCAGGACCCGACACCCCCTGCTGGACGTGGTCCTGGCAGTCCGACACCGGTTTCTGGGCCCGCCGCATGACCCACGAGACGGTGATCCACCGGGCCGACGCGGCGCTCGCCGCGAAGGTCCCCTACGACGTGGCACCCGAAATCGCGATCGACGCCGTCGACGAGTGGCTGCGCATCGTGCGCTACGTGCAGGACGTCGACGCGACGGACTCGGCGCGGGAGTTGAGGCTCGGTGGGCGCACCGTCCACCTCCACGCGACCGACACCGCGCCGGAGGCAGCGGCCGAGTGGCTGATCGAGCTGGCCGACGAGGGCGTCGTGTGGCGGCGTGGTCACGCCAGGGCGGACGTCGCGCTGCGCGGGCCGCTCACCGCCCTGCTGCTCGCGTTCTACCGGCGCGTACCGGTCGACGGCGGGAGCGTCGAGGTGGTGGGGGAGCGGGAGCTGCTCGACTTCTGGCTGGAGCGGGCGTCGTTCGGGTGACCGGCTGAGCCGTCGAACGACGCCCGTACCACGCCTACTTCGGCGTCGAGCTCTTGCGGCGCAGCGCGAAGACCACACCGCCGCCCGCGACGACCAGGAGCGCCGCGATGCCGGCGATCACCGGGGTGTTGCTGCTCGCGCCGGTCTCGGCGAGGTCCGAACCACCGGCCGGGGAGGCCGAGCTGCTCGGTGCCGGGGCAGCGGCGGCGCTGGTCTTGGGGGCCGACGGGGCCGGCTTCTCGGCCGGGGCCGAGGTGCTGGGCGCGGCGGACGTCGCGGGCGTCGACGGCTTCTCGGTGGCACACGCCGTGGCCGGGGCGGTGACGCCGCCCTTGATGTCGTCGTCGACATTGAAGCGGTCGGTCTTCACGTGGACGCGGTACGTCGCGCCCGGCTTCCAGCTCTCCTTGAAGGTGATCGTGGCACCCTCCTTGGAGCCCTTCACGACCTGGGAGCCGACCTGCTCCTCGGAGCCGCCGGAGGTGCGGAAGACGGTCACGGTCGCCGGGGTGCCGGAGGCGTCGACGTCGGTGACGGTGATGACGCCCTGCTCGCCTTCGCAGCCGGCCTTGGCGGTGAACTCGCTGATGTTGCACGCCGAGGCGGAGCCTGCGACGCCCAGTGTCAGGGCCGTCGCGGCGGCGGCCACACCGGCGAAGCGGGCCGCTCTGGAAGAGATGCGCTGAGATATACGGGGGGCTACGGACACAGCTGTCCTTCAGGTACTGGGAAGAGAAGGGGTGCGGCGCGGCGCGAACGCACCTCGAAGCTCAACACCCCCACGGTCACCGATGGTTTATCGGTGACCGTGACGGACGGTCAATACTTCAGGGGGTCCGTCCGCCACTCTTGACCTCGGCTTGACCCAGTGTTCCTGGCCCCGTCGCTATCCGAGCCGCGCGATCGCCTCGCCCGCCTCCTCCACCGTGTCGACGAGCGCGATCCGGTCCTCCATGGACCGCTCGCGGGCGAGCGCCTGGAGCAGCGGCCAGGTGGGCAGGCGCTCGGTCCAGTGGGCGCGGTCGACGAGGACCATCGGGGTCGGTTCGCCGCGCGACTCGTAGTAGTTGGGCGTCGCGTTGTCGAAGATCTCCTGCACCGTGCCCGCCGCACCCGGCAGGAAGACGACGCCCGCGGTGGAGCGGGCCAGCAGTCCGTCCTCGCGGGTGGCGTTGGCGAAGTACTTGGCGATGTGCTCGGCGAACGCGTTCGGCGGCTCGTGCCCGTAGAACCAGGTGGGGATGCCCACGGACGGGCCGCCGTCCGGCCAGCGCTCCCGCACGGCGAACGCCGCGTCCGCCCAGTCGGTGATCGACGGGCTGAACGAGGGCGACTTCGCGAGGAGTTGGAGCGCGTCGTCGAGCATCGGGTCGGCGAAGGGCGCCGCGTACGCGCCCAGGTTCGCGGCCTCCATGGCGCCGGGACCGCCGCCCGTCGCCACCGTGAGCCCCGAGCGCGCCAGCGTCCGGCCGAGCCGGGCGGCGCCCGCGTACGCGTCCGTGCCGCGCGCCATCGCGTGACCGCCCATGACGCCCACCACCCGCGCCCCGACGAGGAGTTCGTCGAGCGCGTCGGACACCGAGTCGTCGTGCACCGCGCGCAGCATCGAGGCGAACACGTCACCGTCGGCCTTGGTCCGCTGGAACCAGTCGTAGGCGCGGGAGTCGGGAGTGGCCGCGTAGCCCTCCTCGGAGGACAGGCCGTCGAACAGCTCGGCGGGGGCGTAGAGACGGCCGCGGTACGGGTCGAAGGGGAGACCGGGGACCGGCGGGAAGACCAGCGCGCCGCGCGCCCTGACCTCGGCCGCCGCCTGCGGCTCCATCGGGCAGCCGAGGAATATGGCGCCCTCGACCTCGGCACCGCGCAGGCGCTCGGTGCGGGCGGTCAGGTCGACCGCCTGCACCCGGTGCCCGGTCAGCGTGCCGCGCGCGGCCACCACCTCGTCGAACTCCGCGAGTGTCTCGATCTCTCGGTCGGAGGTGGTGGCCGGCACGGACGGTTCGGATGACTGCTCTGGATTCGGCACCCGCCCATGCTAGGCACGGGCCGGTGCGCGGCCGTCGGTCAGCCCTCGACGACGGACGGGTCCATCCACATGACCTCGAAGGTGTGGCCGTCGAGGTCGTCGAAGGCCCGTCCGTACATGAAGCCGTGGTCCTGCTTCTCGCCGGTCTCGGTGCCGCCTGCGGCGATCGCCCGGTCCACGAGCTCGTCCACCTTCTCGCGGCTCTCGGCGCTCAGGGCGATCAGCACCTCGCTGCTGCTCTTCGAGTCGACGATCGTCTTCTTCGTGAAGCCCGCGTACTTCTCCTTCGTGAGCAGCATGAGAACGATGTGCTCGCTGATCACGATGGAGGCGGCGGTGTCGTCGGAGAACTGTGCGTTGCGCTCGTACCCCAGCTCCGTGAAGAACTTGGTGGACGCGGCCAGGTCGCTCACGGCCAGGTTCGGGAAGATCATCTGCTGGTACTCGCTCATGACGCGTCCGTCGCCTTCTCGATAAGTGAAGTGGTGTGGTGCGTACGAACATGTAGACGGTCAGTCTCGCCAAAACTCATCGCGCCGTCAGCGGAGCCGCCGAAAGTTCCGCGACCACCCAGGTCAGCGGCCCGAAAACGGCCAGCAGGGCGCAGGCCCTGAGCGCCACCGCCCCGCGCAGCGCCGTCGCCGGGGCGCCGATCCGCAGCAGCGCCTCCGTCGTGTGCCGCCGTGCCCGGCGGGCCTCGAAGGAAGCGGTCACCAGCGTCGCCACGGCGCACCCCACGACGAGCGCCGCGCCGAGCATCGCCAGCGGACCGACGCCGGCCGCGGCGTCCTCGCGCGCCCCGTACACCACGCCCGCCGCGTATCCGCCGGACGCCACCGCGCAGACCACGCCGAGCGGGCGGCCGATCCGCCGCGCCTCCTCCTGGAGCACCCGGCCCGCGAGCAGCCGCACCGCGGAGGGGCGTACGGACTGCAGCGCGCGCCCGCACAGATAGGTGAGTCCGGGACCGGCGAGCGCCAGGCCGAGCGCGGTCAGCGTCCAGCCGACGAGCACTCCGGTGGGGCTGCCGGTGAGGCCGCCCGGCAGCCGGGAGCCCGCGGCGCCGCGCGCGCTCGCCGCGTACGTCTCCACGGCGAGGCCGGCGGCGAGCAGGGCGAAGCCCCACGGCAGACCGGAGGGGGCGGGCGCAGGTTCCTGCGGTTCCTCGGTGGCCGGGACCGGGCGGGCGAGCCGCGGGTGCAGGGCGAGGGCGCTCGCCGCGGACGCCGCGAGCGGCACCCAGGTCAGCAGGGTGAGCGTGGCGGCCAGCGGCAGGGGCCGGTCGGCGGCGAGCAGTCCGCGGGCCGCGCCGTCGAAGGGGAGGCCCGAGAGGTCGCCCCGCAGGTGCAGGAAGAACAGCAGCGCCAGCATCGAGCCGAGCGTGCAGGCGATCGCCGTGGAGATCGCGGCGAGCAGGGTGAGCCGGGCCGGGCCGAGGCCCACCGCGGACAGGCCCGCGCGCGGCTGTGTGCCGGGGTCGGAGCGGGCCACGGCGACCGCGAAGTACACCGTCGCGGCGAGCGGCAGCACGCACCACGCGAGGCGCAGCACGGAGTTCGCGGCGGCCTGCGGGTGGCCGAGGGCGTGGCCGAGCGTGCACAGGAGCAGGAAGCCGGTGCCCGCGGAGGCGGCGGCGACGAGCAGTCTGCGCAGCTGGACCAGCGGGTGCGCGCCGCGGGCTAGACGGAGAGCGAGCACGCGGCCCGGCCTTCCGCCTCGGGGGCCTTCTCGGGCAGCGGCACCGTGTGCACGCGGCGCCCGTCGAGCAGCGACTCCGTGCGGTCGGCGAGCGCGCCCACCTCGGAGTCGTGCGTGGCGAGGACGACCGTGATGTCGTGCGAGCGGGCCGCGGCGGTGAGGGTGCGCAGGATGTGCGCGCTGTCGGCGCGGTGCAGCGTCGCGGTCGGCTCGTCGGCGAACACCACGTTCGGGGCGTGCGCGAGGGCGCGGGCGATGGCGACGCGCTGGCGCTCGGCGACGGACAGGGCGTGCGGGCGCTTGCGGGCGAGCCGGCCGACGTCGAGCCGGTCGAGCCACTCGTGGGCGGCGGTCTTGGCGGGGCGGCGCGGGGTGCCGCGCAGCATCAGGGGGAGCGCCGCGTTCTCCCACACGGTCAGCTCGGGCACGAGGACCGGCTCGGGGTCGATCCAGCCGAAGCGGTCGCGGCGCAGCCGCTCGCGCACCAGCGGGCCCATCGTGTGCACGGGCGTGCTGTTGAACCACACCTCGCCCTGCTGCGGCAGGAGCTGGCCGGAGAGGCAGCGCAGCAGCGTCGTCTTCCCGCTGCCGCGCGGGCCTGTGACGGCGAGGATCTCGCCCTCGCGGACCCCGAGCGAGACGCTGGTGAGCGCGGGGGGTGCGCCCTCCGGTCCGTTGCCCGATCCGCTGTGTGCGTAGTGCAGGGCACGCGCCCACAGCACGTCGTTGTCCGGCGGGGCCACCATCGCGTACACCTCGGTTCAGATCAGTTGCCTTCCCCCACAGGGCCCTTCTGACGGGTCCTGCCGGAGTCGCGGGCTCTGGTGCGCACATCTGCGGCGTTGTCGTCGGTTGTCAACGCTCCGCGTTGTCGCCCTCCTCCGCCTTGCAGCTGCACGCACCAGAGCCCGCTTGCCTGAGCCGATCGTGGCGGCCACTCGTACCCGGCCTGACCCGTCAGAAGGGCCCGTACGGGGGAACGAAGGCGCGGCCGATCGGTCACTGGGCACGGTAGGTATCCGCCCGCGGTAGCCGGAGAAAGGACGCGGCCCGGCCGCACCCATCTCACTCGGATGGGGCAACCGGGCCGCGTTTCAAGCCAGTTGGCGTTCCGTGGCCGCCCTGGCTCAGATCCTGCTGAGATCTGGATCAGATCTTGGACCAGGCCTCCGTGAGGACCTGGCGGATGATCCCCTCGATCTCGTCGAAGGTGGACTGGTCGGAGACCAGCGGCGGGGAGAGCTGGATGACCGGGTCGCCACGGTCGTCGGCGCGGCAGTACAGGCCGTACTCGAAGAGCTTCTTGGAGACGAAGCCGTAGAGCACGCGCTCCGACTCCTCGTCCGTGAAGGTCTCCTTGGTGGCCTTGTCCTTCACGAGCTCGATGCCGTAGAAGAAGCCGTTGCCGCGGACGTCGCCGACGATCGGGAGGTCGTTCAGCTTCTGCAGCGTGTTGAGGAAGTTCGCCTCGTTGTCCAGCACGTGCTGGTTGAGGCCCTCGCGCTCGAAGATGTCGAGGTTGGCGAGGCCGACGGCGGCGGAGACCGGGTGGCCACCGAACGTGTAGCCGTGCAGGAACGTGTTGTCGCCCTTGTAGAACGGCTCGGCGATCCGGTCGGACACGATGGCCGCGCCGATCGGGGAGTAGCCGGACGTCATGCCCTTGGCGCAGGTGATGATGTCCGGGACGTAGCCGAACTTGTCACAGGCGAACATCGTGCCGAGGCGGCCGAAGGCGCAGATGACCTCGTCGGAGACGAGCAGCACGTCGTACTTGTCGCAGATCTCGCGCACGCGCTGGAAGTAGCCGGGCGGCGGCGGGAAGCAGCCGCCGGCGTTCTGCACCGGCTCCAGGAAGACGGCCGCGACCGTCTCCGGGCCCTCGAACAGGATCTCCTGCTCGATCTGGTCGGCGGCCCAGCGGCCGAAGGCCTCCGGGTCGTCGCCGTGGATCGGGGCGCGGTAGATGTTCGTGTTCGGCACCTTGTGCGCGCCCGGCACGAGCGGCTCGAAGGGGGCCTTGAGGGCCGGCAGACCCGTGATGGACAGGGCGCCCTGCGGGGTGCCGTGGTAGGCGACCGCGCGCGAGATGACCTTGTACTTCGTGTGGTTGCCGTTGAGCTTGTGGTACTGCTTCGCCAGCTTCCACGCGGTCTCGACGGCCTCGCCGCCACCGGTGGTGAAGAAGACCTTGTTGAGGTCGCCCGGGGCGTAGTGGGCCAGGCGCTCGGCCAGCTCCACGGCCTTGGGGTGGGCGTACGACCAGATCGGGAAGAACGCCAGCTCGGCCGCCTGCTTGGCGGCGACCTCGGCGAGCTCCTGACGGCCGTGGCCCGCCTGCACCACGAACAGGCCGGAGAGGCCGTCCAGGTACTTCTGGCCCTTGTCGTCGTAGATGTAGGTGCCCTCGCCACGCACGATGGTGGGAACGGGCGCGTTCTCGTACGACGACATGCGCGTGAAGTGCATCCACAGGTGGTCGTACGCGGTTCGGCTGAGGTCCTTGCTCACGGCTATCGGGTTCCCCACATATAGGTCTGCTTCTTGAGCTTCAGGTAGACGAAGCTCTCGGTGGAGCGCACTCCGGGGAGGGCCCGGATGCGTCGGTTGATGACCTCCAGAAGGTGGTCGTCGTCCTCGCAGACGATCTCCACCATCAGGTCGAACGAGCCCGCGGTCATCACGACGTACTCGCACTCCGGCATGGACGTCAGCGCATCCGCCACGGGATCCAGGTCGCCCTCCACGTTGATGCCGACCATCGCCTGGCGTCTGAAGCCCACGGTGAGCGGGTCGGTGACGGCGACGATCTGCATCACGCCCTGATCGAGCAGCTTCTGTACGCGCTGGCGCACGGCCGCCTCGGACAGGCCCACGGCCTTTCCGATGGCGGCGTACGGGCGCCTGCCGTCTTCTTGAAGCTGTTCGATGATGGCGAGGGAGACGGAGTCGAGCGGCGGATTGCTGCCGTTCCTCGAACTGGGTCCCTTGGGGTCTGCGCTGCGACTGGCCACGGCTTCACTGTGCACGAGGACTCGTCTGTTTCGCAAGCCCGGATCGATGAAATTCGTTGTCCAGGAGCTTTCCAGTCACTGATTCCGTAGTTCGACGGGGGTGGGGGGTGTCGAAAACGTCGGTCTACCGACTAGGGTGGGCGTCTCAAGGTTTGGACAGCGAACAGTCAGGAGGGCCGGCAGTGAGCACCAGTGAGGTGGGACGGCTGCGTAAGCTCCGCAATTACGTAGACGGTGAGTTCCGGGACGCCGTCGACGGACGGACCACCGAGGTGGTCAACCCCGCCACGGGCGAGGCGTACGCGACCGCGCCGCTGTCCGGGCAGGCCGATGTCGACGCCGCGATGGCGGCGGCCGAGGCCGCGTTCCCGGCCTGGCGCGACCTGGTACCGGGTGAGCGCCAGAAGTACCTCCTGAAGATCGCGGACGCGTTCGAGGAGCGCGCCGAGGAACTGATCGCCATCGAGTCGGAGAACTGCGGCAAGCCCCTCGGGCTGACCCGCAGCGAAGAGATCCCGATGATGCTCGACCAGATCCGCTTCTTCGCGGGTGCGGCCCGCATGCTGGAGGGGCGCTCCGGCGGCGAGTACATGGAGGGCCTCACCTCCTTCGTGCGCCGCGAGCCGATCGGCGTCTGCGCGCAGGTCGCGCCGTGGAACTACCCGATGATGATGGGCGTGTGGAAGTTCGCCCCGGCGCTCGCCGCGGGCAACACGGTCGTCCTCAAGCCGTCGGACACCACCCCGGCCTCCACGGTCCTGATGGCCGAGATCATCGGCTCGATCGTGCCCAAGGGCGTCTTCAACGTGGTGTGCGGCGACCGCGACACCGGCCGCCTGATGGTCGAGCACAAGACCCCCGCGATGGCCTCCATCACCGGCTCCGTGCGCGCCGGCATGCAGGTCGCCGAGTCCGCCGCCAAGGACCTCAAGCGGGTCCACCTGGAGCTCGGCGGCAAGGCCCCGGTCGTCGTCTTCGACGACGCGGACCTCGCGAAGGCCGCCGAGGGCATCGCCGAGGCCGGGTACTTCAACGCCGGGCAGGACTGCACCGCCGCCACCCGTGTCCTCGTCCACGAGTCGGTGCACGACGAGTTCGTCACCGCGCTCGCCAAGATCGCCGCCGAGACGAAGACCGGCGCGGCCGACGACGAGGACGTCCTGTACGGCCCGCTCAACAACGCCAACCAGCTGAAGCAGGTCACCGGCTTCATCGACCGCCTCCCGGCGCACGCCAAGGTCGAGGCCGGCGGCCACCGGGTCGGCGACAAGGGCTACTTCTACGCCCCGACCGTCGTCTCGGGCCTCAAGCAGGACGACGAGATCGTCCAGAACGAGGTCTTCGGCCCGGTCATCACCGTCCAGTCCTTCTCGGACGAGGACCAGGCGGTGTCCTACGCCAACGGCGTCGAGTACGCGCTCGCCTCCTCGGTCTGGACGAAGGACCACGGCCGCGCCATGCGGATGTCCAAGGTCCTCGACTTCGGCTGCGTGTGGATCAACACCCACATCCCGCTCGTCGCCGAGATGCCGCACGGCGGCTTCAAGAAGTCCGGCTACGGCAAGGACCTGTCGGCGTACGGCTTCGACGACTACACGCGCATCAAGCACGTCATGACGTCGCTGGACGCGTGACCTGCGGGTGGACCTGCGGGTGAACCTCACCTACAGCGAGGTCGGCGCGACCCTGGCGGCCGGTGAACTGCCGCCGGGGTACGCCCACATGGACCGCCGTGTCCGGATCGGCTCGGGGCAGGAATGCCTGGAGCGGGCCGGCGCGGCGGTTCTGTCGTGGGGCGCGCAGCGCGGGGCCGGGCTCCGGGTGACACCGGGTGACGACGTCCGGGAGGGCGCGGACGCGGAGCTGCGGGCGCTGTTCCTGCGCTTTGCCTGCCGGGTGGTACGGGTCGTGCGCGAGCCCTCCAGGATCGGCTTCGTGTACGGAACGCTGCCGGGGCATCCGGAGTGCGGCGAGGAGGCGTTCCTCGTCGAGCGCGACGCGGACGGGTCCGTGTGGTTCCGTGTCCGCGCGTTCTCCCGGCCGGGCAGCTGGTACGCGCGGCTCGGCGGGCCGGTGACGCGGAGCGTGCAGATGTGGATGACCCGGCGATATCTGCGGGCGATCGCGGCCACGGTCGCGGACGCGCTCCCCGGAGCGTAGATCGACAAGGTGTCGGCCCCGGACCGCGGCGCTCGACGCAGCGTCCATTGTGGGGCCAAGTCGTCGGGCGGGAGGCTGAGTTCGTGCGAGCGAACCCGATACCCCACCAGGTCAACCGTCGTTCCCTGCTGCGCGCCCTGGGCGGTGGTGCCGCGGCCGCGACGGTCGGCGCCCTCGCCACCGGCTGCGGGGTGCCCGCCGCGTACGTGTCGCCGGGCGAGCGGGCCGGTCACGATCTGTCCGCCGACGAGAAGCGGCTCACCTGGGCCAACTGGCCGCTCTACATCGACGTCGACGACGACAATCCGTCCAAGCGGCCCACCCTCGACGCGTTCGAGAAGCGGTCCGGGATCCAGGTCAAGTACACCGAAGAGATCAACGACAACGACGAGTTCTTCGGCAAGATCAGCCCGTCGCTGATGAACCACCAGAAGACCGGCCGCGACCTCATCGTCATCTCCGACTGGATGTGCTCGCGGTTCGTGCGGCTCGGCTGGGTCCAGGAGATGGACCGGGCGCGCCAGCCGCACGTCACCGAGTACCTCGACCCGCTGCTGCGTTCCCCCGCCTTCGATCCGGGCCGCAAGTACACCGTGCCGTGGCAGTCCGGCATCACCGGCATCGCGTACAACAGGCGCAAGCTCGGCCGCGAGATCAAGCACGTCTCGGACCTGTGGGCGGACGACCTGAAGGGGCGCGTCACCCTGCTGTCCGGACTCGACGAGTCCTTCGCGCTGCTCATGCAGGGCAACGGCGTCGACATCACCAAGTGGACCGGCGCCGACTTCGACATGGTCTGCGACCAGGTCGAGAAGCTGGTGAAGGCGAAGCACATCCGCCGCTTCACCGGCAACGACTACATCAAGGACCTCTCCAGCGGGGACGTCGTCGCCTGCCAGGCGTACAGCGGCGACATCATCCAGCTCAAGGCCGACAACCCCGACATCGAGTTCGTCGTCCCCGAGGAGGGCGCCGAGCTCTGGGCCGAATCCCTGATGATCCCCAACCTCGCCGACCACAAGGCCAACGCCGAGCACCTGATCGACTACTACTACCGGCCGGAGGTCGCGGCGGAGCTGGCCGCGTGGGTCAACTACGTCTGCCCGGTGCCGGCGGCGCGGGACGTGCTCGCCTCGTCCAAGGACAAGGAGACGGCCGAGCTGGCCGAGGACCCGCTGATCTTCCCCGACGACCGGATGCGCTCGCGGCTCGCCATCGCTCGGGACATCAGGTCCTCGGAGCGCACCGAGTTCTCCAAGCGGTGGAACAGGATCGCGGGGCTGTGAGACGCGACGAGCGTCACAACGGGCCTTACGTGGAGCTGAGTTGAGGCTGCCTAAGGTGTGGCCATGACCGATGACACGTCGCCCGTCGGGGCCGCCGTCACCCTGGGGCTTTTCGCCGCCTGGGCGCTGCACGACACCGAAGAGGTGCTCACCACTGCGCGCTGGATGCGCGAGAACGTGCCGCTGCTGCGCGAGCGGTGGCCCGGAGTGCCCGAGCGGGTGTGGCGGTTCATGGAGCGCGCCGACGAGCGGGAGTTCACCACCGCCGTCGGCGTCATGGCCGGGATCGTCGGCGCGGGGGCCGTCGCGGGCTGGGCGAGCGGTGGTCGCAGCGCCACGTACCAGGCGATGCTCAATGGCTTCGGGGCGCACGGGCTGCTGCACATCGGCCAGGCCGTCGCCGTCCGCGGCTACACGCCGGGCGTCGTGACCTCGCCGCTGCTCGTCGTGCCGTTCACGCTCTGGGCGCGGCGGCGGCTCGCGCGGGCCGGGGTGCTGCGGCCCGCGCGAGGCAGGGACGTCGTCGTCGGGCTCGCCGGGGCGGCCGCGGCGACCGCCGTCTCGCACGGGGTGGCGCGGCGGATCGTCAGGCGGCGTTCCTGACCGAGGCCATGATGATGCGCTGGGCGACGGGGTTCATCTCCTCGCCCTTTGCGTCCGTGGAGTTGACGGAGTAGACGACCGTCCGGGACAGGTCCGGGGCGGCGGCCATCCCGGTGCTGTAGCCGTACCGCGAACCGGACTTGCCCCAGTACACGCGGTCACCGATCTCGATCTTCTGAAGTCCGGCGCTCATCGTGGCCCCTGCCACGCCCGCCGGGACCGTGAACATCTCGTCGAGCTGCGGCGCGGGCACGATCCGGCCCCGGAAGAGCGCGGTGAGCAGCCGCTCCAGATCGGCGGTCGTGGAGATTATGTCGCCCGCCGCCGACCGGTCGGCCTGGACCCACTCCGTCACATCGACGAACTCCCCGTCCACCAGCTGGTATCCGCGGTTGTGCGGACCGTGGACGCGCGGATCGGTGCCGGGGAAGTACGTGTGCCGCATCCCCGCGGGGCGCAGCACCAGACGGGTCGCCGCCTCGCCGAAGGAGTCGCCGGTGACCTTCTCCACGAGCAGCCCGAGCAGCGTGTAGTTGATGTTGAGGTACTGCTGCCGCGTGCCCGGCGCGAACGCGGGGCCCTTGGCGAGCGCCGAGGCCGCTGCCTGCGTCGGCGTCACGACGTCGAAGCGGTGCGCGTACTGTTCCGCGAACCCGTCGCCCCAGCCGTCGGCGGCCGGTATCCCGCTGGTGTGGTTGAGCAACTGCCGTACGGATACGGGCTGTCGGAAGCCGGTGCCGCGGAAGAGCGCCGGGAGATACCGCTGCACCGGCGCGTCCAGGTCGACCTTGCCGTCGGCGGCGAGCCGCAGTACGGCGGCGGCCGTCACCACCTTCGTCGTGGAGCCCGCCCGGAACCGCGCGTTCTCCAGGGCCTTCGCACCCGTCCGCAGGTCCCGTACGCCCGCGGAGCCGTGCCAGGAGCCGCCGGTGCCGCCGACCCGGACGAGGGCCGCCGTCGAGTCGCTGTTCGGGAGCCCGGCGAGCGCCTCGGACAGCGCCTTCGTGTCGGGGGCGCCGGGAGCGGGCGCCACCACGGTCCGCGCCGGGGCGGCCGTCGCGACCGGGGCGGCGACGGCGCCGAGAACCAGGGCGGTGGACAGGGCGAGGGCGATACGACGCTTCAACTGGGCCTCCTCGTAGGGAAGCCGGCCCGCTCGGGCCGACACGGACCATCCTCGGCGGCGGCCGCCCGCGGCAGCTCGTCGTACGGGATGATCCGGACCCTGGCCCGCGCCCCGGTCACTCCCCTAAGGGGCGCTCAGGCCGCGCCGCGCAGCGCCGTCAGGGCGTCGATCCGGTTCGTCGTGATCGAGTCCACGCCGACGTCGAGCAGCCGGCGCATCGCGCGCCCGGTGTCGGGCGTCCAGGCCGACAGCAGGTAGCCGTCGCGGTGGACGCGGGCCGCCAGCTCCCGACGCACCAGCGGGAAGCGGTAGTTGAGCCAGCGCGGGGCGATCGCCTTGAGCAGGCCCGCACGCGGCGGGGCGAGGCTCGTCCAGGTCAGGGCGATCTCCGCGGACGGGTCCGCCGCGCGGACCTTGAGCATCGTCGGGGCCCCCGCGCAGTAGTAGACCCGTTCCTCGGCGCCGCAGTCACGGACGGCGCCGACGATCGTGCGGACCGAACGCGCGTCCGCACCCGGCAGGTCGATCATGACGCGGGCGTCCCGGCAGGCGTCGAGCGCGTCCACCAGCGTGGGCACGCCGCCCTCGGTCAGCCCGCGCACCTCGTCGTACGAGAGTGCGGACAGCGGGCGGTCGTGCTGCCAGAGCCGCTCCAGCGTGGAGTCGTGGAGCAGTACGGGGACGGAGTCCCGCGTCAGTCGTACGTCGATCTCCACCGCGTCCGCGCCCCGTTCCAGCGCGGAGCGCAGGGAGGGCAGGGTGTTCTCGCGGACGCGGTAGGGGTCGCCTCGGTGGGCCACGGCAGTCACGGTGCGCATGGCCACCATTGTGACCTCAGGCCGGTGCCGCCTCAGGCCGTGGCCGACCAGTTCTCCGTGTACGTGTCGATCTCCGCGGCGATACGGGCCTTGCCCGTCTCGTCGAGGAACGACGCCCGCACCGCGTTCTTGGCCAGCTCCGCGACGCCCCGCTCGTCGAGGCCGAGGAGGCGGGCCGCCACCGCGTACTCGGTGTTGAGGTCCGTGGAGAACATCGGCGGGTCGTCCGAGTTGATGGTGACCGTCACGCCCGCGTCCACGAACTGCTTGAGCGGGTGCTCGTCGAGGGTGCGGACCGCGCGGGTCGCGATGTTCGACGTCGGGCACACCTCCAGCGGGATGCCGTGCTCGGCGAGGTGCGCGAGCAGCTTCGGGTCGCCGGCGGCCGACGTGCCGTGCCCGATGCGCTCGGCGCCCAGGTACGTCAGGGCATCCCACACCGTCTCGGGCCCGGTCGTCTCGCCCGCGTGCGGCACCGACCGCAGCCCCGCCGCGATCGCCCGGTCGAAGTACGGCTTGAACTGCGGGCGCGGCACGCCGACTTCGGGCCCGCCGAGCCCGAACGACACCAGGCCCTCGGGGCGCAGCGCGTCGTCCGTGGCCAGCCGCGCCGTCTCCTCAGCCGACTCCAGGCCCGCCTCGCCGGGGATGTCGAAGCACCAGCGCAGCACCGTGCCGAACTCGGCCTCCGCCGACTTCCGCGCGTCCTCGATCGCGTCCATGAAGGCACGGGCGTCGATACCCCGGCGCGTGGAGGAGAAGGGGGTGAGCGTCAGCTCCGCGTAGAGCACGTTCTGCCGGGCCATGTCGCGGGCGACCTCGTACGTGAGGAGGCGGACGTCCTCCGGCGTGCGGATCAGGTCGACCACGGACAGGTACACCTGGATGAAGTGCGCGAAGTCCGTGAACGTGAAGAACTCGGCCAGCGCCTCGGGGTCGCTGGGGACCTTGGAGTCGGGGTGCCGGGCGGCGAGCGCCGAGACGATCCTGGGGGAGGCGGAGCCCACGTGGTGGACGTGCAGTTCTGCCTTCGGCAGTCCGGTGATGAAGGCTTGCAGGCTCGCGCTGTGGCTCTGACTCGGGCTCTGGCTCACGGTTTCCTCCCCAGGAACTTGGGTGATCGGCTGATCGGGGTCCACGTCATCGTATGCGCGTGGGCCGCCCGGCCGGCCGGGTGCCTAGCATGGCCGGATGACCGAGTACGACCCGTGGCGCAGGCCGCCGGCGCCCTCCGCGTACGGGTACGTCAATCCGTACGCGGCGCCGGACGAGCCCGTACCGCCACCGCCCGTCGGCCCGGAGGGTCCGGGGCTGCTCCCGTACCACGCGTTCTGGTACGGGTACGGCGCCCCGGAGGCGGTGCCGCCCCGCAACGGACCGGGCGCCGCCGCCCTGGTGCTCGGGGTCGTCAGCGCGGCCGGCTTCCTGGTGTGGCCGCTCGCCATCGTGACGGGGGTGCTCGCGCTGGTCTTCGGCGTCATCGGCCGGCGGCGGGCCGGGGACGGGGACGCGACCAACGGCGGGCAGGCGCTCGCCGGGCTCATCTGCGCGGTGGGCGGGGTGCTGTCGGCCGTGGGCGTCGGGATCGCGTTCCTGGCGTGAACCCGTGAACCCGTGAACCCGTGAACCCGTGAACCGGCTGCTGAATGCGGCGGGGCGGTCCCCGCAGATGCTCAGCGCAGCCGCTCTCTCGCCGACATCAGCGCGAACCCCAGCAGATTCAACCCCCGCCACGCCCGCGGATCCGCCGCCCCCGCGTCGTCCGCCGCCATCCCGATGCCCCACACCCGGTCCACCGGCGAGGCCTCCACCAGGACCCGCTCGCGCGTGCCGACGAGGAACTCCCGCAGCCCCGCATCCGAGCCGAACTTGTGGACGCTGCCCTCGACGACCACGCCGAAGCGCTCCCGCTCCCACACCGCGTCGTCGAACCCGCGCACCAGCCGCCCGGCCTTCTTGGCCTCCGCCGGATGCCCCGCCTCCAGCGCGCGCCGCTCCGCCTCGGCGTCCCCGAACAGACGGGCCTTGGCCGCCATCATCCAGTGCTCCGCCGTCGCGTACTCCACGCCGTCCACCGTGAACGGCGACGGCCACCACTGGCTGAGGCAGCTCGCCCCGAGCGAACCGTCCTTGTGCGGTGTGTGCCCCCAGAAGTGCAGATACTTGACGCCGACCCCCGCCTCCAGGGCCGCGACCAGCGATTCCCTGCTGTCGATCTCCATACACGGGAGTCTGGCAGGTACTACTGACATTCCGTCCTGGGTTTTACAGGCGGACTCGACACCTGGTCGACAGATTCCGTCGCGTAACCAAAAGGCAACAACGGAATCACTTGTTGGTGTAGTGGTCCTCTGTCAGGATCGTCACTCAAATCGAGCTGGAGCTACGGCTGGAGCTACGCCGGTGTCCTCGGGACGAGAGCCGGCGCAGGAGAAGCGAGAGCGAGCACTCATGCACCACCCCACCTCGGATCACCCCGCCTCGGCCAAGGACGTGGCCGCACTGGCACAGGAACACTTCGCCGAAGGCGCCAACTTCGTCGCGGGCCGTCTCGTCAAGGGAACGTCCGGCCGCACCCACGCCGTGGTCGACCCCGCCACCGGTGAGGAGGTCTACACGTACGAACTGGCGGGCACCGCGGACGTGGACGCCGCCGTCGCCGCGGCGCGCGCCGCGTTCCCCGGCTGGGCGGGCGCGACGCCGGGCGAGCGGTCCGACGCCATGCACCGGTTCGCCTCGGTGCTCGACGAGAAGGCGGAGCTGTTCGCGCTGCTGGAGTCGCTGCAGTGCGGAAAGCCGCTCAAGCTGAGCCGCGAGTTCGACGTGCCCGGTTCGGTCGACAACGCCGCCTTCTTCGCGGGCGCCGCCCGGCATCTGCAGGGGCAGTCCGCGGGCGAGTACAGCGCCGACCACACCTCGTACGTACGCCGCGAGCCCATCGGTGTCGTCGGCTCCATCGCGCCCTGGAACTACCCGCTGCAAATGGCGGCCTGGAAGGTGCTGCCGGCCATCGCGGCGGGCAACACGATCGTCCTCAAGCCCGCCGAGCTGACCCCGTTCACCTCGCTGCTGTTCGCGCAGGCCGCCACCGAGGCGGGCCTCCCGGACGGCGTCGTCAACGTCGTCAGCGGCGCGGGCCGCGACGCCGGTGAGCACCTCGTCGGGCACCCGGACGTCGCCATGACCTCCTTCACCGGCTCCACGGGCGTCGGCAAGCGGGTCGCCGAGATCGCCACGGCCACCGTGAAGCGGCTCCACCTGGAGCTGGGCGGCAAGGCGCCCTTCGTGGTCTTCGACGACGCCGATCTCGACGCCGCCGTGCACGGCGCGGTCGCCGGCGCCCTCATCAACACCGGCCAGGACTGCACCGCCGCCACGCGCGCGTACGTACAGCGTCCGCTCTACGACGCCTTCGTGGAGCGGACCGCCGCGCTGATGAAGACGGTCAGGCTCGGTGACCCGTTCGCCGCCGACACCGACCTCGGGCCCCTCATCTCGCACGCCCAGCGGGACCGCGTCGCCGCCATTGTCGACCGGGCGCGCGGCTACGCGCGCGTGGTGACCGGTGGCGAGGCCCCCGGCGGCGACCTCGCGGCCGGCGCCTACTACCGGCCCACCCTCATCGCCGACGCCGCGCAGGACAGCGAGGTCGTCCAGTCCGAGATCTTCGGCCCCGTCCTCGTCGTGCTCCCCTTCGACAGCGACGACGACGGCATCCGGCTCGCCAACGACACCCCGTACGGACTCGCCGCCTCCGCCTGGTCCACCAACGTCTTCCGTGCGAACCGCGCGACGCGTGAGATCAAGGCGGGCTGCGTGTGGGTCAACGACCACATCCCGATCCTCAGCGAGATGCCGCACGGCGGGTACAAGGCGTCCGGCTTCGGCAAGGACATGTCGGCGTACTCCTTCGAGGAGTACACGCAGATCAAGCACGTCATGTTCGACAACACCGCGGTGGTGCGCAAGGACTGGCACCGCACGGTCTTCGGGGACCGATAGACACCAGGCCGCACGACCGGCGGCCGCCTACCTCCCGAAAGGGCAACCACGCGCATGGAGCAGTACGAGCCCGAACCCCTCTCCCCGGCCCAACTGGCCGCCATGCACCGCAGCTTCAGGAACGGCAGGGCAGCGATGTCCCGCCGCTCCCTGATGCGCGCCTCGACGGGCGGCGCGCTCGCCCTCGGCGGACTCGGCGCCCTCACCGGCTGCGGCATCCCAGCCGCGAGCACGTCCTCGGGCGGCGTCTCGTCCGAGGACCACTCGGCCAAGGAGAAGGTCGTCAACTTCTCCAACTGGACCGAGTACATCGACATGAGCGACGACGAGAAGCACCGGCCGTCGCTCGAGGCCTTCACCAGGCGCACCGGGATCAAGGTCAAGTACACCGAGGACATCAACGACAACGTCGAGTTCTTCGGGAAGATCAAGCCGCAGCTCGCGGCGGGCCAGGACACCGGCCGCGACATCATCGTGCTCACCGACTGGCTGGCCGCGCGGCTCATCCGCTACGGCTGGGTGCAGAAGCTCGACCCGGCCAACCTGCCCCACGCGTACACCAACCTGGCCGCCCAGTTCCGCAACCCCGACTGGGACCCGGGCCGCTCCTACTCCTACCCCTGGCAGGGCATCGCGACGGTCATCGCGTACAACACGAAGGCCACCGGCGGCAAAGAGATCACCTCTGTCTCGCAGCTGCTCGACGACCCGAAGCTCAAGGGCCGGGTCGGGCTGCTCTCCGAGATGCGCGACACCATCGGCATGACGCTGCTCGACATGGGCAAGGACCCGCGCGACTTCGAGCAGGACGACTTCGACGCGGCGATCGCGCGCGTGCAGAAGGCCGTCGACAGCAAGCAGGTGCGCCGCTTCACGGGCAACGACTACATTTCCGACCTCAGCAAGGGCGACCTCGCGGCCTGCCTCGCCTGGGCCGGGGACGTCGTGCAGCTCCAGGCGGACAATCCGCACGTCAAGTTCGCGATCCCGGACGCCGGTTACATCTCGTCGACCGACAACATGCTGGTGCCGAACCGGGCGCGCCACAAGACGAACGCCGAGAAGCTCATGGACTACTACTACGAGCCCGCGGTCGGCGCGGAACTGGCGGCCTGGATCAACTACGTGTCGCCGCTGGAGACCGGCACCGTCAAGCCGGAACTCGCCAAGATCGACAAGGACGTCGCGAACGACCCGCTGATCGTCCCCGACAAGGAGATGTCGGCGAAGGCGCACGGTTTCCGCTCCCTGACGGCCAAGGAAGACACGGCGTTCGAGCAGAAGTTCGCCCAGCTCACCGGCGGCTGACCCAGCGCCCACCGGCGGCTGACCCAGCGCCCACCGGCCGCTGACCCAGCGCCCACCGGCCGCCGCCTTTCGGCAGCCGCCCCCGCCCGGCCCCGCCCCTGCCCTCCCCGACTCCTTGGACTCACCATGACGACCCTCACGACGTCGGAGACCGGCGGAGACGTCCGTCTCTCCGGGATCAGCAAGACGTACGACAACGGCTTCACGGCCGTCCAGCCGCTCGACCTCACCGTGCCCCAGGGCTCGTTCTTCGCGCTGCTCGGCGCCTCCGGCTGCGGCAAGACCACGACGCTGCGCATGATCGCGGGACTCGAGGACCCGACCACGGGCACCGTGCACCTCGGCGACCAGGACGTGACGTCCCTGCCCCCGTACAAGCGGCCGGTGAACACCGTCTTCCAGTCGTACGCGCTCTTCCCGCACCTCGACATCTTCGAGAACGTCGCCTTCGGCCTGCGCCGCCGCGGCATCAAGTCCGTGAAGAAGCAGGTCGAGGAGATGCTCGACCTGGTGCAGCTCGGCGAGCACATCCGCAAGAAGCCGCAGCAGCTCTCCGGCGGCCAGCAGCAGCGCGTCGCCGTGGCCCGCGCGCTGATCAACCACCCCAAGGTGCTGCTCCTCGACGAGCCGCTCGGCGCCCTCGACCTCAAGCTGCGCCGCCAGATGCAGCTGGAGCTCAAGCGCATCCAGACCGAGGTCGGCATCACGTTCGTGCACGTCACGCACGACCAGGAGGAGGCCATGACGATGGCCGACACCGTGGCCGTGATGAACGCGGGCACCGTCGAGCAACTGGGCGCCCCCACCGACCTGTACGAGAACCCGGGCTCGACGTTCGTCGCGAACTTCCTCGGCACCTCGAACTTCATCGAGGCCGAGGTCGCGGGCCGGGCGGGCGACGACCTCACCCTCAAGGCCGGCGACGGAAAGCTCGTGCTTCCCACCGTCCGCAACTCCGCGCGCACCACGGCGACCGGCGACAAGCTCCTCCTCGGCGTGCGGCCCGAGAAGATCTCGCTGACGCACGTCGACGACGCGGCTCAGATCCCCGACGGCCGCAACCGCATCACCGGGAAGATCGCCGACTCCAGTTTCATCGGCGTCTCCACGCAGTACGTCGTCGACAGCCCGCTGTGCGACGCGTTCGAGGTCTACGCGCAGAACATCGAGCGCGACAGCCGTCTCGCCCCCGGCGCCGAGGTCGTCCTGCACTGGAACCCCGCGCACACCTTCGGCCTCGACGCGGCCCAGGACATCGAGGCCGGCGCGGCCAAGGTCTCGGAGGACGCCGCCGCATGAGCACGACACTCTCCGACGCGCCGCCGACGGCGCCCAAGCCGACGCCGGAGCCCCGCAGGCCCCGCAAGCGCGGCCGTCTCGTCCCGTACTGGCTGCTGCTGCCCGGCATCCTCTGGCTGGTGATCTTCTTCGCCCTGCCGATGGTGTACCAGGCCTCGACCTCGGTGCAGCAGGGCTCACTGGAGGACGGCTTCAAGGTCACCTGGCACTTCGCCACGTACTGGGACGCGCTGTCCGAGTACTGGCCGCAGTTCCTGCGCTCCGTCCTGTACGCGGGGCTCGCCACGATCCTGTGCCTGCTGCTCGGCTATCCGCTCGCGTACCTCATCGCGTTCCGCGCGGGCCGCTGGCGCAACGTGATCATGGTCCTGGTGATCGCCCCGTTCTTCACCAGCTTCCTGATCCGCACGCTCGCCTGGAAGACGATCCTCGCGGACGGCGGACCGGTCGTGGGCGTGCTGAACTCGCTGCACGTCCTGGACGTCACGAGCTGGCTCGGCATGACCGACGGCAGCCGGATCCTCGCCACACCGCTCGCCGTGGTGTGCGGACTCACGTACAACTTCCTGCCGTTCATGATCCTGCCGCTCTACACCTCGCTGGAGCGGATCGACGGCCGGCTGCACGAGGCCGCGGGGGACCTGTACGCGTCCCCGGCGACGACGTTCCGCAAGGTGACGTTCCCGCTGTCGATGCCGGGCGTCGTCTCCGGCACGCTGCTGACCTTCATCCCCGCGGCCGGTGACTACGTGAACGCGGACCTGCTCGGCTCCACCGACACCCGCATGGTCGGAAACGTCATCCAGACGCAGTTCCTGCGCATTCTCGACTACCCGACGGCGGCGGCGCTCTCCTTCATCCTCATGGCGGCCATTCTCTTCATGGTCACCTTCTACATCCGTCGTTCCGGGACGGAGGACCTCGTCTGATGCGCTGGCTGCGTAAGAACCTCGTGGTAATAGCGGGCCTGATCACGCTCGGCTATCTCCTGCTGCCGAACCTCGTCGTGACGGTCTTCTCCTTCAACAAGCCGAAGGGCCGCTTCAATTACGAATGGCAGGCGTTCTCGTTGGACGCCTGGAAGAACCCGTGCGGCGTCGCCGACATGTGCGGATCGCTCTCGCTGAGCCTGCAGATCGCGTTCTGGGCGACGATCGGCGCCACCGTCCTCGGCACGATGATCGCCTTCGCGCTCGTCCGCTACCGGTTCAGGGCGCGCGGCGCGATCAACTCGCTGATCTTCCTGCCGATGGCCATGCCGGAGGTCGTGATGGCGGCCTCGCTGCTCACGCTCTTCCTGAACATGGGCGCTCAGCTGGGCTTCTGGACGGTCCTCATCGCGCACATCATGTTCTGCCTCAGCTTCGTGGTGACGGCGGTGAAGGCGCGCGTGATGTCGATGGACCCGCGCCTCGAACAGGCGGCGCAGGACCTGTACGCGGGTCCTGTCCAGACCTTCCTGCGGGTCACGCTGCCGATCGCCGCACCGGGTATCGCGGCGGGCGCGCTGCTCGCCTTCGCGCTCTCCTTCGACGATTTCATCATCACGAATTTCAACGCGGGCTCGACCGTGACCTTCCCCATGTTCGTCTGGGGATCGGCGCAGCGCGGAACGCCCGTTCAGATCAATGTCATCGGTACGGCCATGTTCATGGTCGCCGTACTGTGTGTGCTTGCCGGAATGATGGTCGGCAAGCGAAAGAACAAGGTTGCTTGAGGGAGTTGGAATCATGGCCGCACGCGCCATGAATAGCTGGACGAATTCACTCGCGGACGCCAAGCCGGTCGCCTACTGGCTCGACGACCCCGGCCGCCCGGATGCCCGCCCCGCCCTGACCGGCGACGAGACCTGCGACCTCCTGGTCGTCGGCGGCGGCTACAGCGGACTGTGGACCGCGCTCATCGCCAAGGAGCGTGATCCCGGCCGGGACGTGGTCCTCGTCGAGGGCCGCGAGATCGGCTGGGCCGCCTCGGGGCGCAACGGCGGCTTCTGCGCCGCCTCCCTCACGCACGGCACGGCCAACGGGCTCGCCCGCTGGCCGAAGGAGATCGAGAAGCTGGAGGAGCTGGGCGCCGCCAACCTCGACGCCATCGAGGCGGCGGTCGCCCGCTACTCCATCGACTGCGACTTCGAGCGCACCGGCGAGCTGGACGTGGCGACCCAGCCGCACCAGGTCGCCGAACTCCGCGAGTTCCACCAGGAGTTGAGTGAGGCGGGACTCGCGGACGGCATCGAGCTCCTCGACGCGGACGAGACCCGCGAACAGGTCGACTCGCCCACCTTCCTCGGAGCGATGTACGACCGCCGCGGCGTCGCCATGCTGCACCCGGCGAAGCTGGCGTGGGGTCTGAAGCAGGCCTGCGTCGACCTCGGCGTACGCGTCTACGAGAACACGCCGGCCACGGACCTGGCCTCGAACGGCGCCGGGGTCGCGGTCCGCACTCCGTACGGCCGGGTCTTCGCCCGGCACGCCGCACTCGCCACGAACGTGTTCCCCTCGCTGGTCAAGCGCACGCGCGCGTACACGGTCCCGGTGTACGACTACGCGCTGATGACGGAGCCGCTCTCCGCCGACCAACTGGCGGCGGTCGGCTGGAAGAACCGGCAGGGCCTCGGCGACTCGGCCAACCAGTTCCACTACTTCCGGCTCTCCGCGGACAACCGGATCCTGTGGGGCGGCTACGACGCGATCTACCCGTACGGCGGCCGGGTGCGGGCCGAGCACGACCACCGCCCGGAGACGTACGCGAAGCTCGCGGGCCACTTCTTCACGTGCTTCCCGCAGTTGGAGGGCCTGCGCTTCACGCACGCCTGGGGCGGCGCCATCGACACCTGCTCCCGCTTCTCCGCGTTCTTCGGCACGGCGCACGCGGGCCGGGTGGCGTACGCCGCCGGGTACACGGGCCTCGGTGTCGGTGCGACGCGCTTCGGCGCTGACGTGATGCTCGACCTGCTGTCGGGGGAGCGCACGGAGCGTACCGAGTTGGAAATGGTGCGCAAGAAGCCGCTCCCGTTCCCGCCCGAGCCGTTCGCCTCCACCGGCATCGCCCTCACCAAGTGGTCGCTGGCGCGCGCCGACGAGAACGGCGGCCGTCGCAACCTGTGGCTGAAGGCGATGGACGCGGTCGGCCTCGGCTTCGACAGCTAGTCCCGCCGGACGGTTCTAGGCGCTCTCGTCCTGCGTGAGCGTCCCCTGATGGAAGTACAGCCGCCACCCGGCCTCCGGGTGGCGGCGCCACACCGAGCTGCGGTGGGCGCGGCGGCCGTCGTCGTCCGTGTGGAACGTCAGATGCACCACGCCGGGCGCGAGCAGCGTGCCCCGCATCCCCGTGACCCGCACCGGGGGACCCGGCTCCGCCGGCTCCGAGCCGGTCACCTCCAGGATCGACTCCCGGCCCCAACGCCGCCCGGACGCGCCGAACTCCACGAACTCCGGGTCGAGCAGCGCCGTCACGGCCGTGTCGGAGGCCCGCACGGCGGGGGCGAGCAGCCGCAGCTCGGCGTCGATCGCGGCCTGGATCTGGGCGTTCTCGTCGTCTGTCATGGCTGGAGCGTACGAGTGCGCCCGCCACTGACCACCCGGCGTACGCCGTGGTCGCACACCGCCGCGGAAATTCACTGCCTTCGGGTGGCCGAAGTCGCGTAATGCTCGGCGCCCTGCCCCCTCTCGTTCGTGACGATCAGCGTCGAACCGAACGAGGAGGCCCCCGTCATGACTGGCCCTGGGGACAAGGCAGCCGTCGAGTGGCTGGTGTCCGTGGCACCGGATCCGGACGCCTGCCGCTGGGAGTGGGAACGCAATCCGCACGGGGTGGCGCTGCTGCCCGCGGGCGAACGGTGGGACGTGCTGATCCTGCCGGGGGAGCTGGGTTATCCGACGCTCGACGTGCTGCGCCGGGTGATCGACCGGCCAGGGCCCGTGCTCGCGGACTTCGGAGCCGCGCGCATGGGCTTTTTCGTGCCCGCGGGTACGGCCGCCCGGTGGCTCGCCACCGGGGTGCGCGCCGTGGGGCGCGGCACCTGGATCGTGGTGCCGTATCCGGGCCGGCTCGCGGGCGGCGTGCGCTGGCTGGTGGCGCCGGACGGCTCGGGCACGCTCACCGATCCGGCGCTCCTGGAACTCGCGATGCACGAGGCTGCGGCCCAACTGGCAAGAGAACCCGACGAGTAGCCGGACCCGAAGGGCCGGGGAGAGGCCGGGAGCGGTTGAGGTCCGAACCCTTGACAACTCCATTGGTCTGGACCAAGTTGGGCGCGCCCCAGCGCTCGTTTCCCCGCCATGCCCGGAGGCAGCCATGACCCGCTCCAGACCCCGTAGACCCCGCAGATCCCGAGAATTCCGTGCACCCCGCAGGCTCCTGACGAGCCTCACCGCCGCCGCACTCGCCGCGACCGGCCTCGCCGCCGTGTCCACCACCGCGAGCGCCGCCGACGTCGATCTCGCCCGCAACGGCGGATTCGAATCCGGCACGGACGGCTGGACCTGCACAGCGGGCTCCGGAAAGACCGTCACCTCACCCGTCCACAGCGGCACTTCGGCGCTCCAGGCCACCCCGTCCGGCGCCGACAACGCCCAGTGCGCGCAGTCCGTCACGGTCAAGCCCGACTCCACGTACACCCTGTCCGGCTACGTCCGCGGCAGCTACGTCTACCTCGGTGCGAGCGGCACCGGCACCACGGACGTGTCGACCTGGACCCCTTCGGCGTCCGACTGGCAGCAGCTCAAGACCACCTTCCGCACCGGCCCGGGCACCACCAAGGTCACGATCTACACGCACGGCTGGTACGGCAGCCCCGCCTACACCGTCGACGACCTCACCCTGCTCGGCCCCGGCACCGAGGCCCCGGTCCCGCCCGCCGCGCCCACCGGCCTCAAGACCGGCACCGTCACCGCCACGAGCGTCGGCCTGTCCTGGTCGGCCGTGCCCGGAGCCACGAGCTACGCGATCTACCGCAACGGCACCAAGTCCCAGACCGTGAGCGGCACGTCCGCCACCGCCACCGGCCTGACTCCCGCCACCGCGTACAGCTTCCAGGTCGCCGCCCTGAACGACGCAGGCGAGTCCGCCAAGTCGGCGACCGTCACCGCGACGACGGCCGAAGGCCCCGGCGGCTCCGGCTCCTCGGACCTCCCGGCGCACGCCCTCGTCGGCTACCTCCACGCCAGCTTCGCCAACGGCGCCGGCTACACCCGCCTCGCCGACGTCCCCGACAGCTGGGACGTCATCGACCTCGCCTTCGGCGAACCCACCTCGACGACCTCGGGCGACATCCGCTTCGACCGCTGCCCGGCCGCCGAGTGCCCGGGCGTCGAGTCCGACGCCGAATTCAAGGCCGCCGTCAAGGCCAAGCAGGCCGCGGGCAAGAAGGTCCTGATCTCCATCGGCGGCCAGAACGGCCAGGTCCAGCTCACCACGGCGGCTGCCCGCGACACCTTCGTCTCCTCCGTCTCGAAGATCATCGACGAGTACGGTCTCGACGGCCTCGACATCGACTTCGAGGGCCACTCCCTCTCCCTCAACGCCGACGACACCGACTTCAAGAACCCGAAGACCCCGGTGATCGTGAACCTGATCTCGGCGGTGAAGACCCTCAAGGCCAAGTACGGCGACAAGTTCGTCCTGACCATGGCCCCCGAGACGTTCTTCGTCCAGCTCGGCTACCAGTACTACGGCACCGGCAAATGGGGCGGCCAGGACCCGCGCGCGGGCGCGTACCTCCCGGTCATCCACGCACTGCGCGACGACCTCACGCTGCTGCACGTGCAGGACTACAACTCCGGCTCGATCATGGGCCTCGACAACCAGTACCACTCCATGGGCGGCGCCGACTTCCACATCGCCATGACCGACATGCTGCTCACCGGCTTCCCGGTCGCGGGCGACGCGAACAACGTCTTCCCGCCGCTGCGCCCCGACCAGGTCGCGATCGGCATGCCGGCCTCCACCCAGGCGGGCAACGGTTACGTCTCCCCGGCGGAGACGAACAAGGCCCTCGACTGCCTCACCAAGAAGACCAACTGCGGCGCGTACACGACCCACGGCACCTGGCCCGCACTGCGCGGCCTGATGACGTGGTCGGTGAACTGGGACCGCTTCAACAACTGGGCGTTCCAGAAGAACTTCGACGCCTACTTCGGCTGATCGCGTACGCGGCCGCGCACAGCAGCAGCACCGAAAGACACCAGCTGCCGAGCGCGTCGGCCGGCCAGTGATAGCCCTGCCGCACGAGCCCGAGGCCTACGGCCGCGTTCACCAGGACGCAGCCGTAGGCCGCTTCGCGTCGTGCGTGGACTGCGCGCAGCAGCAGCACGCACAGTCCGTACGCGACCGCCGCCGTCGCCGCGTGGCCCGAGGGGTAGAAGCCGGTCTCCGGTGCCATGGGCGGCGGGCCCGGCCGGTCGACGAGGGACTGGAGCGGGGCCACCAGCGCCGGGACCAGGCACATCGTCACGACCGCGATGACCACGGGGAGCCACTCGCGGGTGCGCCACGTGACGTACGCGAGGGTGACCGCGAGGACCGGGAGGGCGACGGACATGTTGCCGAGGTCCGCGAAGAATTCGGCGGGGCCCGAGGGGATCGCGCTGGTGCGGATCGCGTTGCCGAGCCGCTCGTCGTACGCGAGGAGGGGGCCGTCGGCGACGACCTGCCACGTGAGCGCGGCGAAGAGGAGAGCGGAGAAGAGGACGAGAAAAATGTTCGGCCGGTCCGGAACAGGGGGGGTAGTTCCGAACCGGCCGAACTGGCCGGAGTTCCGCGCGCCCCGGGGGGTTTGGGGCGGGCGGCCGTCCGACCGGTGAGGAGTTCCGGAGCCGGAAGCTCCGGGGGTGTGCGCGAGGGCACGACCAGGGCGAAGCTGGGGAGGCCTCGACCCGGTATCACCCGCAGTCTCCTGCGAGCGGGGTGTTTCTCTCATCTGCAGAAACCGTACGGCAGGGGATCCGGACGCGACACCCGGTTGGCCAAGCTGCCATGGGCCCCGCACACCTTCTTCACACGCCCCGACTGTCGACGCAGGTCACGGAAGTGACGCGGGTTCCGTCCTCACGATCGGGCGGTGTGGCTCCTGATGCGGGAGAGCCGTCCGGAACGGTGTTCCGAACGGCTCTCGCGGCGTTTCTCAGGGTATTTCTCAGAGCGCGGCGAACGCGTTCTCGATGATGTCGAGACCCTCGTTCAGCAGGTCCTGGCCGATGACCAGCGGCGGCAGGAAGCGCAGTACGTTGCCGTACGTGCCACAGGTGAGGACGAGCAGGCCCTCGGCGTGGCAGGCCTTGGCGAGCGCGGCGGTGGCCTCCGGGTTCGGCTCCTTGGTGGCCGGGTCCTTGACCAGCTCGACGGCGATCATGCCGCCGCGGCCGCGGATGTCGCCGATGACCGGGAACTTCTCCTGCATCGCCGACAGGCGCGACTTCATCGTCGTCTCGATCTCCTTCGCCTTGGCGTTGAGGTCGAGCTCCTTCATCGTCTCGATGGCGCCGAGCGCACCGGCGCAGGCCACCGGGTTGCCGCCGTAGGTGCCGCCGAGGCCGCCCGCGTGCGCGGCGTCCATGATCT
The DNA here is from genome assembly GCF_054963755.1 of Streptomyces sp. EDA2-14. NCBI lineage: Bacteria > Bacillati > Actinomycetota > Actinomycetes > Kitasatosporales > Streptomycetaceae > Streptomyces > Streptomyces sp. EDA2-14. The sequence continues at coordinate 117,188 of NZ_JBUEGE010000023.1, forward strand.
CGGCCTTGCCGGTGACGGCGGCGAGCGGGAGGCCGCCCGCGATGCCCTTGGCGGTCGTGATGAGGTCCGGGACGATGCCCTCGTCCTCACAGGCGAACCACTGGCCGGTGCGGCAGAAGCCGGACTGGATCTCGTCCGCGACGAAGACGATGCCGTTGTCGGCGGCGAACTGGCGGATCGCCGGGAGGAAGCCCTTGGCCGGCTCGATGAAGCCGCCCTCGCCGAGCACCGGCTCGATGATGATCGCGGCGACGTTGTCCGCGCCGACCTGCTTCGAGATCTGGTCGATGGCCTGCTTGGCGGCCTCCGGACCGGCGTTCTCCTCGCCGGTCGGCCAGCGGTAGCCGTACGCCAGCGGGGCGCGGTAGACCTCGGGGGCGAACGGGCCGAAGCCGTGCTTGTACGGCATGTTCTTCGCCGTCAGCGCCATCGTCAGGTTGGTGCGGCCGTGGTAGCCGTGGTCGAAGACGACGACCGCCTGGCGCTTGGTGTAGGCGCGGGCGATCTTGACGGCGTTCTCGACGGCCTCGGCGCCGGAGTTGAAGAGCGCGCTCTTCTTCTCGTGGTCGCCCGGCGTCAGCTCGGCGAGCGCCTCGGCGACCGCGACGTAGCTCTCGTACGGCGTGACCATGAAGCAGGTGTGGGTGAAGTCCTGCAGCTGGGCGGAGGCGCGGCGGACCACGGCCTCGGCGGAGGCGCCGACGGAGGTCACGGCGATACCGGAACCGAAGTCGATGAGGCGGTTGCCGTCGACGTCCTCGATGATGCCGCGGTCCACCTTGGCGGTGAAGACGGGCAGCGTGGAGCCCACGCCTGCGGCGACGACCGCGGTGCGGCGGGCCTGCAGCTCCTGCGACTTCGGGCCGGGGATGGCGGTGACGACGCGGCGCTCCTGCGGGATGTCGCTCATGCGGGGCTCCTTATTTCTGGTGGGCCGGATCCGGCTCCCGGTTTCGGTGTCGAATTCGCCGGGGCTGCTTTCGGGGGGTTTCTCGCAGGTTATGGGCGGGGAAGCGGACCGGTCATGCTCCATCGGGGCGAGATCGGGGTCGCGTGTTGTCCGTCTTGGACAGGTGTGGATCCGGTGCGGGCTCCGAACCGGACCCGTACGGGTGCCGGACCGTGGGGCGCGTAAGCGGTGAACTCCCCGCGGCCGGGCATTAGATTGAGGCGCGATCGACGCACACGGCACGGACGGACCGGCAGGTCGGGCCGGTCAGGCAGGGCAGGGGGCCACGGCATGGACAGCGACGGCGGCACGCAGGAGACGCAGGGCGCGGGCGGCGGTGAACGGCAGGCCGCCGCATCCGTGCCGCGCCCCGCACAGCCGCCCCGCCCCACGGCCCCGCCGATGCCCCGGCAGGCGCCCCCGGCGGCCCGCGGATCAGTGGCCGAATGGCTCGCCGCGCGCCGCCCCAAGGCCCAGCCGGGGGTCTGGCGGTACGAGTACGTGCCCCGGCCCCCCGAGCAGGACACGGCCGCGATCGGGCGCAAGCTGCTGACGTGGATGGCGTTGTCGTTCCTGGTCGGCGTGCTCCTGTGGAGCCTGTGGCGGCGCGGCACGCTGCCCTACCAGTGGGCCCCGCTCAAGATCTTCACGCCGGACGACTGGTGGTGGCCCGGCACGACCAGGCCACGCGAACCGACCTCGAAGGCGTGGGACGCGCTCGTCGTCTACGAAGGCGTGGCGTTCGCTCTGCTCGCCTTCCTGGTGGGGCGGTTCGGGGCCTGGGGAGAGGGCATCCAGCACTTCGTCGTGCGGCGTCCGCAGCCCGCCCGCGCGATCGTGTCCGCGGTCGCCGCCGTGGGCGTGCTCGTCTTCGTGTGGCCGGACGCGCTCGGCCTCTCCTGGCGGCCGCTGCCGATCGCCGACCCGGTCCTCTCCCTCGTCGTCCTCGTCACGGGCGGCTACGGCTTCTTCGAGGTCCCGGTCCTCGCCTACCTGCTGTACGCCCTGATCACGGCGGCGGTCCTGTGGCCGTTCGCCCGGATCGGCGGCTGGCTCGACGTCTGGACCGCGCGCCGCAAGAAGGACGCGCCCCGGACGCCGGACCGCCCCGCCGCCCAACCCGCGCGCGCCAACTGGGCGCAGCTGCGGGAGGCGGGCCAGGACCAGGCCGCCGACGTGCTCACCGCGGAGGTGGCGGGCGGCCGCATGAACGACGTCGACTGCGCCCGCGTCACCCACGCCTGGCGGCACACCGCCGATCCGGCCGCCTTCGCCAAGACCGTGCTCAAGCAGGGCGCGGGTGCCTGGGCGCACCCCTCGGGCCAGCGTGACCTGCCGACCCGCGCGGCGGCGCACGACCTGCTCGTCGGCCAGGTGCGGATCGGCTCCTACGCGCGCGACGAGCGCAATCCGTACGTGCTGCGCGGCGCGGGCGTCGCCCTCGACCCGAACCTGCTCGGCACCTCGCTCCTCGCGGTGGGCCCGCCCGGCGCGGGCAAGACGGCGGGGGTCGTCCGCCCCGTGGTCGAGTCCCTGGCCCTCCAGGCGCTCACCGGCCAGTGCGCCGTCCTCGCCGTGTGCGCGGCGGGCACCCCGCTCGGCCCCGACGACGCGTACGACGTGGTGGTCCGGCCGGGCGACCGGGCGTCGGTGCACGACCTCGACCTGTACGCGGACGCCACCGACGCGGACGAGGCCGCGGCCTTCCTCGCCGAGGGCCTGGTCGGCGACCTGGAGACCGTCGACACCCGGCGCGCCGCCACCGCGCTCGCCCAGCTCCTCGGCCCCTACCGCAGCGCGCACGGCGCGTTCCCCGCCGTGCCGGTGCTGCGCGAACTCCTGGAGGGCGGGCCGGAGGCCTTCGACGACCTCAAGGGGCGCCTGCTCGCGGACTCCGCGATGCGCCGCGAACTCGACGCGCGGCAGCGCCAGTTCGGCACCGCGAGCGATCCGGGGCCGATGCTCGCCGACCGCCTGGCCCTGCTCGACCGTCCGGTCTTCTCCGGCTTCTTCGACCCGGCCGCCGCCCGCCCGTTCTCCGTACGGGCCCTCGCGCACCACCCGCTGCGGGTCCGCGTCGACCTGCCCGAGCAGGGCCACGAAGAGGCGTCCCGGCTGCTCGCCCGACTGCTGCTCGCCCAGTTCACGGCCGTCGTACGCGGCCGGGGGCAGCGCTCCCACTTCGCGTGCCTGGTCCTCGACGACGCGGCGCGCACGGTGACCCCCGAGACGGTCCGCGGCATCCAGCGGCTGCGGTCCGCGCACGCCGGAGTGGTGCTCGGCCTGCGCACCATCGGCGAGGTCGCCGAGCCCCTGCAGGGCCCGCTGTACGCGGCGGTCGGCTGCCGCATGGCGTTCGCCGGGGTCACGACGTGGGACGGGCGGCGCTTCGCCGAGGCCTGGGGCACCGAGTGGGTGGAGACGGAGGAGGTCGCGCAGCACGCGGTGTTCGCGCAGCAGCCGCTGACCCGCGCCCTGCACAAGGCGCGCAGGATGGTGACCGGGAAGGCCGTCACCACGGACGCCGTCACGGTGCGCAAGGTGGAGCGCGAGCGCTGGTCGGCCTCCGATCTGGCGCACGCGGTTCCGCCGGGGCACGCGGTGCTCTCCCTCACCACCGTGCGCGGTGAGCACGCTCCGCCGCTGCTCGTGGACCTGCGGGGCTGAAACCGGTGGGGCCGAGGCGCTGAGAAACGCGTGAATTCGCCTGAAGGCCGGCTGAGCTTCTTGGGGGCAGGGCCCCAGCAGTACGTACGGTGAGGCAGAATCGACACTGGTCGTTCATACGGACCGGCCAAAAGCTTCACAAGATCCGCCTGTACGCCCTGCCCCCGTGTACACCCCGCTCACCCGAAGGCCTGGCCCATGCCGCCCACGCTCGCCTCGCTCGTCCACCACTCGGCGCTCAAGCTCGGCGTGCGCGCGGGCGAGCAGCATCTGGACACCCCCGTCCGCTGGGCGCACGTGAGCGAACTCGCCGACCCCGTCCCGTACATGGAGGGCGGCGAACTCCTCCTGATCACCGCGCTCAAGCTGGACGCGGAGGACCCCGACGCCATGCGCCGCTACGTGAAGCGGCTCGTGGAGGCGGGCGTCGTCGGCCTCGGCTTCGCCGTCGGCGTCAACTACGACGACGTTCCCGAGGCCCTCGTGAAGGCGGCGCAGAACGAGGGCCTGCCGCTGCTCTCGGTGCCGCCGCGCACCCCGTTCATCGCGATCAGCAAGGCCGTGTCCGCCGCGATCGCCGCCGAGCAGTACAAGGCCGTCACCTCCGGTTTCGCGGCGCAGCGCGAACTGACGAAGCAGGCGTTGAACGGCGGGCCCGAAGGGGTGCTCGCCGTGCTCGCGGCCCAGGTCGACGGGTGGGCCGCGCTGTACGACGCGTCCGGCGCCGTCGTCGCCACCGCCCCGGACTGGGCGGTCCGCCGCGCCGCCCGGCTGACCGGCGAGGTCGAGCGGCTGCGGGACCGGCCCGCACCGGCCAGCGCGGTCGTGGAGAGCGGCTCCGACGACCGGGTCGAACTGCACTCCATCGGCACCGGCAGACGGCCCCGCGCCGCCCTCGCGGTGGGCACCGCCGCGACCCTCGGCACGGCCGAGCGCTACGCCCTGCACTCCGCGATCGCCCTGCTGACCCTCACCACCGAACGCTCACGGGCGCTGTACGCGGCCGAGCAGCGGATCGGCGCGGCCGTCCTGCGGATGCTGCTCGCGGGGGAGCCCGACCACGCGCGGGCCGTCGCGGGCGATCTGTACGGGGCGCTGCTCGACGCGCCGTTCCGGATGGTGATCGCGGACGCCGCGGCGCCGCCGCAGAACGGGGTGGCGCTGTCGGCCGTCGTCCAGCAGAACGGGACGGCGGCGCTGCTCGCGGAGGCGGTGACCGGGGCGGGCGGCCCCGGCGCGGGCCCCCTGCCGGTCCTCGCCGACGTCGTCGAGTCCGCGGCCGCGCGCTCCGGCGAGGCGCTGCTGGTGGTGCCGGACGGCCAGCGCCTCGTGCTGCTCGCCGTGGACGGCGGGGCGGCGGCGGAGGCCTGCCTCCAGTACGCGGAGGCCCTGGAGGCCACGCGCGGCGAGGGCTCGTCCGAGGACGAACTCGTCATCGGCTTCTCCGCGCCGGCCGGACCGATCGCGGCGGTCACCGCGTACAAACAGGCCGAGCAGGCGCTCTCCGTGGCGCGCAGACGCGGCCGCATCCTCGTCGAGCACGAGGACGTGGCGGCGGGCTCGGTCCTGCCGCTGCTCGGCGACGACGCGGTCCTGGCCTTCGCGGACGGCCTCCTGCGCGCGCTCCGCGACCACGACGCGACGGGCCGCGGCGACCTCGTCCGTTCCCTCAAGGCGTGGCTCTCCCGCCACGGTCAGTGGGACGCGGCGGCAGCGGACCTGGGCGTCCACCGCCATACGCTCCGCTATCGGATGCGGCGGGTCGAGGAGATCCTGGGCCGCTCCCTGGACGACCCGGACGTCCGCATGGAGCTGTGGCTGGCCCTGAAGGCGACGGGGACGTAGGCAACTCAAGCCCCTCCGGCGATTGAGGAGCGGGGTCCGGGGTGGAGCCCCGGGTCCGTCACACCGGTGCGGTGCTCCAATAAGGCAGATCGCCACCCACGAATACTCCACCGCGTCCAAAACGCCCGGTCCCGCGCCCGCTCTACCGTGGTCACACACCCCACCCACCACGGAGAGGCCGGTACACGTACCCATGACCACTCACGCCTTCTGGCTGGCCGGCCGCCAGGCCACCGGTGACACGACGTTCGACGTCCACAACTCCTACGACGGCCGCCTCGTCGGCACCGTCGCCGAGCCCACCGAGGCCCAGGTGGAGGAGGCCGTCGCCGCCGCCCACGCCGTGGTCGACGAGTTCGCCGCGACCCCCGCCCACGTACGGGCCAAGGCCCTGAACCACGTGGCGGACCGCCTGGTCGAGCGCACCGAGGAGATCGCCCAGCTGATCTCCGCCGAGAACGGCAAGCCGATCAAGTGGGCCCGCGGCGAGGTCGGCCGCGCCGTCTCCGTGTTCCGCTTCTCCGCCGAGGAGGCCCGCCGCTGGAACAGCGGTGAGGCCCAGCGTCTCGACACGGACGCGGGCGGCACGGGGCGTATGGCGATCACCCGCCGCATCCCCAAGGGCGTCGTCCTCGGCATCGCCCCGTTCAACTTCCCGCTGAACCTGAGCGCCCACAAGGTCGCCCCGGCCATCGCGGTCGGCGCCCCGATCATCCTCAAGCCGGCCCCGGCGACCCCGATCTCCTCGCTGATCCTCGGCGAGCTGCTCGCGGAGACCGACCTCCCGGCCGGTTCCTGGTCGGTCCTCACGGTCCCGAACGACCGCATGCCCGCCCTGGTCCAGGACGAGCGCCTCCCGGTCATCTCGTTCACCGGCTCGGGCCCGGTCGGCTACGCGATCATGGACAGCGTGCCGCGCAAGCACTGCACGCTGGAGCTGGGCGGCAACGGCGCGGCCGTCGTCCTCGCCGACTACGCCTCCGAGGCCGACCTGGACTGGGCGGCGAGCCGCATCGCCACCTTCTCCAACTACCAGGGCGGCCAGTCCTGCATCTCGGTGCAGCGCGTCATCGCCGACGCCGCCGTGTACGACCGGCTGCTCCCGAAGATCGTCGCGGCCGTCGAGGCGCAGGTCACCGGCGACCCGGCGGACGACGCCACCGACGTCGGCCCGCTGGTCAGCGAGGACGCGGCGAAGCGCGTGGAGTCGTGGGTCGACGAGGCCGTGAACGCGGGCGCGAAGCTCCTCGCGGGCGGCAAGCGCGAGGGCGCCACCTACGCCCCGACCGTCCTCGCCGAGGTCCCGGCCGACGTCACGATCGCCTGCGAGGAGGTCTTCGGACCGGTTCTCACGGTCAAGAAGGTGGACGGCGAGGCCGAGGCCTTCGCCGCCGTCAACGACTCCAAGTACGGCCTCCAGGCGGGTGTGTTCACGCACGACCTCCAGACCGCGTTCCGCGCCCACCGCGCGCTCGAGGTCGGCGGCGTGGTCATCGGCGACGCCCCGTCCTACCGCGCCGACCAGATGCCGTACGGCGGTGCCAAGCAGTCCGGCGTCGGCCGTGAGGGCGTCAAGTTCGCCATGGACGACTACACGTACGAGCGCGTCCTCGTGCTGACGGGCCTCGCCCTGTAGTACGCGTCCCCAGACACCGGCGCGTGCCTGATCCGCGCGCCGGACACGACGGCCCGAACCCACTGTGCGGGGGTTCGGGCCGTCGCTTGTGCTCAGACGATGCGCTCGGCGGCGTCGAACTGGTCGACCGGCTCGTTGGTGCAGGCCGCGACCGGACCGCCCAGCACGTTGCCGCCGACGCCCTGGGGCGCGGGGACGGCGCAGCGCAGGTCGACGTTGACGAACGGCGCGCCGTAGCTGTTGAGGATGCCGCCCGGGTCGCCGGCGATGGCCACGTCCCCGTTGCGGGTGGCGAACTCCTCGGAGCCGCCGTCGGCCGCGGCCGTGCCCGCACCACCGACGGCCGAGGCGGCGGCCGCCGCCACGAGCGCGGCACCGGTCAGAATTCTCCGGATCATCTTCTGCTCCAAATGAGAGGGGGAGAAATGACGGCCGCGGGCGCGACCGTCACCGGGAGAACCGGGAATCCGGGTGAAAGTCACCGGGTTTCATTCGGGCGGCCCCATTCGCTACGCCATCCCATTCAGTGCCCCATTCCCGTTCCGCCATCAACTGTAAAAGGCACCCTTTTTGCGTGAATGGCGAAAAGGGAAAGGGGCGCCCTCCCGGGGCCGTGAAGGAGTGGACACGGCCCCGGGAGGGCGCTGCTCTGTCGCGCGGTGGGGGAACCGCTCCCTGATGAAGGGTCAGAGAATGCGCTCGGGGGCGTCGAACTGGTCGACCGGCGCGTTGTTGCAGGTGGTGACCGGGCCGCCGAGCACGTTGCCGCCGACGCCCTGGGCTGCGGGGACGGCGCAGCGCAGGTCGACGTTGGCGAACGGGGCGCCGTAGGCGTTGGCGACACCGCCCGGGTCGCCGGCGATGGCGACGTCGCCGTTGTCGGTGGCGAATTCGGAGGAACCGTTGCCCGTGCCGCTGACCGTCTCGCCGTAGGCGACGCGCGCGGCCTGGTTCATGTCGTGCGCGCTCGTCGTCATGTTCTCGGCCTCGGGACCGCCCGTGGTGGCGGAGGCCACGCCGGCGGCGCTCACGGTGGCGGCGGTGGCGGCGGTCGCGAGCGCGGCGCCGGCCAGAACCTTCCGGATCATTAGTGCTCCAATTCAGAGGGGGTGACGGCTGCATTTTGCAGTGGTCGACCTGCCGGAACCCCGAATTCGAGGTGAAAGTCACTGCCATTCATGCATTCAGTCCATTCCGCGTCCATTGATGTATGGAGCAGGAATGCGGACCGGCAAAGTGGTCGCCCCACTCCTGCGCGAGGGGTGGTCGGGATGCCCGTTATCCGGTACATACGATCCAGTAGCACCGGTCGGTAACGAGCCGGGCGGTGGACCCGACGCGCGGCGAGGTGAACCTCATGTCCGCAACATCCCCCGCACCACAGCACCGGGCGAAGGTCTCCGAACAGGAGGCCCGCCAGGTCGCAGAGGCGGCCCGCGAACAGGACTGGCGCAAGCCCAGCTTCGCCAAGGAACTGTTCCTCGGCCGGTTCAGGCTCGACCTCATCCACCCGCACCCGATGCCCGCGGACGAGGACGCGCAGCGCGGCGAGCAATTCCTCGCCAAACTCCGCGACTTCTGCGAGACGAAGATCGACTCGGCCCGCATCGAGCGCGAGTCGCGGATCCCCGACGAGACGATCAACGGGCTCAAGGAGCTCGGCGCCCTCGGCATGAAGATCGACACGAAGTACGGCGGCCTCGGGCTCACGCAGGTCTACTACAACAAGTCGCTCGCCCTCGTCGGTTCGGCCTCGCCCGCCATCGGCGCGCTGCTCTCCGCGCACCAGTCCATCGGCGTACCGCAGCCGCTCAAGCAGTTCGGCACGCAGGAGCAGAAGGACACGTTCCTGCCGCGCTGCGCCCGCACCGACATCTCCGCCTTCCTGCTCACCGAGCCCGACGTCGGCTCCGACCCGGCCCGGCTCGCCACCACCGCCGTCCCCGAGGGCGACGACTACGTCCTCGACGGCGTGAAGCTCTGGACGACGAACGGGGTCGTCGCCGACCTCCTGGTGGTCATGGCCCGCGTACCGAAGTCCGAGGGCCACAAGGGCGGCATCACCGCGTTCGTCGTCGAGGCGGCCGCCGAGGGCATCACCGTGGAGAACCGCAATGCCTTCATGGGCCTGCGCGGTATCGAGAACGGCGTCACCCGCTTCCACCAGGTCCGCGTCCCCGCGGCCAACCGGATCGGCCCCGAGGGCGCGGGCCTGAAGATCGCGCTCACCACCCTCAACACCGGCCGCCTCTCACTGCCCGCGATGTGCGTCGGCGCGGGCAAGTGGTGCCTCAAGATCGCCCGCGAATGGTCGGCGGAGCGCGAACAGTGGGGCAGGCAGGTCGCGTTCCACGAGGCCGTCGGCTCGAAGATCTCCTTCATCGCGGCGACCTCCTTCGCCCTGGAGGCCGTCCTCGACCTCTCCTCGCAGATGGCCGACGAGGACCGCAACGACATTCGCATCGAGGCCGCCCTCGCCAAGCTCTACGGCTCCGAGATGGCCTGCCTCATGGCCGACGAACTCGTCCAGATCCGCGGCGGCCGCGGTTTCGAGACGGCCGAATCCCTCGCGGCCCGCGGCGAACGGGCCGTCCCCGCCGAACAGATCCTGCGCGACCTGCGCATCAACCGCATCTTCGAGGGCTCGACCGAGATCATGCACCTGCTGATCGCACGCGAGGCGGTCGACGCCCACCTGTCGGTCGCCGGCGACCTCATCGACCCCGACAAGTCCCTTTCGGACAAGGCGAAGGCGGGCGCCAAGGCGGGCGGCTTCTACGCCAAGTGGCTGCCCAAGCTGGTGGCGGGCCCCGGTCAACTCCCGCGCACCTACGCGGAGTTCCACCCCTCCGGCCACCCCGACCTCTCCACGCACCTCCGCTACGTCGAGCGCTCCGCCCGCAAGCTCGCCCGCTCCACCTTCTACGCCATGTCCCGCTGGCAGGGCCGCATGGAGACGAAGCAGGGCTTCCTCGGCCGGATCGTCGACATCGGCGCCGAACTCTTCGCCATGAGCGCCTCGTGCGTACGCGCCGAACTCCTGCGCTCCACCGAGGCGTACGGCCGCGAGGCGTACCAGCTCGCCGACGCCTTCTGCCGGCAGTCCCGGATCCGCGTCGACGAACTCTTCGACCGCCTGTGGACCAACACCGACGACCTCGACCGCAAGGTCGTCAAGGGCGTCATCGGCGGCACGTACACCTGGCTGGAGCAGGGCGTCGTCGACCCCAGCGGCGACGGACCCTGGATCGCCGAGGCGACGCCGGGCCCCAGCAAACGCGAGAACGTGCACCGTCCGATCCGCTAGACACGACGGCCCCGGGACGACACAGAAGCCGCCAAGGTGGCCATCCCGTGTCGGACGCACAGGAGGTTCACGCAAGAATGGGGGGATGAGCGACAGCCCATCCCCCCTCGCGGACCCGCACCTCGTCTTCGACCCGGCCCCGGCCGACGCCCCTCGTGACGTCGCCGTCCTGGGCTCCACGGGCTCCATCGGCACGCAGGCCGTCGACCTCGTGCTGCGCAACCCGGACCGGTTCCGCGTCACCGCGCTCAGCGCCGCGGGCGGCCGCGTCGAACTGCTCGCCGAGCAGGCGCACCGGCTGCGCGTGCGCACCGTCGCCGTGGCCCGCGAGGACGTCGTGCCCGCGCTGCGCGAGGCGCTGGCCGCGCAGTACGGGGCGGGGGAGCGGCTGCCCGAGATCCTCGCCGGGCCCGACGCCGCCACCGAGATCGCGGGCCGTGGCGACTGCCACACCGTCCTCAACGGCATCACCGGCTCCATCGGCCTGGCCCCGACGCTCGCGGCCCTCGAAGCGGGCCGCACCCTCGCCCTCGCCAACAAGGAGTCGCTGATCGTCGGCGGCCCGCTGGTGAAGGGCATCGCCGAGCCCGGCCAGATCATCCCGGTCGACTCCGAGCACGCCGCGCTCTTCCAGGCCCTCGCCGGCGGCACCCGCGCCGACGTCCGCAAGCTCGTCGTCACCGCCTCCGGCGGCCCGTTCCGTGGACGTACGAAGGCGGACCTCGCGAACGTCACCGTCGACGACGCGCTCGCGCACCCCACCTGGGCGATGGGCCCGGTCATCACCATCAACTCCTCGACCCTCGTCAACAAGGGGCTCGAGGTCATCGAGGCGCACCTGCTGTACGACATCCCGTTCGACCGCATCGAGGTCGTCGTGCACCCGCAGTCCTACGTGCACTCCATGGTCGAGTTCGTCGACGGCTCCACGCTCGCCCAGGCCACCCCGCCCGACATGCGCGGTCCCATCGCCGTCGGCATCGGCTGGCCCGAGCGGATCCCCGACGCGGCGCCCGCCTTCGACTGGTCGAAGGCCTCCAGCTGGGAGTTCTTCCCGCTCGACAACGAGGCCTTCCCCGCGGTGGGGCTCGCCCGGCACGTGGGGGAGCTCGCGGGCACGGCCCCGGCGGTGTTCAATGCCGCCAACGAGGAGTGCGTGGACGCTTTCCTGAAGGGCGCCCTGCCGTTCAACGGGATCATGGAGACCGTGACGAAGGTCGTGGAAGAACACGGCACACCCGGAACGGGAACTTCGCTCACCGTCGCGGACGTCCTCGAAGCGGAGACCTGGGCGCGCGCCCGGGCCCGTGAACTGACCGCAACGGACAAGGCAGCCGCGGAGGCTCGTGCATGACGACCTTGATGATGATCCTCGGCGTAGTCATCTTCGCGGTGGGCCTGCTCTTCTCCATCGCCTGGCACGAGCTGGGCCACCTGTCGACGGCGAAGCTCTTCGGCATCCGCGTGCCCCAGTACATGGTCGGCTTCGGCCCGACCGTCTTCTCGCGGAAGAAGGGCGAGACCGAGTACGGCGTCAAGGCCATCCCGCTCGGCGGCTACATCCGCATGATCGGCATGTTCCCGCCCGGCGCCGACGGCCGGATCGAGTCCCGCTCGACCTCGCCGTTCCGCTCCATGGTGGAGGACGCGCGCGCCGCGGCCTTCGAGGAGCTTCAGCCCGGCGACGAGACCCGGCTCTTCTACACGCGCAAGCCGTGGAAGCGCGTCATCGTCATGTTCGCCGGGCCCTTCATGAACCTGATCCTCGCGATCGGCCTGTTCTTCACGGTCCTGATGGGCTTCGGCGTCACCCAGCAGACGAACGTCGTCTCCTCGGTCTCGTCCTGCGTCATCCAGGCCAGTGAGAACCGCGACAGCTGCAAGGCCTCCGACCCGCAGTCCCCGGCGAAGGCGGCAGGACTGCAGCCGAAGGACAAGATCGTGTCCTTCAACGGGGTGTCGACGGACGAGTGGAACGCGCTCTCGGACGAGATCCGCAAGAGCGCGGGCGACACCGTGCCGATCGTCGTCGAGCGCGACGGACAGCAGAAGACGCTGACCGCGAAGATCGCCACGAACCAGGTGCCGAAGAAGGACGCCAGCGGTCAGATCACCGACGGCTACGTCAACGCCGGATTCCTCGGCTTCACCGCCGCCACCGGCGTCGTACGGCAGGACTTCGGCTCCTCCGTGACCTGGATGTCCGACCGGGTCGGCGACGCGGTGGACTCCATCATCGCGCTGCCCGCGAAGATCCCCGCCCTGTGGGACGCGGCGTTCGGCGACGGCCCGCGCGAGCAGGACTCGCCGATGGGCGTGGTCGGCGCGGCCCGGGTCGGCGGCGAGATCTTCACCCTCGACATCCCGCCGACGCAGCAGCTCGCGATGGCGTTGATGCTGGTCGCGGGCTTCAACCTGTCGCTCTTCCTGTTCAACATGCTGCCGCTGCTGCCGCTCGACGGCGGGCACATCGCGGGCGCGCTGTGGGAGGCGCTGCGGCGCAATGTGGCCAAGGTGTTCCGCCGCCCGGACCCGGGCCCGTTCGACGTGGCGAAGCTCATGCCGGTGGCGTACGTGGTGGCCGGAGTCTTCGTCTGTTTCACCATCCTGGTGCTGATCGCCGACGTGGTGAACCCGGTGAAAATCTCCTGATCAGAAGCCGTACACCGGCCGGTCGTACGGCGTTCGGAACTGCCCGGCACCCTGGTGGCCGGGCAGTCCCTCTTTATGGGGGATTGAGGGGGCGCGATGTGCTGGTGCACGCGCCGGTGACGTAATCTCGGAAGCCTCTGGACTCGATCCACATCCTTGGGGTTGCACAGCAGATGACTGCGATTTCTCTCGGCATTCCGTCCGTACCGACCAAGCTCGCCGAGCGGCGCAAGAGCCGCCAGATCCAGGTCGGCACGGTCGCGGTGGGCGGGGACGCCCCGGTGTCCGTGCAGTCGATGACGACGACGCGTACGTCGGACATCGGCGCCACGCTTCAGCAGATCGCCGAGCTGACCGCCTCCGGCTGCCAGATCGTCCGCGTGGCCTGCCCCACGCAGGACGACGCCGACGCGCTGCCCGTCATCGCCAGGAAGTCGCAGATCCCGGTGATCGCGGACATCCACTTCCAGCCGAAGTACGTCTTCGCGGCCATCGAGGCCGGCTGCGCCGCGGTCCGCGTGAACCCGGGCAACATCAAGCAGTTCGACGACAAGGTCAAGGAGATCGCCCAGGCGGCGAAGGACCACGGCACGCCGATCCGCATCGGCGTGAACGCGGGCTCCCTCGACAAGCGGCTCCTCCAGAAGTACGGCAAGGCGACGCCCGAGGCGCTCGCCGAGTCGGCGCTGTGGGAGGCGGGCCTCTTCGAGGAGCACGGCTTCCGCGACATCAAGATCTCGGTGAAGCACAACGACCCCGTGGTCATGGTCAACGCGTACCGGCAGCTCGCCGCGCAGTGCGACTACCCGCTGCACCTCGGCGTCACCGAGGCGGGCCCGGCCTTCCAGGGCACGATCAAGTCCGCCGTCGCCTTCGGCGCGCTGCTCTCCGAGGGCATCGGCGACACGATCCGCGTCTCCCTGTCGGCCCCGCCGGTCGAGGAGATCAAGGTCGGCAACGCGATCCTGGAGTCCCTCAACCTCAAGCCGCGCCGCCTGGAGATCGTCTCCTGCCCCTCCTGCGGCCGCGCCCAGGTCGACGTCTACAAGCTGGCCGAGGAGGTCACGGCGGGCCTCGACGGCATGGAGGTGCCGCTGCGCGTGGCCGTCATGGGCTGCGTCGTGAACGGTCCGGGCGAGGCCCGCGAGGCCGACCTCGGCGTCGCGTCCGGCAACGGCAAGGGCCAGATCTTCGTCAAGGGCGAGGTCATCAAGACGGTGCCCGAGTCGAAGATCGTGGAGACGCTGATCGACGAGGCCATGAAGATCGCCGAGCAGATGGAGAAGGACGGAATCCCGTCCGGTGAGCCGTCGGTGTCCGTCGCAGGCTGACCCCGTCGCCGCCAGGCCCGCGCACCCTCCGGGTGGGCGGGCCTTTTGCGTCGGCGGGTGCGGTCCGCCAGTGCGCCTTTCAGGGGCGCGGGGAACTGCGCAAACCCACGACGCGACCGGAGCTCGCCGGCGCGATGGCACCACGCACACGCCCCATGCGGAGCCGCCCCCGGAAGGGGGCGAATCGTCGACCCGCCACACCCGCGGAGCGCCAGGTACAGTGCGGAGATCAGTAGCCCATCTGGTGAGGCCCCTCCGCACGTGTTGACACAGACCACCACTCGGGTTCTCGAACCGAGTGACCTCGACGCCGCGCTCGCCGTACTCGACCGCGAGCCCGTCGCCAATGCCTTCGTCACGGCCCGCGTCCGTATCGCGGGCCTCGACCCGTGGCGGCTCGGCGGCGAGATGTGGGGCTGGTACGAGGACGGGATGCTGGAGTCCCTCTGCTACGCGGGCGCCAACCTCGTCCCGATCTGCGCGACGGACCGCGCCATCCGCGGCTTCGCCGACCGCGCCCGCAGGGCCGGACGCCGCTGCTCCTCCATCGTCGGCCCGGCGGAGCCCACCGCCCGCCTGTGGCAGCTGCTCGAACCGGGCTGGGGCCCGGCCCGCGAGATCCGCGCCCACCAGCCGCTGATGGTGACCGACCGGATGCCCGCGGACGTCACCCCCGACCCGTACGTCCGCCGCGTCCGCAAGGACGAGATGGACACGATCATGCCCGCGTGCGTGGCGATGTTCACCGAGGAGGTCGGCGTCTCCCCGCTGGCCGGCGACGGCGGACTGCTCTACCAGGCACGGGTGGCCGAACTGGTCGGTTCCGGCCGCTCCTTCGCCCGCCTCGACGAGCACGGCAAGGTCGCCTTCAAGGCGGAGATCGGCGCCGCGACCGATCAGGCCTGCCAGATCCAGGGCGTGTGGGTGGCCCCCGAGTACCGGGGCACGGGCCTCGCCGCGCCCGGCATGGCGGCGGTCCTGCGCTACGCCCTCGCCGACGTGGCGCCCGTGGTCAGCCTCTACGTCAACGACTTCAACACCCCGGCCCGCGCCGCGTACCGACGCGTGGGATTCGAGGAGGTCGGGGCGTTCATGAGCGTGCTGTTCTGAGCACCCTGTGTTGCCCGTCTCATCTCTTTCGTGCGCATTGACATTAGTAAGTCTTATGGACCATAAAGGTACTGCTTTGCTTTGGTTCAAGTTTCACTGACTGTAGGTGCCTCACGATGTCTGCTCCCGGTTCCGGCATAGCCGCCTGGCAGGAATGGCGTGCCGACCGGCACCGCTCCCTCACCGCCCCCACCGGCAACCTCGCTCTCGTCGAGACCCGCTGGCTCCCGGCCGGCGAGACCCCCGACCTCGACGCCGCCCGCGCGGGACAGCCCGGCACCGTCACCGTGACGGCCCTCGAGCGCACCGACATGGTCACCGGCGCCCCCGAGCACGGACTGCGCTTCTGGGACGCGAACTCCCCGGCGATCCAGGGCTTCGAGAGCGTCGACACCTTCGCGTACGACCCGTCCTGGGTCCTCGACGCCACGTACACGCCCGTCGAGGGTGCCCGGACCGTCTCGTTCGAGCATCTGCGGGACAACGGCGGAACGCGCGAGAAGGTCGTCCCCGGTGACATCGCCCTGACGATCGACGGCACCGACTACACGCTCTCCGCGTTCGACGACGACGGCACCCTCCTCCTCGTCTTCGGCGACCCCACCAACGGCGAGCGCACCTACGGCGCGGGCCGCTTCCTCTTCGTGGAGCACACCGGCGAGGGCCGCGTGCGCCTCGACTTCAACCGGGCCTTCGTGCCCCCGTGCGGCTTCTCCGATCAGTACAACTGTCCGATGCCGCCGCGGCAGAACCGTCTCCACCTGCCCGTCGAGGCAGGCGAGAAGCTTCCGGTCTTCCGCGACGGCTTCGCCGCCCACTGATCGTTCCCTCCCCGCACCTTCACGTAAGGCCCCTCATGCGCTTCCCCAAGAGATCCCTGTCCGCCGGCACGCTCGCCGTCGCCCTCGCCGTCACGCTCGCGGCCTGCGGCGGCGGTTCCGGCCTGGCGTCCGGCAGCGGCGCGTACGACAAGAACGCCACGGTCGACATCGGCTCCCTCTACGAGCCGCAGAACCTCGACAACACCGCGGGCGGTGGCCAGGGCGTCACCGAGGCCCTCAACGGCAATGTCTACGAGGGTCTGTTCAAGCTGACCGACAAGGGCAAGGTCGAGAAGCTCCTCGCCGACGACTACAAGGTCAGCGGTGACGGCCTCACCTACACCTTCACCCTCCGCGACGGCGTGAAGTTCCACAGCGGCAAGAAGCTGACCAGCGAGGACGTCAAGTACAGCCTCGAAAAGGTGATCGCGAAGGACTCGCAGTCCGCGCGGAAGTCGAACCTTGAGGTCATGAAGGACGTCGCCACCCCCGACGCCAAGACCGTCAAGGTCACGCTGTCGAAGAAGTCGATCTCCTTCGTCTACAACCTCAGTTACGTCTGGATCATCAACTCCGACGCCAAGAACCTGAAGACGACCGAGGACGGCACCGGCCCGTACCGGCTGAAGAAGTGGACCCGCGGGTCCGCCCTCAGCCTCGACCGGTTCGCCGGCTACTGGGGAACCGCCGCCAAGAACAAGCAGGCCGTCTTCCACTACTACAAGGACGCGACCGCCCTCAACAACGCGCTCCAGACCAACGCCGTCGACATCGTCACCAGCGAGCAGTCGCCCGACGCCCTCGACCAGTTCAAGTCGAACCAGAACTACAAGGTCAACGACGGCAACTCCACCACCAAGCTGCTCCTCGCCTTCAACGACAAGGCGAAGCCGTTCACGGACGTCAAGGTCCGCCGGGCCGTCTCCGCCGCCATCGACGACAAGAAGCTCCTCGAATCCGTCTGGGGCGGCTACGGCAAGGAGATCGGGTCGATGGTGCCGCCCACCGACCCCTGGTACGAGGACCTGACCGACGTCAACGCGCACGACGTCGCCAAGGCCAAGAAGCTGCTCAAGGAGGCGGGTCACGAGAAGGGGTTCAGCTTCACGCTCGACACCCCGAACTACGACCCGCACCCCACCGCCGCGACCTTCATCAAGTCGCAGCTCGCCAAGGTCGGCATCACCGTCAAGATCAACACGATCACGCCCGACGAGTGGTACACGAAGGTCTACAAGAACCACGACTTCACGGCGACCCTCCAGGAGCACGTCAACGACCGCGACCTCGTCTGGTACGGCGACCCCGACTTCTACTGGGGCTACGACGACAAGCAGGTCCAGGGCTGGGTCGAGAAGGCCGAGCAGGCATCCAGCACGGCCGAGCAGACCGACCTCCTTAAGAAGGTCAACCGCAAGACCGCCGAGGACGCGGCCAGCGACTGGCTCTACCTGTATCCGCAGATCGTCGTCGCGAACACGAAGCTGTCGGGCTACCCGCTCAACGGCCTCAACTCGCAGTTCTTCGCGTACGACATCAAGAAGAGCAGCTGAGCCAGGAGACATGACCCGGTATCTCCTGCGGAGGCTGGTGTTCCTGCTGGTCTCCCTCGTCCTCGCGTCCGTCGTGCTGTTCGTGCTCCTTCGCATGCTGCCGGGCGACCCGGCGAACGCGCTCACCTCGGTGGGCGCCTCGCCGGAGCAGATCGCCGCGGCCCGGCACTCCATCGGCTCCGACAAGCCGCTGCCCGAGCAGTTCACGCACTGGATCGGCCAGCTGGCGAGCGGTGACCTCGGCACGTCCTTCGTGTCGTCGCTGCCGGTCGGCCCGGAGGTGTCGCAGCGCCTGAACGTGACGGTGCCGCTGACGCTGTCCGCCTTCGTACTGGCCGTGCTGATCGCGGTCCCGGCCGGGTTCGTCGCCGCGTACAAGCGGCGCACCTGGTACGGGGCGCTGCTCAGCGGCGTCTCCCAACTCGGCATCGCCGTCCCGGTGTTCTGGCTCGGCATGATCCTCATCGCCGTGTTCGCGCTGAACGCGGGCTGGCTGCCGTCCGGCGGCTTCCCGCAGGACGGCTGGGACACACCGGGGCCCGCCGTGCAGTCACTGGTGCTGCCGGTGGTGACGGTGGCGCTCGTGATGTCGGCGTCCCTCATCCGCTACGTACGGTCGGCGACGCTCGACGTCCTCGACAGCGAGTACCTGCGCACGGCGCGGGCGCTCGGCTCCTCGTTCGGCCGGGCGATGTGGCGGCACGGACTGCGCAACGCGTCCGTGCCGGTCATCTCGATCCTCGGCATCGAACTCGCCTCCACCCTGCTCGGCGCGGTCGTCGTCGAGTCCGTGTTCGCGCTGCCGGGGCTCGGCTCCATGCTCGCGACGGGGATCGCGCAGCACGACTACCCGGTGATCCAGGGCGTGCTGTTCGTGTCGACGTTCGGGGTGCTGATCATCGGGTTCGTGGCGGACCTCGTGCAGCGGATCGTGGACCCGCGCCTTCGCGGGCGGCTCTCGGGAGGCGGTGTGCGATGAAGCGCAGATCATCGGTCACCCTGTGGACGGGCGGCGTCTTCGCCGGAGTCGTCGTGCTGCTCGCGCTCGTCTCCCTGTTCTGGCTGCCGTACGACAGCGACGACACGTCCGGCGGCCGGCTCGCCGCACCCGGCGGCGGGCACCTGCTCGGCACCGACAAGCTCGGACGCGACCTGTTCACGCAGCTCATGACGGGCTCGCGGATCGCGCTCCAGGCCGGGCTCGGCTCGGTCGCCGTGGCGGCGCTGCTCGGCGTGACGCTCGGACTCCTCGCCGCGTTCGCGCAGGGCTGGTTCGACGACACGCTCTCCGCGCTGCTCGACATCCTCATCGCGTTCCCGACGCTGCTGCTCGCGATGCTGATCGTCGCCGCGAGGTCGGCGACGCTCGGCTCGGCGATCCTCGCGATCGGCCTCGCGCAGAGCGCGGTCGTGGCCCGGCTGACCCGGATCCTGGTCAAGCGGGTCCTCGCGCAGGACTACATCACGGCGTCCCGTACGTCGGGCACGACCTGGCCCCGGATCGTCGCGGGCCACGTCCTGCCCAACATCTGGCCGACGCTCGCGGTGAACCTGGCGCTCCAGTTCGGCCTCGCCGTCCTGGCGGAGGCGGGGCTTTCGTACCTCGGCCTCGGCGCACCGCCGCCGAACGCCTCGTGGGGCCGGATGCTCCAGGAGGCGCAGGCGACGTTCACGACGGCGCCGGCCGGCGCGCTCGCGCCGGGCGTCCTCCTCGTGCTGCTGGTGATCGGCGTCAACCTGATCGCGGACGGGCTGCGGGACGTCCTCGACCCGACGGCGCGGAAGGAGAGGGCGGCGGCATGAGTGAACCCTTGCTTCCCAGCGAACCCTTGCTTTCCAGCGAATCCCTGCTTTCCGGCGAACCCTTGCTTTCCGTGGACGGACTCGCGGTCCGTACGGGAGCCGGGCGCGAGCTGGTGTCCGGTCTCGGCTTCGAGATCGCGCGCGGCGAACGCCTCGGCCTGATCGGCGAATCCGGCTCCGGCAAGTCCCTGACCACGCTCGCGGTGCTCGGTCTGCTGCCCGCGGGCATGACGGTGACGGGCAGCGTCGAGCTGGACGGCACCCAGATCGTCGGCGCGCGCGAGAAGACCCTCGTCGGCGTACGCGGCCGGAGCGCGGCCGTCGTCTTCCAGGAGCCGCTCACGGCGCTCGACCCGCTGATGCGGGTCGGCAAGCAGATCGCCGAACCCCTGCGCACACGGCGGCGGCTGAAGGGGCCGGAGCTCAGGTCGGCCGTGGTGGACCTCCTGGAACAGGTACGCCTCCCGGACCCGGCCCGCATCGCCCGCGCCTTCCCGCACGAGATCTCCGGCGGCCAGCGCCAGCGCGTGGCCCTCGCCATGGCGCTCGCCTGCGACCCGGCCCTGCTCATCGCCGACGAGCCGACGACGGCGCTGGACGTGACCGTGCAGGCCGAGATGCTGGAACTGATCGACGGACTGGTGCGCGAGCGCGGCATGGCCGTGCTGTTCGTCAGCCACGACCTGGCGGTCGTCTCGAAGGTGACGGATCGCGTCCTGGTCATGAAGGACGGGCGCGCGGTCGAGTCGGGCGCGGTGGCGGACGTCGTCCGGGCGCCGCGCGAGGCGTACACGAAGGCGCTGGTGGACAGCGCGCGGCAGTTGGAGTCCGCGCTCGACCTCGGAGGTGGGCGATGAGCGCCCCTGTGCTTCCCGTACTGGAACTCGACGGGGTGTCGTACGCGTACCGGGGCGCCGCCGCCCCCGTCGTCACGGAGGTCTCCGTGGCGGTGGAGACCGGGCAGAGCCTCGCCCTGGTCGGCGAGTCCGGGGCCGGCAAGACGACGCTGCTGCGCATGCTGCTCGGGCTCGCCCGCCCCACGTCCGGGACGGTCCGCTTCGACGGCGACGAGCTGCGGCCGCGCGACCGTACGCAGATGAAGGCGTTCCGGCGCAGCGTCCAGTGCGTCTTCCAGGACCCCTACGCCTCGCTGGACCCGCGGCAGCGGGTGCGGCGGATCGTGGCCGAGCCGCTGCGCTCGCTCGGCGTCGCGACGGGGGAGGAGGCGGACCGGAAGGTCACGCACGCCCTCGAACGGGTGGGGCTCCCGGCCGACGCGGGGGAGCGGTACCCGCACGAGTTCTCCGGCGGGCAGCGCCAGCGCATCGCCATCGCGCGCGCCACCGTGTGCGACCCGCGCGTCCTCCTCGCCGACGAACCGGTCTCCGCGCTCGACGTCACGACGCGCGTCAAGGTCGTCGACCTGCTCGCCGAGCTGAAGGAGACGGCGGGCCTGACGATCGTGATGGTCTCCCACGACCTGTCGGTGGTGGCCGCGCTGTGCGAGCGCACTGCCGTGCTGGAACGGGGGCGGGTGGTCGAAGCGGGTGCCACGTCCGCGGTTCTGGGCGCTCCCGACCACGCGTACACGCGGCGCTTGCTGGCGAGCGTTCCGAGGTTGCCGACGGAGGCTTGAGCGGCACCGGGGTTGCGCCCCGGCGCTCCGCGCCTCACTCGCCGGCGGGCTTGAGATGCCCCGGTACTGCCGACCAGCCCACCGGGGTACCCTCCCGGCATGCCGCACCGGAACCGCACGGACGACCGCGCCATCACCATCGGCCCCCTGGACCTGTCCAGCCGTGTCGACGAGGCGCTCGCCGTGCAGGCGTACGCGTTCGGACTCAGCGACGACGAGATCGCGGTGCGCCACCAGATCGTGCTGCGGCACATGACCTACCCCGGCGCCCGCTCCCTCGGCGCCACGACCTGCACCGGCCGGCTCGTCGGCTTCGTCTACGGGATGCCGAACGACCGCACCCACTGGTGGTCCACCGTCGTCGAGCCGTATCTGCGGGCCCGCGACGTCGACCACTGGCTGGACGACTCCTTCGTGATCACGGAGTTGCACGTGCACCCCGGCTACCAGAACCGCGGCATCGGCCGCACCCTCATCACCACGATCACCGACGGCGCCGCCCAGCCCCGCTCGATCCTCTCCGCGATCGACTTCGACAGCCCGGCCCGCGGCCTCTACCACTCGCTCGGCTACGAGGATCTGGCCCGCCAGGTGCTGTTCCCGAGCGCCCCGCGGCCGTACGCCGTGATGGGCGCTCCACTGCCGCTCAGGCGCAGGCTCGGGTAACCGATTTCCGGCCGCACCCGCGGCCCGGCTAACCTCCTGACATCAACCTTTCGTCGCAGGAGTCAAGAATCATGGCCAAGGTCCAGGTCCAGCGCATGTCCCGCTTGATGGTGAAGACACTGCGCGACGACCCGGCGGACGCCGAAGTCCTCAGCCACAAGCTGCTGGTCCGCGCCGGTTTCGTGCGCCGCACCGCCGCCGGTGTCTGGTCCTGGCTGCCGCTCGGCCGGCGGGTCTACACGAACGTCGAGCGCGTCATCCGCGAGGAGATGGACGCCATCGGCGGCCAGGAGGTCCTGCTGCCCGCCCTGCTGCCCAAGGAGCCCTACGAGGCGACCGGGCGCTGGGAGGAGTACGGCGCGGAGCTGTTCCGCCTCAAGGACCGCAAGGGCGGCGACTACCTGCTCGGCCCGACCCACGAAGAGATCTTCACCCAGCTGGTCAAGGACCAGTGCACGTCCTACAAGGACCTGCCGGTGATCCTCTACCAGATCCAGACCAAGTACCGCGACGAGGCCCGCCCCCGCGCCGGCATCCTGCGCGGCCGCGAGTTCCAGATGAAGGACTCGTACTCCTTCGACCTGACCGACGAGGGCCTCGGCGAGTCGTACGCGCTGCACCGCGCCGCGTACCAGCGGATCTTCGAGCGCCTCGGCCTCGACTACCGGATCTGCGCCGCGACCGCGGGCGCCATGGGCGGCTCGAAGTCGGAGGAGTTCCTGGCGCCCGCCGCGGCCGGTGAGGACACCTTCGCGGACTGCCCGGCCTGCGACTACGCGGCGAACACCGAGGCGGTCGGCTTCGCCGTGAAGGCGGTCGACGCGGAGGGCGTGCCCGCGCTCGTCGAGGTCCCCACCCCCGACACCCCGACCATCGAGACGCTCGCCGCGTACATGGAGGTCCCGGCGTCGGCGACGCTCAAGAACCTCCTCGTGAAGGTCGACGGCGAGATCGTCGCCGTCGGTGTCCCCGGTGACCGTGAGGTCGACATGGACAAGGTCGAGGCGCACTTCGCCCCGGCCGCCGTGGAGCTGGTGACGGCCGAGGACTTCGAGGGCCGCGCCGACCTGGTCCGCGGTTACGTCGGGCCGCAGGGCCTGGAGAAGGTCACGTACATCGCCGACCCGCGGGTCGCGCCCGGCACGGCGTGGATCACCGGTGCCAACAAGGACGGCGTGCACGCGAGGAACGTCGTCGCGGGCCGTGACTTCGAGGTCTCCGAGTACGTCGACGTGGTCGTCGTCCAGGAGGGCGACCCGTGCCCCAAGTGCGGCACCGGGCTCAAGCTGGACCGCGCCATCGAGATCGGCCACATCTTCCAGCTCGGCCGCAAGTACGCGGACGCGTTCCAGCTCGACGTCCTCGGCCAGAACGGCAAGCCGGTGCGGGTCACCATGGGCTCGTACGGCATCGGGGTCTCGCGGGCCGTCGCGGCGCTCGCCGAGCAGCACGCGGACGACAAGGGCCTGATCTGGCCGGAGGAGATCGCCCCCGCCGACGTCCACGTGGTGGCGGCGGGCAAGGCGCTCCAGACCGAGCTGGCCCTGGAGGTCTCCGACAAGCTGGCGGCCGCGGGCGTACGGGTGTTGGTGGACGACCGCCCCGGCATCTCGCCCGGCGTGAAGTTCACCGACTCCGAGCTGATCGGTGTCCCGAAGATCCTGGTGGCGGGGCGCCGCAGCGCCGACGGCGTGGTGGAACTGAAGGACCGTCGCACGGGCGAGCGCGAGGAACTCACGGTCGCCGAAGCGATCTCCCGCCTCACGTCGTAACCGGCCCCCCGGCCACGCCTCACGGCGCGGCCGGGCCCCGCGGGACCTGGTCACGCGCCCCCGACGTCGCAACGCCACCCCCGGCCGCGCCGACGCACCCCGGCGCCCCTGGCCGTGCCGACGCGTCCCGGTGCCCCTGGCCGCGCCGACGTGTCCCGCCGCCCCTGGCCGTGCCGATGCGTCCTGCCGCCCCGGCTGGGCTGACGCGCCCCGGTGCCCCTGGCCGTGCCGATGCGTCCCGGCGCCCCTGGCCACGCCGACGCGCCCCAACCCCGCCGGCCGGGCTGACGCGGCCCGGTACCCCCGGCCGTGCCGACGCGGCCCCGTTAGCTGGTCCGTGGGATGCGCCTGCCGATGCGCCACCCACGGCACCGCACCACACCCCAGTTCCCTCCGCCATCTCCCACCCTCCCGCCCCCTCCGGGGGCTCCGGCCCCCCGGTGCCGTGGCGGGCGCCTCCCGTACCCGTTGCGCGGCAGCGGGCGCCGCCTTGCCCACCCTGCCGCCCGAGGCGGCAGATTGCCCAAGGCGAGGTGAACCCTCCCGGTTCGGGTGGGGAGCTGTCCGGGCGGCAGTTTGCCCAAGGCGAGGTGGACCCTCCCGGCCGGGTGGGGAGGCGTTCCGGCGGCGGATCGCCTAAGGCGAGGTGGTGGCCCAGGCTGGGTGGGGAGCCGCTCCGGGCGGTGGATTGTCCATGGCGAGGTGGC
>NZ_JBUEGE010000024.1:0-137586 GCF_054963755.1 Streptomyces sp. EDA2-14
CAGCTCCTCGGCGTGCTTCTCGTCGTCCGTCCAGCGCGAGTTGCCGCCGTCGACGACGATGTCGCCCGCGGAGAGCAGCTCGCCGAGCTCGTCGATCGTGGACTGGGTCGCGGCGCCGGCCGGGACCATCACCCACACCACACGCGGGCCCTTGAGCTTGCCCACAAGCTCTTCGAGGCTGTGGACATCCGCGAGGTCCGGATTGCGGTCGTAGCCGAAGACGGTGTGGCCTGCGCGGCGGATGCGCTCGCGCATGTTGCCGCCCATCTTGCCGAGGCCGACGAGACCGAGCTCCATCAGTGGTTCCTTACGTTGCGACGAGCGTGAGGTGGTGCGGGGGCGGTACGAGAGCACGCGCGCGTGGCCTCCCGTACCTGCATCCGAGCCTAAACCCGGACGCTCCCGCACACCTGTGGGCATAGCCGCTCAGGCGAACCCGAGCGACCTGCCCTCAGAGACCTCAGCCGGAGAGCCGCACCGGCATGATCAGGTACTTGTACGCGTCGTCCGCCTCGGCGTCCACGGCCGGCTTGCCGGAGAGCAGCGCGGGCTTGGTGGACGTCGTGAACGACAGCTGGGCGACCGGGGAGTCGATCGCGCTCAGGCCGTCGAGCAGGAAGGTCGGGTTGAAGGCGATCGAGATGTCGTCGCCGTCCAGCTGGGCGTCGACCCTCTCCACAGCCTGTGCGTCGTCGCTGGAGCCGGCCTCCAGGATGAGCACGCCCTGCTCGAAGCTGAGCCGCACCGGGGTGTTGCGCTCGGCGACGAGGGCCACGCGCTTGACGGCCTCCACGAAGGGGGCGGTCTCGATCACGGCCACGGAGTTGAACTCCGTCGGGAACAGCGTGCGGTACTTCGGCAGGTCGCCCTCGAGGAGGCGGGTGGTGGTGCGGCGGCCCGCGCCCTCGAAGCCGATGAGGCCCTCGCCCGCACCGGAGCCGGCGAGCGCCAGCGTGACCGTGTCACCGCTCGTGAGCGCCTTGGCGGTGTCCAGGAGCGTCTTGGCGGGCACCAGGGCGACCGCGGAGGCCTCCGGGTCCTCCGGCTTCCAGAGGAACTCGCGGACGGCGAAGCGGTAGCGGTCGGTCGACGCCAGCGTCACCGTGTCGCCCTCGATCTCGATACGCACACCGGTGAGGACGGGCAGCGTGTCGTCACGGCCGGCGGCGATGGCCACCTGGGAGGCGGCGGCCGCGAAGACCTCACCGGGGACGGTGCCCGTGGCGGTCGGCATCTGCGGCAGCGCCGGGTACTCCTCCACAGGAAGCGTGTGGAGTGTGAATCGCGAGGAGCCGCAGACAACGGTCGCTCGTACACCGTCTGTGGAGATCTCCACCGGCCGGTTGGGCAGAGCGCGGCAGATGTCGGCGAGCAGGCGACCGGAGACAAGCACCGTGCCTTCCTCGTCGACCTCCGCGTCCACCGATACGCGTGCCGAGACCTCGTAGTCGAAGCTCGACAGGCTGAGTGCGCCTTCCTCGGCCTTCAGCAGAAGGCCCGCGAGGACGGGCGCAGGCGGTCGTGCCGGAAGGCTGCGCGCCGCCCAGGCCACCGCCTCCGCGAGTACGTCGCGTTCCACCCGGATCTTCACTTAAGCCGCCTCCTGCAGTTGCTGGCTGCTCTCGCCCTGCTTGGTCTTCGGTCTGCCGTCTGCATCGGCAGACGTGGTGTCGCTCGGCCCACAGATGGGGAGAACACCGGGGAACAGTCTGACGCACGGCACTGACAGTCGTTGCCTGCCTCGGTCAAGTCGCGCCGAACCGAGGTCGAGGTGCCGGGAGCGAGTTGTGCACAGACCCCACTTCGAAACGAATTCCCAGCTCTTACTAGTTGGAGGTAGTAGTAGGGGCTGTGGAAAGCGTGGATAACCGCTAAATCGCAGGTCAGAGGCGGTTTTTTGTCCACTGCGGCTGTGGGCCGAGACGGTGGACAACCGGCGTTCGCTGTGGACGGCCGAAAGTTCTGCACACCCGATGCACAGGCTTGGGTGACTTCTCCCCAGCGCCGTCCCCAGCTTTACCCCGGTTCTCCCCAGCCCAACCGACCACCTTGGTGTGACGCCTTTCACTCTCGGAGGTGAGGAGGCGCGTCGCGTTGCCGAACAGTGGACAGCCGTGTGGAGAAGCTCTTGATCGCTGTGCACAACGGCCCCGAGCCTGTGGGTTGCCGGTGGACAACGTCATGCACAGCCTGTGGAGGAAGATTCTTTCCACAGTCTGTGGAGATCACTTTTCCACGAATCCACAGCCTTCTGACCTGCTCTGATGCCCTGTCACCGGGGACCGCTGTGGATGCTGTCTGGACAACTCTGCAGTCCCCGGGGTGTGGACCGCAGAAACCCGGTGGATCTGTGGAGAACACCCGTAACTCGCCTTGGAATCGAACACCGGCGGGTGGACAGGCCCGCGGCAGACACGCGGCAGACGTGCGGCGGACACGTGACAGACCCGCGGCAGACCCGCGGCAGACTCGCATCGGGCCCCCATCAGGGGCCGCCTCAGGCAGCAAGAAGGGCGCTCCGGGAGTCGTTCCCGAAGCGCCCTGAAGGCCGTAACCGGGCTGCTGTCAGCCGTTCTTGATGCGGTTGGTGAGCTCGGTGACCTGGTTGTAGATGGAGCGCCGCTCGGCCATCAGCGCGCGAATCTTGCGGTCCGCGTGCATCACGGTCGTGTGGTCGCGCCCGCCGAACTGGGCGCCGATCTTCGGCAGCGAGAGGTCGGTCAGCTCACGGCACAGGTACATCGCGATCTGCCGGGCCGTCACGAGGACGCGGCTGCGCGAGGATCCGCAGAGATCCTCCACGGTGAGCCCGAAGTAGTCCGCGGTCGCCGCCATGATCGCCGACGCCGTGATCTCGGGGGCCGCGTCCTCGCCACCCGGAATCAGGTCCTTGAGGACGATCTCCGTCAGACCCAGGTCCACAGGCTGTCGATTGAGCGACGCGAACGCCGTGACGCGAATCAACGCCCCTTCCAGCTCCCGGATGTTGCGAGAGATGCGGGACGCGATGAACTCGAGCACTTCCGGAGGCGCGTTGAGCTGCTCCTGCACCGCCTTCTTACGAAGGATCGCGATACGGGTCTCCAGCTCCGGCGGCTGGACGTCCGTGATCAAGCCCCACTCGAACCGGTTGCGCAGCCGGTCCTCCAGGGTCACCAGCTGCTTGGGCGGCCGGTCGCTGGAGAGCACGATCTGCTTGTTGGCGTTGTGGAGCGTGTTGAAGGTGTGGAAGAACTCCTCCTGCGTCGACTCCTTGTCCGCGAGGAACTGGATGTCGTCGACAAGAAGGATGTCCATCTCGCGGTACCGCTTGCGGAAGGAGTCGCCCTTGCCGTCGCGGATCGAGTTGATGAACTCGTTGGTGAACTCCTCGGAGCTCACGTACCGCACGCGCGTACCGGGGTACAAGCTGCGCGCGTAGTGCCCGATCGCATGCAGGAGGTGCGTCTTGCCGAGGCCCGATTCCCCATAGATGAACAGGGGGTTGTACGCCTTGGCGGGCGCCTCGGCGACGGCGACCGCGGCCGCGTGCGCGAAGCGGTTCGACGCGCCGATGACGAACGTGTCGAAGAGGTACTTGGGGTTCAGGCGCGCCGTCGGCTCACCGGGACCGGTCGCCGGCGCGGGCTGTGCCGCCAGCGGGCCGGGCGCGCCACTGGGCACGCCACGGTTTCCGTGCCCCGAGGGGCCGCCGGGACCTGAAGGAGGGATGTGCCCGCCGTCCTGGTTCGGCCGACCGCCCATCGGGGGCTTGCCGGGCTCACGCCGCTGCGGCCGCTCGCGCGAGGGCTCGTAGGAACCGCGCTCCTCGTAGGACGACCGCTCTTCATAAGAAGAGCGGTCCTCGTATGAGCGGTCCTCAAAAGGTCGGTCTTCATAAGAAGAGCGGTCTTCGTACGAGGAACGGTCCTCATAAGAGGAGCGGTCTTCATAGGAGGGGCGGGTGTCCGCCTTCTGCTCGTACGAACTCTGCTCGTACGGAGGGCGCTCCTGCTGCTGGTCGTAGCGGCCGCGCTCCTGCTCGTACGGCTGCTGCTGGTCGTAGGGCGACCGTTCCTGCTGCCGGTAGTCGTGCTGCGGCTGCTGCGCGGGCGTCCCGTACGGGTCGCGCTCCGGGAAGCCGAGGCGGGGCTGTTGCCAGTTGTAGTCGTCCTGCTGCGGACGCGGCCAGGCGCCCGGCTCGGGGCGCTGGTAGTCCGGGTAGGCGGGACGGGCGGTCGGGAGCTGGTCGGGTCGGGGTGCGGGCGGCTGTTCGGACCGCGGGCCCTGGCCCTGGCCGTGCTCGTCCGCGCCGCGGCGCTCGTACCCCTCGTAGCTCTCCCGCTTCTCGTACGTCTCCCGGTTGTCGAACGCGTCACGCTTCGGGCCGGGGGACTGCTGCGGCTCGGGGGGCTCGTAGCGGTGCTGCTGGGCCGACGGGGGCGGGGGCGTGGGGGCGGGCGGCTCGCCCACGGAGTCGTCGACGGTGATCGCGATCCGGATGGGGCGGCCGCACTCGCGGCTGAGGGTCTCGCTGACGACCGGGGCCAGGCGCCCCTCGAGTACGCCCTTCGCGAATTCGTTCGGCACGGCGAGCAGAGCGGTGTCGGCGACGAGCGCCAACGGCTGGCAGCGCCGGATCCAGTGTTCGTCCTTCGTCTCGACGCCCTGCCCGCGGTTTTCCCCGAGGAGTTGCTCCAGTACTCGTGGCCACACTGCGGCAAGATCGGCAGGTACGTCAGCCACAGGGCACGCTCTCTCGCTGGTCCCACGAACGTGTGATTCCTGGGACGGATCGGGAAGAAAATCGGGTGGGGCGGTGGGAAGGGAACGAATCGGAGTTCAGCCACGGTAGTCAGCGCGACCGCTGCGGTTCAAGTTGTTGTCCCCAGCCTGTGGACAGTGTCCCCCGCATGACGCCGGTTTGACCGGATGGCGTAGCCGCGCGTACCGTAACCAGGTCGAGTTGTCGATGGCTGCTGCCGCCTGCCTCCGATGGGCAAGGTCACGATCCACAGTTCTTGCGGGCCGTGTAGCGGTGCACTCGGGCGTATTCGCGAGCTACTCGTGGGCGCACGGTGACAGCCAGGCGATGTCCCGCCACCACACGTTTTTCAGGAGCCCCCGAGTGAGCAAGCGCACCTTCCAGCCGAACAACCGCCGCCGCGCCAAGACCCACGGCTTCCGCCTGCGCATGCGTACCCGTGCCGGCCGCGCGATTCTCGCGTCCCGCCGTGGCAAGGGTCGCGCGCGCCTGTCCGCCTGATCGCGGAACAGGTCATGACGTGCTGCCTACCGAGTATCGGCTGAGGCGGCGCGAAGACTTCGCGACCGCGGTACGCCGAGGACGTCGGGCCGGACGCCCGCTTCTCGTCGTCCATCTACGCAGCGGTTCAACGGACCCGCACGTGCCCGGGGAGGCCACCTCCCCGCCGCGTGCGGGTTTCGTTGTGAGCAAGGCCGTGGGTGGAGCCGTCGTACGGAACGCGGTGAAGCGCAGGCTTCGCCACCTCATGCGCGACCGGGTGGCTTTGTTGCCCCCAGGTAGCCTGGTAGTCGTACGCGCGTTGCCCGGAGCGGGCGACGCGACCCACGCACAGCTGGCCCGAGACCTGGATGCCGCCCTGAAGCGGCTGCTGGGAGGGGGCGCGCGATGAAGTACCCACTGCTCGCCTTGATCAAGATCTACCAGTGGACGATCAGTCCACTGCTCGGTCCGGTGTGCAAGTACTACCCGTCGTGCTCCCACTATGGCTTCACCGCCATCGACCGGCACGGGGCAATCAAGGGAACAGCACTCACCGCCTGGCGGATCCTTCGGTGCAATCCGTGGTCGCTGGGCGGTGTCGACTACGTTCCGCCACGCAAGCGTCCGCGCTGGCACGAGATGCTGCGCGAGGCATGGCGCGGGGACAAAGAAACGGCCCCCGCCGTTGAGGGCGACAGCCCCTCTGCACAGGACAATAAGTCCGGAGCGACTTCGCCCAACGCCCAAGGAGCCTGATCAGGGACATGATTTCCGATATCGTCAACGCGATTTCCGGCGTTTTCGCGTTCCTCACGACCCCTGTGTCGTGGGTCATCGTCCAGTTCCATACGGTCTACGGGGCGATCTTCGGCCCTGATACCGGCTGGGCCTGGGGCCTGTCGATCGTGTCCCTGGTGGTCCTGATCCGGATCTGCCTGATCCCGCTCTTCGTGAAGCAGATCAAGTCGACCCGGAACATGCAGCTGCTCCAGCCTCAGATGAAGGCGATCCAGGAGCGCTACAAGAACGACAAGCAGCGTCAGTCCGAAGAGATGATGAAGCTGTACAAGGAGACGGGTACCAACCCGCTCTCCTCGTGCCTTCCGATTCTCGTGCAGTCGCCGTTCTTCTTCGCCCTGTACCACGTGCTCGCGGCCATCGCCGAGGGCAAGCCCAAGGGCGTCATCGACCAGGCGCTGCTGGACAGCGCCCAGAAGGCGCACATCTTCGGCGCCCCGCTGGCCGCGAAGTTCACCGACAGCGCCAATGAGGTCGCCGCCATGGGCGCCTCGCTGACCGACGTCCGTGTCGTCACCGCGGTCATGATCATCATGATGTCGGCGTCGCAGTTCTACACGCAGCGCCAGCTGATGACGAAGAACGTCGACCTGACGGTGAAGACGCCGTTCATGCAGCAGCAGAAGATGCTGATGTACGTCTTCCCGCTGATCTTCCTCTTCATGGGTATCAACTTCCCCGTCGGTGTCCTCGTCTACTGGCTGACCACCAACGTGTGGACCATGGGCCAGCAGATGTACGTGATCAGCCGGAACCCCACTCCGGGCTCCAAGGCCCAGTCCAAGATGCTCGAGGGCCTGCAGAAGCACGTCGTCCAGCACAGCGCCACGAGGAACAAGCGCGAGCGGAACATCGTCAAGGCGATCGTCGCCAAGGGCCGCGACCGCAACGAGTACGAGCGCAAGTTCATCAACGGCCTGAACAAGGCCGGTCTCGCCGCACAGACCGACGGCACCGTGGCCAAGGGTGCCGCGGAGGAGCTGGACGAGGACGGCATGCCGAAGGGCACGCCGAAGCGCCAGCAGCCCAAGCGCCAGTCCAAGTCGCAGCGCCAGTCCGGAGCCTCGGGAGCCCAGGGCTCGACCAGGGCCGACGCCGACTCCGCCGAGTCGGAGAAGACGTCGCTGGACAAGGAGGACGGGCCGCAGGACGCCAAGCCGCAGGCCAAGGCCAAGCAGTCCGGTGGTGCCAAGCCCGCCGGCGGCTCGCAGCAGCAGCGCAGCAAGGCCAAGTCCCAGCAGCGCAAGGGCGGCCCCCAGCGGCCGAAGTCCCCGTCCAAGAAGTAAGACCTCGACGTAAGACGTTGGCGCAAGCCTTGACGCAAGAAGGAGCCCATCCCGTGACGGAAGGCACCACCTCCGCCGCTGCTGAGGGTGGCGACACCCTGACTCGCCTCGAGCAGGAGGGCGAGATCGCCGCGGACTACCTCGAGGGTCTGCTGGACATCGCCGACCTCGACGGTGACATCGACATGGACGTTGAGGCCGACCGGGCCGCCGTGTCCATCGTCAGCGACGTGAGCAGCCGCGATCTCCAGAAGCTGGTCGGCCGCGACGGAGAGGTCCTGGAGGCCCTCCAGGAGCTGACCCGCCTCGCGGTGCACCGGGAGACCGGGGACCGCAGCCGCCTGATGCTGGACATCGCCGGTTACCGCGCCAAGAAGCGCGCCGAGCTCACCGAGCAGGGCGCCAAGGCCGCGGCCGAGGTGAAGAACACCGGGGAACCGGTCAAGATGAACCCGATGACGCCCTTCGAGCGCAAGGTCGTGCACGACGCCATCAAGGCGGCCGGCCTGCGCAGTGAGTCCGAGGGCGAGGAGCCGCAGCGCTTCGTCGTCGTGCTTCCTGCCTGATCGGCAGCACGTCGCCTTCCGGCCCCGTCTGTTTCGCAGGCGGGGCCGATCTTTGTCAGCCTGTTAGTCAGTCACTCACTGCGGTAGCGCGGTACGGAAGGACGGTCCCCGTGACGGAGGCAGCAGAACTCCCCCCGGCCCCGGAGCAGGCCCGGGCGGTATTCGGCGAGCGCTTCCCGGACGCGGTCCGGTACGCGGAGCTCCTCGCTGACGCGGGAGTACAGCGCGGCCTCATCGGTCCTCGCGAGGTTCCGCGTCTGTGGGAGCGGCACATCCTGAACTGCGCCGTGCTTTCCGAGGTGGTTCCCGAGGGCGTCACCGTGTGCGACGTCGGTTCGGGCGCGGGCCTGCCGGGCATTCCGCTGGCCCTGGTCCGCCCGGACCTCAAGATCACCCTGCTGGAGCCGTTGCTCCGTCGTACGACCTTCCTGACCGAGGTCGTCGAGCTGCTCGGGCTCGACCATGTGACCGTGGTGCGCGGACGGGCCGAGGAGGTCCTCGGGAAGCTGACCCCCGTCCATGTCGTCACCGCCCGCGCCGTGGCCCCGCTGGACCGGCTGGCCGCCTGGGGCGTCCCGCTGCTCCGGCCGTACGGTGAGATGCTGGCACTCAAGGGCGACACGGCCGAGGAAGAGCTCAAGAACGCGGCCACCGCCCTGAGCAAGCTCGGCGCTGTGGAGACATCGGTCCTGCATGTCGGCGAAGGCGTCGTGGATCCCCTCTCCACCGTCGTACGCGTCGAGGTCGGGGAGAGCCCCGGCGGCGTGCGGTTCGCGGCGAAGCGCGCCAAGGCAGCCCGCACGGGGCGCGCCCGACGCCGACGCTGAGCACAGCGGCGCTGTGATGATGGCGACTGATCCGTTCTGACGGTCGGCAGTACTCCACAAAAGCTGCCAAACGTACGCATCTCGGGGTGTCGCGCAGGAGCGCATCGGGCTGCGGTGCATCGTGTTTCACGTGAAACGTCGCTCACTGTTGCAGGGCATCATCAGTCGCGGCCGCGCGGCGGCCGCTCCCCGCGACCGAAAACCCCTCGGATCCCTCGATACGGACACGGAGTTGTCCACAGAGGGGGATTCATCCACAGAAGCACGGGCCTCGCTGGTTCTTGACCCCGAAGGCATGGGAGGCTCTGTTCATTGCGAGCCTGAAGTCGAGGAGAGTGAATCC
The DNA here is from genome assembly GCF_054963755.1 of Streptomyces sp. EDA2-14. Taxonomy (NCBI): domain Bacteria; kingdom Bacillati; phylum Actinomycetota; class Actinomycetes; order Kitasatosporales; family Streptomycetaceae; genus Streptomyces; species Streptomyces sp. EDA2-14. The sequence continues at coordinate 9,048 of NZ_JBUEGE010000024.1, forward strand.
TTGCGGTCCGACGCCAACATCGCGGGACCGATGACCGATCCGGTCCCCGGTCCCCGTACCGAGTCGGTGGGGGAGGATGTTTCACGTGAAACGCCGCCCCCGATGGACGACACCCCCATCGGTCGTTCTGCCCAACTGGCAGTAGAAGCTCTCGGTCGCGCGGGCGAGGGCCTGCCACGTCCGGAGCAGACCCGCGTCATGGTGGTGGCCAATCAGAAGGGTGGGGTCGGCAAAACCACGACAACGGTCAACCTTGCTGCCTCACTCGCGGTGCACGGCGCCCGCGTTCTGGTGGTGGACCTGGACCCACAGGGCAACGCCTCCACGGCTCTGGGCATTGACCATCACGCCGAAGTGCCCTCCGTGTACGACGTATTGGTCGACAGCAGGCCGCTGTCCGAAGTCGTCCAGCCCGTCCCCGATGTCGAAGGCCTCTTCTGTGCCCCGGCCACCATCGATCTCGCCGGTGCGGAGATCGAGCTGGTCTCTCTGGTCGCGCGGGAGAGCCGACTGCAGCGCGCCATCCAGGCGTACGAGCAGCCGCTGGACTACATCCTCATCGACTGTCCGCCGTCGCTCGGCCTCCTGACGATCAATGCTCTGGTCGCCGGCGCGGAAGTACTGATTCCGATCCAGTGCGAGTACTACGCGCTGGAGGGCCTCGGGCAGCTCCTGCGGAACGTGGATCTGGTGCGGGGGCATCTCAACCCCAACCTGCACGTCTCCACGATCCTCCTCACGATGTACGACGGACGGACCCGGCTGGCTTCCCAGGTCGCCGACGAAGTTCGCAACCACTTCGGGGGCGAGGTTCTGCGCACGAGCATTCCGCGCTCGGTGCGTATCTCGGAGGCCCCGAGCTACGGGCAGACCGTGTTGACCTACGATCCAGGGTCGAGTGGGGCACTCTCCTACCTCGAAGCTGCGCGAGAGATGGCGCTGCGCGGGGTCGGGATTCACTACGAAGCCCAGAACGCCCACACGGGCACTCAACTTGACCAGCAAAGTACGGCGGAGGGGATGCAGTGAGCGATCGACGGAGAGGACTGGGCCGAGGACTCGGCGCGCTGATCCCGGCTGCCCCCACGCCCGAGCAGTCGGCCCCGGCCACGCAGACGGGAGGAGCGTCGACGTCTCCTGCCTCTGTTCCGACGCTGACGACCGAGCGCGGAGTGGCGGCCGCGAAGGTGGCAGCGTTGTCGCAGCCGCCTGTTTCACGGGAAACCGAGGAGTCGGCGACCCCGGCGGCCGAGGAGTTCGCGGCTCCCGCGGGAGCGCACTTCGCCGAGCTGCCGCTCGACGCCATCACGCCCAACCCGCGTCAGCCGCGTGAGGTGTTCGACGAGGACGCCCTCGCCGAACTCATCACGTCCATCAAGGAAGTCGGGCTGCTGCAGCCCGTCGTCGTGCGCCAGGTGGGCTCGGGCTACGAGCTCATCATGGGCGAGCGGCGCTGGAGGGCCTGCCGAGAGGCGGGACTTGAGCGCATCCCGGCCATCGTGCGCGCCACGGACGACGAGAAGCTCCTTCTCGACGCCCTCCTCGAGAACCTGCACCGCGCGCAGCTGAACCCGCTGGAAGAGGCCGCGGCCTACGACCAGTTGCTCAAGGACTTCAACTGCACGCACGACCAGCTGGCGGACCGGATCGGTCGCTCCCGCCCGCAGGTGTCCAACACGCTGCGACTGCTGAAGCTCTCGCCGGCTGTCCAGCGCCGGGTGGCAGCGGGCGTGCTGTCGGCGGGACATGCGCGTGCTCTGCTCTCCGTCGAGGACTCGGAGGAGCAGGACCGGCTGGCCCACCGCATCGTCGCCGAGGGGCTGTCGGTGCGGGCCGTCGAGGAGATCGTGACCCTCATGGGCACGGGCCCCAAGAGCAACGCACGGGCCAAGGGACCGCGGGCCGGCGCTCGTGTCTCCCCGGCGCTGAGTGATCTGGCCACGCGGCTCTCCGACCGCTTCGAGACGCGGGTGAAGGTCGACCTCGGGCAGAAGAAGGGCAAGATTGTCGTCGAATTCGCCTCGATGGACGACCTGTCGCGCATCCTCGGCTCGCTCGCTCCCGGTGAGGGACCGGTTCTGCAGAACGGTCTCCCCGAGGAGACTGAGGGAGACGAACAGGACTGACCACCGCCCTGTTGCGATCAGAGAGCGGGCCGTGTCCGGCATGTACCGGAACACGGCCCGCTCTTTGCTTTTCTACGGTATCGAGTGAATCCCATCGTGGTTACGATGCGACGGGAAGAGCGCATCTACCCGGCGGCACCTCATACAGGAGGCGGGTCATGCGATCGGTGAGTCGCACCGGACTGATGACCGCAGGCCTCGGCCTTGGCGCGGTCGGCGGATTCGTCGGCAGCCTGCTCAGGGAACGGAGCGCTCTGACGGCCGCCCGCGCATCGGCGGGCGAAGGAAGCGAGGAACTGCCTTCATGGGGCGTCGGCTCGTACCGCTCACGCTGGACAACCTCCCGGACCTCCCCAAGCGTTGCCGTTCATGTGTCTTCTGGGAGCTGGACCCGGTCAGCGGCCAGGCCGCGGTAAAGGCGGGCACGCCCGAACTGGAGAAGGAAGCGTGGATCTCCGCTGTCCTTCTGGAGTGGGGCTCCTGCGGACGCGTCGTCTACGTGGATGACGTCCCGGTCGGCTTCGTGGTCTACGCGCCACCCGCGTACGTCCCCCGATCCACTGCCTTCCCGACGAGTCCGGTGTCCCCCGACGCCGTTCAGCTCATGACGGCCTGGATCTCTCCCGACTATCAGGGGCAGGGACTGGGCCGGGTCATCGTGCAGACCGTCGCGAAGGATCTGCTGCGTCGAGGCTTCAAGGCGATCGAGGCTTTCGGCGACGCCCAGTGGAAGGGGCCCGCCTGTCTGCTTCCCGCGGACCATCTGCTGGCGGTCGGATTCAAGACCGTGCGACCCCATCCCTCGTATCCGCGGCTGCGCCTTGAACTACGGACGACGCTGTCCTGGAAGGAAGACGTCGAGATGGCGCTGGACCGGCTTCTGGGGGCCGTACAGAAGGAACCGGCCCTCCGGCCCCTGTGACGGCCCGCCGGGCTCTCAAACGGAAACAGGCCCACCCCGCAGGGGTGGGCCCGTTCGTGTTTCACGTGAAACAACGACCGCCGTCCGTGGAACGGCGTCGCCTGATTACTCGGCGATGAAGTCCTCGAGGTCGCGCACGATGGCGGCCTTCGGCTTGGCACCGACGATGGTCTTCGCGACCTCGCCACCCTGGTACACGTTCAGGGTCGGGATCGACATGACGCCGTACTTGGCGGCCGTGCCCGGGTTCTCGTCGATGTTGAGCTTGACGACCTCGATCTTGTCGCCGTGCTCGGCGGCAATGGCCTCGAGCGACGGGGCGATCTGACGGCACGGACCGCACCAGGCGGCCCAGAAGTCGACCAGGACGGGCTTGTCGCTCTTCAGGACGTCCTCGTCGAAGGTGGCGTCCGTGACGTTCTTCAGGTTGCCGGCCACAGCAGGCTCCTCATTTCTTGGGGGATTACGGGACTGGGGAGTTCGGGTCAGACGCTGGCGGTCTGGGTCTTCTCGGGCTCGGCGGCCTCGCCGTCGGAGAGCGAGGCCAGGAAGCGCTCGGCGTCGAGAGCGGCGGAGCAGCCGGTGCCGGCCGCCGTGATCGCCTGACGGTAGGTGTGGTCCACGACGTCGCCGGCGCCGAAGACTCCGGTGAGGTTCGTGCGCGTCGAGGGCGCCTCGACCTTCAGGTAGCCCTCGTCGTCGAGCTCGAGCTGGCCCTTGAAGAGCTCCGTGCGCGGGTCGTGGCCGATCGCGATGAACAGGCCGGTGACCGGCAGCTCGGAGGTCTCGCCCGTCTTCAGGTTGCGCAGGGTCAGACCCGCGAGCTTCGGGTCGCCCTTGATCTCGGCGACCTCGCTGTCCCAGACGAACTTGATCTTCGGGTCGGCGAAGGCCCGCTCCTGCATCGCCTTCGAGGCGCGCAGGGTGTCACGGCGGTGCACGATCGTCACGGACTTGGCGAAGCGCGAAAGGAAGGTGGCCTCCTCCATCGCGGTGTCGCCGCCGCCGATCACGGCGATGTCCTGGTCCTTGAAGAAGAAGCCGTCACAGGTCGCGCACCAGGAGACGCCGCGACCGGAGAGCGCGTCCTCGTTCGGGAGGCCGAGCTTGCGGTGCTGAGAGCCGGTGGTGACGATGACGGCCTTCGCACGGTGCACGGTGCCCGCGGTGTCCGTCACGGTCTTGATCTCGCCGCTCAGGTCGACGGCCACGACGTCGTCGGGCACGAGCTCGGCACCGAAGCGCTCGGCCTGGCCGCGCATGTTGTCCATGAGCTCGGGGCCCATGATGCCGTCCTGGAAGCCGGGGAAGTTCTCCACGTCGGTCGTATTCATCAGCGCGCCACCAGCGGTGACGGCACCCTCGAACACGAGCGGCTTCAGCGACGCGCGCGCGGTGTAGAGCGCCGCCGTGTAGCCGGCGGGCCCGGAGCCGATGATGATCACGTTACGGACGTCGCTCACGGCTTGATTCCTCGTCTCTGCGGGACTGCTGCGTACTGCCAGGGGGAGCCATTCGGAGGACTCTCACCCCACCCAACGGATCCTACGGGGCATGCATTCCCGACGTGCCCGGCCACACCTAGCGAGTGTTCTTGAGCGTCCCTGAGCCGTGGTCGTAATCGTGCTTGTACAGCAGCGTGCCCGCGGAGTCGGATGTGCCGACACAGGAGGAGTCCACGACGAAGGCCGTGACCCGGTGGGCAGGGTCGGTCTTGTGGGGCAGCACGACGAGGTAGGCCTGCTTTCCTTCGTACGTGCCTGTCTCCGCGGCGAGTGGGTCCTCGTTCCGGTGGGTGCCGAGCTGGACGCACTGGGGGACCGAGACGGCGCGCTTCTGCATCGGCGCCTTCGTCCCCTGAGCGCTGGGCCCCGCTTCTTCCGTGCCGAGTGTCGAGGGGCCGAGCAGCGTCGTGACCTTCGTCTCCAACGTGTCCTTGGCGAAGGTCGACGAGGTGTGGTTCTTGCGCGCGGCCGGGGATCCGTCATCGCTCTGGATGACCAGGGTCCCCACGCCGATCGCGGTGACCGTCAGGACGGCCCCGAGCACGGCACCGGTGCGCCTCCTGCGTCCGCGTGCCTTGCGGCCCGGTCCGGTGGTGGCTGGCGGGTGCCCGGCGGGGCGGTCGGCCGCGGTCGATGTTTCACGTGAAACGGGCCGCGTTTCACGACCGACTTCGGCGGCCAAGGCCGCATCGATCCGGCTCGCGATCTCCTCGGGCATCGACGGAGGGCTCGACACGGCACCAAGCGTGCCCCGGATCTCCTCCAGGGACGAAAGGACGTCGGCGCACAGTGCGCAGCCGTCGAGGTGCTGCTGGACGTCGGTCGTCCGGGCGGGAGGCAGCAGACCCTCGGCGAGCTCGGAGAGCTCGGTGACCTCCGGGTGTTCTGCCGTGTCGGTCGTGGATGTCACGCTCGCCCACCTCCGCCCTTCACCGCAGCCGAATTTCCTGGTCCTGCCTCATCACGAGGCCCCGCTGCGGGTGGGACGGATGTCCCCTGCGCCCGGTTCCTTCCGGGGGGCGGGTTCTCGCCACCTTCCTCGCTCCCGTTCTCCGTACGCAGATGCGTCAGCATCGGAAGCAGCTTGGCTCTGCCCCGCGCGCAGCGGCTCTTGACCGTGCCGGTGGGTACATCGAGGATCCGGGCGGCCTCGGCCACCGGATATCCCTGCATGTCGACGAGGACGAGGGCGGCCCGCTGGTCGCCGGGCAGGACCGAGAGCGCCTCAAGGAGCTCACGGTGCAGATCGTCCCGCTCGACCGGGGCCTCCGCGGACTCGTGCGGCTCCAGGAGCTGGTCCAGGCGGTCGGCGTCGTCCACGGGCGCGGTCTTGCGCGAGGCCATCTTTCGGGCCCGGTCCAGGCACGCGTTCACGGTGATGCGGTGCAGCCAGGTGGTCACCGCGGACTGGCCGCGGAAGGTATGGGCGGCGCGATAGGCCGAGACCAGTGCGTCCTGCACCGCGTCCGCGGCCTCCTCGCGGTCCCCCAGCGTCCGCAGAGCCACCGCCCAGAGGCGGTCCCGATGGCGGCGGACGATCTCACCGAAGGCGTCCTTGTCGCCCGCGACATGTCGGCTGAGGAGGTCCTGATCGCTCGCCTCGCCGTAGGCGTCGTCCACGGTCGAACCCCCTCCCCCTGGTGAGCCGCACCCGTCAGCCGGTGAACTCCACGTCGGTGATGCCCTGCTTGTAGCCCGCGCTGCTGTACCCATCCTGGCCTGCGTGGGGCAGGGCGGTCAGCCAGACGAGCACATAGCGTGTCTTCACCGGGTCATCGGCTGTGATCTTGGCGGAGGTGGTCTTCGAGTCGGTCTTGGTCCCGATCTGCTTCAGACCGGACACCGGGCCCGGGTTGAGGGACTCGGCGGCGTACAGGGAGACCGTCGTGTGGTCGCCGCCGTACCGGAGCCCTATCGAGGCGGCCGACACGTTCTTGGCGGAGCCGAGGTCGTAGACGATGCCGACGCCGGGCTTGATGACCATCTTCGGGCCATCGACGAAGGACTTGGTCCGCCAGTACGTCGACTCGCTGTCGTCGTACGTCTTGGCGACGTCGGCCGGCGCCTGGGCGTCGCCCTCGGCGACGAATTCCTTGGCGCTCGAGATGGAGATCGGCTTGGCGTCCTGCTTGCCGCCCTTACCGCTGTCGTCCGAGGTGTCCGTGGAGCCGGCGCTGCCCGTGTTGCCGCGGTCCATGAGGGCGTCCGCGAGCTGCCAGCTGCCCAGGCCGAGCGCCGCGATGAGCAGCGCGGAGACGGCCCACTTGAGGGCCTTGCCGGTACGGCTCTGCAGCGGGGGCGGCGGCGTGGGAACGGGCTGGGTGGCGTGCGGGGCCGTGCGGCCGTAGCTCCCCTGCTGGTACGTGGTCCGCTGGTACTCCGGGGGCGCCGTGAAGGCGGGCTCCGGCGGGCGGATCTTGGGCATCTCGCCGATGGCCTTCACCAGGTCCTCCGGCGTGGTGCACGGCGGCTCTTGGCGCGACGCGGTCGCCCCGTCGTTGGCCAGTGCGCGCATGGAGAGCTCCGCAAGACCGCGGTGGACGCCGGCGCGCACCTGGTCGGGCGCGATGAGACCGACACCCTTGGGCAGTCCGGAGAGGCCGTACGCGTCGTCCTCGTACGGCCAGCGCTGGGTCAGGCAGGCGTACAGGAGCGCGCCGATCGCCTCGGTGTCGGCACGCTGCGGGGTGTCGCAGGTGATGCCGCGCAGCGCCGCGTTCACGGCGAGGCCGCGGATGCGCCACTGCCCGGTGGAGGTGCGCAGCACGGCGCTCGGCGTGAGGCGCAGATGGGCGAGGCCCTCACGGTGGGCGGCGGCCATGGCGTGGGAGACCTGGCTGACCATTTGGTACGCGTCGTGCACCTCGAGGGGGCCGAGGGCGAGCAGAGCGGTCAGCTCCGTCGCGTCGGGCAGCCACTCGTGGACGACGTAGACGAGATCGTTCTCCTCGACCGCGTCCAGTACCTGGACGAAGCGGGGGTCGCCCAGGAGAGCCGACGAGCGGGCCGCGGCGAGTACCGAACGGCCCCGCGGGTGATCGGCGGGGAGGATGTGCACACCGACGGCGCGGCGGAGCTTTTCGTCCACCGCACGCCAGCTGCTGAAACCGTCCAGACGGGTGACGCACTCCTCGAGGCGGTAGCGCCTGGCGAGCTTGTGGCCGCTGTGCAAATCGGGCGGCGAAGCCGTGCCAGGGCTCAGATGAGTCCCCGTCTCCGCGGTGTCCGCGGCCTCCTCGCGCGCCGAGGCGCCCTGATCCCCGGTCTTGGCCACCCCGTCGGCCGTGGCCTGCTCCGCCTTGTCCGCCTTGGCGGTCAGCGGTTCGTCACCGCTGTTGTCGGCCACGTCGACGGCAGCCGTGCTCCGTTCCGCCACCGTCGTTCCTGCCTCCCCATCCGTTGTGCTCACTCCGACGCCAAAGCCAATTGTGCCCACAGTCCGGCGCTATGCACGACACGCGGTGACCGTCGATGGTTGCACGCGCTGCCGGACGGATTCAGCGGCCGAGTCGACCGCGGACCATGCCGACCAGCGAATTCAGTTCTTCGATCCTCATCTTGCGGGCTGCCACGTAGAAGACCGCGAGCAGGGCCGCACTGCCCACGACCAGCGACGCGATCGAGCCGAACACGCCGTAGCCGAGTGCCTGCGTGACCGCGTACCCGATTCCGCCGCCGATGATCGTCGCCGGCAGCGACGCGAGGCAGAGCCGGGCGTACGTACGGACGACGTGCGAGCCGTCCAGGTCACCGCCGAGCCTATTGCGCAGCCGCCGCCAGGCGACACCGACGCCGATCGCGTACGCGATGCCGTAGGAGAGCGCCATGCCGACGACGGCCCACTGGGCGGGCAGGATCAGATAGCAGATGCCCGAGGCGGCGGCGTTGACCGCGGCGACGATGACCGTGTTGTAGAACGGCGTGCGCGTGTCCTCGTAGGCGTAGAAGCCACGGAGCACGACGTACTGCACGGAGTACGGGATGAGGCCGAGGCCGAACGCCATGAGGATGTAGCCCATGGACTTGGCGGCCTCGGTGCCGCTGGAGCCGAAGAGCAGGGTGCACATCGGGACGCCGAGCGCCACGAACATGAACGAGATCGGGACGATGGCCACGGCCGAGGTGCGCAGGCCAGAGGAGATGTCGTCGCGGACCGCGCCGGGGTCGCCGTCGTGCGCGGAGCGCGAGAGGCGCGGCAGCAGTGCGGCCATGACGGAGACGGTGATGATCGCCTGCGGCATGCCCCAGATCAGCTGGGAGTTCGAGTAGCCCATGATGCCCGCGCCGGCCTTGCCGGACGCCTCACCGGCCGCCGTGGCGAGCTGGGTGACGACCACGACGCCCGCCTGGTTGGCGAGGACGAACAGGACCGTCCACTTGGCGAGCTTGACGGCCTTGCCGAGCCCGTGGCCCTTCCAGTCGAAGCGCAGCCGGAAGCGGAAGCCGGTCTCGCGCAGGTACGGGATCATCGCCAGCGCCTGCACGAACAGGCCGAGCAGGGTGCCGATGCCGAGAAGGCGGACGCCCTCGTCCGGGATGGTGGTCACGCCCATGTGCGATTCGGCAGCGGTCCCGTAGACCCAGATGAACATGCCGAAGGTGAAGATCATGACGATGTTGTTCAGGACCGGGGTCCACATCATCGCGCCGAACTTGCCGCGGGCGTTCAGGACCTGCCCCATCACCACGTGCACACCCATGAAGAAGATCGTGGGCAGGCAGTAGCGGGCGAACGTGACGCCGACGCTGTTGGCGGCTTCGTTGCCGGCGATCGTCGGTGACATCGCGTGGATCAGCAGCGGCGCCGCGAAAACGACGAGCGCGACGATCGCTGCGAGCGCCACCATGACGAGGGTGAGCAGGCGGTTGGCGAAGGCCTCGCCGCCGTCGTCGTCCTCCTTCATGGCGCGCACCAGCTGGGGTACGAACACCGAGTTCAGGCCGCCACCGACGGTCAGGATGTAGATCATCGTCGGCAGCGTGTACGCCACGGTCCAGGTGTCACCGAGCAGCCCGGCACCGAGCGCCGCGGTGATCATCATGGTGCGGACGAAGCCGGTGAGGCGGGAGACGAGCGTGCCCGCCGCCATCACCGCGCTCGACTTCAGGAGGCTGGAGGCTCGGCCGCCCTTCTTCGGCGCGGGCGCCGGTGCGGGGGTGGCAGCCGGTGGCGGCGGGGGCTGCGGGGGGCCGAGCTGAGTGGTCGGGTTGTCGACCGGCTCGGTCGGCACGCGGCCCGCGCTGTTGCCGGGCTGCTGGTCGCGGTACAGGTGCGCGAAGGCGTCCGGTTCGTGCCGCTCCTCCGCGGAGTGCGTCACGAGGTCGTCGACTCCCACGAACTGCGTCGTACGGGCGTCGTCGCCGTACGGCAGGTGCTGGGTGGCGCTCGCCGGTTCCGGTGCGGGCGGCTGCGCCCACACGCGGGGGTCGGGCTGGTACTGCTGCGCGGGCGGCGGCGCGTACAGGGGCTGCTGCGCCTGCTGCGAGCCCGGCGGCGGTGGTGGGTGCGCGGCGCGGTCGTACAGCGCCTCGGTCACCGGGTCCTGGGCGGTCAGGTCGTGCGCCCGGTACGGATCCTGCTCGTACGCGTCCTGAAGGTACGCGTCCTGCGGATACGCGTCGGGAGCAGGCTGCGGCGGCGGCACCTGCCCCTCGGGCTGTTCTGAACCGGCGTACGGCCGGCCGTCGCCCGAGGCGGAGCCGCCCGAGCCGTGGCCACGCTCACCGTCGTACGGCGCGTTCATGGTTACCCCACCTCATCGTCCCCGGCCCAGCGGCCCCGACATCGCTCAACGGTCCACTCTCTCACCCGTGCCCGACGGGGCCGCGCTTTCCGGAGCGGTGTCAGCCGTCGGGTCACTCGGCTGCTGCGGAACGTCTGCCTGTGTGGTGGCCGTCGTGTCGCTGTCCGCCTCGTCGGCCTCTCCGCCCTCCGCGGCCGCGGAGTCACCCTCAGGGGCGTCCTCGTCGGGCTGTGCGGCGACGGCACGCTTGCGCTGCTGGTACATCCGGTACCCCGCCAGGACGAGCAACAGGACACCGCCGGCGATGACGAGCATCACGGTCGGAGTGACCTCGGTGACGTCGACCTTGAAGCGCAGCGGATCGCCGTAGGGCTCACCGTCCTGGGTGTACAGCTGGGCACGCACCCAGATAGGGCCGGTCGCCTTGGCCGTGGTCGTGAACTTCACGGACTGGCTGTGCCCGCTGGCGATCTTCACTTCCTGGTCCTGGAAGTTGTCGCCGCCGATCTTGAGGCGGGTGCCGTTGCCCGAGGTGAGGCGCAGCGTCAGGTGGTCGACGTCCTGCCACAGGTTGTTCTGCACCGACACGGGGATCGTCGCGCTGCGCCCGGAGAGCTTCACCTCGGACTTGTCGATCAGCGCCACCTGTTCGGTGAGGCCCGAGAGATACGAGGAGACCCCGTCGCGGAAGCTCCCCGACGCGCCGGAGCCGCCACGCCACGACGTGGACATCTCCCGGTCCATCGCACGGCCGAACGGCGTCACCACGCGGGACTGGTCGGTGAGGACGACCCTGAAGTTCTCGAGGTCGCGCTGGGTCGCCTGGATCTGCTCGAAGGCCGACTGCGGCAGCTCCTGCTTGCGCAGCGACGAGGGGTACGCGTTCGGGACCCGCGTGGTGGCGCCGGCGTCGGGCTTCGCCGTCGCGGCGGCCGACAAGGTCTGGGACTGAGACCAGTTGCCGTCCTGCAGCGCGTGCAGCGCCGTGGCCATGGACTGTGCCTGGCTCGCGGTGGGCGTGCGCTGCGGGGCCACGACGACGCTGCGCTGCTTGTCCGTCTGCATGTTCAGCATCAGGGACTGCGCGAGGAACTGCTGCACGGCGAGCGTGGAGTTCTCGGCGCCCGTCATGTCGCCCTGGAAAGCGGTCGACATACGGCCGTCGGCGACCACGGCCGTGGCGCCGCCGCCGATCGGCCGCGCGGCGGACGGCGTGTACGACAGGCCGCCGGTCTCCGGGAAGTGGTCGCTGCGCGCGATGATCTTGTCCGCGCCCGCGGACGTGGCGACCTTCACGATGTCCCGGTCGACGGCGCCCTCGGCGGGCCAGGCGTACGACGTGTCCGGCTTCGTGTGCAGGATCGTCTGCACCGTCAGGGAGGCGACGTCGGTGGCGTCCTTGAGGTGACCGAGGGACCCGGTGACCTTCGTGCCCGTGTGCGCGAGCGACGCCAGGTCCGGGTCGGCGAACGGGAGCGTGACCACCTTCTGGCCCTGTACGGCCGTCTCCAGGTCGCTCAGCCACTGCTTGGCGGCCGCCTGCCCCCTGCCCGACCTGAGCTTTCCGTCGCGGCCCTTGACCTTGTACGACTCCGTCATGGCGTCGACGGAGGCCAGCAGGTCGGGGTCGACCACCCAGGTCACGTCGAGCTCGCTGCCGAGCTCCAGCATCCGCTGCAGACGGCCGCCCGGGCCGATCTGCTTCGCCAGGTCGTTGTTGTCGAAGACCGGCGTCTGCTGTTCGTTCGCGCCCGTCTCGGCGGTGAGGTGGGAGTCGGAGATCAACGGCCACAGGGCCGTCGTCTTCGTGCTCCTGTCGGCGCTGTTCGGCTGCCAGGGCAGGAAGGTCCGCTGGATGCCGAGCGTCTGCTGGTACGGCTGGGCCGCGGTCTGTCCCGTCAGGGTGACGCTGAGCTGATAGACGCCGTCGGAGCCCAGATGCAGCGCCTTGACCGGGACGGACAGCGCGAAGTCCTGCGCGACGCCCGGCACCAACTTGGGCAGCTTCTCGCCGTACTTGCCGGATACCTCGTTGCCCTCCGCGGCGCCGCCCGTGCCGTTCTTCGCGGCGTTGTCGACGGCAGAGCGGCCGCTGTAGGACGTGCCGACCCGCAGACCCGCACGCGCGCCACTGACCGTCTGCTTGCCCTTGTTCGTCACCGTGCCGGTGACCTTTACTGTGTCGCCGTCCGTCGGCGCGCTGGGCGAGAGGGAGTTCACAGCCACATCGACCGTGCGGCTCCCTGTCGCGCTCGCGGCGGCCGTGGCCGGGGTGGCGGCACTCGCCGGGGCGGCGGGAGGCAGCAGCGGCAGCGACGCCAGGAGCGGCGCAGCCGCGAGCAGGGCTCCGGTGCGCCGCAGCAGTCGCCGTGCAGGTGAGGGACTCACCGTTGGAAGGTCTGCCGCCTCGGCCACGTGGTCGTCCGTCCCTCGTCGTCGTCGGTGGTCGCAGATGTGTCCACGCATGGTAACGAGGAGCACTGTGGCTGAGTGCCACGGTCTGCCCGGCATGATCGTGGGGCAAGAGTAGGGGGCCTTCGAAACGCTTCGGTCGCGGGCCCGTGGAACGGTTCGGTCCGGGCCGCCCGGGCCACGTACCCTGTCCTGTTGTGCCGAACGCCAATGAAGACACCCCCAGCGCCCTGAGCCAAGTGCAGCACCGCGCGGTCAGCGAGCTGCTGCGGGTCTCCCCTGTTGCCGACGATCTCGCCCGCCGATTCCAGGAGGCCGGGTTCTCCCTCGCCCTGGTCGGCGGTTCGGTACGGGACGCACTGCTCGGCCGGCTCGGCAACGACCTGGACTTCACCACCGACGCCCGACCCGAGGACGTACTGAAGATCGTCCGGCCCTGGGCCGACGCGGTCTGGGAGGTCGGGATCGCGTTCGGCACCGTCGGCTGCCAGAAGGACGGCTACCAGGTCGAGGTCACCACGTACCGGTCGGAGGCGTACGACCGCACCTCGCGCAAGCCCGAGGTCTCGTACGGCGACTCCATCGAAGAGGACCTGGTCCGCCGGGACTTCACCGTCAACGCGATGGCTGTGGCGCTCCCCGAGAAGGCGTTCATCGACCCGCACGGCGGCATCAAGGACCTCTCCGAGCGGGTGCTGCGCACGCCCGGCACCCCCGAGGACTCCTTCTCCGACGACCCGCTGCGGATGATGCGGGCCGCCCGCTTCGCCGCCCAGCTCGACTTCGAGGTCGCTCCCGAGGTCGTCGCCGCCATGAAGGCCATGGCGGGCCGTATCGAGATTGTCTCCGCCGAGCGGGTGCGTGACGAGCTCAACAAGCTGATCGTCTCCGCGCACCCGCGCAAGGGCCTGACGTTGCTCGTCGAGACCGGTCTGGCCGATTCCGTACTGCCCGAGCTGCCCGCGCTGCGCCTGGAGCGTGATGAGCACCACAGGCACAAGGACGTCTACGAACACACGCTGATCGTGCTCGAGCAGGCGATGGCCTTGGAGACCGATGGTCCCGACCTGACGCTGCGGCTCGCCGCGCTGCTCCACGACATCGGGAAGCCGCGCACCCGCCGCTTCGAGAAGGACGGCCGCGTCTCGTTCCACCATCACGAGGTGGTCGGAGCGAAGATGACGAAGAAGCGCATGACTGCGCTCAAGTACTCCAATGAACTGGTGAAGGACGTCTCGCGCCTCGTGGAGCTGCACCTGCGCTTCCACGGCTACGGCACCGGCGAGTGGACGGACTCCGCCGTGCGTCGTTATGTACGGGACGCAGGACCGCTCCTCGGCCGACTGCACAAGCTGACCCGCTCCGACTGCACGACGCGAAACAAGCGGAAGGCCAACGCGCTGTCGCGTGCGTACGACGGTCTCGAGGAGCGCATCGAGCGGCTCCAGGAGCAGGAGGAGCTGGACTCGATCAGGCCCGACCTCGACGGGAACCAGATCATGGAGATCCTCGGCGTCGGTCCGGGCCCGGTGATCGGGCAGGCGTACAAGTTCCTTCTGGAGCTGCGCCTTGAGAACGGGCCGATGGAGCACGACGCGGCCGTGTCGGCGCTCAAGGAGTGGTGGGCCGAAAGCTCTCAGGACTGAGACATACGCAACGCGTCGGGGCTCTGTTTCACGTGAAACAGAGCCCCGACGCGTATCCGGTGAGGCGATGTTTCACGTGAAACGTCGCCGCCCGTGCAGCGTGAGGGCGGTCACCCCGTAGAGGACCGACACCAGGACGACGAGAGGGACGGAGCGGCCGTCCGGCGGCAGCATCAGCGCCGCGACTCCGGCCGCGCCGACGAAGGAGACGTTGAACAGCACGTCGTAGACCGAGAAGATCCGGCCACGGAAGCCGTCGTCGACGGAGGACTGGACGACCGTGTCGGTGGCGATCTTCGAGGCCTGTGTGGTCAGTCCCAGAACGAACGCGGCCACCACGATCGGCGCGGGTTCGAAGGTGAGCCCCAGAGCGAGTTCCAGTATGGCCGCGGCACCGGCGCACAGGACGATCCACCCTGCGGCGCCCAACCGCCCGACGGCCGCCGGGGTGACTGTGGCCGCCACGAAGAAGCCCGCTCCCGAGACGCCCATGGCGAGACCGAGCAGGGCCAGGCCTTCGGACTCGGTGGACGACCATGCGTACCGGCACAGCATGAGCACCATGACGAGCAGGGCGCCGTAGCAGAACCGCATCACCGTCATCGCGGCGAGCGTGCGTGCGGCAGCCGGGCGTGAGGCGAGGTGCCGGACGCCGGAGGCGAGGTCTCGGGCGGTGCCGGCCAATGCCGCCCCCAGGCGTGGCTGGATCAACTCCGGGTCGGGGCCGAGAAGTTGTGCGTCCATGCGCAAGGAAGCGAGCGCGGCACACAGGTACAGCAACGCCCCGATGAGTACGACCGCGGCGTCCGAGTCCGAGGAGATCAGGCGCACGCCGAAGGCGAGGCCACCGCCCAGCGTCGCCGCGAGAGTCCCCGCGGTCGGCGAGAGGGAGTTGGCCATGACGAGGCGCTCCGCGTCGACGACACGGGGCAGCGCGGCCGAAAGCCCGGACAGGACGAAACGATTGACCGCGGTGACGCACAGCGCGGATGCGTAGAAGAGCCAGTCCGGGGCGTGGCTCAGCATGAGTGCGGCCGTCACGGAGGCGAGCAGCACCCGCAGCAGATTGCCGTACAGGAAGACCTGGCGGCGGCGCCAACGGTCGAGGAGAACGCCCGCGAACGGGCCCACAAGGGAGTACGGGAGCAGCAGCACCGCCATCGCGGACGCGATCGCGGCGGGGGACGTCTGCTTCTCCGGAGAGAACACCACGTACGTGGCGAGCGCCACCTGATACACGCCGTCCGCGCCCTGGGAGAGCAGCCGCAGCGTCAGCAGACGCCGAAAGTCGTGCAGGCGCAGGAGTACACGCAGGTCACGGACGACAGCCATGCGGCACAGCCTCACATATGAGAGGGGCCCCTGGCGCGCACACAACGTGCGAGCCAGGGGCCTCAACAACCTCCGGGCGGTGGGTGTTTCACGTGAAACACCCGAACCGGCCGTCAGGGGAAAGTCAGCGCTCGACCTCGCCCTTGATGAACTTCTCGACGTTCTCGAAGGCCTCGTCGTCGAAGTACTGCACCGGCGGGGACTTCATGAAGTACGAGGACGCGGAGAGGATCGGGCCGCCGATGCCGCGGTCCTTGGCGATCTTCGCGGCGCGCAGGGCGTCGATGATGACACCCGCGGAGTTCGGGGAGTCCCAGACCTCGAGCTTGTACTCCAGGTTCAGCGGGACCTCACCGAAGGCGCGGCCCTCGAGGCGGACGTACGCCCACTTGCGGTCGTCGAGCCACGCGACGTAGTCGGACGGGCCGATGTGGACGTTGTTCTCGCCCAGCTCGCGGTCGCGGATCTGCGAGGTGACGGCCTGCGTCTTCGAGATCTTCTTCGACTCGAGGCGGTCGCGCTCCAGCATGTTCTTGAAGTCCATGTTGCCGCCGACGTTGAGCTGCATCGTGCGCTCGAGGCGGACACCGCGGTCTTCGAAGAGCTTCGCCATCACGCGGTGCGTGATGGTCGCGCCGACCTGCGACTTGATGTCGTCACCGACGATCGGGACGCCGGCCTCGGTGAACTTGTCCGCCCACTCCTTGGTGCCGGCGATGAAGACCGGGAGGGCGTTGACGAACGCGACCTTGGCGTCGATGGCGCACTGGGCGTAGTACTTCGCCGCGTCGTCGGAGCCGACGGGCAGGTAGCAGACGAGAACGTCGACCTGCTTGTCCTTGAGGACCTGGACGACGTCGACCGGGGCCTCGGAGGACTCCTCGATCGTCTCGCGGTAGTAGCGGCCCAGACCGTCGAGAGTGTGACCACGCTGGACCTGGACGCCCTTGTTGGGCACGTCGGCGATCTTGATGGTGTTGTTCTCGGAGGCGCCGATGGCGTCCGCGAGGTCCAGGCCGACCTTCTTCGCGTCGACGTCGAACGCGGCGACGAACTCGACGTCACCGACGTGGTAGTCGCCGAACTGTACGTGCATCAGGCCCGGGACCTTGGTCTCCGGGTCGGCGTCCTTGTAGAACTCGACGCCCTGCACCAGCGAGGCGGCGCAGTTGCCCACGCCGACGATGGCTACGCGAACCGAACCCATTCCGGTTGCTCCCTGTGTGTACTCGGTGAAGTCCTGACCGGACTTCACGTGGCGGTGTCGTCGGACGGATCCGGCCGGGTGCTGTCCCGGTGCCGGGGCAGGCCGCCCGTCTCTCCAGATGTGTCCTGCTGCGTCGCGTCCCCCGGGCCGGAGCGTCGTTGGTCGCGGCCCGCGCGCTCGCTCTCGATGAGCTCGTTCAGCCAGCGCACCTCGCGCTCCACGGACTCCATGCCGTGCCGCTGCAGCTCGAGCGTGTAGTCGTCCAGGCGCTCGCGGGTGCGGGCGAAGGAGATGCGCATCTTCTCGAGGCGCTCCTCCAGCCGACTGCGGCGACCTTCGAGGACGCGCATGCGCACGTCCCGCGAGGTCTGCCCGAAGAAGGCGAAGCGCGCGGCGAAGTGCTCGTCCTCGTATGCGTCCGGGCCGGTCTGCGAGAGCAGGTCCTCGAAGTGCTCCTTACCTTCCGCCGTCAATCGGTAGACGATTTTGGCGCGACGCCCTGCGAGTGGAGTCGCGGAGGTGTCGTCGGGTCCTGAACCCGATTCCTCGATCAACCAGCCGTTGGCGACCAGCGTCTTGAGGCAGGGGTACAGCGTCCCGTAGCTGAAGGCGCGGAAGATTCCGAGTGAAGTGTTGAGTCGCTTGCGCAGCTCGTAGCCGTGCATCGGGGACTCGCGGAGCAGACCGAGTACGGCGAACTCGAGGATGCCGGAGCGTCGGCTCATCGTCGTCTCCTCTCTGCCGCGGTCCCTTGTATCGACTCTTTATGTCGAGCTGATGTATCGACTCGATACATCACGACGATAGAACTGCTCTTCGGCCGCGGCAAGTGCGATCACGGTGAACGGCGTCACATCACCGATTCGTAGGAATCGAGTTGCCTGATTTGGGGTGAAGTTCGGCCCTAGGAGGGTTTTGACGGTGCGTAGTCTGTCCGCCATGCAGACCACCGGGAACCAAGTGACGCCAGTGGGCGTCGTCGTCCCTGGTGTAGTGCGGGTGAGTGCCGAGAGGGGCGCATCCGTACTCCGGGGGGACCGGAAACCCGACGCCGTTTCCAGGCGCGCGACCTCGCGCCTGCCCGAGGAGTAGTCGTTCGATGAGCGAGCACCGTCGCAAACCGCCGCAGCCGCAAGGCGGTGGGCGCGCCGCGGCCCGTCGCGGAGCATTCGGAGCACCATCGGGCCGCCGCGCGGCACCGCGTGGAGGTTCCGCCTCTCCCTCCGCTTCCTATGACGCCCCGAGTTCAACGGGTTCGCACGGGAGCCCGGAGGGTGACCGCCCGTGGGCCGGTCGAGCAGAAGCCCGGAAGGCCGCCCAGCGGGGCGGCCGACGCAGGTCCTCCGATGGCGGTGGAGCCGGCGGCGGCGGAGGTCGCCGCGGTGGCGGCGGCCACGGCGGCGGACCCGGTGGCCCGTACGGTGCCGGATCCGGCGGCCCGGAGAAGAAGAAGTTCGTCGACTACCCGCGTGCGCACAAGTACGGCTGGCGTCGCTGGGTGCCGTCCTGGCGGCTGGTGACCGGCATGTTCGTCGGTCTGTTCGGCAGCATGATGCTCGCCGCCGGCATCGCGTATGCGCTGGTGGGCGTGCCCGACCCGGCCAAGACGGCGACGGCGCAGAACAACGTCTACTACTGGTCCAACGGCAAGCAGATGGTCGCCACCGGTGGTGAGACGAACCGCCAGATCATCAAGTACGAGGACATCCCGAAGTCCATGCGCTACGCCGTCATGTCGGCGGAGAACAAGACGTTCGAGACGGACAAGGGTGTCGACCCGATGGGCATCGCCCGTGCCGTGTTCAACATGGCCAAGGGCGGCGAGACCCAGGGTGGCTCGACGATCACCCAGCAGTACGTGAAGAACGCGATGCTGGACGACCAGTCCCAGACGGTGACCCGAAAGCTCAAGGAGCTGTTCGTCTCCATAAAGGTCGGCCGGACCGTCGACAAGGACGACGTCATGGCCGGCTATCTGAACTCGGCGTACTACGGACGCGGTGCCTACGGCATCCAGGCCGCGGCCCGCGCCTACTTCAACGAGGACGCCACGAAGCTCAACGAGAGCCAGACCGCGTTCCTCGCGTCCGTGCTCAAGGGCTCCACGTACTACGACCCGGCGGGCTCGCCCGGCATCGACCCGATCAACGCGACGCCGCAGAAGAACCGTGCGCGCGCCACGAAGCGCTGGTCGTGGATCCTCGACGAGGAGACGAAGGACGGGCGGCTGAGCCAGAGCCGCCGGGCCCAGTTCAAGACCTTCCCCAAGCTGCAGAACCCGCGCTCCAACGCGCAGCTCGGCGGCCAGACCGGCTATCTCGTCGACCTCGCCAAGGCGAACGCCGTCAAGAACAGCAACGGCAAGATCACCGAGGACGACCTGCAAAAGGGCGGCTACGAGATCCACACCACGTTCAACGAGAACAAGGTGAAGAAGCTCGAGAACGCCGTGAAGAAGGTCCGCAAGGCGAACCTCGAGAAGAACCGCAAGGTCAACGGAAAGTACGTGGACCGGCACGTCCAGTTCGGTGGCGCCTCCGTCAGCCCCAAGACCGGTGCGATCGAGGCCATCTACGGCGGTGAGGACGCCACCAAGCACTTCACCAACAACGCCGATGTCACCGGCGCCCAGGTCGGCTCCACCTTCAAGCCCTTCGTCCTCGCGGCCGCCTTCAAGTACGGCGTCAGGAACCCGGAAGGACCCGAGGTCCAGGACGAGACCCAGCGCACGATCGCGTCCCCCAAGAGCCTGTACAGCGGCAAGAACGGGCTCAAGATCAAGGACTGGAAGGGGGACATCTGGACGAACGAGAAGGGCAAGCAGTGGAACCAGACCAACGACGGTAAGCAGTCGTACAACAAGCCCAGCTACCAGATCGATCTGCGCGAGGCCATGCGCGAGTCCGTGAACTCGGCCTATGTGCAGTTGGGCATGGACGTGGGTCTGGACAAGGTGCGTGCGTCCGCCAAGAGCGCGGGCATCCTGGACGACAGCTTCGCCGACTCCAACTACCCCTCGTTCTCCCTCGGTACCTCCGACCCGAGCGCGATCCGCATGGCGGGCGCCTACGGGACCTTCGCGACCAGTGGCCAGCAGAACGACCCGTACTCGGTGACGTCCGTCGACCACGAGGGCGAGAACGTCTTCCGGCACGAGGCCAAGGTGAGGCGCGCCTTCGAGCCGAAGGTCGCCGACAACGTGACGGACGTCCTCAAGACCGTCGTCGACAAGGGCACGGGTACGGCGGCGCGGCTGCCGGGCCGCGACGTGGCCGGCAAGACCGGTACCACCGACGGCAACAAGTCGGCCTGGTTCGTGGGCTACACCAAGCAGCTGTCCACCGCGATCACGATGTACCGGATGGACGACAACGAGAAGTCCCAGAACCGCAAGTTCCTCGAGATGTATGGAACCGGTGGTCAGGAGAAGATCCACGGTGCGTCGTTCCCGTCCGAGATCTGGCACGACTACATGGAGCAGGCTCTGAAGGGCCAGCCGAACGAGCCGTTCCCGGTGCCGGAACCGATCGGAAAGGTCGTGGGCGCGACCCCGAGTCCCACCCCGACCCCGTCGGTCACGCAGACCCCGTCGGAGACCGCCTCGCCGTCCCCGTCGACCAGCGAGAGCACCTCCCCGTCGCCGTCGCCGTCGGAGACGTGCAGCGACTGGGACTGGGCCTGCAAGAACGAGAACGATGGGGACAACGGCGGCACGGACACCGGAGGCGCTACCGACGGCGGAGTGTCGCCCACCCCGAGCGACGGAAGCTCCGACGACACCGGGAACCCGGCAGGCAATGGAAACGGAGGCGGCCTCTTCGGAGGCCCGGACCATTAGCCGACCCGTCCGCAACGCATCGTGTTTCACGTGAAACGCAGCGTGTTCCACGGCAGGCGAGGGCCGCCACACCCGATGGGTGTGGCGGCCCTCGCCCCGTTCTCAGCCTCGTACGGCAGGATGTGCCGCATGCCCAGTGCAGAGACGACGCGTGCGAATCCGCAGGAGCCCGAGCCGGAACAGGTACGGCCGACCAGAGAGGACGAGGTCGCGGCCGTCGGCAGTGAGCTCATCGGTGGACCGGCCGGGCGGCGGGTGCGGTTCGGCGCCTCGTGGTGGTCCCCGGCACGGGTGATCGTGCTCGTCATGCTGGGCATGTTCGCGCTCGGCATGGTCCAGAAGTTCCCCTGCTACGACGGCTCCTGGTTCTACGGCGCCAGCTCCCAGTACACGCACGCGTGCTACTCGGACATCCCGCACCTCTACCAGGGACGCGGCTTCGCCGACGGCCTCGTGCCGTACTTCGACAAACTCTCCGGCGACATGGACTACCTCGAATACCCGGTCCTCACCGGTGTGTTCATGGAGGTCGCCGCGTGGCTGACGCCCGGCAGCGGCTCCATCCAGCACCAGGAGCAGGTGTACTGGATGGTCAACGCCGGGATGCTGATGATCTGCGCGGCCGTGATCGCCGTGTGCGTCACCCGCACCCACCGCAGGCGCCCATGGGACGCTCTGCTGGTCGCTCTGGCGCCCGCCTTCGCGTTGACCGCCACCATCAACTGGGACCTCTTCGCGGTGGCTCTCACGGCCGCGGCGATGCTGATGTGGTCGCGGGGCAGGGCCTTCACCTTCGGCGTGCTGCTCGGGCTCGCGACCGCCGCCAAGCTGTACCCGGTGCTGCTGCTCGGTCCGCTCTTCGTACTGTGCTGGCGGGCCGGCCGGTGGCGGGAGTTCGGCAGAGCGGCCCTCGGCGCCGCCGTCGCATGGCTGGCCGTGAATCTGCCGGTGATGCTCCTCGCCCCTGCGGGCTGGTCGAAGTTCTACACGTTCAGCCAGGAGCGCGGCGTCGACTTCGGCTCCTTCTGGCTGATCATCTCCCAGCACCGGGACACGCCCCTCGACACCGGCGTCGTCAATACGCTGGCCACGACGCTGATGGTGCTCGCCTGCCTGGGCGTCGCGGCGCTCACCCTCACCGCACCGCGCAGGCCGCGCTTCTCACAGCTCGCGTTCCTGGTGGTCGCGGCCTTCATCCTCACCAACAAGGTCTACTCGCCGCAGTACGTCCTGTGGCTGATCCCGCTCGCCGCGCTCGCGCGCCCCAAGTGGCGGGACTTCCTCATCTGGCAGGCGTGCGAGGTCGCGTACTTCCTCGGGATCTGGCTGTACCTCGCGTACACGACCAGCGGGGACAAGCATCAGGGCCTGCCCGAGGACGGATATCAACTGGCCGTCGCGGTGCATCTCTTGGGCACGCTCTACGTCTGCGCGGTCATCGTGCGGGACATCTGGCTGCCCGACCGGGACGTGGTGCGCCGCTCCGGGGAGGACGACCCCTCGGGCGGTGTTCTGGACGGTGCCAAGGACGTCTTCGTGCTCGGTCAGGCGACTCGCCCGCGGCGGCACCGGCATGCCGCGCAGGCCGCCGAAGGGCCGGTCGCGGTCGACTGGGGCCGGACGCCGGAGAGTTCACTCTGAGCGAACGAGCTCGTTGAAGGCAACGAAAAGCGGGTCGGGCGCCTCATGGGCGTCCGACCCGCTTTTCGTATGTCTACGCAGAGGCGTGCTCAGCGATCCACGATCCGGTCGAACTGCGTGGTGGTGTGCCGGAGATGGGCCACCAGCTCCTCGCCGACCTGCGGCTCGGGGGCGTCGGAGGGCACGAACAGGATCGACACCTGCATGTGCGGCGGCTCGGCGAACCAGCGCTGCTTGCCCGCCCAGACGAACGGCGCCAGGTTCCGGTTCACCGTCGCCAGACCGGCCCGTGCGACGCCCTTGGCGCGCGGCATGACGCCGTGCACGGCCTTCGGGGCCTCCAGGCCCACACCGTGCGACGTACCGCCCGCCACGACCACCAGCCAGCCGTCGGAGGGGGCCTTCTGCTGGCGGTAGCCGAACCGGTCGCCCTTCGCCACGCGTGTGACGTCCAGGACGGCGCCGCGGTACTCGGTCGCCTCGTGGTCACCCAGCCACAGCCGCGTACCGATGCGCGCGCGGAAGCGGGTCTGCGGGAACTGCTGCTGGAGGCGGGCCAGCTCGTCGGCCTTCAGGTGGCTGACGAACATGGTGTGCAGCGGAAGGCGGGCCGCGCGCAGCCGGTCCATCCAGCCGATGACCTCCTCGACGGCGTCCGTGCCGTCGGTGCGGTCGAGCGGCAGGTGGATCGCGAAGCCCTCGAGACGCACGTCCTGTATGGCGTGCGCGAGCTGCGGCAGGTCCTGCTCGGTGACGCCGTGCCGCTTCATCGAGGACATGACCTCGACGACGACGCGGGCGCCGACGAGGCCGTGCACACCGTCGACGGAGGAGACGGAGCGGATGACGCGGTCGGGCAGCGGAACCGGTTCCTCGCCGCGCCGGAAGGGCGTCAGGACCAGCAGGTCACCGCTGAACCAGTCCTTGATCCGGGCGGCCTCGTACGTGGTCCCGACGGCGAGGACGTCGGTGCCGAAGCGCGTTGCCTCCTCCGCCAGCCGTTCGTGGCCGAAGCCGTAGCCGTTGCCCTTGCAGACGGGGACGAGCCCCGGAAACTGCTCGAGCACCTGCTTGTGGTGTGCCCGCCAGCGCGCGGTGTCGACGTAGAGCGTGAGCGCCATGGCCGGTCCCGGAACCTTTCGTGGAGAGTACGGAGCTAGGTCAGATTGTGCCGGGCGCTCAGCGCCGCGACATGTAGATGTCGAGCGCCTTGTGGAGCAGCTTGTTGAGCGGGAAGTCCCACTCGCCCAGGTACTCGGCCGCCTGGCCGCCCGTACCGACCTTGAACTGGATCAGGCCGAAGAGGTGATCGGTCTCGTCCAGCGAGTCGGAGATGCCGCGCAGGTCGTAGACGGTGGCGCCGAGCGCGTAGGCGTCGCGCAGCATCCGCCACTGCATGGCGTTGGACGGGCGCACCTCGCGGCCGATGTTGTCGGAGGCGCCGTAGGAGTACCAGACGTGCCCGCCGACGACGAGCATCGTGGCCGCCGCCAGGTTCACGCCGTTGTGCCGCGCGAAGTAGAGCCGCATCCGGTTCGGGTCCTCGGAGTTGAGGGCCGTCCACATGCGCTCGAAGTACGACAGCGGGCGCGGCCGGAAGTGGTCGCGCACGGCCGTGATCTCGTACAGGCGCTGCCACTCGGCGAGGTCCTGGTAGCCGCCCTGGACGACCTCGACGCCGGCCTTCTCGGCCTTCTTGATGTTGCGGCGCCACAGCTGGTTGAAGTTCTTGTGGACCTCT
This sequence comes from Streptomyces sp. EDA2-14, assembly GCF_054963755.1. Lineage (NCBI taxonomy): Bacteria > Bacillati > Actinomycetota > Actinomycetes > Kitasatosporales > Streptomycetaceae > Streptomyces > Streptomyces sp. EDA2-14. Next base: position 33,162 of record NZ_JBUEGE010000024.1, read on the forward strand.
TCCAGGGAGCGGTTCGCGAGCGGCACCTGGAAGACGTAGCGCGGCTGTACGTCGCCGAAGCCCGCGCCGCCGTCCTCGCCCTGCTGCCAGCCCATGCGGCGGAGCTTGTCGGCGACCTCGAAGGCGCGCGGCTCGATGAGGTCCGGCTCGATGTCGCGCAGCCGCTTCACATCCGCGTCCTGGATGCCCTTCTTGATGGAGGGCGCGTCCCAGCGGCGGATGACGACCGGCGGGCCCATCTTCACGGAGAAGGCGCCCTGCTGCTTCAGATGCGCGAGCATCGGGCGCAGCCACTCTTCGAGGTTCGGTGCGTACCAGTTGATGACCGGGCCCTCGGGCAGGTACGCGAGATAGCGCTTGATCTTGGGGAGCTGGCGGTACAGCACCAGACCCGCGCCGACCATCTCGCCGGTGCGCTCGTCGAACCAACCCAGGTGCTCGGAGCGCCACTCCGCCTTCACATCTGCCCATGCGGGAACCTGCATGTGGCTCGCCGACGGCAGGCTCTGGATGTACGCCAGATGCTGCTCTCGGCTGATGGTCCTCAGGGTCAGGCTCATTCGGGGCGCTCCTCGGGCTGGTGTGTCCCCATGGGTACAGGGGCTCCGGCTCTCGCGCCGAAGCCTACTGCGCCCTGCGAGCGCCCCGACCGGCCGTATGGGGGTCGGTGGTGAAGGCCGCCCTCTCCTCGCTGCCGAGATGGGCCGATTCAGCCGATGAGCCCGCCGAAGAGGCCACCGTGGGCCATACCGATGAAGAAGCCGATGGCCGACGCCCCCAGGCCCAGGATCAGGCCGAAGCGTTCCCTGGTCGTCTCGGAGACGAACTGGCCGTAGGCCCCGGTCAGCATGCCGATGAGGCCGGCCCAGGAGCTGAGGAGATGGAGGCCGGTCCAGAGTGAGGAAATGATCGCGATCGCTCCGAGCACCGCGGTCACCCCGAGCAGGGTGTCCGGCAGCGGGTGGGGCTTGCCGTCCGTGGCGAAAAGGGAAGAGGAAGCGGTGCTGTTCGGACGCATTACTTGTGCCATGGGGCACCTCCTGCGGAAGCGGCGCATCGTAGCGCCGTACACACCCGATGTGTACAGATTGCGGTCACGGGCCGCCGGATTTCAACCGGAAGCAGAGGTGCGGGTAGTCTGTACCGTCTGCACCGGTGTCTGTTCACGCCCCCGACCAGGGGCTGAGCCGCTGATCAGCACGGATCCGCTCGGCGGGACCCGATTGTCAGTGGCGGCCGATACCGTTGCTTACGCATAACAACCCTCCTGCCACGGAACGACCGTGGCCGCTGAGTCCAAAGGAGGTGGGTTCCACATGCGTCACTACGAAGTGATGGTCATCCTCGACCCCGATCTGGAGGAGCGCGCTGTCGCCCCCCTGATCGAGAACTTCATGTCTGTCGTCCGTGAGGGCAACGGCAAGGTGGAGAAGGTCGACACCTGGGGCCGTCGTCGTCTCTCGTACGAGATCAAGAAGAAGCCCGAGGGCATCTACTCGGTCATCGACCTGCAGGCCGAGCCTGCGGTCGTCAAGGAGCTCGACCGCCAGATGAACCTGAACGAGTCGGTCCTCCGGACCAAGGTCCTCCGTCCCGAGACCCACTGAACTTCCTAGTTCAGCGGCACTCGGGATTCGAGTAGCACAAGCAGCCAAGCAGCAAACCCGCCGAGAGGTTCCCCCATGGCAGGCGAGACCGTTATCACCGTCGTCGGAAACCTGACCGACGACCCCGAGCTGCGCTTCACCCCGTCCGGCGCGGCCGTCGCGAACTTCACGATCGCGTCGACGCCCCGGACGTTCGACCGCCAGACCAACGAGTGGAAGGACGGCGACGCGCTGTTCCTCCGTGCGTCGATCTGGCGTCAGGCCGCGGAGAACGTTGCCGAGTCGCTGACGCGTGGCATGCGCGTCGTCGCTCAGGGACGTCTGCGGCAGCGTTCGTACGAGACCCAGCAGGGCGAGAAGCGGACGGTCGTGGAGCTCGAGGTCGACGAGATCGGCCCCTCGCTGCGCTACGCAACCGCCAAGGTCACCAAGACCACCGGCGGCCGTGGCGGCCAGGGTGGTGGCGGCGGCTTCGGCGGCGGTCAGCAGCAGGGTGGCGGCGGCTGGGGCGGCGGCCCCGGCGGTCAGCAGGGTGGTCAGGGCGGAGCCCCGGCCAACGACCCCTGGGCGACCGGTGCGCCGGCCGGCGGCGGCCAGCAGGGCGGCGGCGGTGGCGGCTGGGGCGGAAGCTCCGGCGGCTCCGGCGGCGGCTACTCGGACGAGCCCCCCTTCTAGGGATCACTCCCTCGGGGACCGGGCTCGCACCCCACACTTCTTGATCACACAGGAGAAACACCATGGCGAAGCCGCCTGTGCGCAAGCCGAAGAAGAAGGTCTGCGCTTTCTGCAAGGACAAGGTCACGTACGTGGACTACAAGGACACGAACATGCTGCGGAAGTTCATTTCCGACCGCGGCAAGATCCGTGCCCGCCGCGTGACCGGCAACTGCACGCAGCACCAGCGTGACGTCGCCACGGCCGTGAAGAACAGCCGTGAGATGGCGCTGCTGCCCTACACGTCCACCGCGCGATAAGGAAAGGGTGACCGAAACATGAAGATCATCCTGACCCACGAGGTCTCTGGCCTCGGCACCGCCGGCGAGGTCGTCGACGTCAAGGACGGGTACGCCCGTAACTACCTGATCCCGCGGAAGTTCGCGATCCGCTGGACCAAGGGTGGCGAGCAGGACGTGGCGCAGATCCGCCGCGCCCGCAAGATCCACGAGATCGCCACCATCGAGCAGGCCAACGAGATCAAGGCCAAGCTCGAGGGCACCGCGGTCCGTCTGGCCGTCCGCTCCGGCGACGCCGGTCGTCTCTTCGGTTCCGTCACCCCGGCCGACATCGCTTCGGCGATCGAGGCTGCCGGTGGCCCGAAGGTCGACAAGCGTCGTGTCGAGCTGGGCTCGCCGATCAAGTCGCTCGGTGGCCACGAGGCCTCCGTGCGTCTGCACCCCGAGGTTGCCGCCAAGGTCAACATCGAGGTCGTCTCTGCCTGAGCCCTGCTCTGAGCAGTGCTGAAGCGAATGTGGGGCCGCACCCTTCGGGGTGCGGCCCCACATGCTTTCCGGCTGCGTTTCACGTGAAACGGTCGCCTTCACTGATGCGCGGTGTCGCGGTGTCGCGGTGTCGCGGTGTCGCGGTGTCGCGGTGTCGCGGTGTCGCGGTTTCCCGGTTTCACGTGAAACGAGGCGCTACGAGTCAGCGCGTCGCGCCGGTCACGGCCCAGCGTCCCGAGCGGTAGCGGACCCACAGCGTAATCATCCGTACCGTCATCATCAGGGCCATCGCTCCCCACACCGCGGTGAGACCGCCGCCGAATACGGGGACCAGGAGCGCCACCGGCGTGAAGACGGCGAACGTGACGAGCATGGCCCAGGCCAGATAGGGGCCGTCGCCCGCGCCCATGAGGACGCCGTCCAGCACGTAGACGATCCCGCAGATGGGCTGGGACAGGGCCACGACGATCAGAGCGGGCAGGGCGGCGTCCTGCACAAGCTGATCGCTCGTGAACAGCGGGACGAACAGCGGTCTGGCGGCGACGATCAGCACGCCGAGGACGACGCCGGCGGCGATCCCCCACTCCACCATCCGGCGGCAGACCGCGCGTGCGCCCGGAGCGTCGTCCGCCCCGAGGTAGCGGCCGATGATCGCCTGACCGGCGATGGCGATGGCATCGAGGGCGAAGGCGGTCAGGCTCCACAGGGACAGGATGATCTGGTGCGCGGCCACATCGGCATCGCCGAGCCGGGCCGCGACGGCCGTCGCGATCATCAGGATCGCCCGGAGCGAGATCGTACGGACGAGAAGCGGCGCGCCCGCCTGGGCGCAGGCTCTGATGCCCGCCGCGTCCGGACGCAGCGAAGCTCCATGGCGCCGGGCGCCGCGGATCACGACGACGAGGTAGACGACCGCCATGCCGACCTGGGCGATGACGGTGCCCCAGGCCGAACCCGCGATGCCGAGACCGGCACCGTAGACGAGCCCGACGTTGAGTCCCGCGTTGGCGATGAAACCGGCGACCGCCACATAGAGCGGCGTCTTGGTGTTCTGCAGTCCGCGGAGCACGCCGGTGGCGGCAAGGACGATGAGCATCGGCGGAATGCCGAGCGAGGAGATGCGCAGATACGTGATCGCGTAGGGCGTCGCGGTGTCGGAGGCGCCGAAAAGCTCGATCAGTGCCGGGGCCGTGGGCAGAGCAACCGCGACAACCAGGGCACCGAGGATCAGGGCGAGCCAGATTCCGTCCATGCCCTGCTGGATGGCGGACTTCAGATCGCCGGCTCCGACGCGGCGCGCTACCGCCGCGGTGGTGGCGTAGGCGAGGAAGACGAAAATGCTGACCGCGGTCTGCAGCAGGGCCGAGGCGACGGCGAGTCCGGCGAGTTGTGAGGTGCCGAGATGGCCGACGATGGCGCTGTCGGCCATGAGGAAAAGGGGCTCAGCGACGAGTGCGCCGAAGGCGGGAACGGCGAGGGCGACGATCTCGCGGTCGTGCCGGCGTCGGGCGGCCTTGGGTGTCGCGGGAGCCTGTGTCATGAGCACCAATCTAATCTTCCACAGGTAAGAGATGCAATGCGAGACTGACCCTTACTTACGGAGCTCTTCCGCGTGTCGCGCGGCGGGTCTTTCACAGATCTTGGGCCGACTGGGAAAGTTTTTCTTCTGCACAGCCGGTGGATGGGAAAACTGCAGGTCAGAGTATGTGTATGGAATCGCCTGAGGGCTTGTTCACAGCCCTGTCCACCGTGTCGTGCACAGGTTTTGCCCGGTTCTCCACAGCGAGGGGGCCGTCGTCCACACCGCCTGTGGATAACCAGATTGGCTGACGGTGCCCACACGCCTACCGTGGTGCGGCGCCCACCATGTCTCGTGGCCTCGGAAACCTCACAAATCCGACGCGTCGCAAGCGGAGTTGGGCCTCTTATTTGTCAGTGTCGTGCCGTAGGAATGAGGGGTACGGCGAGGTCCGCTCGGCGGACGGGAGGAGGTGGCCCGGTGAGTATCTCCGAGCCTTTGGACGACCCCTGGGCCGATGACGGTCCCAGTGATCGACTCCCCGCTTCCCGGCCGTTCCGGGGCGGTGGCCGAGGCCAGGGCGACCAGCACGAGCGAGGTCGTGAGGGAGGCGGCGGCTGGGACGAGGGTCCCGCCACCTTCGAGCGTGTACCGCCGCAGGATCTCGACGCCGAGCAGTCGGTGCTCGGTGGCATGCTCCTGTCGAAGGACGCGATCGCCGACGTCGTGGAGGTCATCAAGGGGGCCGACTTCTACAAGCCGGCCCACGAGACGATCTTCCAGGCGATCCTCGACGTCTACGCCAAGGGCGAGCCCGCCGACCCGATCACCATCGCCGCCGAGCTGACCAAGCGCGGCGAGATCAACAAGGTGGGTGGCGCATCGTATCTGCACACCCTCGTGCAGACGGTCCCCACCGCGGCCAACGCCGAGTACTACGCGGAGATCGTCCATGAGCGCGCCGTACTGCGCCGTCTCGTCGAGGCGGGCACGCGGATCACGCAGATGGGATACGCGGGCGACGACGACGTCGACGAGATCGTCAACAAGGCGCAGGCCGAGGTCTATGCGGTCACCGAGCAGCGCACCAGCGAGGACTACCTCCCGCTCGGCGACATCATGGAGGGCGCGCTCGACGAGATCGAGGCGATCGGTTCGCGCAGCGGTGAGATGACCGGTGTGCCGACCGGCTTCACCGACTTCGACTCGCTCACCAACGGTCTGCACCCGGGCCAGATGATCGTCATCGCGGCCCGCCCCGCCATGGGTAAGTCCACGCTGGCGCTGGACTTCGCGCGCGCCGCCTCGATCAAGAACAACCTGCCCAGCGTCATCTTCTCCCTCGAAATGGGGCGCAACGAGATCGCGATGCGTCTCCTGTCGGCCGAGGCACGCGTGGCCCTCCACCACATGCGCTCCGGCACGATGACCGACGAGGACTGGACGCGGCTCGCACGCCGGATGCCCGAGGTCTCGGCCGCGCCGCTGTACATCGACGACTCGCCGAACCTGTCGATGATGGAGATCCGCGCGAAGTGCCGCCGGCTCAAGCAGCGCAACGACATCAAGCTCGTGATCATCGACTATCTGCAGCTGATGCAGGCCGGTGGCTCGAAGCGCTCCGAGAGCCGACAGCAGGAGGTCTCGGACATGTCCCGAAACCTGAAGCTGCTGGCCAAGGAGCTGGAGCTCCCGGTGATCGCGCTCTCCCAGCTGAACCGTGGCCCCGAGCAGCGCACAGACAAGAAGCCGCAGGTCTCCGACCTGCGTGAGTCCGGCTCCATCGAGCAGGACGCCGACATGGTCATCCTGCTGCACCGCGAGGACGCCTACGAGAAGGAGTCGCCGCGCGCGGGCGAGGCGGACATCATCGTCGGCAAGCACCGTAACGGTCCGACGGCCACGATCACCGTCGCCTTCCAGGGCCACTACTCGCGCTTCGTGGACATGGCGCAGACCTGATCGGGCGGCGTCGGGGCCGCCGCGCGAAGATCAGCCTGCGGTGAAAATCCCTCGACTGGGGTCGGCGGTCGGGATGGACTGGGGCCATGACGACATCCCCGGAAGAGTTGCTGCCCACCACGCGCCGCGCCCTCCTGCACCGCGTCGCCGTGGCCCAGAGCGAAGGGCGGGCGCCCTCACTCGTGACCGCGGTCGCGCGGGACGGCGAGCTGGTGTGGACCGGTTCGCGAACCTCGGTGGACGGGCACGGGCCGGACGAGCACGTGCAGTACCGCATCGGCTCGATCACCAAGACCTTCACCGCCGTGCTCGTGCTGCGGCTGCGGGACGAAGGCCTCCTCGACCTGGCGGACCCGCTGGACAAGCATCTGCCCGGTACCGGTGTCGGCACGGTGACCATCGCCGAACTTCTCTCCCACACCGCCGGGTTGGCCGCTGAGACTCCGGGGGAATGGTGGGAGCGCAGCTCCGCCGAACTGCGCCCGACCCTCACCGACGTCCTCGGCGAGCGGCCCTTCCGGCACCCCGTGGGCCGTGTCCACCACTACTCCAACCCCGGCTACACGCTCCTGGGCGCACTGGTCGAAGCGGTGCGCGGAGCATCCTGGGAAGAGGTCCTGCGCGAGGAGATCCTCGAACCACTGGGTCTGACCCGCACAAGCGTCCAAGCCCAGCACCCGCACGCCGGAGGCTGGGCCGTGCACCCGTACGCGGATGTGCTGCTTCCCGAGCCGAGCGTGGACCTGGGCCTGATGGCCCCCGCCGGTCAACTCTGGTCCACTACCCGCGACCTGGCCGTCTTCGCCTCCTTCCTCATGGCCGGCGACGACCGGGTGCTGAGCGCGGCGTCCGTTCGGGAACTGCGGACGCCCGCCGCGCCGGTCCTGCCGGGTTCTTGGCAGGAGTCGTACGGGCTCGGGATGCAGGTGGTCCGAGGTGACAGCCTCACGCTGGCCGGACACACCGGATCGCTGCCGGGTTTCGTGGCGGGACTGTGGCTGTGCGAGGAGGAGGGGATCGTGGCGGTCGCCCTCGCCAACTGCACGTCGGGCGTGCCCGTGGCGACGCTCGCCGCCGAGCTGCTGGCGATCGTGGCCGAAGCCGAGCCGCGGCTCCCCGAGCCGTGGCGTCCGCTCCCCGACGTGGATGCGTCCGAACTGGCGCTGACGGGGCCCTGGTACTGGGGGACACAGGCCGTGGTGCTGCGCCTGGCGGCGGACGGCGCTGTCGAGCTGGGGCCGGCGGCCGACGGTGGACGACGCTCCCGATTCCGGTCGAACGGCGACGGCACCTGGACCGGGCTCGACGGCTACTACGCGGGGGAGTCACTCCGGGCCGTCCGGCGGGCCGACGGGACGGTGAGCCACCTCGACCTCGGATCGTTCGTCTTCACGCGGGAGCCGTACCCGGCGGACGGGCCGGTGCCCGGTGGGGTGGACCCGGAGGGATGGCGGGGTATTCCGCGGTGATGCGCGGCACTGTCGGTCGGCTGTTTCACGTGAAACAGCCGACCGACCATGAATCAGCCGATCGACAGTGCCAGATAGTCGGCGTGTGGTTTCACGTGAAACGACGCTTCCTGACCGCCCCTCTGGTCACAGCGTCACAGTTGCAGCTTGAAGCCCAGATGTGAGCCCACGAAGCCCAGCCGCTCGTAGAAGCGGTGGGCGTCGGTGCGCGTCGCATCGGAGGTCAGCTGTACCAACTGGCAGTCCTGGCGCCGGGACTCTTCGACGGCCCACTCGATGAGCTGCGTGCCGAGGCCACTGCCGCGCTCGTCCGCGTGGATGCGCACGGCCTCGATGACCGAGCGGGTGGCGCCCTTCCGGGAGAGCCCGGGGATGATGCTGAGTTGCAGCGTGCCGACGACACGGCCCTCGCGCATGGCGACGACGAGGTGCTGATTCGCGTCGGCCGTCAGGCGGGCGTGCGCGGCGAGGTACGGCGCGAGGTCCTCCGGCGACTCCCGCTGGGCGCCCAGCGGGTCGTCCGCCAGCATGGCGACGATCTCCGGAATGTCCTCGGCCGCGGCCGGCCTGATCTCAAGATCTCCCATGGGGTGAGCCTATGCGGGGAGTCCCGCCGGGCTGCTCTCGGCCGGGGAGACCGCGTGCAGCCCCTCGACGGCCTTCACCAGAGGGGCCAGTTCCGGGTTCTCGGCCGCGGTGTCGAGGGCCTCTCGCAGCGCCGCCGAGTTCGTGGGGCGGGCCTCTTCGAGGAGCTTGAACCCGGCGTCGGAGACGTTCGTGTAGATGCCCCGCCGGTCTGTCGGGCACAGGTAGCGCAGCAGCAGGCCGCGCTCCTCGAGCCGGGTGACCAGACGGGTGGTCGCGCTCTGGCTGAGGACGACGGCGTCGGCCACCTGCTTCATCTGCAGGTGACCGCCTTCCCCGTCGTGCTGACGGCTGAGGACGTCGAGAAGCGAGTACTCGCGCACGCTCAGCCCGTGGCCGGCCTGCAGCGCGCGCTCGATGTGGGACTCGATCCTCCCGTGCAGCAGGGAGAGTGCGCACCAGCTCTGGGAGAGGGCGGTCAGTGCGGGATCTGTGGCGGTCATGGCTACGTGGTTCCTCCGTCTCGGAGCGGGCTCCCTCCAGGGTAGTCGATGCGTGGAGGTTGCCCGCGTTTGCAATTAACCAGCGTCTGCAATTATTGTGAGGTCTCGTAAAGCGCACCCGCAACAGTCTGGAAGGGACCCCTTCAATGCCTCTCGCGCTTCTCGCCCTCGCGATCGGGGCCTTCGGGATCGGGACCACGGAATTCGTGATCATGGGGTTGCTCCCAGAGGTCGCGGGTGACTTCGGCGTCTCCATCCCGACGGCCGGATACCTGGTCACCGGTTATGCACTCGGCGTCATGTTCGGTGCCCCGCTGATGACCGCCCTCGGTCAGCGCATCCCGCGCAAGCGGATGCTGATGCTGCTCCTGGGCTTCTTCATCGTCGGCAACCTGCTCTCCGCCGTCGCGCCCGTCTTCGCCGTCATGCTGATCGGCCGGGTGGTCGCCTCGCTCGCCCACGGCGCGTTCTTCGGCATCGGTTCGGTCGTCGCGGCCGAGCTGGTGGCACCGGCGAAGAAGGCCGGAGCGATCGCCATGATGTTCACGGGCCTGACCGTCGCCAACGTCGTCGGTGTCCCGCTCGGCACCTTCATCGGCCAGTCGGTCGGCTGGCGCGTCACCTTCACGGTCGTCGCCGCGCTCGGTGTCATCGGCCTCGCCGGTATCGCCAAGCTCGTGCCCGACCTGCCCAAGCCGGAAGGCGTGCGGCTGCGTCACGAGCTGGCCGCGTTCAAGAACGTGCAGGTCGTGCTCGCCATGGCGATGACCGTGCTCGGCTTCGGCGGCGTCTTCGCGGCCGTCACCTACATCGCGCCGATGATGACGCACGTCGCCGGCTACGCGGACGGATCCGTCACCTGGCTCATGGTCCTCTTCGGCCTCGGCATGGTCGCGGGCAACCTCATCGGCGGAAAGTTCGCCGACCGCGCCCTGATGCCCATGCTGTACGTGTCGCTGGGCGCGCTCGCCCTCGTGCTCGCCCTGTTCACGGTCACCGCGCACAACAAGGTCCTGGCCGCGATCTCCATCATGCTGATCGGCGCGCTCGGCTTCGCGACGGTGCCGCCGCTGCAGAAGCGCGTCCTCGACCAGGCCTCCGGCGCCCCGACGCTCGCCTCCGCCGTCAACATCGGCGCCTTCAACCTCGGCAACGCCCTCTCCGCCTGGCTCGGCGGCATGGTGATCGCTGCGGGCTTCGGCTACACCTCCCCGAACTGGGTGGGCGCCGTGCTCGCCGCGGCCGCCCTCGTCCTGGCCGTACTGTCCGCGGCCCTCGAGCGCCGCTCGCCCGCTCCTGGCCGGATCGTCGCGGCCGCCGAGCAGCCGCACGCCGAGCCGGTCCACCACTGACAAACCCCCGGTCGGCGGGGTCGACGACGCCCCCGCCCCCAGCACCTCTCAGCACCACCGCAAGGAGCACCACCTCATGAGCACCACCGCCGTCACACCGCTCAGCACACAGGACGCCGAGACCCTGGTCTCCGCCGCTCGCCTCGCCGCCGAAGCGGCCGGAGTCACGGTCAGCGTCACCGTCCTCGACGCGGGCGGGCACCTCCTGGCCTTCCGCCGCGACGACCGCGCCGTCCTCATCTCCGGCGAGACCAGCACCCGCAAGGCGTACACCGCGCTCCAGCTGAACGCCCCCACCGCCGACCTCGTCGACCTGGTCAAGCCCGAAGGCCCGTTCCACACCCTGCCCACCGCGCTGGACCGGCCGCTGCTGTTCATCGCCGGCGGTCTGCCGGTCCACCGCGACGGTCGGCTCATCGGCGCCATCGGCGTCGGCGGCGGCGCCCCCGATCAGGACCACGGCTTCGCCACCGCCGCCGTGGAGGCCCTCGCGTAACAACACACGCGTAACAACATCAAGCGCAACAACACTCACGTGACAACACGAGCGCGCCTCGCCCGCCCCAAGCCACCGCACCGCAGCGGTACTTGGGGCGGACGTGTATTCAGCCCGCTGCCACGGTCAGCGGTGCGAAGCGGCGCGTCCAGTCGCCGGGCAGATCCGAAGCCCCGTAGTTCATGACCGCGTTGAGGCCGACGGCCGCGAGCCCGCGCTCCTTGAGCCACGCCAGCAGTTCCTCGTGGCGTACGTCGATGTCGGTGCGCAGCGGCCGGTCCGTACCCGCCGCGAGCGAGGCCACAAGGGCCTGTGCGGTCGCGGTGTCGCGGGCGACGAGCGGGCCGACGACGTGGGTGTTCTCGTTGGGCCAGGCGGCCGCGAAACCGATGAGCCCGCCACCGGCCCCACCGTCCACGGCCACCCGCAACTGATCGGCGAAAGCCGGGAGTCGGGTGATGACATGCGTGCGATCCGGGCCGAAGACCTCCGCGTCCAGGCGGAGGATCGCCGTGAGATCCTCCGCCGTTGCCGCGCGGGTGGTGACGTCGGGCAGGGCCCCGCCCGCGACGAAGCGGCCGCGCACCATCTCGGCCCGCCCCGTGACCTTGAAGCCCAACTCCTCGTAGAGCGGGCGTCCGTACGGTGTCGCGTGGAGCGTGAGCGGGGTCGTGCCCGCCCGCTCGACGACGTAGCGCATCAGGCGCCTGCCGACGCCCTTGCGGGCGTGCCGTTCGGCGACCAGGACCATGCCGATCGCGCCGAGTTCGGGCCGCTCCCGAGGGCCGTACTCGGTCACCACACAGGCGCTGACGAGGCCGCCGTCGGGGTCGTCGATGCCGTAGCCGGTACCGGCGGACAGCAGGAGCCGCCACTTGTGTTCCTCACGGGGCCAGCCCCGATTCTCGGACAGGTCGGCGCAGGCGAGGACGTCGCGCGGGGTGAGACGGCGGATGGGCAGGCCGGAGAGCAAAGGTGTCGACACGCAGGTCAGGCTGTCGGACTTTGCCCCGTGACGTCCACCGCTTTGTCGGCAGTAACCCGGTGCTTTCGGCCACGGCGCTAGTTTCACGTGAAACATGGCGCCGGGGGGCGGCTCTCGTCTGCGCCTGACGGCATGAGCCGTGCGAATTGGCGCGCCGCGAACGGTAATTGAGGAATTTACGGAGTGGCCGAGGTTCGCTTAATCCGCAGTTATGCCGGGAGGGGGTTGTCGACTTCGCGGTGGCCGGTATCGTCGGCATCGGATCGCGACGGGTGGCCGGAGAAGGCCCAGGGGAAGCCCGTGATGCGCGCAGGCACACGCAGCGTAACGGGACGGAGAGATCGAAGACCTGCACTTTCCGCTTTGCGTTCTGTGCAATCACACCGCGTGGCAAGCTGCGGTGCGGCGACTGCGGACAATGTCACACTCTGCCTTACTTGTCGGTAGCCGCCGGGAATGCAGTGTTCAATGTGGACTGCATTGTTGTCGAGGCATCCGGGGGGATAGCCCACAGTTTCCGAGCGCGGAACAGCTCGGGAGTACGTTGACCGACCGAAGAATGTTCGAGGCGAGGCACAGCATGGACGCTCCGACCACCACGCCGTCGGCCGATTCCGGTTCGGACGGTGGGGGCGGCTGGTTCACACCGCGCAAGGCCCCGGCCCCGCAACCGCCCTCCGACGGCCCTGACCAGGAGGCGACGCAGGAGGAGCACCGAATACCGGAGCCTCGTCAGGAACCGGTCGTGCCCCCGACGCAGCAGCCCGCGCCGCCGCGTGCCGCCGAGACGCCCGGCCCCGTGGCCGCCCCGGCGAACTCCGCCCCCACGCACGCCTCCCCGGACGCGGTCCTCGTCCGCCGCACCATGGAGGAGATCGGCCCCGTCGCCGACAGGGTCACGTCGTACTTCTACGCACTGCTCTTCGTGCGCCACCCCGAACTGCGCCCGCTCTTCCCCCCGGCGATGGACACACAGCGCGACCGGCTCCTCAAGGCGCTGCTGACCGCCGCGGAGAACATCGACAACAAGGACGTCCTCGTGGCGTACCTGAAGAACCTGGGGCGCGGCCACCGCAAGTACGGCACGCAGGCCGACCACTACCCGGCCGTCGGCGAGTGCCTGATCGCCGCGCTCACCCAGTACGCCACGACCACGTGGAGCGCGGAGACCGAGGCCGCCTGGGTGCGCACGTACACGACGATCTCCCAGGTCATGATCGACTCGGCGGCCGAGGACGAGCTGAAGGCCCCCGCCTGGTGGATGGCCGAGGTCGTCTCGCACGATCTGCGCACCTCTGACGTCGCCGTGGTGACGGTCCGGCCCGATCAGCCATACCCGTTCCTGGCCGGGCAGTACACGACGCTGGAGACGCCGTGGTGGCCGCGGATCTGGCGGCACTACTCGTTCGCGTCCGCGCCCCGCTCGGACGGGCTGCTCTCGTTCCACGTGAAGGCAGTCCCGGCGGGCTGGGTGTCCAACGCCCTGGTGCACCGGGCCCGCCCCGGCGACGTGGTGCGCCTCGGCCCGCCCGCCGGCTCCATGACCGTCGACCACACCACCGACACCGGACTGCTCTGTCTGGGCGGCGGCACCGGCATCGCGCCCATCAAGGCGCTCGTCGAGGACGTGGCCGAGCACGGGCAGCAGCGCTCGGTCGAGGTGTTCTACGGCGCCCGCACCAATCACGACCTGTACGACATCGACACGATGCTGCGCCTCTCGCAGAGCCACCCGTGGCTCTCGGTGCGCCCCATCGTCGACCAGCAGGCCCATCTCCAGCTCCCGGACGCGGTGCGCGAGTACGGCCCGTGGAACGAGTACGACGCGTACCTCTCCGGTCCGCCCGGCATGATCCGCAGCAGCATCGATGCGTTGCAGCGCATCGGCATCCCCGGCAGCCGCATCCGGCACGACTCGGTGGAGGACCTGGTCGCGGCAGCGGGCTGAGCCGAGGCGAGGACCGCGGAGCGGGGCCTCAGCCCAGGTCGGGCGCGTGCATCGCCCGTACGCCCTCGATGTTGCCGTCCAGGTAGTGGCGCAGCGAGAGCGGCACCAGGTGGACGGACGCGATGCCGACGCGGGTGAACGGCACCCGCACGATCTCGTAGATGCCGCACGGGTCCTCGACCTCGGGCCCGTGCCGCTGGGCGGTGTCCATCGACTCCAGGCGGCAGACGAAGAAGTGCTGGACCTTCACGCCGGTCGCGCCGCCGTCCTCGCCGATGTGCTCGACGGTGTCCACGAAGCAGGGCACCACGTCGACGATCTTGGCGCCGAGTTCCTCGTGCACCTCGCGATGGAGGGCGTCCACGACGGTCGTGTCCTCCGGCTCGACCCCGCCACCGGGAGTCACCCAGTACGGATCGACGCCGGGCTTGGTCCGCTTGATCAGAATCAGGTTGTCGCCATCCAGCAGGACGGCGCGTGCGGTGCGCTTGACCACGGGTCGGACGGTCATGGGAGAAATGTGGCCCGGCTGGTTCCACGTGAAACATCCCGCTCCGCTTGGCGCCCGCTCATGACCAGTCGACCGCGGCGCGCAGCAGCCACTCGTGCGCCCGCGCGATGTGCGGCATGGCGAGTGTGCCGGTGCGCACCACCAGGAAGTACGTACGCAGCGGCGGCACGGGCGGGTCGAGCAGGGCGACGATCTCGCCGCGCTCCAGGCTCTCCTCGCACAGATAGCGCGGCAGGACGGCGAGACCGGCGCCCGCGACCACACAGGCGAGCACCGCGCGCAGATCGGGCACCACGACCGTGCCGGAGACGGCGGGCCGGGAGTCGAAGACCGCGGCCCAGTAGCGGCTGACCAGCGGCAACGACTCGTGCACCTCGACCACGGGGAATTTCTCCAGGGACGGCGCCGCGTCGCGGTGCAGCATGCCGGGGCCGATCCGGGCGGCGAACCGCGGGGCGGCGGTCAGCACGTGCTCCTCGTCGCAGAGCGGAGTCGCCGTGAGCAGGGCGCCCCGCGGGCGGACCGTCGCGATGCCCAGATCGTGGTGCCCAGCCGACAGCCCCTCCAGGGTTTCCTCGGCCGTGCCGAAGGACGCCCGTAACGCGATGCTCTGCCCGTCGTCGCGGGTCAGGGCCGTGAGCGCGGGCAGCGCGCGCTCCGCGGTGAACTCCGGCGGCCCTGCCAGATGCAGCGTGCGCGGGGCGGACTCCTCGTCGAGTCCGGCCTCGGCTATCTCCATGAGGGCGTCGAGATGCGGGGCCGCCTTGTGGGCCAGTTCGTCGCCGATCGTCGTGGCCGTCACACCGCGTGCCTGGCGCAGGAAGAGCGGGCGTCCCAACTGCCGCTCCAGCGTGCGGATCTGAGAGGTGACCGCCGGCTGGGACAGGCCGAGCAGAGCGGCCGCGCGGGTGAACGACCCGGCACGATGCACCGTCACAAAGGTGCGCAGCAACGCGAGATCCACCGCGGCACGCCTCCCTTCCAGGCCCCCGAGCCGCGCCCAACTATAAATAAGTCGATAGGTCTCTGTCGCTACCGTGATTGGACACTGACACAGAGTCAACTAGCCTTGTTCGCGCGGTTCTTCGCGCGCAGAACCGGGACGGTCCGAGCCACGAGGGGGGAGGCTCGGACCGTCCGTTGTGCGTAGCGCGGCACCAGCTGCCAGGGGAAATCGCTAAGCGGAGGGCTGCTGCACCGTCCCGTCCAGCGCCCGCAGCACGTCCGTCACCAGGTCCTCGGTGTTCTCGGAGCCCGCGGAGAAGCGGATGAAGCCCTCGGCGACCGCGTCCCCGCCCCAGCGCCCGCGCCGCTCGGCGGTGGAGCGTACGCCGCCGAAACTCGTCGCGTCGTCCACCAGCGTCAGGGCATCGAGGAACCGCTCGGCCCGCTCGCGCGACGGCAGCTCGAAGGACACCACAGAGCCGAACCGCCGCATCTGACGCGCGGCGACGGCATGGGAGGGATCGGCGGGCAGGCCGGGATGGCGCACCCCGGAGACCTCCGCGTGCTCCAGCAGGGCGCGCGCCACGGCCAGCGCGTTGGCGCTCTGCCGCTCGGCGCGCAGTTCGAGCGTGGCGAGGGACCGGTGCGCGAGCCAGGCCTCCATCGGCCCCGGAATAGCCCCGACGATCTTGCGCCAGCGCTTCACCGAGGCGATCAGCTCGGCGTCGGCGCACGCCACGTAGCCGAGCAGGAGGTCGCCGTGGCCCGTGAGCTGCTTGGTGCCGCTGGCCACCGCGAAGTCCGCGCCCAGTTCCAGCGGGCGCTGCCCGAGCGGCGTCGCGAGTGTGTTGTCCACGGCCACGAGCGCCCCGCGCGCGTGGGCGGCGTCGGAGAGGCGCCGGATGTCGCAGACGTCGAGGCCGGGGTTGGAGGGCGTCTCGAGCCATAGCAGGCGCGCCCCGTCGAGCACGTCGAGCTGCGCGTCGCCACCGGTGGGCGCGGTGCGCACCTCGATCCCGTACGCGCTGAGCTGCTCGCGGACGAGCGGGAAGACCTGGTACCCATCGGCAGGCAGGACCACCGCGTCGCCCGCGCGCAGCTGCGAGAAGAGGACCGCGGAGATCGCGGCCATGCCGGAGGCGAAGGCGAGCGACTGCACTTCGGAGTGGTCCGGAGCCTCCAACTCGCTGATGGCACGTTCGAGATGCGTCCACGTCGGGTTCTCGTCACGGCCGTAGGCATAGGGCCCCGACACATCGCCGGGCAGATGGAAGTGTGCGGCGAACACTGGCCCCGGCAGGGTCGGTTCGTTCTTGACCGGCTCGGGCAGACCCGCCCGAACCGCCCGCGTGCCGTCTCCCGGCCACTGTGCCGAAGGCCCCGTCATGCGTCCTGTCCCTCCACCGCCGCTCGTACGGATGCGAGAAGCCCCTCGGACGCCGCCTCGACCAGCTTCAGGCACTCCTCGAAGCCACTCAGGTCACCGTAGTACGGATCGGGCACATCGAGATCGCCGTCGGCCCCGGCGTCGTAGGAACGCAACAGGCGCACCTTCTCGGCGTCCTCGGGCGTCGGGGCCAGGCGGCGCAGGGTGCGCAGATGGCCGGAGTCGAGGGCGACGACCAGGTCGCGGCCGGCGAACCAGTCGCTGTGGAACCGGCGGGCCGTGTGCTCGGAGGAGTAGCCGTTCTCGGTGAGGACGTGGACGGTGCGCGGGTCGGCGCCGTCGCCCTCGTGCCAGCCGTCCGTGCCCGCGCTGTCGACCTCGACGAGGCCGTCGAGCCCCGCCTCCTCGACGCGGGCGCGGAAGACGTGCTCGGCCATGGGCGAGCGGCAGATGTTGCCGGTGCAGACGAAACAGACGCAGTAGGTCATCCTCGGCCGCTCTCAGTCCTTGCCCTCGGGCAGCACGACGTTCAGCGCCCAGGAGACGACGGAAATGATCAGACCGCCGAGGATCGCGGTCCAGAAGCCGTCGACGTGGAAGCTCAGGTCCACCTGGTCGGCGAGCCACGAGGTCAGCAGCAGCATCAGGGCGTTCACGACCAGCGTGATCAGACCGAGCGTGAGGATGAACAGCGGGAAGGTCAGGAGCTTCACGATCGGCTTCACGATCACGTTGACGAGGCCGAAGATGAGGGCGACGAGGACCAGCGTGCCGACCTTCTTGCCGGTGCTGTCGCCGGTCAGGGTGATCTTGTCGAGCACCCAGACCGCGACGGCCAGGGCCCCCGCGTTGGCGATCGTCTTGACGAGGAAATTCTTCATGTGTCTGATCGTTGCAGACATGATTGCCGACAGGGGTGGACGAGGTCGATGAAGGCGTTCCGGCTGGATGAACTGGAGGCGGAAAGAGCCGCCAACGACGGGGCTTACCTGCAGTTTTTGCGGGAGCGAAATATGTCGGTCGGCCTGTACGCCCTTGACGCGGGCACGCAGGACCCGCAGCAGCCGCACGGCCAGGACGAGGTCTATCTCGTGGTCAGCGGTCGCGGTTCGATCACGGTCGGCATGGAGACCACCCAGGTCGGCCGGGGCAGCGTCGTGTACGTGCCGGCGGGCGTCGCGCACAAGTTCCATCACATCAGCGAAGACCTGCGCGTCCTCGTCGTCTTCTCGCCCCCTGAGGGTTGAGGGCTCGGCCCCGGGAACGGTCCCCACCTCGGGGTTCCCTCAGGGTCGGGTCAGGGGAGGACAAGGGATCGGAAGGGCCCGCACGCGCCTTCGACGTGCCAGCATCTAAGCAGAAGCCTCGAAGAGCCAACGGAAGAGACAACGAAGGAGCGATGGCAGTGCGAGAGATATTCGCGGACATGCCGTGGTGGGTGAAGTGGGTCGCGGTGCCGGTCATCGCCATCGTCGTGTTCGGCGGTCTGATCGCGAGCGTCGTCGGCTTCGTGATCGGCCTGCTGTTCAAGGTTCTGGTGTTCGCCGCACTGGTGGGTGGACTCATCTACGTCGTGCGGAAGTTCACGGCCGGTTCGTCGTCGCGGAGCCGCGACTGGTGAAGCCGGGCGCGCACGTGTGTGCGGATCCCGGTCGTTGCGTCGCGCGACCGTTCGCACGACCGGGGGAAGTTTCCTTGCGCGGCGGGCGCCAATCGGTGGCCAAGGGTTAGAGTCCGGAATTCGATGGCTTTAGCCCCCTGCGAGCCCCGAGCACGCGAGGGCCCCCCACGCGCATCGGGAGTGAACCTTGGCCACGGTCGATACCGCACCCGCCGCCCCGCAGACACTCATCGGCTCCGTACAGCGGGCCATGCGACTGCTTGAGGCGGTCGCTTCCCATGAGGACGGGGCGCCGGCCAAGCAACTCGCGCGGGAAGCCGGCCTCGCCCTTCCCACCGCGTACCACCTGCTGCGCACGCTGGCGCACGAGGGATACCTCCGCCGGGAGAACGGCGTCTTCGTCTTCGGCGCCGCCGCCGAGCGTTTGAGCAGCAGCGGAGCGCAGCAGAATCGTCGCGGCATGATCACCGATGCGCTGCGGCACTGGCGCGACACCATAGGCGTCCCGGTCTACTTCGCCGTCTACCGCGACGGCGAGATCGAGCTCGTCGCCGTCGCCGACACCCCGTCGAACCCGGCCGTCGAGCAGTGGGCCGACTTCCGGGAGACCGGCCACGCCCACGCCATCGGCCAGTGCCTGCTCTCCCAGCTCGACGAGGACGCCCGCAGGGACCATCTGGAGCGGTATCCCGCGCAGTCCATCACCCCGTACTCGGTCCGGGACGACCGTGCGCTCCTGCGGAAGCTGAGCCGGGTGGGGCGCATGGAACCGGTCGTCGAGCGCCAGGAGTACGCACTCGGCACCGCCTGTGCCGCGTTCCCCCTGACGATCGGATCGACCGCGGCAACTTTGGCCATTTCTCTCCCTTCCCATCAGGCGGAGAAACTGCTGCCCACAGCCCGTCAGTTGCAGCACGAGATCGGCAGGCTCGTAGGAACACTCGCCTTCTCTATCACCATTTGAAAACTCACTCCTTGTAATCCTGTGTGTACGTTGAGCAAGATGCCAGCAGAGTCAGGGAGGTAATTCCTGGCCAATCGACGGCAAGTTGACGGGGTAGGCGATGCGCGAGTCGGTAGAAGCAGTTCAGGCAGAGGTCATGATGAGCTTCCTCGTTTCAGAGGAGCTCTCGTTCCGCATTCCGGTGGAGCTCCGGTACGAGTCCACCGATCCGTACGCCGTGCGGCTGACCTTCCATCTCCCCGGAGACGCGCCCGTGACCTGGGCGTTCGGCCGGGAGCTCCTCGTCGACGGGGTCAACGGGGCAAGTGGCGAAGGAGACGTACAGGTCTCACCGGTGGAGCGGGTGGGTGGTGCGGTCGGTGAGATGCCGGGCGAAGTGCACATCCGGCTCCAGGTCGGCGCGGACCAGGCCCTGTTCCGGGCCGGGGTCGCACCGCTCGTGGCGTTCCTCGACCGGACGGACAAGCTCGTCCCGCTGGGCCAGGAGGAGACGGGCGTGGACTTCGAGTCCGACCTCGACGAGGCACTGGACCGGATCCTCGCCGAGGAACAGAGCGCGGGCTGACTCCCCATCGGCTCGTACGACCCACGACAACAGACGTGACGTAACGCTTCAGCAGCGCGGTGCGCCCGAGCAGTTCCGCGTTTTTCAGCGCTTACGTCGCCGCCCTCCGCCACCGCGTCCAGGAGCGGGAGCCGCCTTCGCGGTGCCCCGCGCCTCCGGGCGGTCGGCGGAGACCACGAGCGCGGCCAGCGCCGTGGTCACCGGCACCGAGGCCACCAGGCCGATCGAGCCGACCAGCGTACGCACGATCTCCTCGGCCACCAGCTCGCTGTTGGCCACGTCGGCGACGCTGCTCTGCGCGATCGAGAAGAGCAGCAGCAGCGGCAGCGCCGCGCCCGCGTACGCCAGGACGAGCGTGTTGACGACCGACGCGATGTGATCCCGGCCGATACGGATGGCCGCCCGGTACAGCGCGCGTCGGCCCAGCGTCGGGTTCGCCTCGTGCAGCTCCCACACGGCCGAGGTCTGGGTGACCGTCACATCGTCGAGCACACCCAGCGAGCCGATGATGACGCCGGCGAGCAGCAGACCGCTCATGTCGATGTCCGGGTACAGGCCGTGGATCAGCCCCGTGTTGTCGTCGGTGTTGCCCGTCAGGGCCGCCCAGCCGATGAACAGCGAGCCCAACAGGCCGATCAGCAGCAGCGAGACGAGCGTGCCGAGCACGGCGACCGAGGTTCTGGCCGTCAGCCCGTGGCACATGTAGAGCGCGACCAGCATGATCGTGCTGGCGCCGACCACGGCGACGATCAGGGGATTCGACCCCTGCAGAATCGCGGGCAGGATGAAGAACGTCAGCACCAGGAAACTGATCGCGAGCGCGACCAGCGCCATGACGCCGCGCATCCGGCCCACCACGACCACGGCCAGCGCGAAGATACCGGCCAGCAGCACCATCGGGACCTTGCGGTTCACATCGGTGACCGAGTACTGCAACTCCTTGGGGGCGTCCGGCGCATAGGCCGCGATCACCTCCTGGCCCTCCTTCAACTGCCGAGGCGAATCCGGCTGCACGACCTCGGTGAACGTACGGCCCTTGTCCTTGCCGCTGTCGATCCGGATCGTCGCGTTCTCGCAGGTACCACCGGACTTCTGCTCGCCCGTGGTGCCCTGCTGCGCCGTGGGATCCCCGGTCGAGGCCTGGCCCTGGGCGTGCACGGACGAACAGTCGACCTTCTCGACCTTGGTCACCGTGGCCTGCTGCGTCTGCCGGTCGAAGCCGACGCCGCTGCGCTCGTGCGGTGGTGCGCCGCCCGGCCAGAGCACGACGAGACCCACGACGACCGCGGCCGAGAACGGGATGAGGACGGCCGCGATCACCTTGCGCAGGTGCCGCGAGACGGGCGCCGCGGGACCGTGGCTGTGCGAGTGTCCGTGCGGCGGATGGGACGGCGGAGCTGGGGGCTGCTGGCTGGTGGTCACCGCCAGATCATCGCAAGAACGGAGGGGGCCCTCTGTTCAACGCGGCGTACGTCACGTTAGCGTGGAGGCGCTTTTGCCATCGCGGGAGCTCGGAGCACCGGGCTGAGAGGGCGCTGACCTTCGTCCCGGCGTGTTTCACGTGAAACGGCGTGGAACGCGCGACCAAGGGACGAATACCGCTGCGTCGACCGCTGAACCTGTTACCGGGTAATGCCGGCGTAGGGAGTAGGTCTCATGACCACAACGGACGCACACACGCCTGCCTCCAGCTCGACCGAGGAGACCGGCCAGTCCATCGGCTGGCACAAGGGGTACATCCGGGGCTCGCGCCCCGACCTCCAGGTGCCGGTCCGTCAAGTGCACCTCACCAATGGGCAGTCGGTGACGCTGTACGACACCTCAGGTCCGTACACCGACCCGACCGTCGACACCGATGTCCGCCGCGGCCTCGCGCCGCTGCGGGAGAACTGGATCATCACCCGCGGCGACACCGAGGAGTACGCGGGCCGCCCCGTCCGACCCGAGGACGACGGAATCAAGCACACGTCGCCGCGCGGCGGCCTGCGCAACCTCGACGCGGTCTTCCCCGGCCGTCCCCGCCAGCCGCGCCGCGGCCGCGACGGCCAGGCCGTGACCCAACTCGCATACGCGCGCCGCGGCGAGATCACCCCGGAGATGGAGTACGTGGCCATCCGGGAGAACGTCGCGCCGGAGGTCGTGCGGGACGAGATCGCGGCGGGCCGGGCCGTGCTGCCCGCCAACGTCAACCACCCGGAGATCGAGCCGATGATCATCGGCAAGCGATTCCTGGTGAAGGTCAACGCCAACATCGGCAACTCGGCCGTGACGAGCTCCATCGAGGAGGAGGTGGACAAGATGACCTGGGCGACCCAGTGGGGCGCCGACACGGTCATGGACCTCTCCACCGGCCGCAACATCCACACCACGCGCGAGTGGGTGCTGCGCAACTCCCCCGTCCCGATCGGCACCGTGCCGCTCTACCAGGCGCTCGAAAAGGTCGACGGCAAGGCCGAGGAGCTGACCTGGGAGATCTACAAGGACACGGTCATCGAGCAGGCCGAGCAGGGCGTGGACTACATGACGGTCCACGCCGGCGTCCGCCTCCCGTACGTGCCGCTGACCGCCGACCGCAAGACCGGCATCGTCTCGCGCGGCGGCTCGATCATGGCCGCGTGGTGCCTCGCGCACCACAAGGAGAGCTTCCTCTACGAGAACTTCGAGGAGCTCTGCGAGATCCTCGCGGCCTACGACGTCACCTACTCGCTCGGCGACGGCCTGCGTCCCGGCTCCATCGCGGACGCCAACGACGAGGCGCAGTTCGCCGAGCTCAGGACGCTCGGCGAATTGAACTCCATCGCCAAGCGCCACAACGTGCAGACGATGATCGAGGGCCCGGGCCACGTCCCGATGCACAAGATCAAGGAGAACATCGACCTCCAGCAGGAGATCTGCGAGGAGGCGCCGTTCTACACGCTCGGCCCGCTGACCACCGACGTCGCCCCGGCGTACGACCACATCACGTCCGGGATCGGCGCCGCGATGATCGCCTGGTGGGGCACGGCGATGCTCTGCTACGTCACGCCGAAGGAGCACCTGGGCCTGCCCAACCGCGACGACGTGAAGACCGGCGTCATCACGTACAAGATCGCGGCGCATGCGGCGGACCTCGCCAAGGGCCACCCGGACGCACAGGCCTGGGACGACGCGCTCTCCGACGCCCGCTTCGAGTTCCGCTGGGAGGACCAGTTCAACCTGGCCCTCGACCCGGACACGGCGCGGGAGTTCCACGACGAGACGCTGCCGGCCGAGCCCGCGAAGACGGCGCACTTCTGCTCGATGTGCGGGCCGAAGTTCTGCTCGATGAAGATTAGTCGATCCATCACAGAGCAGTTCGGTGGAACGGCGGCTGCGGGAGCGACGGCCGAGGAGGTCGCTGCGGGGATGCTCCAGAAGTCGAAGGAGTTCGCTGCCAGCGGGAACAGGGTCTACTTGCCCATGGCTGACTGATTCAGATTGTGCCCCAGTGCTCGATCCCACCAGCAGGACGCACTGGGGCACCAGATCCCCACCGCCGATGGTTCTCTGCGCATGGCGGCTGCGAGGAACGGAGTCGGCACTAGCTGGGCTGTACTCTCCGTGCCGATTACTACTTCGAACAGATGGTCGATACTCTGTCGGGTCAAGGTAGGGAGAGGCACTGGCGGGAGTAACCGGTGACATCTCCCGCGTTGGTTGCCTGATTACCTCTACTCTTGCTTGAGATCCTGCCAAGTCAGCACAACGAGGGAAGGCGCGCAAGAGCATGTCAGCACCCACTGCACCACCGGTAACGATTCGCACGGGAACGGTTCCGGAGGGTAAGGTTGCCGACTTCCTGACGCAGCGGCATGTACGCGACACCCCCGAAGAGTATGTTCGGCAGAACCTGGAAAAGGCTCTCATTCGCCAGTACAAATACATCGCTAGCGATTGTGAGCCTGAATATCCGGTTCGCGTCGGATCGTCCCGACGTCGTGTTGATGTCGCAGTGTTCCTTCCTGAGGCTGAGCACAAGCAGGAAAATATCTACCTAATCGTAGAGACCAAGAAGCCGGGCACCAACCCGTCAAACCGAAAAGAAGGCGTCGAGCAACTGCGTAGCTACTTGGCGGCCTGCCTGAACGCCAAGTACGGCTTGTGGACAAATGGGGACGAACAGTACTGCATTGCCAAGCGAACTGACGATGCGGGCGGATTCTCATTTGAAGAAATCATCGATATTCCTGCCTTCGGACAGACGGAAGAAGATGCGCAGAGGCCTCGTCGAAAAGACCTGAAGCCCGCTACTGCCGACAACCTTCTCTTTGCGTTCAGGCGATGCCACAACTATATTGCTGGAACCGAAGGTAAGCAGAAGGCTGAGGCTTTCTGGGAGCTTTTGAAAATTATCTTCTCGAAGATTGAAGATGAACGCTCTAGGCGACTTGACTTCTACGTAACAGCATCCGAGCGGGCCAACGCGACGACTGCTGCTTCTGTCAAGACTAGGATCCAAAAGGTCTTCAATGAGAAGGTTCTGAGCAAGTACGGTGCCATCTTCGCGCCGGCGGACGCAACGATCGATCTAAAGCCCACCGTTGTTGCCTTTGTCGTTAGTCAGCTCCAAGGCTATTCGCTTCTTGCCTCACCGGTGGACGTCAAGGGCGTTGCCTATGAAGAAATTGTCGGATCGAACCTGCGAGGCGACCGCGGCGAGTTCTTCACTCCACGTAATGCGTGCCGCATGGCTGTCACAATGCTTAACCCGCAGCCGGGGCAGAGGCTAATCGATCCTTCCTGTGGAACGGGCGGATTCCTTATCACGGCGATGAATCATGCTCTAGAGCACATCGAGCAGGAGGAGCGCGCCAACTGGATCGATCCAAGTCGAGGTACTGAAGAGGAACGCCAAGAACTCTATCGGGCGCGAAACGAGTACCTGTCACAATGTGTATATGGACTTGACCTAAACCCCGGACTTGTTCGTGCCGCCAAGATGAACATGGTCATGAACAACGACGGATCTGGTGGCCTTTGGCAAGCCAACAGTTTGGCGAATCCGCGCACGTGGGGTGCGGATGCAACTGGAAAGGTTAAGCTGGGTTCGTTCGACGTAATAGTCGCCAATCCGCCATTTGGGGCAAACATCCTCATCGATGATGAGGGAATTCTTGAGCAATACGAACTCGCCTCCATGTGGGATAAGCAGGAAGGCGGAACATGGGTTCGTCGGGCAGATCAGAATGGCCGGCCTGTACTGCAGAAGAATCAGCCTCCCGAGATTCTATTTATCGAGCGTTGCGTACAGCTGCTTAAGCCCGGAACTGGCCGATTTGCCATGGTTATTCCGAACGGGATTCTCAACAACCCGGCTCTAGGGTACGTTCGCACATGGCTTCTTCAGAATACTCAAATTCTTGCGGTTGTTGACATGGCTCGTGAGCTGTTCCAGCCAAAGAACGATACGCAAACCTCCATGGTTTTGGCACGCCGTCTGAGTACTGAAGAGCGTGAGCAGGCGCTGGAGGCTGAGCTGGAGTACCCCATTTTCATGGCGACCACTAGTCGTATCGGTCACGATAAGCGGGGAAACACGATTTTCCGGAGAACTGACTCTGGAGACGATGTCCTCGTTGCGCGGCAGGAAACAGTTCCGGAGATTGACCAGGTGACGGGGCTTGAAGTGCTTCGCACAGTGGAAGTCGAGGAGCGATTGGTGGATGACGATCTTCCTGACGTCGCTCGTGCGTACCTCGCTTGGTTGAGTGAGCAGCGATGAAGATCACGAACGTTCGGTCTCGATCGGCCCTTTCTCATGACCGGTTGGACGCCCACTTCTTCACCTCGCCGGGGGTTGCTGCTGGAGAGAAAGTAGCCTTGCTTGAAGCGAGTGGGATGCAAGTGGTTCCGCTCGGGGAGCTTGCTTCGGTGTGGGACCCGTCGCGCTTTGCTCGTAACTATGCTGCGCCGGCAGAGGATGGTGTCCCATACCTCAGGCCCTACGATGCCTTCGACTTTATCCCCGTTCCGAAAGATCGACTTTCGCGTGAGCGGAACAGTGATGTGGCACGACTGATTCCGCCAGAAGGCACAATTCTTCAGACATGCTCTGGTCGAAATCTTGGCCCTGTCGCATATGCTGACAGCTGCATCGCAGGGTTTGCTCTCAGTCACGACATGATTCGCATCAATGTCGAAGATGTTCGGACGCGATTCTATGTACTGGCGTATTTGAAGACTCCGACGGGGCAGGCGCTAATTCGTCGAGGGAAGAGCGGATCGGTCATTGATCACATCACTACGGGAGATGTATCAGATGTGCCGATTGCTCTGATTAGCGATCGTTGGCGTAAGAAGGCTAGTGATCTAGCTGAAGCGAGCGTTAATGCGGCCAACGATGCGCGGCGCAGTATGATCGCGTTGTATGCGGAGATCGACGCTCGATTCCCTGTTGAAGAACCAGAGGGAAAAAGTTTTATTTGTTGGTCGCGTGATTCGCAAAAGCTCGGCGGTCGCTTGGATTCTGCTTTCCACCATCCTGTAGTCGAGAGTGCTAGGAATGCTGCCGATGCAGGAGAATCGGTGCTTCTCGGTGATATTGCCGAGGCGATTCTTCCGGTGAGGTATAAGCGTTACTACGTAGATGGGGATAATGGCAGGCCGATCCTTTCGGGGCGTCAACTGCTGCAGCAGGATCCGGTAAACCTGAGGCGGGTAGCAGATAGGTCTTTCAAGGAAGCTTCTGAGTATGAGCTTCGCCAAGGCATGACCATCTTTGGTGCAGTTGGGCGATCGGAAGGACGGCAAGGTTCCGCAGCGCTTGTAACCCGTGATCGAAGCGGTTGGCTTGCTAGCAACGATGTAATGAGGCTTGTCCCGCGCGAGGGAATTTCACCGGGTGCTGTGTGGCTGGCGATTGCGGCACGACAAACCAGGGTGCAAATCAATGCGCTGTCCTTTGGGTCGGTAATCGACCATCTCAATCCGTGGGATGTTGAGAGTATTAGGGTTCCCGTCGTGCCCAGTGATCTCGCGGCGCGTGCGGAGCATGCCTGGGATCTATTTTCGCGATCCAGTGAACTCATGAATGAGGCCGTAACAATGGTTGAATCTCACCTTCGTGAAGAGATTCACGAGCAAGAGATTCCAGGGCAGAGAGAAGTCGAGGTCTGGGGACTGCAAGAGGGGCAGTAGGCGGCCTCGTGCTGGGGAGCTCTCTCTAGGTACGGTCAAGTCGTGTCCGGCGGCGTCGGGTTGGTCACCCGCAGACGTGCGCCGGTTGATCGCGCGCGACTAGGGGAGCTGGTTCGGGCATGGCGGTTGACGCTGCTCGGGGTTCGGAAGCGGGGTTCACGTCGGCTGGGGCGATGCGGGTGATGGTTGCCGCGTGCCGGGCTGCGGGGCTCGATGACAGAGGCGCGGAGCTGATCCGGTTCGGGGAGAATGCGCTGTTCCGACTGGCGTCCGCACCGGTGATTGTGCGGGTGGCCCGCGGTGAGGAGTGGCTGCCTCGGGCGCAGGTGGAAGTGGGCGTCTCGCGGTGGCTGGCCGGTGAGGGCTTCCCGGCTGCGCGGCTTGTTGACGGGCTGGAGCAGCCGCTCCTCGTCGACGGTCACCCGGTGACCTTCTGGCGTTTGATCGTGGAAGGAGACCGCAAGGCAACGTACGGGGAGTTGGGTGGCGTACTGCGTGACCTGCATGCCCTGACCGTGCCGAAGGGGCTTGAGCTGCCGTCGTTCAATCCCTTCGACAAGCAGGAGCTGAGGCTGAACCGTGCCGTGGTGTCGGAAGACGACAAGGCGTTCTTGCGTAAGCGCTGGCACGAACTCAAGGATCAGTACGCGGAGTTGAAGTTCGGGACTGCCAAGGGGCCGGTCCACGGTGATGCTCACGTGCAGAACCTCATGGTGGACGACCAGGGGCAAGTCATCCTGATCGACTTCGAAGCTTTCTGCTTCGATCACCCCGAGTGGGACTTGATGGTGACCGCTACGGAGCACCACAGCCTTGGGTGGCAGACCGATGAGCAGTACGCCGACTTCGTCGCCGCGTACGGGCGGGACCTGTACGACTGGGGCGGGTACGACATCCTGCGCCGGCTCCAAGAGTTCGGCATGACGACGTGGCTCATGCAGAACGTGCAGGAGGACGAGAAGACTGCGGCCGAGTACCGGCGACGCATTGCCGGGCTGCGAAACGACGTGGGCCGCGGGACTGGCGTCCATGGTGAGGGGCTAATCGTCCTCCTCCAGTCGTGCCATGGCCTCCCGTACTCGATCGTTGAAGGCGGTCACGGTTGGGTTCCCGGCGTGTAGGGCGGTGACCTCCGTCTGGAAGTCGGTCACATAGCGCTGGAAACGGGATGACTGGAGCGTGTCGCCGCCGTCCACGGCCAAGCTGGCGGTCGTGACGGCAGCCTCCAACTCGGCGTTCAAGAGGTGGCTTTGAGCGAGCACCATGCGACAGAAGCCGAGGGTGCGGGCGTACCTGGGGTCGGTACCGTCGACCGCCTTCTGTGCGGCCTCGACCGACTCGCGCCGCATCCTCAGATCGCGGAAGCAGTGACACAGCTCGCCCATGAGTTCTGCTGAGTCGAAGTAGCTCAGCCATGCCGGGTCCTCGCCGGTGTCGGCGCGTTCGAAGTGGCGTTCTGCCTCGTTCATGGCTCGGCCGGCGCCGATGGGGTCACCCGCGTTGGCGAGTGCGCGGGCCTCCATTGCGGAGTTCAGGGCCATGGCGCGTGGCGTTGCCCGGCCCTTCGCGCCCTCGACGGCGGCACGGGAGAGCTGGATCGCCTGCGCATGATTGCCGAGGTAGTTCGCCTGGTGGCTGAGGTTGCCGAGGATGCGGGCGCCGAACATGCGGTCGTTGATGACCTGCGACAGGCGCAGCGTCGATGTCAGGTACTTGTGGGCGAGACGGTGGTTTCCCGAGTCGTACGCGGTCCACGCGAGGAGCTGGGAGACCTCCGATGCGGCGCTGAAGAGCTCGTTGCCGACGCGCTCGCTGTAGCTGGCGTCCAGGAGTGGCAGGACCCGTCGTGCGCCTCGACGGCCCGGCGGGACCGGAGGACGCGCCCCCGTCCTGGAGCACAGCGGCCCTGCTCGCTGATGCCGTCCGAACCTCTGCTGAACGCGTCGCGGTCTACGTTCCGTACTCCAGCGCTGTCGGTGAACTGACTCTCCGCTGGGGCGTCCAACTCGACGTCCGGACCCTGACAGCGCGCGCCGACGGTGACGCCCTTGACGACGACGCTGTTGCCGCCTACGTCGCGAAGTACGTGACGAAGGGAGCCAGCGAGACAGGCGCCGGCGCGGACCACAGGTTCACCGCTTGCGAAGAGATCGACACGGCGCGAGTCTCTGCGCACGTCCACACGCTCATGCACACCTGCTGGCGCCTGGGCGGCCTGCCTGAGTACGAACCGCTCCACCTGCGGGCCTGGGCCCATACCCTCGGCTACCGCGGCCACATCCTCACCAAGTCCCGCGCCTACTCGACCACTTACGCCGCACTCCGCGCGGACCGCGCCAAGCACGTCGGCATCGACCACGACGACGTACCCGACACGATCACTGAGTCGAACTGGCGCTACATCGGCTCTGGGCACACTCCGGGCGCTGCACTCATTGCCGCTGGTGTCGCAGACGACTTGGCCCACAGCCGCGCTCTCGCCCGCGAAGCGCTCCGCGACTCAGGCGGTGGTGCCGACTGAACGCACCTGGCAGAGAGACCACTCAAGCAGCACGCGAAGAGGCTGCCGTTCGTGCTTGGATCGACCGCCACATACGAGAATCTCCCCCGCTCTCCGACGATCAACTTCGGAGCCTGGGGGAGATCCTCGGACTTCAACTCACTCGGAGGTCCGCCACACAGGCTTGAGCAGATCGGGGTCGAACGCCCTGTTGCCCTTGCCGCCGGGCACAGCGACGACCGCGCTCAGAACCTTCTGGATCGCCTCGCGCTTCTGCGTGAGAGTCTTCGAGTCCCACGTCCTCGCGATGTCCTCCTGAGCCGATTCCGCCTCGGCCTTCAGCGCCTCGTGCTTGGCCTGGTCCGTGCGGAGATCCTTGATCCGTCGCTCCAGCACGGGGAGATTGCGGAAAAACGTCTCGTCGTCGATGTCGGTGTCCGCGTCGTCGTGCCAACGACGCTCCAGCTCGTTGCGGCTTTTGACGGCGCGTTCCAGGGCATCGGCTTTGTCCCAGTCGGGTACGTCCTGAGCCTTGCTGGCGGCCTGCTGCTCCAGCTTGGCAATGACCAGTTGCTCGATGAGAGCGTCCGTCTTGTCGCCACGCTTGTAGGTCTTGTTGCACCCGCCGTCGACGGTCTTCTTGCACAGATAGCCGTGCTTGTACGTCAGCCAGTCGTTCGCCTTGACCCCGGTCATCTTGGTGTTGCAGACCGTGCCGTTCTCCAGCACGTTGCCGCACCGCAGAACGCCGGTCAGCAGGTACTTGTGGACCATCCCGCCGCGCGGTGTGCCGGTACCGCGACCGCGCTCCCTGATCTTGGCTGTGACGGCGTACCACTGCTTGGGCGTGACGATCGAATCCCACTCGCCCACGATCGGCTGGTCGTCGCCGTCCCGTACAAGCTCGCCCTTGATCTCGCGGTAGCCGCACAGCCGCGCGTTCATCAGGACCTGCTTGACCGTCATGTACTGGAAGGGATTGCCGCGACTCGTGATGAAGCCGGCTTCCTTCCACCGACGTGTGATCTCAGCGATCGACGCACCCGCGATCACGTCTTCCACAGCCTTGCGGATCGCGTCGGCCTCTGTGGTGCGCAGCGTGGTCTTGTCGTCCTCCCAGCCGAACGGGCGCCACGCGGCCACTGCTTGCCCACGAACGGCCCGGCTGCGGTGGCTGTTCCGGCTGCGTCGCTGCTTCTTCCTCGTCTCGCTCAGCGACATGGCCACGCCCACCAATCCCTTGATCTCGAATCCTTCGGCGTACAGATCCTGCACGCCGTTCGAGTCGTGGTACACGCGGTCTTCGTGCGACGTGAATGCCTTGAGGTAGCGCTCCCAGTCGCTAGGCCGTCGGTACAGGCGGTCATCGTTGATCGCCATGACGCCGTGGATCGGGTAGCCCTCGGGTGTAGTCCCGACCGCCAGATCGTTGAGTAACTGCTCGAAGTCGTCGCGTACGACGGTCTCCTTGCTCGCACTCTTGTCGTTGTCGGTGTACCGGTAGATGACCAGCCACCCGAGCTTCTCCGCGTCGTTGGTCATGTCGCGGTGCTGGTCCTCGATGCCGTGGGCGTCCTTCACCCGGCCGTCGAACGAGATCCGCGCGTAGCAGACGACGCACTTCATATTGGGGTTGGCGGCCACCATGGCGCGGATTTCCTCGACGGACGGTAGTCCCTCGGGTACGCCTCGCAGCTTGCTGATGACCTCTTCGCGCTTGCCCACGGGGTCCCCCTCGGTCCGTCGGACGGGCTGCTGGGACGACCGTAGCGCATGTGTGGGGTCTAATAATGCTCAGTTCGATGAAGATCTCGCAGGACATCCGGCGCGAACACGGCACCACCTCCTCGGAGATCGAGGCGGGCATGGAGGAGAAGTCGAAGGAGTTCGCGCGGGCGGGCAACCGCGTGTATCTGCCGATCGCCGACTGACGGCACGCCAGCGGGGCCCCTCGCGTGTGCGAGGGGCCCCGCCGGTCACCTGGCCGGTGGCCACCGGAGGGTCAGTCCGGCTGATGCTCCGGGCCGCCGAAGTCCGGGCTGGAGAAGTCCGGGCTCGAATAGCCGGCGCGCTGGCCCGTGGCCGTGCCACCGCCGTCGGGGCTGCTGAAACCCGGCCTGTTGTAGCCGAGATGGGGCATGCGCCCGGCGGAGCCGCCGCGCCCCCCGAGGGGCGAGCCGCCGCCCGCCGAGGGATCCGCCAGGGCGTCCCGCAGGAACGGCAGGATGCCCCGGTCCAGGAGCGCGGCGTGCCAGGCTTCCCTGGCCTGCTTCACATCCTCATTTGCCTCGCCGTGTGCGCTCGCCTGGAGCGACGTCGACCCGTTGCGCAATGCGGCGAGCAGCAGGCAGATGGCCGCGACGAGCATGCTCGCCGCGGTGATCGCGCCGAAGACCCAGCCGAAGGTGAGCAGGGTTCCGGCGAAGCCGGGTACGGGGTTGAGCATGCGCAGGACGTAGCCGACGATCAGGAAGATCGCGGCGGCGGTCCCGGCGAGAACCGGAGCGAGCACCACGGCGACCGCGGCGACACCCGGCCCCGTGCTCTCTCCGCTGCTGGAGTTGCCTCCTTCGCGTAGTGGACGCAGGAGCCGCGGCGTGGAGCGCAGTTCCTCGCGGACCTTGACGTAGCGCTGGTATTCCTCGCCGGCCGCGGTGTTGATCAGAGCGGCGGCGCCCAGCGCCATCGTGCGCAGTTGTTCGGGGTTGAGCCGCTGGCCCACTGCGGCGAGTTCAGGACGATTATGGGCGGTACGCAGCGCCTCATCGAGGAGCCGCTCGAACTCGGGGCGGTCCTCGTTCAGCAGATGCGGAGCGCTGTTCATGTGCATCCCCCGATGCTCCGTAGGGCTTGGTGGCCCGCATGGGTACGGGCCGTCGGGCAGAAACGGAGGGGAGCCTGCTACGGATAAGCCGATGGTAGAGCTGTCACGGCACGCCGTGACAGGGGGTTTCCGGAAATTGGCCCGGCGGCCAGTCGGTTCCTCCGGTTTTGCGGCAGACCGGCGAACGATCAGGCGCCGATGGGCAGTTGCTGGACGAGTAGCTTTCCAGCCATCGTCACGCCGCCGTCCATGGCGATCGCCAGCCCGTTGGCGTATACATGCGGGCCCTCGACGGGGGGCCTGCTGTCCTCGCTGTCCCCGTCCTCGCCACCGACCTCGCCGAGCAGATACGGGATCGGGCTGTGGCCGTGCACGATGCGCGAACCGCCGTAGGTGTCGAGGAGCTGTCGTACCGCGTCGGGCCCGGACTCCTCGTCCTTGAACGCGAACCGCTTGGTGAACTTGCGGAACAGGTCCCAGCACTCGTCCGCGTCATTGCGCGTGAGCGTCTCGCGCACCGTGTCGTTGACGGCCTCGATGGAGTCGCCGTAGTCGAGGTACGACGTGGTGTCCGAGTGCGTGAGCAGGTGGTCGTCCTCGATCTCGATCGCGTCGAGCCGGGACATCCACTGCAGATGCACGTCCTGGAGGCGGTCCATGTCGGCCTTCTGCCCGCCGTTGAGCAGCCAGGCCGCCTGGAAGGTGGCGGTGCCGGCGCCGGAGTTGACGGGCGTGTCGCCGAACCGCTTCGCGCCGAGCAGCAGCAGCTCGTGGTTGCCCATGAGCGCCTTGCAGTAGCCGCCCGCGGCCGCCGCCTCGGCGGACAGCCGCATCACGAGGTCGATGACGCCGATCCCGTCGGGCCCGCGGTCGGTGAAGTCGCCGAGGAACCACAGGCGCGCGGTGCCCGCCGCCCAGTTCCCCTCGGCGTCGATCAGGCCCTTCTCGCGGAGCGCGGCGAGCAGCTCGTCGAGGTAGCCGTGCACGTCGCCGACGACGAACAGCGGGCCGGGGCCCTCGTCCCCCGCGGGCGCGGGCTGCGGCGTCTCGAGCTGGACGGTGTCGCCCCGGGCGATGACGGGCAGATCGCGCTCGGTGGGCGTGTACCCGTCGGGATACGCCTCGGGACTCTCGGCGCCGGGGGCGGGGTTGTCCGGGTCCGTCGGCTGTACGTTCGCCGGTACGTCATGGACGTACGCGGGAACACGGAAGTCGCGCAGCGTCTCCGTGCGCGCTGCGGGTCCCAGACCGGCCCCCTGAGTCATCGACCCCTCCACCACCATTGCGCCGCTTGTGCACCGTATCGGACTGCCTGGTCGCAGCGGCCCGCGGTGTCGTGCGCCCATCATAGGAATGCGGCTCGCGCTGTGTGATGCACCAGGGGTGGTGAATCGGTGACGGGCGGCTGATCGCCGTGCATTTCTCCCGAATTGGTGTGGACTTTTCTCTGGGGTGGAGTCGCCGAAAGGTGGGCGGGGGGCGGTCAGCCCTGCCCCGAGGAACGGGGCGGGCTGACCGTGGTGCGGTGCGGACGCCGCTGGGACGAGGTCCGCACGATGAGCTCGGTCGGCATCACCTGCTCGACCGGTTGGTCGGAATCGACCCCTTCGATGGCGTCGATGAGGAGCTGCACGACGGACGTCCCGATCCGCCGCGGTTTGAGCGAGAGGGTCGTGATGGGCGGTTCCGTGTTCGCGTAGACACTCGACTCGCTGCAGCACACCAGCAGCAGGTCTTCCGGGACGCGCAGCCCGTAGCGGCGGGCCGCGGCGAGCAGATCGGTGCCGTTGGGATCGAAGAGGCCGTAGACCGCGTCGGGGCGGTCGGGCCGGGCGAGCAGCCGGTCGGCGGCGACGGCCCCCGCGCAGGGATCGTGCGCGGGGTACGACTCGTAGACCGGTTCCTGCCCGATCCGCTTGCACCAGCGCAGATACGCGGAGGTGGAGAGGTGGGTGTACGTGTCGGTGGTGGTGCCGGTGAGCAGTCCGATGCGGCGGGCGCCGGACTCGGCGAGGTGGTCGAGGATGCCGAGCACGGCGGCCTCGTGGTCGTTGTCGACCCAGGCGGTCACGGGCAGGGTGCCCGCGGGACGTCCGTCCGAGACGACGGGCAGGCCCTGGCGGACCAGCTCGGTGACGACCGGATCATGGTCGGAGGGGTCGATCACGACGGTGCCGTCGAGCGCGACGTTCGACCACACGTCGTGGCGTGAGGTGGCGGGCAGGATGACGAGTGCGTACCCGCGGGCGAGCGCGGCGGAGGTGGCGGCTCGGGCCATCTCGGCGAAGTACGCGAATTCTGTGAAGGTGAAAGGTTCATCCCCGTACGTCGTCACGGTCAGGCCGATGAGGCCCGATTTCCCGGTACGGAGCGTGCGAGCGGCCGCGGAGGGGCGATAGCCCAACCGGTCGGCGACCTCGCGGACGTGGCGTCGGGTGGCGTCCGGGAGCCGGCCCTTACCGTTGAGCGCATCGGACACAGTCGTGATCGAGACCCCGGCGGCTGCGGCAACGTCTCTGATGCCTGCCCGGCCCGGCCGGGTGCCCCTGCGGGTCGTCTCTGCCCGGCTCACCTGGTGCTTCCCTGCTGCTGTCATGGCGAGCCGATAGTAGGGCTCATTCGGCTGCATGGTGGGGGCGCATATGCAGGCGTTGACAGGCACGTTTCTGCAAGGTGATGACCCATCACCAACCTTAAAACACATGGTAGTTGCCGGTTTTGACTATGGCACATCCCTTGTTGCCACGCATGGGCCTGCCACCTCGGCGATGTATCGAGTAGGTCTCAACTCACCTTCACGGGTGATGCGCGCCACGGCGCGAGCCACCGGCGCGCGCCAGGGTCGGGGGCGCTCCCCCCTCTCCGTACGCCTTGGGGAGGGTCCGGATACCCGGGCCATTGGGGAGCGCGACGAATCCTCTTAAGGTGAGCAGTATTGGAACGGCCCACAAGGAGGACTGCGGTGAGCGAGATCAACCCGAAGCTGCGTGCGGAGCTGGCGGGGATCCCTGCCTACAAGCCCGGCAAGCCGGCCGCCGCCGGGGGGCCGGTGGCGTACAAGCTGTCCTCCAACGAGAACCCGTATCCCCCGCTGCCCGGAGTGATGGAGCAGGCGATCGCGGCCGCCGGGTCCTTCAACCGCTACCCGGACATGGCCTGCACCGGCCTGATGAACGAGCTGTCCGAGCGCTTCGGCGTGTCGGTGAGCCACCTGGCCACCGGGACCGGCTCGGTCGGCGTCGCGCAGCAGCTGCTCCAGGCGACCTCGGGGCCGGGCGACGAGGTCATCTACGCGTGGCGGTCCTTCGAGGCGTACCCGATCATCACGCAGATCAGCGGCGCGAAGTCGGTGCAGGTGCCGCTCACGCCGGGCGAGGACCACGACCTCGACGCCATGATCGACGCGATCACCGACCGCACGCGCCTGATCTTCGTCTGCAACCCCAACAACCCCACGGGCAACGCCATCCGCCGGGCCGAGCTGGAACGGTTCCTCGACCGGGTGCCCTCCGACGTCCTGGTGGTCCTCGACGAGGCGTACCGCGAGTTCATCCGGGACACCGAGGTGCCGGACGGCGTCGAGATCTACCGGGACCGGCCGAACGTGGCGGTGCTGCGGACCTTCTCCAAGGCGTACGGGCTCGCGGGGCTCCGCGTGGGCTTCGCCATCGCGCACGAGCCGGTCGCCGCGGCGCTGCGCAAGACGGCGGTCCCCTTCGGCGTGAGCCAGCTCGCGCAGGACGCGGCGGTCGCCTCGCTGCGTGCGGAGGACGAGCTGCTCGGCCGGGTCGGCTCGCTGGTGGCCGAGCGCACGCGGGTCGTCGAGGGGCTGCGGGCGCAGGGCTGGACGGTGCCCGAGACGCAGGCCAACTTCGTGTGGCTGCGCCTGGGGGAGAAGACGACGGAGTTCGCGGCGGCCTGTGAGCGGGCCGGCGTGGTCGTACGGCCGTTCGCGGGCGAGGGTGTGCGCACCACGATCGCGGAGACCGAGGCCAATGACATCTTCCTGCAGACGGCCGCGGAGTTCCGCAAGGAGCTGTAGCCCGCCCGGCGCGGGCCGCGCACCGTAGCCACAGGGGGGTCTCCCAAAGTTAGGGGGACCCCCCTCTCGTATGCCGACAACCAGTACGACATAATGCTTGTGAATGTGAACGCGTTCACAAGCGTGTCCTGGTTCCTCCCAGGATTTGTGGGATTAAAGGGGCAAACTGCCGCTGTGACCACGGCGAAGTAAGGAGAAGACGCAGTGGACCCGACAACGGTCGCCCTCGCGCCGGAGACCCTGGCGCGATGGCAGTTCGGCATCACCACCGTCTACCACTTCCTGTTCGTCCCGCTGACGATCAGCCTCGCCGCGCTCACGGCGGGACTGGAGACGGCATGGGTACGCACGGGCAAGGAGAAGTACTTCCACGCCACGAAGTTCTGGGGAAAGCTCTTCCTGATCAACATCGCGATCGGTGTGGCGACCGGTCTCGTGCAGGAGTTCCAGTTCGGCATGAACTGGTCCGACTACTCGAAGTTCGTCGGTGACGTCTTCGGTGCCCCGCTCGCGATGGAGGCGCTGATCGCCTTCTTCTTCGAGTCCACCTTCATCGGGCTGTGGATCTTCGGCTGGGACAAGCTGCCGAAGAAGATCCACTGCGCCTGTATGTGGATGGTGTCCATCGGCACGCTGGCCTCGGCCTACTTCATCCTGGCGGCCAACTCCTGGATGCAGCACCCGGTCGGCTACGAGATGGACAAGAAGACCGGGGTGGCCCGCCTCAACGACATCGGGCACGTCCTCTTCCAGAACACCGCGGTCGTCCAGTTCGCGCACACCGTCTCCTCCGCCTTCCTGACCGGCGGAGCCTTCATGATCGGCATCGCCAGCTTCCTGCTCTGGAAGATCAAGAAGCAGAAGGACGCCGGCGAGCAGGTCGACCGCAAGCGGACCATCACGCTGCGCAGCTCGCTCCGGATCGGCCTGGTCACCACGATGATCGCGGGCGTCCTGGTCGCCCTCTCCGGTGACCAGCTGGCCAAGGTGATGTTCAAGCAGCAGCCGATGAAGATGGCGGCGGCCGAGGCCCTGTGGAGCACCGAATGCCCCGCGCCGTTCTCGATCTTCGCGGTCGGTGACGTGACCAAGGGCCACAACTCCGTCGAGATCGAGCTTCCGGGCCTGCTGTCCTTCCTGGCCGACAGCAACTTCCACAGCTGCGTGCCGGGCATCGAGGAGACCGCCAAGGCCGAGGCCGAGAAGTACGGCGGCCAGCCCGACGAGTACGTGCCCAACATCTTCGTCACCTTCTGGGGCTTCCGCCTGATGATCGGCATCGGGCTCACCGCGGCCGTGGCCGCGGGTGCCGGGTTCTGGCTGACGCGCAAGAAGCGATGGCTGTTGCCCGAGCACCGACGGGGTGAGGACGAGATCCCCAAGCTGATGCTCACCAACAAGAAGGAGCTCGGCCCGACCGTCACGAAGTGGGGCTGGCGGGTCGGCATGGCCTCGCTGATCTTCCCCTTCATCGCCAACTCCATCGGCTGGATCTTCACCGAGATGGGCCGTCAGCCCTGGGTCGTCTTCGGACTGTTCAAGACCAAGGACGCGGTCTCCCCCGGCGTCAGCCAGACCGAGATGGCGATCTCGCTGACCGCGCTGACCCTGCTGTACGCGGTGCTGTTCTGGATCAACGTCCGGCTGATGAAGAAGTACGCCGTCAAGGGTCCCGACACGGACGAGGAGCCGCCGACCAAGGATCCGAAGCTGCGTGGTCCGTCGGGGGACGACTCCGACGACAACGACGACGCCGACAAGCCAATGACCTTCGCGTACTGAGAGGAGAAGCGCCATGGGTCTCAACGAATTCTGGTTCCTTCTGATCGCCGTTCTGTGGACCGGCTACTTCTTCCTCGAAGGCTTCGACTTCGGGGTGGGCATCCTGACGCGGCTGCTCGCGCGCGACCGGACCGAGCGCCGCGTGCTGATCAACATCATCGGGCCGGTCTGGGACGGCAACGAGGTCTGGCTGCTCACCGCGGCCGGAGCGATGTTCGCCGCGTTCCCCGTCTGGTACGCGACGTTCTTCAGCGCCTTCTACCTGCTGCTCGTGCTCGCGCTGCTGCTGTTGATCGTGCGCGTGCTGTCCTTCGAGTACCGGCACAAGCGGCCGGAGGAGAGCTGGCAGCGCAACTGGGAGCTGGTGCTCTTCGTCAGCTCGCTGCTGCTGCCGTTCCTGTGGGGCGTGATGTTCGCCGACATGGTGCACGGTGTGCCGATCAACTCCCAGCAGGACTTCGCCGGCTCGTTCGGCGACCTGCTGACCTGGTGGGGTCTGCTCGGCGGGCTTGCCTTCACCGCCGTCTGCACGCTGCACGGTGCGGTGTTCACCGCGCTGAAGACGGAGGGCGACATCCGGGTGCGGGCGCGTGCGCTCGCGACGAAGGCGGGCGTGGCCACCGTGCTCCTGGGCGGCGGCTTCCTCGCCTGGATCCAGGCCGAGCGCGGCACGACGTGGACCGCGGTGGCGTTCGCCGTGGCGGTCGTCGGGCTGCTCGGTACGCTCGCGATGAACGCCAAGGGCCGCGAGGGCTGGGCGTTCGCCTTCAACGGGGTCGCGATCGCGGCCGTCGTGGCGGCGATCTTCCTCTCCCTGGCGCCGAACGTCATGCCGTCCTCGCTCAACGAGGCGTGGAACCTGACGATCGACAACACGGCCTCGGGTCCGTACACGCTGAAGGTGATGACCTGGGTCGCGGGCATCATGACGCCGCTGGTCCTGCTCTACCAGGGCTGGACCTACTGGGTGTTCCGCAAGCGGCTCGGCACGAACCACATTCCCGCCGAGGCGCACTGAGCGCCCTCGACCCGCCTGCGTTCTTCTACGTGAGGGTGTGTTTCACGTGAAACCGATCGACCAGCGCCTGTTCCGGTACGGCCGGGCCTCCCGCTCCTTCCTCATCGCGGTGGTGGCCCTGGGCGCCGTCGGGGCGGGCCTGGTCATCGCGCAGGCGATGCTGATCGCCGAGATCGTGGTGGGCGCGTTCCAGCACGGTCTCGGCGTGACCGAACTGCGCACACCGCTGCTGCTGTTGCTGGCGGTGGCAGCCGGACGCGGGCTCGTGTCCTGGCTGACCGAGCTGGCCGCGCACCGGGCGAGCGCGGCGGTCAAGTCGGAGCTGCGCACCCGCTTGCTGGAGCGGGCCTCGCGGCTCGGGCCCGGCTGGTTGAGCGGGCAGCGCACCGGGTCCCTTGTGGCGCTGGCGACGCGCGGTGTGGACGCCCTCGACGACTACTTCTCCCGCTACCTGCCGCAGTTGGGGCTCGCGGTGGTGGTCCCGGTGGCGGTGCTCGCCCGCGTCGTCACCGAGGACTGGGTGTCGGCGGCGATCATCGTCGGCACACTGCCCCTCATCCCGGTCTTCATGATGCTGATCGGCTGGGCGACCCAGTCCCGGATGGACCGCCAGTGGCGGCTGCTCTCCCGGCTGTCCGGCCACTTCCTGGACGTCGTCGCGGGCCTGCCCACCCTGAAGGTGTTCGGCCGCGCCAAGGCGCAGGCCGAGTCCATCCGAAAGATCACCGGCGAGTACCGCAGGGCGACGATGCGCACCCTGCGGATCGCCTTCCTCTCGTCGTTCGCGCTGGAGTTGCTGGCCACGCTGTCGGTCGCGCTCGTCGCCGTGACCATCGGCATGCGGCTCGTGCACGGCGAGATGGACCTGTACATCGGGCTCGTGATCCTGGTGCTCGCGCCCGAGGCGTATCTGCCGCTGCGGCAGGTGGGCGCCCAGTACCACGCGGCGGCCGAGGGGCTCGCCGCGGCCGAGGAGATCTTCGCGGTCCTGGAGACGCCGCTGCCGGAGTCCGGTGAGCAGGGCGTTCCGGAGGCCGGCGGCATCGGGTTCGAAGGTGTTTCCGTCCGCTACGAAGGGCGGCCGTCTGAGGCTGTCTCCCACGTCTCGTTCGAGGTCGCCGAGGGCGAGACCGTGGCCCTCGTGGGACCGAGCGGTGCGGGCAAGTCGACGCTGATCAGCGCCCTGTTGGGGTTCGTACGCCCCAGTGCCGGTCGGGTGTCCGTCGGCGGCACCGATCTGGCCGAGGTGTCGCGCGACGCGTGGCACGCGCGCGTGGCGTGGGTTCCGCAGCGGCCGCAGCTCTACGCCGGGTCGATCGCCGACAACGTACGGCTCGCGCGGCCGGACGCGGACGATGCCGCGGTGCTCGCCGCGCTGCGGGAGGCCGGGGCCCTGGAGTTCGTCGAGGCGCTGCCCGAGGGCACGGCGACCGTGCTCGGGGAGGACGGCGCCGGGCTCTCCGCAGGACAGCGCCAGCGGCTCGCGCTCGCGCGGGCGTTCCTCGCGGACCGGCCCGTCGTCCTGCTCGACGAGCCCACGGCCGCGCTCGACGGCGAGACCGAGGCGGGCATCGTCGACGCGGTGCGCAGGCTCGCCGTGGGGCGGACCGTGCTCCTCGTCGTGCACCGGCCCGCGCTCCTGGCCGTCGCGGACCGGGTCGTCCGGATCGAGGCGCCCGGCGCGGTGCCGGCGCAGGCGCGGGGCGCCGTCCAGGGGAGCCCGTCCGGGCAGGCCCTCGCCGATGCCGTCGGAGCCGCTTCCGCAGAGGGGCGGGACGACGCGCCGGTGGCCCGGCGCCATGTGCTGACACGGCTGCGGGCCGCCGCCAGGCCGCGCCGCTCGCGGCTCGCGCTCGCCCTGCTGCTCGGTGCGCTCGCGCTCGGCAGCGCGGTCGGCCTGATGGCGACGTCCGGGTGGCTGATCTCGCGGGCCTCTCAGATGCCGCCGGTGCTCTACCTGATGGTCGCGGTGACGGCCACGCGCGCATTCGGCATCGGGCGAGCCGTCTTCCGGTACATGGAGCGGCTCGTGTCGCACGACGCCGTGCTGCGGATGCTGGCCGACACCAGGGTCGCCGTGTACCGGCGCCTGGAGCGGCTCGCCCCCACGGGGCTGCGCACGACACGGCGCGGCGACCTGCTCTCCCGGCTCGTCGCCGATGTGGACGCGCTGCAGGACTACTGGCTGCGCTGGCTGCTGCCCGCGTCGGTCGCCGCGCTCGTGGGCGTGGGTTCCGTGGCGTTCACGGCGTGGCTGCTGCCCGCCGCGGGCGCCGTGCTCGCCATGGGGCTGCTGCTCGCCGGGGTCGGGGTGCCGCTGCTGTCCGGCGCTGTGTCCCGGCGCGCCGAGCGCAGGCTGGCCCCCGCGCGCGGGGTGCTCGCCACGAAGGCCGCCGAACTGCTCACCGGCACCGCGGAACTGACGGTCGCGGGCGCGCTGCCGCGCCGTACGAAGGAGGCGTCGGAGGCCGACTCCGTGCTGACGCGGATCGCCTCGCGCGCCGCCAGTGCGACCGCGCTCGGCGACGGGCTCACCGCACTGATCACCGGCCTCACCGTGGCGGCCGCCGCGCTCGTCGGCATCCAGGGCGTGCGCACGGGGCAGCTCCACGGGGTGTCGCTCGCGGTCGTCGTCCTGACGCCGCTCGCCGCGTTCGAGGCGGTGCTCGGCCTGCCGCTCGCCGTGCAGCACCGCCAGCGCGTCCACAAGAGCGCCGAGCGGGTCTACGAGGTCCTGGACGCGCCGGAACCCGTACGGGAGCCCGAGCGGCCCGCACAGGCGCCGCAGGACCCCTTCCCGCTCGTCGTACGCGGCCTCACCGCCCGCCACGAGGGCCAGGAGCGGGACGCGCTCTCGGGCGTCGACCTGACGCTGGAGCGCGGCCGCCGCGTCGCCGTCGTCGGCCCTTCGGGATCCGGCAAGACGACCCTCGCCCAGGTGCTGCTGCGCTTCCTCGACGCGGACGCCGGGACGTACACCCTCGGCGGTGTCGACGCGGCGGCCCTCGACGGCGACGCGGTCCGGCGGATGGTCGGGCTGTGCGCCCAGGACGCGCACCTCTTCGACAGCAGCCTCCGCGAGAACCTGCTGCTCGCCAAGAAGGACGCCACCGAGGACGAACTGTGGGCGGTGCTCGGCCGCGTACGTCTTCGGGAGTGGGCGCAGGCGCTGCCGGACGGGCTCGACACTCTGGTGGGCGAGCACGCCGCGCGGCTGTCGGGCGGCCAGCGGCAGCGGCTCGCGCTCGCCCGCGCGCTCCTCGCCGACTTCCCCGTCCTCGTCCTCGACGAGCCCGCCGAACACCTCGACCTGGAGACGGCGGACGCGCTCACCGCGGACCTGCTGGACGCCACGCGGGGGCGGACGACGGTGCTGATCACGCACCGGCTCGCCGGTCTCGAGGCCGTGGACGAGGTGCTCGTGCTCGACGGCGGCCGGATCGCCCAGCACGGCCCGTACGCCGAGCTGGCGGCCGTCGACGGGCCGCTGCGGGAGCTGCGGCGACGGGAAGGCGCGGCGGAGGCACTGGCCGGCTCGGAGAGCTGAAGGACCGGCGTGGCGGGGCGAGGCGCCGGGCCCGGCCTCCCTCGTCGGCCCGGATCCCGACTTTCGTCCCTAATTAGTACTAATTAGGCTCGACGCATGGCAGCACCCACGGACCCCGGCGCCCGTCCCCCCGCCGAGCCCGCCACGGCTTCCCTGGAGGCGGCGACCGAGGCGACCCGGAGCCTGCACGGCCTGTCGGCGGAACTGACCGCGCGGCTGCCGCAGCTCCTGGAAGCGATGCGCTCCGTGGGCACCGGCCTCGAACTGCACTCCACGCTGGACCGGATCTGCGAGACGGCAGCCGAGCTGACCGACGCCACGTACGCCGCGATCGGTGTCGTCGCCGAGGACGGCGACGGCCTCTCCGACTTCGTCTACTACGGGGTCGACGAGGACACCGCGCGGCTCATCGGCCGACTGCCCGACGGGCACAAGGGACTGCTCGGCGCGCTCATCCACGACCCCGACACGGTGCGCCTCGCGAACCTCGCGGACGACCCGCGCTCGTGCGGCTTTCCCGCGAACCATCCGCCGATGCACACGTTCCTCGGCCTCCCCATCCGCGTACAGGGCGAGATCTTCGGAAACCTCTATCTCACGGAGAAGCACGGCGGCGGCGAGTTCAACGACGACGACATGAACATGGTCCGGGTGCTGGCCACGGAGGCGGGCATCGCCATCGGCAACGCGCGCCTCTACGAAGCGGCCAAGCAGCGCGAGCGGTGGATCGACGGGTCGGTGGCGGTGACCACCGCGCTCCTGTCGGGCGGGGACGCCGACGACGCGCTCCAGGTGGTCGCCGAGCAGTCCCGGCACCTCTCGGACTCGGCGGCCGGCATCGTGATGCTGCCCGCGAAGGAGGGCGGCATGGAGATCGTCGCCGTCGACTCGGACGAGCCCTCCGCCGCGCTCGGCGTGATCGTGCCGCCGGAGAGCGAGGTCATCTCCGAACTGCTCGACGGGCACGCCGTGTTCATCGACGACGCGGCCACCGACCCGCGCATGCTGACCGGCCTCGCCCGCGACTACGGGCCGTCCATGATGCTGCCCCTCCAGAGCGGTGGGCAGGTCCTGGGGACGCTGGTGATGACCCGCGCGCGTGAGGCGCGACCCTTCACCGAGGTGGAGCGCACCCTGGCCACCCAGTTCGCGTCCCAGGCCGCGCTCGCCCTGGTGACGGCCGAGGCGCAGCGCGACCGGGAGCGCCTCGCCGTCCTGGAGGACCGCGACCGGATCGCGCGCGATCTGCACGACCTCGTCATCCAGCGGCTCTTCGCCACCGGGATGATGCTGGAGACCGCCCAGCGCCGCTCCGTGGTGCCCGAGGTGCAGACCGGGGTCGGCAAGGCGGTCGACGAGCTCGACACC
This sequence comes from Streptomyces sp. EDA2-14, assembly GCF_054963755.1. Taxonomy (NCBI): domain Bacteria; kingdom Bacillati; phylum Actinomycetota; class Actinomycetes; order Kitasatosporales; family Streptomycetaceae; genus Streptomyces; species Streptomyces sp. EDA2-14. The sequence goes on from NZ_JBUEGE010000024.1 coordinate 77,256, forward strand.
ACGATCCAGGAGATCCGCACCGCGATCTTCGCGCTCCAACAGGAGCCCACCGAGGCGCCGTCGGGGCTGCGCACCAAGGTGCTCCGCGAGATCAACATGGCCGCCGTGCCGCTCGGCTTCCGGCCCTCGTACCGCTTCCTCGGGCCCGTCGACACGGTCGTCGGCGAGCTGACCGGCAAGAACCTCATCGCGGCCCTGCGCGAGGCCCTCTCGAACGCGTTCCGGCACGCGGAGGCCGCCCGTATCGACGTGGTCGTGGACGCCACCGTGATCCTCCCGGACGGGCAGCAGGGCGTCCGCCTGACGGTCGCGGACGACGGCGTGGGCATCAAGGAGGGCGGGCGGCGCAGCGGCCTGAAGAACCTCCAGCGGCGGGCCGAGTCGCTCGGCGGCGCCAGTTGGCACGGGGCGGGGATCGACGGGGCCGGTACGACGGTGGTGTGGCAGGCGCCCTACTGAGGACCGCCGGCCGGCACGGCCACCCGTCGACCGCCCCGGTTTGGCGGTACGTCCCTGCGCCGTACGGGGCATCCGTTCCCTCGGCCGTACCAGCTCCGCAGGAAGCCCGGGGCGCAGCGGTCAACGATCCGATGCATGCGTCATGGACCCCGCCGCACCGGCACGTCGCTCGTCCTACCGGCGCTGCTGTGCGCCCTCATCGCCCTCGGCGGCCCGCCCACGGTCTCGCAGGGCGCGGAGGGCCCCGAGGCGAGCGCGGACGTCGCGCGCCTCTTCGAGGAGGCGTCCACGGCGACGCAGCGCTACGAAGCGGGCCGTAGGGCCGCCTCCGTGCAGCAGGCGAAGGCGGAGAAGACGGAACGGCTGCTCGTGCGGGAGCGGCGGCAGATCTCGGTGCTGCACGACGATCTCGGCCGGATCGCCCGCGCCCAGTACCGCAGCGGTGGCGACGTCCCCATCACGGCGCAGATGCTGCTCGCGGGGGACCCCGACGAGTTGATGCGCGGTCAACGGGCGGTCTGGCAGGCGGACCTGGCCCTCAACAACGCCGTGGACAAGAGCAGGCGTGCCGAGCGCAGGCTCGCGGACGGACAGCGCAGGGCGGCGGACGAGTGGCGCTCCCTGAAGGAGCGCAACGCGCGGCTCGTCAGCCTGAAGAAGGGCATCGAGACGAAGCTCGAAGCGGCGCGGTGGAAGCTCCAGGGGCAGGCGGACCAGTCGGTCACCGCGGGCAAGTGCCGGGGCGCGGTCCGCCTCAAGGAGCCGAAAAACTCAACCACGCGCGCGTGGGTGCCCCCTGTGGAGAAGTACGAGCTGTCCGCGGGCTTCGACAGTGCGGGCGAGCGCTGGTCGCACCGGCACACCGGGCAGGACTTCGCGGTCGACATCGGCACGCCGGTGCGGTCGGCGGGCGCGGGCCGTGTGGTGAGCGTGTCCTGCGGCGGCGCCTTCGGCATCGAGGTCGTCGTCCGGCACCCCGGCGGCTACTGCACGCAGTACGCGCACCTCGCCGCGGTCACCGTCGACCAGGGGCAGAAACTCCGCGCGGGCCAGTGGCTGGGACAGTCGGGCACCACCGGCAACTCGACGGGGCCGCACCTGCACTTCGAGGTGCGGCTCACGCCGTATCTGGGCTCCGGGGTGGATCCGATGAAGTGGTTCGCGGACCGCCACGTGAAGCTGTAGCCGCCCGTGGACGGGGTGGAGCTACCGGACGGGGGCGTGCGTGGCGAGGATGTCCTCGATGACGCGGGCCACGCCGTCCTCGTTGTTGGTCGCCGTGCGGCCGGTCGCCGCGGCCAGCACCTCGGGGTGCGCGTTGCCCATCGCGTAGGACGTGCCCGCCCAGGCGAGCATCTCCATGTCGTTGGGCATGTCCCCGAGGGCGACCACCTCGGTGGGCGCGATGCCGCGCTCCGCGCAGCACATGGCGAGCGTGCTCGCCTTGGAGACCTCGGGACCGCTGACCTCCAGGAGCGCGCTCGGGCTCGACCGCGTGATGGCCGCCCGGTCGCCCACCCCCGCGCGGGCCAGCGTCAGGAACTCGTCGGGGCCGAGCTCCGGGTGGTACGCGAGGAGCTTGAGCACCGGCTGGTCCGCGACGGACGCGCCCTCGAAGTCCGCGGCCAGCAGCTTCTCCGCGGCGGCGACGGTCTCGCCCGGATCCATGTGCAGCGGCGGGTACGCCGGCTCGTGGTGCAGGCCGCCGGTGCGCTCGACGGCGAACGTGGTGCCGGGCGCGGTGTCGCGCAGAATGCGGACGACGTCCAGCGCGCTCGGGACCGTCAGCTCGCGGATCTTGACGAAGCGGTGGTGGCCCGTGCCGCCGTGCAGATCCACGACGGCTGCGCCGTTTCCGCAGATCGCCAGGCCGTGACCGTGCACATGGTCGCTGACCACGTCCATCCAGCGGGCCGGACGACCCGTCACGAAGAAGACCTCGATTCCGGCCTCCTCGGCGGCGGCGAGCGCGGCGACCGTACGCGGTGAAACGGTCTTGTCGTCGTGCAGCAACGTTCCGTCGAGATCGGTGGCGATCAGCCGGGGCTTGAGGGCGGAGGGGGCCGGAGTCCGGGGCCCGGGAGTCGGTGAGGTCACCGACCCATGGTCGCGCATATGCGTGCACGGGCGTGCTGCGGGGCGCACATATGAGTGCGCACCCGGCTCATGTGCCCCACCCGGTTCCCGGCGTGACGGTGTCCGATTCAGTCGAGTTGGCCCAGGGCTTCCGTGGCGATCGCCTCGAAGGTCTTCTGGTCGGCCTCGAAGGCGGTGTCCGGGATCGGCCAGTGCACGACCAGCTCGGTGAACCCCAGCTCGCGGTGGGTGCCGGCGAAGTCCACGAAGGCGTCGACGGACGTGAGGGGGTGGGTGCGGTCCGGGGTGAACCCGGTCAGCAGGATCTTGTCCAGTTCGCCCGCGTCCCGGCCGATGGCCTCACAGGCGGCGGTCAGCTTCGCGACCTGTCCGCGAATGGCTTGAACCGACTCCTCCGGGGTGCCCGACTCGTACAGCTTCGGGTCGCCGGTGGTCACCCACGCCTGGCCGTGCCGCGCGGCGAGCTTCAGTCCGCGCGGGCCCGTAGCGGCCACCGCGAACGGCAGGCGGGGGCGCTGCACACAGCCCGGAATGTTCTGGGCGCCGACGTCGCCGCCCGCCGAGTAGAAGGTCCCGTCGTACGAGACCGTGTCCTCGGTGAGCAGCCGGTCGAGCAGCGGGACGAACTCCGCGAAACGGTCGGCCCGCTCGCGCGGCGTCCACGGCTCCTGCCCGCTGTGCGCGAGGGCGCTCGCGTCGAAGCCGGTGCCGCCCGCGCCGATGCCGAGCGTGATCCGGCCACCGGAGATGTCGTCGAGCGTGAGCAGTTCCTTGGCGAGGGTGACGGGGTGCCGGAAGTTCGGCGAGGTCACGAGGGTGCCCAGGCGGATCCGCTCGGTGGCGGTGGCCGCGGCCGTCAGCGTCGGCACCGCCCCGAACCACGGCCCGTCCCGGAACGGCACGCGCCAGGACAGGTGGTCGTAGGTGTACGCGGTGTGGAAACCCAGCTCCTCCGCGCGCAGCCATGTCTCGCGCGCACCCTCGTGCCAGCGGCGGTGGGGCAGGATCACGGTGCTCAGGCGCAGCGGGCGCGTGGGTGTGGCGGGAGCGTTCTCGTTCATACCAGTGAGCGTATGCGGGGCAGCCGCGCAGGTCCTTCCGCAACGCCTCCTGAGACCCCTCGTGGTTCGGCTCGGTTCCTGCTCGGCTCACTCAGATTTTTCGTAGATATTTCTGTCCGGATGTTTGATCCACAGCCAAGTCCAGTTATCCACAGGCTAGTTGGCGATTCTGTGGACAACTCTCAGGCTGGGGAGTCCTTTTGGGTAACTAGTTCCGTATTGCTGGTATTTGAGGTCAATGCATCCAATGTCCGTGTCTGTACCTCCCGTTCGGCCGCCGCAGCGATGAACGTGGAGACGTGCTCTGAACCAACCAACCTGCACACAGCCCGAATTGTCTCCGGCGGTATGGCGACGGAAAGCGGCTCATTCGCCACCTCGGCCTGCGGTCCTTCGGAGAGGTGGCGGTGGAGGTGACGGGTGGCGAACAGGCGCATGGCACGCGCCAGTTCGGCATCCACCGATTGCTGGGCGAGCGGCCTGAGGCGCCGCACGAGCGAGGCCGCTTCGGTCGCTTCCGCGTCCGTCGGCGGCTGCGGACCGAGATAACGCGCGAACACATGCTCGGTAGTGAACTCAAGGAAACGCGCCGCAATATGCTCGACCTGCCCCCTCAACTCCCGGAGATGACAGGAGATTGCGGAGAGCGGAACGCCGGCGGCGTGCAACTCGGCCGCGACAGCCAGCTCTTGGGGGCTGGGGACGAGGAACTCCTCGTCGTTCCCCGGTACGGACTCAAGAATGCCGAGCTCCAGCGCATCCCGTACGGCTGCCTCGTCGGGCTCCCCGCCGAACCGTTCGTCCAACTCCGCGCGCGTGATGCGCCCCGCCCGCTCGTCCGTCCACGGACCGTCCACCTCCGCGACCAGACCGAGCACGCCGCCCAGGCCCCGCCCCGCGTCCCAGGCCTCCAGCAACTCCTTGATGGACGCCAGGGTGTAGCCGCGGTCCAGCAGATCGGCGATCTGGCGCAGCCTGGACAGATGCGTGTCCGTGTACACATTGGCCCGCCCACGGCGCTCGGGCCGCGGCAGCAGCCCACGGTCCTGGTAGGCGCGGATCGTACGGACCGTGGCCCCGCTGTGGTGGGCCAGGTCCTCGATCCGGTACTCGGCGGTCGGCTCCGCCCTCTCCCGCGGTCCCGGGGCATCGGTGCTCACAGCGGCGGCTCCAGCCGTGCGATCGCGCGCAGGGCCTTGGGCGTGAAGCGGGACATGAGGTGCGCGCCGCGGGCCTCCGGGGTGACCGGGACGACCGCCTTGTTGTGCACGACGGCGCCCAGGATCGCCTCGGCGACCTTCTCCGGCGGATAGTTCCGCAGGCCGTACAGGCGCGAGGACTTCTTCTGGCGGCGCTTCTCCTCCTCGGCGTCGACCCCGGCGAAGCGGGCCGTCGCCGTGATGTTCGTGTTCACCAGGCCGGGACAGATCGCGGAGACCCCGATGCCCTGGTCGGACAGCTCGGCGCGCAGGCACTCGCTGAGCATGAGGACCGCGGCCTTGGATGTCGAGTACGCGGGGAGCGCCTTCGAGGGCTGGTACGCCGCGGCGGACGCGGTGTTCACGATGTGGCCGCCCTGACCGCGCTCGGCCATCTGCTTTCCGAACAGCCGGCAGCCGTGGATGACGCCCCACAGATTGACGTCGAGGACCTTCTTCCAGTCCTCGGGCGTGGTGTCGAAGAACGAGCCGGACAGGCCGATCCCCGCGTTGTTCACCAGGACGTCGACCACGCCGTACTCGGCCGCGACCTTCTCGGCGAGCTTCTCCATGGCCTGCTCGTCGGTGACGTCCACGGTCTCGCCCCACGCCTCGGGGGCGCCTATGAGCTGGGCCAGCTCGGCGGTCCGCGCGGCGCTCTCGGCGTCCCGGTCGACGGCGACCACGCGCGCGCCGGCCTCCGCGAAGACGAACGCGGTGGCCCGGCCGATGCCGCTGCCCGCCCCGGTCACGAGGACCAGCTGGCCGGCGAACCGGTCCGCGTACTTGCCGCCGGCCGCCGGGCGCTGCGCAGGCACCCCGGTCTCCTGCCCTTCGTTCGCGGTGACGAAGTCGGTGATCCAGGCGGCGAGCTGGTCGGGCCGGGTGCGCGGTACCCAGTGCTTGGCGGGCAGCGTGCGCCGGGTCAACTGGGGCGCCCACAGCTCCAGCTGGTCGTACAGCTTGGGCGACAGGAAGATGTCGCCGAGCGGCGTGATGAGCTGCACGGGCGCGTGCGCGTACGCGTCCTCGCGCGGGTGGCGCAGCCGCGCCCTGACGTTGTCCCGGTACAGCCAGGCGCCGTGCGCGGCGTCCGAGGGCAGGGAGGACGTCGGGTAGTCGCCCGCCGGGACCCGCTCGACGCGCTCCAGGATCTTCGGCCAGCGCTTGCCGAGCGGACCGCGCCAGGCGAGCTCGGGGAGCACGGGCGTGTGCAGCATGTACACGTACCAGGACTTGGCGCCCTGCCCGAGCAGCTGGCCCACCTTGGCGGGCGTGGGCCGCTTCATGCGCTGCTTGATCCAGTGCCCGAAGTGGTCGAGGGACGGGCCCGACATCGACGTGAAGGACGCGATGCGGCCCTGCGTGCGCTTGACGGTGGCGAACTCCCACGACTGCACCGAACCCCAGTCGTGCCCCACCAGGTGCACGGGCCGGTCCGGGCTCACCGCGTCGGCGACCGCCAGGAAGTCGTCGGTCAGCTTCTCCAGGGTGAAGCCGCCGCGCAGCGGCTTCGGCGCGGTCGACCGGCCGTGTCCGCGCACGTCGTAGAGCACCACATGGAAGCGGTCCGCGAGGCGCTCGGCGACCTCCGACCACACCTCCTTGGAGTCCGGGTAGCCGTGCACGAGCAGCACCGTCGGCCGCTCGGCCCCGCCCGGTTCGCCCAGCTCGACGACGCACAGCTCGATTCCGCCGGTGCGCACCCAGCGCTCGCGCGCGCCATGGATCTTCATCAGGTCCGACATCAGATGCCCTCCGCCCAGCGCCGCACGTGCGGCAGATCGTCGTCCAGCCAAAAGGCGCTCTCCTGCGGGTCCTTGGAGTCGGTGACCACGAGGATCTCCTCGAACTTGGCGCCCGTGCCCCGGAATCCGAGGTGGGGTTCGACCGCCCACAGCCCCGGCCGCGGTGGGTGGTCGGAGAACTTGTACGGCGACCACAGCGGCGACCAGCCGTCCCGGTGCCCGTGCAGCGCGTCGCTCGCCAGGCCCTTCAGGGACTGGGTGCCGAAGCCGAACAGCGTGGGATTGACCCGCCGCTCCTTGACCCGGTCGACCTTGTGCGCGATGACGCCGAAGGGGTACGCCCGGTGCCGGTTCGCATAGCCCTGGCGGACCATCAGGCGCTCCACGTCCTCGTAGATCTCCCGCAGGGAGCGCCGCTCGCGCACCTCGCGCAGGATCAGCTCGCGGTGCGCCTCCAGGTCCGAAAGCAGCTTGTCGTGCACGGGGTTGAGACCGAGGCAGCCCGAGTAGCCGATGTCCGCGGTGAAGCCCTGGTGGACCGGCGCCATGTCGAGGATGAAGGGCATCCCCGCCTCCAGCTTCCGGTTCGTCGGGAAAAACTGCAGCGGTACGCGGAAGTTCGCGAACGCCGTGCGGTCCCCGAACCAGGCGAAGGGCAGGTGGAACCAGTCCCGCACCCCGCGCTCGCGCAGCCACTCCCGCTGCATCCGCGCCGCCTCGCGCTCGGTCACACCGGGCTTGAGCTGCGCCGCCACCGCCTCCGCGCAGGCGTACGCGAGCCTCTGTACTTCTCTGAACCCCCGCAGCTCCGCCGAGAGTTCACGCACCACTGCTGCGGTCATGCCACCGTCCGTCCCGGTCGCGGCTGCCCGGACCCCGTGACCGGGCCGTCGCCGTACGCGTTCGTAACTTGACACTGATGAATGTGACAATGCTTGACGGCGACGTCAAGAGGCCTGCACGGGGTACTCGGGGTGGACCCCTAGGGACCCGTAATACTCAGGTCTTACGCAAGGTCGACCCCACGGTCTGACGAATTGGTGTGGCCTGCGCCACTACGGTCGAACCGTGACTGTGATCGCGACCGAAAGCCTGAGCAAGCGGTTCCCCAAAGTGACCGCGCTTGACCGGCTGACCATGGACATCGGGCCCGGTGTGACCGGACTCGTCGGAGCCAATGGAGCCGGCAAGTCCACCATGATCAAGATTCTGCTTGGTCTGTCCCCCGCGACGGAGGGCCGCGCCGAAGTGCTCGGACTCGACGTCGCGGACCCGGCGTCCGGCCCCAGGATCCGTGAGCGCGTCGGCTACATGCCGGAGCACGACTGTCTCCCGCCGGACGTCTCGGCGACCGAGTTCGTCGTCCACATGGCGCGCATGTCGGGCCTGCCGCCCACGGCAGCCCGCGAGCGCACCGCCGACACCCTGCGCCACGTCGGCCTGTACGAGGAGCGCTACCGCCCCATCGGCGGCTACTCGACGGGTATGAAGCAGCGCGTGAAGCTGGCCCAGGCGCTGGTCCACGACCCGCAGCTGGTCTTCCTGGACGAGCCGACGAACGGCCTGGACCCGGTCGGCCGTGACGACATGCTCGGCCTCATCAAGCGCGTGCACACGGACTTCGGCATCTCGGTCCTCGTCACCTCGCACCTGCTCGGCGAGCTGGAGCGCACCTGCGACCACGTCGTCGTCATCGACGGCGGCAAACTGCTGCGCTCCAGCTCCACCACGGACTTCACGCAGGCCACGGCGACACTCGCGATCGAGGTCACCGACAGCGACGAACACCCGGACGGGACGAAGGCCCTGCGCAGGGCGTTCGCCGAGCGCGGCATCGACACCAGCACCGGCGGCGAACTGCCCGGCGCCGGTCACACCGTCCTCATCACGGCACAGGGCGAGGAGACGTACGACCTCGTGCGCGACGTCGTCGCGGACCTCGGCCTCGGTCTGGTCCGCATGGAGCAGCGCAGGCACCAGATCGCGGAGGTCTTCCGCCCCGAGGCCGAGCAGCAGCCGGAGCAGGACTCCGAGCGCGCCGCCGCCTGGGCGGCCACCGCCGCATCGCAGCAGCAGACGGGAGGCGCGGCGCGATGACCACCGAGCCCAGCCCCGTGGACCGCGCGTCCACCCAGATCCACAACATCGGCTACCGCCACTACGACGGACCGCGCCTCGGCCGCGCGTACGCCCGCCGCTCGCTCTTCTCGCAGAGCCTGCGCGGTGCCTACGGACTGGGCCGCTCGGCCAAGTCCAAGGTGCTGCCGATGCTGCTCTTCATCGTGATGTGCGTCCCGGCGCTGATCATGGTCGCGGTGGCCGTCGCCACGAAGGCCAACGACCTGCCGGTCGCCTACACCCGGTACGCGGTCATCCTCCAGGCGGTGATCGGCCTCTACGTGGCATCCGCCGCGCCGAACGCGGTCTCCCTCGACCTGCGCTTCAAGTCGATCCCGCTCTACTTCTCCCGCCCCATCGAGCGGGTCGACTACGTGGTCGCGAAGTTCGCCGCCATGACATCGGCCCTGTTCGTCCTCACGGCGGCGCCGCTGATCGTGCTCTACGTCGGCTCGCTGCTCGCCAAGCTGGACTTCGGCGAGCAGACCAAGGGATTCGCCCAAGGACTGGTATCCGTGGCGCTGCTGTCGCTGCTCTTCGCCGGAATCGGCCTCGTCGTCTCCGCCGTCACCCCGCGCCGCGGCTTCGGCATCGCCGCCGTCATCGCCGTCCTGACCATCTCCTACGGCGCCGTGTCCACGGTCCAGGCGATCGCCGACGCGCAGGACAACGGCGGGGCGGTGACCTGGCTCGGCCTCTTCTCACCGATCACGCTCATCGACGGAGTGCAGACCGCCTTCCTCGGGGCGAGCTCGTCCTTCCCCGGGCTCCACGGCCCCTCGGCCGGTCAGGGAGTCGTCTATCTGCTCGTCGTCCTCGGGCTCATCGCCGGCTCCTACGGGCTGCTGATGCGCCGCTACCGGAAGGTCGGACTGTGACCACGATCAACATCGACCACGTCTCACGCTGGTTCGGCAACGTGGTCGCCGTCAACGACGTCACCATGAACATCGGCCCCGGCGTCACCGGCCTGCTCGGACCGAACGGCGCGGGGAAGTCCACGCTCCTCAACATGATGGGCGGCTTCCTCGCCTCCTCGAACGGCTCGGTGACCCTCGACGGCCAGCCGATCTGGCGCAACGAACAGATCTACCGGCACATCGGCATCGTCCCCGAGCGCGAGGCGATGTACGACTTCCTCACGGGACGCGAATTCGTCGTCGCCAACGCGGAGTTGCACGGTCTCGGCAAGAAGGCGGCCCAGGCGGCGCTCGCCACCGTCGAGATGGAGTACGCGCAGGACCGCAAGATCTCGACGTACTCCAAGGGCATGCGGCAGCGCGTGAAGATGGCCTCCGCGCTCGTGCACGACCCTTCGGTACTGCTCCTGGACGAGCCGTTCAACGGCATGGACCCGCGCCAGCGCATGCAGCTCATGGATCTGCTGCGGCGCATGGGGGACGAGGGCCGCACGGTCCTGTTCTCCTCGCACATCCTCGAAGAGGTCGAGCAGCTCGCCTCCCACATCGAGGTGATCGTCGCGGGCCGGCACGCCGCGAGCGGCGACTTCCGCAAGATCCGCCGTCTGATGACCGACCGCCCGCACCGCTATCTGATCCGCTCCAGCGACGACCGGGCGCTGGCCGCCGTGCTGATCGCGGACCCGTCGACGGCGGGCATCGAGGTCGACCTGAAGGAGGGCGCCCTGCACGTCCAGGCCATCGACTTCGGCCGGTTCACGACGCAGCTCCCGCAGGTCGCGCGGGCGCACGGCATCCGGCTGCTCACGGTCTCGCCGTCCGACGAGTCCCTCGAGTCCGTCTTCTCGTATCTGGTCGCGGCGTAGGAGGCCCTGATGTACGACCCCACTGTCGCCCGACTCACCTACCGGGCCCTGCTCGGCAGGCGCCGGGCCCTCATCCTCTTCGCGCTGCCCGTACTGCTGATCGTGATCTCCGCCCTCGTGCGCGGGCTCACGGGGGCCGACGACCAGACCGCGTCCGACCTGCTCGGCGGATTCGCGCTCGCCACGATGGTGCCGCTGATCGGTGTCATCGCGGGGACCGGCGCGATCGGCCCGGAGATCGACGACGGGTCCGTCGTCTACCTGCTGTCGAAGCCGCTCAAGCGGCCCACGATCATCGTCACCAAGCTCATCGTGGCGATCGGCGTGACCATGGTGTTCTCCGCCGTCCCGACGCTCATCGCGGGCTTCATCCTGAACGGCAACGGACAGCAGATCGCCGTCGCCTACACGATCGCCGCCCTGGTGGCCTCGATCGCCTACGCGGCGATCTTCCTGCTGCTCGGCACGGTCACGCGGCACGCGGTCGTCTTCGGCCTCGTCTACGCCCTTGTGTGGGAGGCCCTCTTCGGGACCCTGGTCTCCGGGGCGCGCACGCTCAGCGTGCAGCAGTGGTCGCTGGCGGTCGCGCAGAAGGTGGCCGGCGGCGAGCTCGTCACCTCGGATGTGGGGCTGCCGCTCGCGACGGTGCTCCTGGTGGTGGTGACGGTCCTGGCTACCTGGTACGCCGGGCAGAAGCTGCGGACCTTGAAGCTGGCCGGGGAGGAGTAGGAACCGGCCCCGCGCGGGGACCGGTCCGCTTACTGACGCCGATTTCACCCTCCCATCCGGACACTGGTGGGAGGGTGCGCCCGTTCGATTGGCCACCCGAGAAAGACCCGGAGCACCCGGAGGACCCGCGATGGCAGACGAACCGATCCGCGAGGGGGACCGGCCCGGTCAGGGCGACGACACCTGGGACGACGTGGTCCTGGACACCGACTTCATACGTGCCGCCGAGACGACCGAACCGTCCGCGCGGGCGCGCATGCTCGCCGAGCGGTGGCGGAAGGGCGGGCCCGAGCCGCAGCCGTGGCGTTCGGACGAGCCGCCCGCGGGGTGGTTCTTCAGCAAGGTGCGGCGGTGCAGGTGGCGCCGCCGGTGATTAATTCGGTGGCGGCGAACTTCGGGGCGCGGCACAGTAGTTGTGTCAGTACGCCGACTGTGGCGTCCCAGGACCGGGAGAGGAGCGCGGCGATGTCCTTCAGTGATCCGTCGAGCTCCCGGCAGGGCGGCCCGAGGCAGGCTCCGGAGTAGTCACTGCACTCCGTCGAGCCCCGCCCGGGTGCTGCCCGGGGCGGCCGCTTCGAGCGCGTGTCCTTCTTCCGTGACACGCGGGCCGCCCACCCACTTCATCGGGGCCGCCCCCTCTTCACCGGGGCCGGCCCCGATGCCGTGTTGCGCGGCGGTCGGCCGTCGCCGGCCGGTCAGCCGAGCAGGCGCTCCAGGATCACCGCGATCCCGTCGTCCTCGTTCGACGAGGTCACCTCACTGGCCACCGTCTTGAGCTCGTCGTGCGCATTCGCCATGGCCACACCGTGGGACGCCCACCCGAACATCGGAATGTCGTTGGGCATGTCGCCGAAGGCGATCGTGTCGGCGGCCTTCGCCCCCAGGCGACGGGCCGCAAGGGACAGCCCCGTGGCCTTGGAGAGGCCGAGCGGAAGCAGCTCCACGATGCCCTCGCCCGCCATCGTGACGCCGACCAGCCCGCCCGCGGCCGTGCGCGCGACCTCCGCCAGCTCGTCGTCGGTCAGCCCCGGATGCTGCACGTACACCTTGTTGAGCGGCTCCGCCCACAGCTCGGCGAGCTCCGTGAACGGGACGACCGGGAGCGGGCCGTCCTGCACCTGGTAGCCGGGGCCGACGATGACCTCGCCCTCGATGCCGTCACGGCTCGCGGCGAGCGCCAGCGGTCCGATCTCGGCCTCGATCTTGGCGAGCGCGATCCCCGCCAGCTGCCGGTCGAGCGTCACCGAGGTGAGCAGCCGGTGCTCCCCCGCGTGGTAGACCTGCGCGCCCTGGCCGCACACCGCGAGCCCCTCGTAGCCGAGGTCGTCGAGGATGTGCCGGGTCCAGGGCACGGCCCTGCCGGTCACGATGATGTGCGCGGCGCCCGCCGCGGTGGCCGCGGTGAGCGCCTCACGCGTGCGCGCGGAGACCGAGTCGTCGGAACGGAGCAACGTTCCGTCGAGGTCGGTCGCCACGAGCTTGTACGGAAAGGCAGGGGCGAGGGGAGCGGGGTGGCTCACTTGGCGTTCGGCTCCAGGCTGTTCAGGCCGGGCGGCCCGGCGGGCCGTTCAGGCTGCGATTACTTGGGGTCCAGGGTGGTGCGTCCCCCAAGGTACGGCCGCAGCATCTCCGGGACGCGCACCGAGCCGTCGGCCTGCTGGTGATTCTCCAGGATCGCGACGATCGTGCGCGGCACGGCGCACAGCGTGCCGTTCAGCGTCGCGAGGGGCTGGAGCACCTTCTTGCCGTCGCGGTTGTCGCGCATCCGGACGGACAGGCGGCGCGCCTGGAAGCTGTCGCAGTTCGAGGCCGAGGTCAGCTCGCGGTACTTGCCCTGGGTCGGGATCCACGCCTCGCAGTCGAACTTGCGCGAGGCCGAGGAGCCCAGGTCACCGGTGGCGACGTCGATCACCTGGAAGGGCAGCTCGAGGCCGGTCAGCCACTGCTTCTCCCACTCCAGGAGCCGCTGGTGCTCGTTCTGCGCGTCCGCCGGGTCGACGTACGAGAACATCTCGACCTTGTCGAACTGGTGCACGCGGAAGATGCCGCGGGTGTCCTTGCCGTACGTGCCCGCCTCGCGGCGGAAGCACGGCGAGAAGCCGGCGTAGCGCAGCGGCAGCTGGTCCGCCTCGACGATCTCGTCCATGTGGTACGCGGCGAGCGGTACCTCGGAGGTGCCGACCAAGTAGTAGTCGTCCTTCTCCAGGTGGTACACGTTCTCGGCGGCCTGGCCGAGGAAGCCGGTGCCCTCCATGGCGCGCGGGCGCACCAGGGCCGGGGTCAGCATCGGAGTGAAGCCGGCCTCGGTGGCCTGCGCGATCGCCGCGTTGACGAGCGCGAGCTCCAGGAGCGCGCCGACCCCCGTCAGGTAGTAGAAGCGCGAGCCGGAGACCTTCGCACCGCGCTCGACGTCGATGGCGCCGAGCGCCTCGCCGAGCTCCAGGTGGTCCTTGGGCTCGAAGCCCTCGGCACCGAAGTCGCGGATCGTGCCGTGCGTCTCCAGGACGACGAAGTCCTCCTCGCCGCCGCGCGGGACGTCGGGGTGCACGATGTTGCCGAGCTGGAGGGCCAGGCGCTGCGTCTCTTCCTCGGCCTCGCGCTGGTCGGCCTCGGCGGCCTTCACGGCGGCGGAGAGCTCGCCCGCCTTCTTGAGAAGCTCCTGCTTCTCCTCGGGCGAGGCCTTGGGGATCAGCTTGCCGAGCGACTTCTGCTCGGAGCGGAGTTCGTCGAAGCGGAGCCCGGACGACCTGCGCCGCTCATCGGCGGACAGGACGGAGTCGACGAGCGCGACGTCCTCTCCACGGGCGCGCTGGGAGGCGCGAACACGGTCGGGGTCCTCACGGAGCAGGCGAAGGTCAATCACCCCTCAAGGCTACCGTTGCCCGCTTCCGGCCCACGACCCGATATCCGTTGCACTCACTTATGCCCTATTTGCCGGAATGTGAATTTAGGGTGGAGCGAGGCCGGAAAAGATCCACACGGGCTCGTCGGCGGGTGTCAAGGAAAGCCTGCCACTTTCCCTTGAAAGGGGCAGATGGGGCACCTCGCCTTGACCCGATCCCCTTGCCGTGGGCGGGACTTGGGGACTCGCTGTCCACAGAGATGCACAGGCCCGGAAAGTTATCCACAGGCTGTGAGAATGATCTGTGGATGCCGGAGTGGATCATTCCGAATGCCACATCCGTAGCGAACAATTCCCTTCTCAAACCGCTCGCAAGCTCACTTTCGGGTGGAAATGCTTCACTCCAAAGAGTTGATCAAGAGAAATGCCTGGACGAAGGGTGACCTGACGGGCTGTGGACACATCTGGGGCCTGTGGGCCGATTTGTCGACCAACCGGCACCTTCCTGTCGACTTGTCCCCAGGTCGAGAAGGCGCCCTGTGGATAACTTCTGTGGATGAAGAAAATCCGCTGGTAGGACCGGCTGTACAGACAAGAAGAAGCCGGATCCGGCGGTGGATAACTCGGATCCGGCAGGACGGCAGGGGCCCTGGAGCAGGGGGGCCTAGAACCGCCCGTCCTGGCAGCGCGCCAGCCAGTCCGACGCCGCCGCGAACTCGCCGTCCGAGGTTCCCGGGCGCGGCGGCCGCACCTCCTCGACGGCGACCCCGGCCCGCGGGTACGAGCCGAGGAAGCGCACCTGCGGGCACGCCCGCCTCAGCCCCATCAGCGCCTCCGCCACCCGGCGGTCCGCGATGTGCCCCTCCGCGTCGATCGCGAAGCAGTAGTCGCCGATGCCCGTGCCGGTGGGCCGGGACTGCAGCAGCACCAGGTTGACCCCGCGGATGGCGAACTCCTGGAGCAGCTCCATCAGCCCACCGGGGTGGTCCTCGCGCTGCCAGATGACGACCGAGGTCTTGTCCGCGCCGGTGGGCGCCGCGGGCCGGGCCGGCTTGCCGACCAGGACGAAGCGGGTCTGCGCGTTCTCCGCGTCGTGGATCTCGGTGACCAGCGGCACGAGCCCGTACTTCTCGGCGGCGAACTCGCCGGCGAACGCGGCGTCGTAGCGGCCCTCCTGCACGAGGCGCGCTCCGTCGGCGTTGGACGCCGCGGACTCCCAGGTCACGTCGTCGGCCAGGTGGGCCTTCATCCAGTTGCGGACCTGCGGCTGGGCGGCCGGGTGCGCGGTGACCGTCTTGATGTCGGCGATCTCGGTGCCGGGTCGCACCAGCAGGGCGAAGGTGATGTCGAGCAGCACCTCGCGGTAGATCATCAGCGGCTCGCCCGCCACCAGCTCGTCGAGGGTCGTGGTGATGCCGCCCTCGACGGAGTTCTCGATCGGTACGAACGCGGCCTCGGCCTCGCCGCCACGGACGGCGTCGAGCGCCGCGGGCACGGACACCACGGGGACGAGTTCCCGGGTGGCCGTCTCCGGGAGCGTGCGCAGGGCGACTTCGGTGAAGGTGCCCTCGGGGCCGAGATACGCGTAGCTGGCTGGCATGGGCTCACCCTAATGCGCCGTACGGAGCGGGGCTCACGGATGCCTCGGGAGCCATCCCGGCCCCGGCGACGGCCCCCGGGCCCGAGGACTCCGGCGAGCCCGCCTACCCCTCCAGCAGGGCCTGCCCCACGTACCCGCCCTTGTCCGCGCCGCCCGGCACCGCGAAGAGGCCGCTCGCCTCGTGCCGGATGAACTTCGACAGGGCGTCGCCCCGGTCGAGCTTGCGCTGTACCGGCACGAAGCCGCGCAGCGGGTCCGCCTGCCAGCAGATGAAGAGCAGCCCGGCGTCCGGTGCACCGTCCTCGTCGTACCCGTCGTGGTACGAGAAGGGGCGGCGCAGCAGCGCGGATCCGCCGTTCTGGTCGGGCCGGGTGATGCGGGCGTGCGCGTTGAGCGGGATGACCAGGTCCCCGGTCGCGTCCGTCTTCTCCAGGTCCGGTTCGGTGGTCTCCTTGCCGCCGGTCAGCGGGGCGCCGCTCGACTTCTTGCGCCCGATGACGTGCTCCTGCGCCGCCGTCGACAGCTTCTCCCAGTCGTCGAGGAGCATCCGGATCCTGCGTACGACGACGTACGAGCCGCCCCCCATCCACGCGGGGGACTGCGGGGAGCCCGAATCCGGCACGAAGATCCGCTTGTTGAAGTCGGCGTCGGCCGGCTTCGGGTTGTTCGTGCCGTCGACCTGGCCCATCAGATTGCGGACCGTCATCGGGTGGGCGGTGGCGCCGGGCGAGCGGTTGAAGCCGTTCATCTGCCAGCGCAGCTTGGCCGCGCCGCCCGCGTCCTTCTGGATCGCGCGCAGCGCGTGGAAGGCGACGAGCGGGTCGTTGGCGCCGATCTGCACCCACAGATCGCCGTTGCTGCGCGCCTTGTCGAGGTGGTCGGAGTAGAAGTCCGGCAGCGGGTCGAGGGCGGCGGGGCGCTGCTTCTCAAGTCCCGTACGGGAGAAGAAGCTGTGGCCGAAGCCGAAGGTGACGGTCAGCGACGAGGGGCCGGCGTCGCGGGCCACATCGGTGTCGTCCGAGGCCGACGGCTCGCCCGCCATCAGCCGCTCGGCCGTCGCCGACCAGCGGCGCAGCAGGGCCGCGGCCTCCTTGCGCCCCGCCCCTGCCGCCAGGTCGAACGCGACGAGATGGCCGCGGGACTGCATCGCGGTGGTGATGCCGGGCTGATGTTTCCCGTGAAACATCACCTGCTCCGCCCCGAGCGAGGTCAACGCGGCCTGCTCCTCCGGGGAGTTCGCGGAGGCCACGGCGTACCCCGCGCCCGCACCGACCGCGCCGAGGGCGACGCCGGTGGCACCCGCCGTCCCGATCAGACGGCGCCGGGAGATGCCCGCGGACTGCGTGGAGCTGTCCGAACGGCTCTGAGTGTCAGCCATGGTGGTTCAGCCGATCTTCGCGTTCTTGTTGATGGTGATCTGGTCGATGTCCGACGTACGCACGGTCAGCGCGACCTTCCAGTCGCCCGCCACGGGGATCTGCACGCCGCTCGCCGTCCAGTGTCCCGTGGCGATGTGATCGGGAACGACGGGCAGCGGACCGATCTTCTTCGCCTCCTGGGTGAGGGCGATCTTCACCTCGGGGACGTCGAAGGCCTTTCCGTTCGGCCGCTCCACGTAGAGGTGCATTTCGTTGTTGCCGGTGCGACCGGGGTCCATCTCCAGGAGGGCGGTTCCCTTGCCGTCCGCGCCGCCGGTGTCGAACGGGATCTTCAGTGAGACCGGGCCGGTCTGCGCCTGCGCGGCCGAGGTGGCGGACTTGGCCTCCTCCTCCGTGCGGCCCGGCTCGGTGGACGTCAGCACGGTGGTGACGGCGAGCAGGACGACCGCGATGCCCGCCTCGGCGAGCACCGAGCGGCGCAGCCCGAAGCGGTGCGGATCGGCGTCGCGGACCCGCTTCTCGCGGGCGCTCGCCATCGCGGCCTGCTGCCGGGCGAGTTGGGCGGCGCGCTCGGGGTCCGCGTTCTTCGCCCCGGCGGCGACGGCGACCGGCTCCTTCTCCTCGGAGACCTCGGGCGTGTGCTCCTGCGTCTGCGACGTGGCGGCCGCGGTCTCGGTGAGCCGCGCCGTCCACTTCCGGGAGATCCAGGCGACGCCGACGAGGACGACGACGAGCCCGACCTTCACCATCAGCAGCTGCCCGTACGCCGTCCCGGTCAGCGCCGACCAGGAGCCGACCTGCCGCCACGACTGGTAGAGCCCGGTCGCGACGAGGACGAGGACGCTGCCGAAGGCCACGCGCGAGAAGCGGCGCACGGCCGAGCCCTCGATCGTCGGCACCCGGTACAGGGCGACGAGCAGCGTGGCGAGACCGCCGAGCCAGGCGGCCACGGCCAGCAGGTGCAGTACGTCGACGGGCATCGCGAGGCCCGCCTGGATACCGGTCGAGGCGTGCTCGGCCATGGCCCAGGTGGCGGCGAGTCCGGCCGCGACGACGGCGCCGCCGACGGAGAGCCCGAAGGTGAGGTCGCTGCGGTCCTTGGCCTCCTCGCCCGAGCCCTCGTCGTCCCCGCTCTCGCCCTCCTCGCTCTCGCCGTCGTTCTTCTTCGCGTAGGCGCCGAAGAGCACGGCCACGAAGAGGGCCGCCGCCGCGAGCAGCAGCAGCCGGGACGTGAGCGCGGCGCCCGTCTTCGTCTGCAGGACCTGGCCGAGCAGCGACATGTCGAAGACGTCGCCGACCTTCCCCGAGCCGGTGTACGAGCCGCGCATCAGCAGCATCGCCAGGGTCGCGGCGGTGAGCGCGGTCCAGGCGCCGACCACGAGCCGCTGCACCGGCTTGCTGCCCGCGCCGCGCCGCCAGCACCCGAGCACGAACGCGGCGCCGCCCACGAGCAGCGCGAAGCCCGCGTACGAGACGTAGCGCGCGACGTCGTAGATCCCGCCGACGACGCCCCCGCCCGCGTTCTGGTCGGCCACCACCGCGGTCGTCTTGGAGGGCGCGCCGATGGAGAAGGTGTAGGCGCCTGCGACGGGGTGGCTGTCGGCGGAGACGACCTGGTAGGCGACGGTGAACGTGCCGTCGGGCAGGCCGGAGTGCAGGCCCACCGCGTAGGTCGTGCCGCCGGGGTGGGTGATCTTTCCGTCGTCGACGCGCTTTCCCGCGGGGTCGAGGACGCGGACCGCGCCGTCGGAGATCGCGACGCTCTCCGAGAAGGTGAGCGAGACCTTCTTCGGCGCGGCGGCGACCACCGCTCCCTGCTTGGGATCGCTCCCGGTGAGCGCGGCGTGCGCGGACGCGGGGGCGGCGCCGGCCAGGAGCGCGCCGGTGACGGCGAGGAAGAGCAGCACCAGCTGCCAGGTGCGGGGAGCGATGGTCTTCACGTACAAGTCAGCCCCTTCAGTGCGAAGCGTGCGACGGGTTGTAGGTGGCGACCTTCACCGGGAAGGAGACCGTGATGGTCCCGGACGTGGCGAAGTGCAGCTTCACCGACACTTTGTCGCCCTCCGCGGGCTTGCGCTTCAGGTTCTCGAACATGAGGTGGTTGCCGCCGCGTTCGAAGTCGAGCTCACCGTTCGCGGGCACGGCGAAGGACTTCTGCTCCTTCATCACGCCGCCCTTGGTGGTGTGCAGGGTGACCTTCTTGGAGATACCGCTGCTCACGGACGTGAGGGTGTCGGCGGCGCCCTTGTTGCGCACGGTGAAGAACCCGGCCGCCATGTCGCCGGACGCGGGCGCGGGGATGAACGCGCCCTCGACCTTCACGTCGGGCTTGTCGGCGGAGTCCGCGGAGCCGGAACCGGAGCCGCAGGCGGTCAGGGCGAGCCCCGCCGCGAGCGTGCAGGCACCGAGGACCAGGGGCGTGCGCCTCACGGCTTCTCCCCCTTGATGATCTTGGGAAGGTCCTTGGTGTAGTCGTCGACGGTGGCGTCCTCGCCGTAGAGCACGTAGCCGTCGTTCGTCTTCGGCGAGAAGGCGATGACCTGCGTGCCGTGCATCGACACGAGCTTGCCCTTCTTGTCCTTCTGCGTCGGCTCGATGGAGATGCCGAGGGTGCGGGCGCTGCCCTGGATGGTGGCGAAGTCGCCGGTCAGGCCGGTGAAGTCGGGGTCCTGCGCCTTGAGCCACTTGCCGAGCACGGACGGGGTGTCGCGGTCCGGGTCGGTGGTGACGAAGACGACCTGGAGCTTGTCCTGCTCGGACTTGGGCAGGGCCTTCTTGGCGACGGCGATGTTGCTCATCGTCAGCGGGCAGACGTCCGGGCAGTGCGTGTAGCCGAAGTAGATCAGCGTCGGCTTGTTCTTGGTCTGCTCGCGCAGGTCGAACTTCTTGCCGTGGGTGTCCTTGAGGACCAGGTCCGGCTTCTTGAACGGCTTGTCGAGGACCGTCGCGGCCTTCTTCGTGGCGCCGGAGTCGGAGGAGACCTCGGCGACGGGCTTGCCGCCGTCGTCGCCGCTGCCGCACGCGGACAGGGCGAAGGTCGCCACGGTGACGAGTCCGACCGCGGCCAGCAGGCTCTTCCTGTTGAACGTCGTGTTCTTGCGGGGGTTGCGCATAGAAAAATGTCCCAGATGTGAGGTGACCGGCGGGCGCCGGGGCCGTCGGGGTCGCCCACCGCGACCCCGACGCCCGCCGAGGGTGGCTCAGCTGTTGGTACGCCGACGGCCGGCCATGACACCGAACGCCACACCGGCGGCCCCGACGACGATGCCGACGATGCCGAGGGTGCGGGCGGTGGTGTCGCTGTCGGACCCGCCGGAATCCGTGGTCGCGGCGGCGGCTTCCTTCTTGGTGCCGTCGTCGGAGGCGCCCGAGGCACCGTGCTCGTCGTCCGCGGCGGCGGAGAGCTCAAGGGTGGGCGCCGGGTTCTCCGGCTCCTCCTGGCCCTTCTGCTGCGGCTCGATCCAGCGCACGACCTCCTTGTTGTCGTAACTCTGGATCGCCTTGAAGACGAGCTGGTCGGTGTCGGTCGGCAGCTGGCCGATGGACACCGGGAACTTCTGGAAGTAGCCGGGCTGCACGCCCTTGTCCTTGCCGGAGCCGGTCGCGGTCCAGGTGACCTTGGTGACGGCCTCGGTGATCTTCTCGCCGTGCATCTCCATCGGCTTGTCGAGCTTCGACTTGGTGACGTCGGCCTTCCAGCCCGGCACCGGCTGGGGCATCACCGAGGCGAGCGGGTGCTCGGCCGGGAAGTTGACCTCGAGCTTGGTGGTCGCGGCGTCGTCGCGCTCGTTGGGCACCTTGAAGTCGACGACGGCGTAGTCGCCCTTGGCGGCCTCGCCCTCCGGCTGCACACTCACGTGCGCGAAGGCGGGGGCGGACACGAGGACGACGGAGGAGACGGCGGCGGCACCGACGAGAGCGGCGCGGGACATCTTCTTCATGACAGAGAGAACTCCACGTTCAGCGGATTCAACGAAGGGTGAAGGGGCGCGACCGCGAAACACCGCACTACGTAGGCGGTGAAAAGCGAGTACGCGCGCGTGCCCACGGCACGCCTCACCCCCCGCAGTACGCGGTGGAGCACGCGTGCCGTTCAGGCAGCGAGAAGGAACGTGTCGGCCGCGGGCGGACCGCGCCGTCGCACGGAGTGCTGAAGTGCCGCCGCGCACAGGGCCGGTGGTTCGGCGAACCCGGCACGAGCGGCGAGCGGCAGGACGGGCGCACCCCAGAGCCCGGCCCGCAGGGCGCGTACGAGCCCGAGCGCGGCCCGCAGCGAACGGATGGGCGCGACACCCTGCGCGGACATCCGCGAGAGCCGCACGAGGCGGCCCAGGGCGAGGTCGCCGTGGCGCAGCAGCCAGCCGGCGCCGGCCGCGGCGAGCAGGTGCCCGAGCAGCATCGGCAGGGACGGCAGCATCGGCATCGTGGAGCCGGCCGCGTCCACCATGTGGTGCGCGTCGCCTGACGGCATGCGCGCGTTGTCGAGGATGCGCTGGGCCTGCGCCGGGCTCAGCGTCGAGGCGCCCGCCCCGCACATGAGCCGCGCGGCCCGCTCGACCGCCGAGGGCCGGCCCGACGCGACGGCCGTGTTCATGGCGTGCTGCTGGCCGAGGCCGAAGAGGCTGTGCAGCGCGATCTGCCCGGCCCCCAGCGTGACGGCGATGCCCGGCAGCGACCGCTCGCGCCCCGCCAGCGGCAGGGCCACACAGAGGACGGCGAGGAAGCCGAGCGACATCGTCCACAGCGGGACGGTGGCCGTAGAACCGAGAACGTGCCCCGCCGCGGACAGCACGACGCAGACCGCGGCGAACACCGCGGCCCTGAGCAGCCGGAGATCGGCCGCGCTGTGCGCCTGGCGCTGGTGGGGGGCAGACATGGCGGCCTCATCATCGCACTGGCTTCACACGCTCCATACGGCAGGTCCGCAAGGTCCCAAATCTCCCGTACACCGCCGACTCCCGTACGCGCATCGGCCGTATGGGCGTCATCACGTCAACCGCGAGATTGCGCCGGGCCGGTGGTGGCAATACGTATCGGTATGTCGAGTCGCGGCCGGGAGGCGGGAGCATGAGCATCTGGTGGTCCCTCCAACTGCGGCGCGACGCCGCGAGCGTGCCGCTCGCCCGACGCCTGCTCATGGGCACCATGGAGACCGCGGGCGTCGACCCCGAGGTCTCCTACGACCTGTCGGTCGCGCTCAGCGAGGCGTGTGCGAACGCCGTGGAGCACGGCGGGACGGCGACGAGCGAGACCCCGGACGCGTTCCGGGTCACCGCCTATCTGGACGGCGAGAAGTGCCGTATCGAGGTGGCCGACGCCGGCCCGGGCTTCACCGCGACGAGTGGACGTGCGGCGGTCTCCGTGCGCCCGGCGCCCGACTACGCGGAGCACGGCCGCGGACTGTGTCTCATTCAGGAGCTGGCCGACCACGTCGACTTCGTGAACAGACCCGGCAAGGGCGGCGCCGTGGTCAGCTTCGACAAGATCCTCAAGTGGCGGAAGGACGCGCCACTGATGGCGGTGTGAACCGCTTCTGCTCGACAAGAAGGGCCGCACCGAACGGTGCGGCCCTTCTTGTCGAGTTTTTTCGTGCTCAGCCCTTCAGGCGGGCCATCCACGCCTCGACCTCGTCGGCCTTGCGGGGCAGCCCGGACGACAGGTTCTTGTTGCCGTCCTCGGTGACCAGGATGTCGTCCTCGATGCGGACGCCGATGCCGCGGTACTCCTCCGGCACGGTCAGGTCGTCGGCCTGGAAGTACAGACCGGGCTCGACGGTGAGCACCATGCCGGGCTCCAGCGTGCCGTTCACGTACGCCTCGGTGCGCGCGACCGCGCAGTCGTGGACGTCCATGCCGAGCATGTGGCCGGTGCCGTGCAGGGTCCAGCGGCGCTGCAGGCCCAGCTCCAGGACGCGCTCGACCGGGCCCTCGACCAGGCCCCACTCGACGAGCTTCTCGGCGAGCACGCGCTGCGCCGCGTCGTGGAAGTCCCGGAACTTGCCGCCGGGCTTCACGGCCGCGATACCGGCCTCCTGGGCCTCGTACACGGCGTCGTAGATCTTGCGCTGCAGCTCGCTGTACGTGCCGTTGATCGGCAGCGTGCGCGTGACGTCGGCGGTGTAGTACGTGTGCGTTTCCACACCGGCGTCGAGCAGGAGCAGGTCGCCGGAGTTCACCGGGCCGTCGTTGCGGACCCAGTGCAGGGTGCAGGCGTGCGGGCCAGCGGCGCAGATGGAGCCGTAGCCGATGTCGTTGCCCTCCACGCGCGCGCGAAGGAAGAACGTGCCCTCGATGTAGCGCTCGGAGGTGGCCTCGGCCTTGTCGAGGACCTTCACGACGTCCTCGAAGCCGCGCACGGTCGAGTCGACGGCCTTCTGCAGCTCGCCGATCTCGAACGCGTCCTTCACGACGCGCGCCTCGGAGAGGAAGACCTTCAGCTCGTCGTCGCGCTCGGCGGTGACCTTGTCGGTCAGGGCGGCCTCGATACCGGCGTCGTAGCCGCGCACGACGCGAACCGGTCCTGTGGCCTCGGCCAGCGTGTCGGCGAGCTCGCGCACGTCGGAGGCGGGGATGCCGTACAGCTTCTCGGCCTCGGTCAGCGAGTGGCGGCGGCCCACCCACAGCTCGCCCTGGCCGTCGAGCCAGAACTCGCCGTTCTCCCGGTTGGAGCGCGGCAGCAGGTAGATGGTGGCCTCGTGGCCGCCCGTGGTGGGCTCCAGGACGAGGACGCCGTCCTCCGTCTGGTTGCCGGTCAGGTAGGCGTACTCGACCGAGGCGCGGAAGGCGTACTCCGTGTCGTTCGAGCGGGTCTTGAGGTTGCCCGCGGGCACCACGAGACGCTCGCCGGGGAAGCGGGCGGACAGGGCGGCGCGGCGGGCGGCGGTCTCGGCGGCCTGCGGGATCGGCCGCAGGTCGTGCAGCTCGGTGTCGGCCCAGCCGGACTTCATGCTCTCGGCGAGCTCGTCGGACACGCCCGGGTAGAGGCCGTTCTTGCGCTGCTTGATGGGCTCCTCGGACTCCGGGGTCTCCGGGGTGAGCTCCTCCGACACGGTTCCTCCTCGACACGGCGGGTCCGGTGAAATGCCTGGATATGGCAGTGGACCCCCTCCATCGTACGAGCGTACGGAAGGGGGTCCAGGGCCGGAGGGCCTGTTACACACAGCGCTTCAGAGGTCACTCGAAGCGCGCCGCGAGCAGCACCACGTCCTCCTCGCTCTCGGCCGTGTCGAGGCCGTCCGGGAGCATCGAGCGCAGCACGTGGTCGGCGATCGCCGCGGGGTCGTCACGGATCGCCTTGGGCACACCGGCGGCGGCCGCGTGCAGCCGGGCGAACGCGCGGTCCATGGGGGCGCCGGTACGGCGCAGGAGACCGTCCGTGTAGAGCAGCACGGTCTCGCCCGGCTGCGGCGTGATCTCCACGCTCGGCGCCTCCCAGCAGGCGAGCATTCCGAGCGGCGCGGACAGCGTCGTCTCGGCGAACTCGGTGCGCCGTTCGCCGATCACCAGGGGCGGGCTGTGCCCCGCGCCCGCGAGGACGATCTTGCGCTGCGCGGGCTCGCAGTACGCGAACAGAGCGGTCGCGCTGCGCGCCGGCTCGGTCAGGCGCAACAGCAGCTCCAGGTCGGACAGGACCGCCACCGGGTCCTCGCCCTCCATCACCGCGTACGCCCGCAGGGAGGCGCGCAGCCGGCCCATCGCGGCGACCGCGCTCGCGCCGGAGCCGCTGACCGAGCCGACCGCGAGCCCGAGCGCCCCCTCGGGCAGCGGCAGCGCGTCGTACCAGTCGCCGCCCCCGCGGGGTCCGGTGCGGTGCCGCGCGGCGAGCTGCACTCCGGCGACCCGCGGCAGGCGGGGCGGCAGCAGCTCGTCGGCGACCGTGCGTGACCACGCGCGCGTGCGCTCCAGTTCCAGGAGGCGGGCCAGGTGTTCGGTGGCGTACCCGACGTAGAGGCCGATGAGGTGGCGCTGGCGCTCGGCGGGCTCGGCCGGCTCGTCGTAGAGCCAGACCGCGGCGCCGAGCAGCCCTGCCGCCTCGGTGGCGAGCGGCGTCGCGTAGCTCGCGGCGTAGCCGAGGCGCGTGGCGACCTCGCGGTGACGCGGGTCGAGCCCGTCCTCGGCGAGCAGGTCGGCGTGCGTCTCGGGTCCGGTGCACAGTCCGTCGAGGATCCGCCCGTGTGCGGTGGCTCCGCGCGGCACCGTCTCGATGTGTCCGAGGTCGGGGCGGGACAGGCCGAGGCCGACGGTGGTGTCGGGGCCGCGTCCGTCGCCCGGTTCCAGGACGACCAGGCCGCGCTGGGCGCCCACCAGGGCGGCTCCGGCGCGCAGCAGTTCGTGCAGCGCGTCCTCGAGTGCGACCGTGCGGGCCAGCCGTTCCGTGAGTTCGTGCAGGGTCGTGAGATCGGAGACCCAGCCCGCGAGCCGATCCTGGATCACGGCTCCGGGTGCCACGGCGGCGGGTGTGACCTGCGACACAGGGGCAGCGTGTGCGGCGCTGGGGGCAGGAGGGGGCGCCTGTCCAGGAGGGGAATCGATTCCGGCCACTTTCGGCAGGCGCGGGGTTGTCATGGCTTCCGGCTTTCCAGCCGGTGCAAATTGCCCATTAGCATCGCAAACCCCCATGTCATTCTGCGCCGCTGGCAATGCCTCCACATGTACACGGACTGGAGAGGGGATGTCCAGCATTGTCCCGTTGGGATTCCCGGTGTCTGCCGTGGTCAAGTGCCGTTCACGGTAAAACGATCTCGGTTCTCATATGTGATCCCGGCCCGATCCCGCACTGATCCAGATCGTTCGAAGATGGCCAAAAAACGCCTGGGGGAAGTGTGTATTGCGGTCGACTGGCATTGTTCAGCTGTGGTCGACAGAGCGTCATAGCGGCCGTGATGGGTACGTAGTCCGTGAAGACCAGGGGCAGTTGGGATCCACCCGGAACCTGGTGACGGAACCGGGCGTCATAACCATCGGCGACCGTGCCCCATCCTCCCGTGGCGGAGGCGGCGAGAAATACGCGGGACGGCAAACGCCAGGCGGCGCCACCCCACGCCAGGCTTTTCAAGCACACAGCAGGCGCTCGGACTATAGGGGGACCCCCCTGCCTCAGGCCGGCGGTTCAGGCTGGGGTGCGGCGCTCCAACACGTACGCGCAGTGACTGATCGACACATGGTGTGATGTGGCCCATAGCGTTCTCTTCGGTCTACGGAAAGGAACGAGCGCTCATGCGCGAGATCCTCGGAAGGCGACGCAGGCTCCTGTCCAGGCGTGACAACGGGAAGTCTGACCTGATCAGCGCGGCCCTCACGTTCGCGACAGCGTGGCAGTGGCCGGTTCTGCCGGGCATAGGGCTCGAAGCGGGAGGCCGTCGTGACGGCGTCCGCTGCGCGTGCCCCGACCCGGAGTGCACGGTGCCCGGCGCGCACCCCTTCGACCCGGGGCTGCTCGCCGCGACGACCGATGAGCGCATGGTCTGCTGGTGGTGGACCAACCGCCCCGATGCGCCGATCGTGCTGGCCACCGGTGCCCCGGCCGGTTCCTCCGGAGGGCGCGCGCCCTGCGCCGTGAGCCTGCCCGCCGTCGCGGGCGCCCGCGCGCTCGCCGAGCTCGACCGGCGGGACGTCCGGCTCGGCCCGGTGATCGCGACGC
Source organism: Streptomyces sp. EDA2-14 (assembly GCF_054963755.1). Classification (NCBI taxonomy): domain Bacteria; kingdom Bacillati; phylum Actinomycetota; class Actinomycetes; order Kitasatosporales; family Streptomycetaceae; genus Streptomyces; species Streptomyces sp. EDA2-14. The sequence goes on from NZ_JBUEGE010000024.1 coordinate 103,913, forward strand.
CGGAGCGGCTCGCGATCCTCGTGGCGCCGTACTCGATGGAGCAGCTCGGCGAACTCCTCTACGCGCAGGACTTCGTGCCCGGTTCGCTGCGCTTCCACGGGGAGGGTGGATATCTCGCCCTGCCGCCGTCGGTCTCGGGCGCGGGACAGGTGCGTTGGGAGCGTGCGCCGCTGCCCGGCTCGGCCGCCCCGTGGGCGCCGGACGTCGAGGCCGTGGTCGGCACGGTGGTGGACGCCCTCACTCGTACGGGTGTGAGCGCGCCCGAGATGTAGCGAATTCCGGCGCGCGGCGGGCCGGTGGGCGTGGTGTGCGCCGCTATGTTCGGCGCATGCCCGCCGCGCCACGCTCCCCCCAGCTCCCGGACGAGACCGTGCAGGAGCGGCCGCACGCGCGACTGCGGCTGTTCGGACTGATCGCCGTGGTGGTTCTCACAGCGGCGCTGCCGCTCGCGGGCGCGTCCGCGGGACCGGTGGGCGACGGGCCCACGCGGCCGACGACCACCGAGGCAAAGGCCGACGAGGCCGATGACGCCGACCGGGTGAACGACGAGCCGGACGCCGGCTCAGGTGACAGGTCAGGCGACAGCACAGGTGGCAGCTCGAACGCCGGGCCGGACGACAGGTCGGATGCCCGGCTGAACGGCAAGCCGACCGACGAACCCGGCAGGGCCTCCCTGCTGACCGGTCTCGGCCTGACCACCGAGGCCCACTGCGGCCCCCAACTGGCCGCTCCGGACGGCATCGAGGCGCAGACCTGTGTGCTCGTCCAGGGCCACGACACCTGGGCGCGTACCTATTTCCGCAACGCGACGGGCTCCAGGCTGACCGCCGTACTGACCCTGATGGCACCCGGCGGGCGCACGATGCAGCTGCACTGCGCGGTGGGTGCGGAGGACGAGCCGGGGATGTGCGAGACACCGCGGGGACGTACGCGGGGAGAACCCGAGCAGTACACGGCGGTGGCGGAGTACGCGCGGGGCGGGGAAGGCCCCCTGTTGCTGCGCTCCGGGAGCAACTCGGCGCCGCCGCACGGGGGTTGAGTCCCGGCGTGCACAGAATGCACATGGAAACGCCCGGTTGCTGGCGACGGGGGATGCACCAGCAACCGGGCTACTTGAACGGTAACAAGAGATCGCCGGTTAGCAAATTCGATCTCTTCTATTCGGACATGGATTTACCTGCAACTACCGGGAGTTGTGACCCGGCTCACCCTGCGGTTCGGAGAGGTGTTCCCGTCCGGATGGGCTGATCGGTCGGTCAGCTGAGCGTCACCTGGCGGTTGGTGAGACCACCCCGCGCGCGACGCTCGTCAGGGGTCAGCGCAGCGTCCGTGGCCAGCGCACCGGCCAGTCGCTCGGCGAACTCGGCGGCCGGCTTCTCGACGTCCTCGGCCCGGACCGAGCTCGGCAGGTCCCACACCGGAACGGTCAGTCCGTGCGCCCTGAAGGAGCCCACCAGGCGGGTGCCCTCGCCGAGCGACGACGTGCCCGCCGCGTGCAGCCGCGCGAGGGCGTCGAGGAGCTTCTCCTCGGGGTGCGGCATGACCCACCGGAGGTGGTTCTTCTCCGGCGTCTCGCACCAGTAAGCGCTGTCCACGCCGGTGAGCTTCACCGTGGGGATGGCCGCGGCGTTGGCCCGCTCCAGGGAGGCGGCGACGTCACCCGACGCGTTCTCGGAGTCCGGAACCCAGAATTCGAAGCCCGTGTGGACGATGGGCTCGAAAGTGCCCTCCGTGGCGAGCACGTCCTGAAGGCGCGGGCCGTCGGCCGGCGCGCGCCGGGTCTGCACCGGATTGCCCGGCTCCGCGGCCAGCGCGCGCAGCAGGGTGTCGGCCAGATCCCGGCTGATGTCCCCGGACGGCGTCTCGTTCTGCAGGCCGAGCAGGACCGAGCCGTCGTCACGGCGCAGCGCGGGCCACGCCATGGGCAGCACGGTGGCGAGGGTCACCGAGGGGACGCCCTCGGGGAGGCCGTCCTTCAGGGTCAGCTCGGCCGTCGCGGCGGGCACCAGCTCGCGCAGCGCGACCCAGTCGCCCTCGCCCGGCAGGCCCTCGAAGGGGCGCTGCACCAGCTCGGTCACGGCGTGCGCGGCGGCCCGGCCGTGGCAGGCCTTGTAGCGGCGACCGCTGCCGCAGGGGCAGGGTTCGCGGGCACCCACGACGGCGATCTCGCCCTCGGTGACGTGCGGCTTGCCCTTGGTCTGCGGGCGCTTCTTGGCCATCTTGGGTGTCTCCCGGATACGGCTCTCGTACGTACGGCGCGAGCCTAGCCGCTCGTACTGACAAGAGGGGGATTCGGCCCAACTGGCCGCGCGCGCCCGGCTTTCAGGTCAGCTCGTCGAACGTATCGGGGAAACCCAGCTCGGCCAGGTCCGCGACGGGCGGCGAGGCCACCCGCGCGGTGAAGTCGTCCCTGCGCCGCGCCATGGCCTCCGCGTGCACGTCCTTGTGGACGATCACCCAGACGGTTACCTCGCCGCGCATGCCGTCGCGTACGCCCCAGTCGTCCGCGAGCGCCGTGATGATGTTGAGCCCGCGGCCGCCGTGTGCCGTGATCGACGGGGTGGCCGGAATCGGGCGGGTGGGCCCGCCGCCGTCCGTCACCTCGACCGACAGGCAACCCCGGTCGTCGACCCGCCAGGCGACGCGTACGTCACCGTCTCCGGCCAGATCGGCACCGAGCGGCCGGCCGTGCCGGCACGCATTGCTGAGCAGTTCGGAAAGGATGAGAACTGCATCGTCGATGACCGTTTCCGGTACGCCGCTGATGCGCAGCTGATCACGCATCCGACGTCTTGCCGCGCCCACGCCCGCAGGGCCATGGGGTACGGCCATGCTCGACGACGCGGGCACCTCCTGTGCCACCACCAACGCCACCCCCGAGACCTCCTTTGCCCCACGCCACGGTGTGAATGCCCCAATGGACTGGACCGGAAACCGGCCATCTTGCTTCCGGTGACGCACTCGTGACGATCGAATACCGTCCGAACGCGCCGGGGCACACCCTGTGACGGCGCGGGGGAAAGGTGGCCTGATTCAACCCCTGCCGAGTCGGCGCAGTACGGCCGCGGGGCGATTGGTGATGATGGCGTCGACGCCCAGGTCCGCGCAGAGGTCGACGTCCTCGGGCTCGTCCACCGTCCAGACGTGGGTCTGGTGACCCGCGCGCGTGAGCTTCTCGACGTACGAGGGGTGGCTCCGCACGATGCGGATGCTGGGGGCCGCGATGTGCACGCCCTTGGGGAGGCGTCCTTCGCGGTGCATGGGGGACACGAACTGCATCAGGTAGACCGTCGGCAGTGTCGGCGAGGCTTCCTGGACGCGCGACAAGGAGCGCGCGGAAAAGCTCATCACGCGCACGCGCGAGGGCTCGTCGGGCGGCGGGGCGTCCAGGCCGAACCGCTTGAGCAGGAGCAGCAGCCGCTCCTCCACGTGCCCCGCCCAGCGCGTGGGGTGCTTGGTCTCGATCGCCAGCTCCACCCGGCGCCCCGCGTCGGTGACCAACTCCAGGAGGCGCTCCAGTGTCAGGACGGAGGTGTCGGCCGCGCTGCCCGCCCAGTCGGGGCCCTCCTCGCGGTCCTTCCAGGATCCGAAGTCGAGGGCGGCGAGGTCCGACAGCTCCAGTGCGGAGACGGCCCCGCGGCCGTTCGACGTACGGTTGATGCGGCGGTCGTGCACGCATACAAGATGACCGTCCGCCGTCAGCCGCACATCGCATTCGAGGGCGTCCGCGCCGTCTTCGATCGCCTTCTTGTAGGCGGCCAATGTGTGCTCGGGGGCGTCCTGAGAAGCACCGCGGTGGGCGACGACCTGGATGCGCTGCTGTGGTGCGAGGGTCACCGCGTCATGGTGCCACCGCGCGGCGTGCGATCGGGAAAAGTTCGGCCCAGCGGATGCGTCCGTTTTGCCGGACGTAAAGGATGGCAGGGGACGCACAGGATCGTCTTACGGTGGCCTGACGTCCCGTGGGAAAGGCTGACGGCGTACAACAGCACAAGTGGATCGTGACAGGACCATGCCGGAAAGGCGTGTGACAGTGGCTGTTCACGGGCCGCTGTAGAGATCGGAATCGATACGGGTCGGACCGGAATGGACCTGATGCGATCGAAACAGCCCATGGCGGTTCGAGGCAGTTCGAAGCACCTTGGGCAGCCAGACAGGACGGACCGGCGACGACAGCCGTGGATCGAGGAGAGAAAGCTGTGAGCACCGAGAACGAGGGCAACGAGGTACCTCCGGCCCCGTCCGCACCTCCCGTGCCGGTGGACGCTCCCGCTGCTCCCGCGCCGGCTCCCCGGGGGGCCGGACATGACCCTGCGAGCCAGGAGCCGAACACCGCCGACCGCACGGCGCCCGGAGCGCCCGCGGCGTCCGCCGCGTCCTCCGGCGGCGCTCCCGGCGCGGCAGGCCCGGCCCACGGCGGCGACTGGCCGCCCCCGCCCCCGCCGCCCGCCGTCCCGGCCTACGCGTCGGGTGGCGGCGGTGGCGGTGGCTGGGGCGCCTCGTACCAGGAGCCGCAGCAGCCCAAGCCGGGCGGCCGGCGCGGCGGCCTGGTCGCCGGGATCATCGCCGCGGCCCTGGTCGCGGGCGCGGTCGGCGGCGGCGTGGGCTACTGGGCGGCCGAGCGGGGCGACGGGTCGGGCACCAGCTCGACCACCGTCTCCTCCTCCAACCCGGCCGACCTCAAGCGTGATCCGGGCACCGTCGCGGGCGTGGCCCAGAAGGCGCTGCCCAGCACGGTCACCATCGAGGCCGAGGGCAACAACGGCGAGGGCGGCACCGGCACGGGCTTCGTGTACGACAAGGAAGGCCACATCCTCACCAACAACCACGTGGTGGCGGAGGCCGCCGACGGCGGCAAGCTGTCGGCGACGTTCTCGAACGGCAAGAAGTACGACGCCGAGGTGATCGGCCACGCGCAGGGCTACGACGTCGCGGTCATCAAGCTCAAGAACGCACCGGACGACCTGAAGCCGCTCGTCCTCGGCAACTCCGACAAGGTCGCGGTCGGCGACTCGACCATCGCGATCGGCGCGCCCTTCGGCCTGTCGAACACGGTGACGACCGGCATCGTCTCCGCCAAGGACCGCCCGGTCGCCTCCAGCGACGGCAGCGGCAGCAGCAAGGCCTCGTACATGAGCGCCCTGCAGACCGACGCGTCGATCAACCCGGGCAACTCCGGTGGCCCGCTGCTCGACGGCAGCGGCCGCGTGATCGGCATCAACTCCGCCATCCAGTCCGCCTCCAGCGGCGGCATGGGCGGTTCGGGTCAGTCCGGCTCGATCGGTCTCGGCTTCGCCATCCCGATCAACCAGGCCGACATGGTCGCCCAGCAGCTCATCAAGACGGGCCAGCCGGTCTACCCGGTGATCGGTGCCTCGGTCTCCCTGGAGGAGGGCACCGGCGGCGCGAAGATCACCCAGCAGGGCGCGGGCGGCTCCGCGGCCGTCACGCCGAACGGGCCGGCGGACAAGGCGGGCCTCAAGCCCGGCGACGTCATCACCAAGCTGGACGACCAGCCCATCGACTCCGGTCCGACCCTGATCGGCCAGATCTGGACGCACAAGCCGGGCGACTCGGTGAAGCTCACCTACACGCGCGACGGCAAGGAGCACACGGTCGACGTGACCCTCGGCGAGCGCAAGGGCGACAGCTGACCGACCCCGCGACCGACCGACCCCGCGACCGGACCCGCTACCCTGGTCCCGCGCCACGACGGCTCATCCGAGTGTCGCGGCGCGGGGTGGGTTGCCCGAGCGGCCTAAGGGAACGGTCTTGAAAACCGTCGAGGCGCAAGCCTCCGTGGGTTCAAATCCCACACCCACCGCACAGTTGAGCGAGCCCCCGACCGGAAGCCCGGCCGGGGGCTCGCTCGTGTTCGGGGTGCCGCCGTTTCCGGTGCCGCCGTTCTGGGTGTCGCCGTGAGGCCCGTGCGCGGAGCCGCTAGGGCCCTGCCGTCAGGCGGGCCGCCGAGGCGATCGTGGAGCGGGCCTCACGCTCCGTCAGGCCGGTCTGTGTCGCCGCGTCCGTCAGTGCGTCCGCGAGGGTGTCGCCGATACCGCTCTCGTAGGCGCGGCAGGCCGCCCAGAAGAGGCGGGTGTTGCGCTGGCCCTCATGGGCGCCCAGAACGAACTGGACGAGCCCGAGACCGTGTTGACCGGGGCGGCCCGGTGCGGGGTGGTGCACGCGTGGCGGGGGCGCGAGCAGCCGCAGAAGCGCCGGTGGGCAGGGCGCGGGCGGGAGGTGGCCGGTGCCGGGGACCGTGCTGTAGACGCCGTGCTCGGTGCGGGAGCCGGGCCCCACGAGGTAGCCGCCGGCGCCCCGGATGTCGATGCCGGGGGCGAGGCGGCTCGCGGAGTTGGGCACCACGGCGTCCGGCGGCCCGGAGAGCCACAGGTGCCGCCCGCCGCTGGGCGTGGCCACGACCACCGTGTCCGGGATCGTGAAGAGATGCCGTAAGGCCAGCTCACGCAGGGAGGCGGAGGCATCCGTGCCGGACTTGGTGTCCAGGTCGATGCCGATCAGGTGGTGCGGGGCGAGGCCGCACGCGATGCCGTAGCCGGTCGCCCTGGGGGCGGCCGCGAAGAGCGCGCGGATGCGGCGCGGATCGGTCGTCGCGTCGTACACGCCATGGCCGGGCAGTCCGCACTCGCCGTGGCAGCGCGGGGCCGACGGAGGATCACCGCGGTGCGGCGAGGGCAGTGCGGGGAGCTTGGTCCTGGCCAGCGGGATGACGGCGAGCCCGCGCTCGGCGGCGGACAGGGCGTGCGCGAGGGCCAGGGTCGCGAGGTTCGGGTGCGGTGGGCAGTGGGGCGGGTGCCGGTCCATGGTGGCCATGCCTCCATGTTCGTACAGGTGTTCGAAGAAGGGAAGTGGAGCCGGTCATCGGAGGGAAGCATTTACCAAAAATGTGCTGAAACGCTTCCTCGTTTGGGGTGCTTGGGGCGAGCTCGTCCCGAGGCGGCACACTCCGGCCTGAGCTGGGGTTTTCCGGAGGTGAAGAGGGTTTATCGACTTGTCCTCACGCTTGCGAGCGAATAGCGGCTTCCGGGGTGGTTCGCCGGGGATTCGGTGGGCAACTCTGGACTCGCGACGTCGTGAACATCGCCGGGGCGGTCGGCCAACTGCCCTGGTAAAACCCGTACTTATCGGGTGTCGGGGCCTCCCCGAGCGCCCGGAGCGTACTTCCTTTCCTGGAGGAACAGACATGGCTTCCATCCGTACCGCCCGCGCCATCGCCGCCGTCGCCGCTCTGCCCCTTGCCGCAGCCCTCTTCTCCGGAGTGGCCATGGCCGACAACGGCTCGTTCGCGGGCAACGGATCGAACGCGGGGGTGGCGACGGTCAACGGCAGCGGGGTCGGCCACGACAACAACGGCAACTCGTCCACCACGCAGCAGCAGGCCGTCGGCAACGGCGCCTCGAACCAGAACAACGAGGCTCAGGTGAACGGCTCCGGGTTCACGGCGATCGACCAGTCGAACGTGAACGTGAACTTCACCGAGCTCTGGTAACCCGCCGGCTCCTGCTCGTCGGGGGTCTTCCGTGGGGTGCGTGACAGTCTGCGCGGCGGTGCTTCGGCACCGCCGCGCAGGCGTTTTCCGCGACTGCGCCGCCCTGTTGTGCGCGACCACGCGCGCGTGCCGGTCTCTTGACACCTACCGGTATCTGACGGACAGTCAGAAACCCTTGTCGGTACGAGGCCAGTCCTGGAGGGCAGCCGCCGTGCACCTCGCCCCCACCGAGCGCCAGCAGGAGCTGCGCGCCCAGCTGCGAGAGAGATTCCGTACGTTGATGCCGGGCGGGCCACCGGCGGCCGACGACCCCGAAGGCCAGCGCCGGCTGCTGCGCCGCATCGGCGCCGAGGGGCTCCTCGGCCTCGGCTGGCCCGTCGAGTACGGCGGGCAGGGGCGTGGGGCCGACGAGCAGTTCGTCTTCTTCGACGAGGCCTACCGGGCCGGGGCGCCGGTCTCCATGGTCACGCTCAACACGGTCGGCCCGACGCTCATGAAGTACGGGACCGAGGAGCAGAAGGCCTACTTCCTGCCCCGGATCCTCAAGGGCGACCTGGTCTTCGCGATCGGCTACAGCGAGCCGTCGGCGGGCACGGACCTCGCGTCGCTGCGCACCCGCGCGGTGCGCGACGGGGCGAGCGGAGACTGGGTGATCGACGGGCAGAAGATCTTCACGTCGAACGCGCAGAACGCCGACTGGATCTGGCTCGCCTGCCGCACCGACCCCGAGGCGCCCAAGCACAAGGGCATCTCGATCATCCTCGTGCCGACCGACGCGCCCGGCTTCTCGTGGACCCCGATCGACACCGTCGGCGGACTGACCACGACGGCCACGTACTACGACGGGATCCGGGTGCCCGGATCGAATCTGGTCGGCGAGGAGAACGCGGGCTGGGGCCTGATCACCAACCAGCTCAATCACGAGCGGGTCGCCCTCGCCGCGATCGGGATGCAGGCCGAGGACTTCTACGAGCAGGTGGTCACCGCCGCTCGTACCCCTGATCCGGTGACCGGCGAGCGCCGCGTTGACGCGCCGTGGATTCGGTCCGGGCTCGCCGAAGCGCATGCAAGGCTCGCGGCAACGCGCCTGCTCAACTGGCGTTTGGTGGGGGATGTCGGGGCGGGCCGACTGGCCCCGGGAGACGCCAGCGGCGTGAAGTTCGCGGGAACGGAATCCGCGGTCGAGACGTATCGAATATGTCAGCAGATCGCGGGCGACGCCGGGTGGGTGCGGGCCGGTTCGCCCGGTTCGCTCGGCGGCGAAGCGGGGGTGGGCGAGGGCGAGTTGGAGCGGATGAACCGCGCGGCGCAGATCAACACCTTCGGTGGCGGGGTGAGTGAGGTGCAGCGCGAGATCGTGGCGACGATGCGGCTCGGGATGCGGAGGGGGAAGCGGTGAGCGCAGGCGAGAGGAGCGGTCCCGAAGGGATCTCGGTTGAGGGCGGTGGTGGGAGACGGGTGGGAGTTGCGGGACAGGAGTACCTGGGTCACGAGCCCTTGTCGTACGAGAAGTTGAAGACCTTCGAGGGGCGGATCGCGGCCACCGAGGCCGCGGGCCTGGACCCGGTGAACGCGCCGATGATCCGGCACTGGTGCGAGGCCATGGGCGATACGAACCCCGCCTATGAGGGTCCGGACGCGATCGCGCCGCCGACCATGCTGCAGGCCTGGACGATGGCGGGCCTGACCAGCTACGAGGGGCGCTCGCCGGCCCACGACGAGCTGTTCGCGCTGCTCGACGGCGCGGGGTACACCTCGGTCGTCGCCACCGACTGCGAGCAGGAGTACCTGCGGCCGCTGCGGCCCGGTGACGCGATCACGTACGACTCGCTGATCGAGTCGGTCTCGCCGCTGAAGACGACGAAGCTGGGCACGGGGCACTTCATCACGACGCGGATGAACGTCCGGGTGGGCGAGGAGCTCGCCGGGACGCACCGGTTCAGGATCCTGAAGTACACGCCGGCCAAGCGGACTTCTCCCAAGGCGGCGCCGAAGAAGGACGGGAGCCGCCGCCCGCGCCCCGTCGTGAACCGGGACAACGCGGGCTTCTGGGAGGGCGTCGCCGGGCACCGGCTGCTGATCCAGCGCTGCCTGTCCTGCGAGACGCTGCGCTTCCCCTGGCTGCCGGGGTGCAACACGTGCGGCGGACAGGAGTGGGACACGGTCGAGGCGAGCGGCGAGGGCACCGTCTACAGCTACGTGGTCATGCACCACCCGCCCTTCCCCGCCTTCGACCCGCCGTACGCGGTGGGGCTCGTCGAGCTGGCGGAGGGCGTGCGCATGGTGAGCAACGTCGTGGGGGTGCCGAGCGACAAGGTGCGGATCGGGATGCCCGTACGCCTCGAGTTCCTCGCTGTGGACGACGAGCTGGAGCTGCCCGTCTTCCGCGTGACCGAGGAGGCGTGACATGGACTTCACGCCCACCCCGGAGCAGGAGGCGGCGCGGGAGCTCGCCGCGCGGATCTTCGCCGATCTGTCCACGCCGGAGCGGCTCGCGGGCCTCGGCGGCGGCACGGACGGGGAGCTCTGGAAGGAGCTGGGCGCGGCGGGTCTGCCCGGCGCGGTGGAGGAGACCGGGCTGCTCGGGCTCGTCCTGATGCTGGAGGAGCAGGGCAGGACGACGGCGCAGGTGCCGTTCGCCGCGAGCTGTGTGTACGGCCTCCTGGCCGTGGCGGCACACGGCACGGACGAGCAGCGGGAGCGGCTGCTTCCCGGCCTCCGGGACGGTTCGGCCGTGGCGGCGGGGGCGTTTCCCGCGCGCGGTGGGATCGTGGTGGACGCCTCACCGGAGGGCTCGGGGCGGGCCCGGCTCAGCGGGGCCGTGCCGTGGGTGCCCTGGCTGCGGGACGCGACACATGTACTGGTGGCGGCGCGGGGCGAAGCAGGCGCGGGCCCGCACGGAAAAGTTACCCACAGCCTGTGGATGATTCGGGCGGAGGACGCCGGATGCGAGCCGGTCGAGCTGACCGCGCCGTGGTCCGCGGGGCGGCTCGTGCTCGACGGTGTGGAGGCCGAGCGGATCGGCGGCCCCGAGGCCTACGAGGACGTGCTCGCGGCCGCGCGGACCGCTTTCGCGGGGCTGCAGGCCGGGGTCTGCGCGGGGTCGCTGGCCCGCGCCGTCGACCACACCAACGAGCGGGAGCAGTTCGGCCGGCCGCTCGCCGCCAAGCAGGGCGTCCAACTCCGCGCGGCGGAGGCGTACATGGACATCGAGGCGATCCGTGTCACCGCGTACGAGGCGGCCTGGCGGCGTGACGTCGGGCTCGACCACGGGAGCCATGCGCTGACGGCGGCCTGGTGGGCCTCGGAGGCGGGCAAGCGGGTCGTGCACACGGGCCAGCATCTGCACGGCGGTACGGGCGCCGACCTGGACCACCCGGTGCACCGGCACTTCCTGTGGGGCCGGCAGCTGGACGGATATCTGGGGTGCGGCGCCGAACTCCTGGAGGAGCTGGGCGAACTGATCGCGTCGGGAGCGGACGCGGGCGACGGAGGGGAGGCCGCATGAAGGCCGGAGAAGAGCTCACGATGCGGGCCGGTGACGAGCTCGAACCCTTGACGATCCCGATCACCCGGACGCTGATCGTCGCCGGGGCGATCGCGTCCCGTGACTACCAAGACGTGCACCACGACGCGGAGTTGGCTCACAAGAAGGGCTCCCCCGACATCTTCATGAACATCCTGACCACGAACGGTCTGGTGGGGCGCTACATCACCGACCACTTCGGCCCGGACGCCGTCCTTCGTAAGGTCGCGATTCGCCTCGGGGCGCCCAACTATCCGGGCGACACGATGGTGTTGAGCGGCACGATCACCGAGGTGGAAGGCGATACGGCCCGGGTGAAGGTGGTCGGCAGGAACGGCATCGGCAGCCACGTGACGGGCACGGTCACGGTCACCGTCCCCGAGGGGAGCGCGGCATGAGCGTGCGCGGCAGGGACCGGCTCGGCGGGAAGGCCGCGATCGTCGGCATCGGCGCCACGGAGTTCTCCAAGGACTCGGGCCGCAGCGAGCTGAAGCTCGCGGTGGAGGCGGTGCACGCGGCGCTCGACGACGCGGGCCTGTCCCCTTCGGACGTCGACGGCCTGGTCACGTTCACCATGGACACCAGCCCGGAGATCACCGTGGCGCAGGCCGCGGGCATGGGGGAGCTCTCCTTCTTCTCGCGGGTGCACTACGGGGGCGGTGCGGCCTGCGGCACCGTGCAGCAGGCGGCCCTCGCGGTGGCGAGCGGGGTGGCCGACGTGGTGGTCTGCTACCGGGCGTTCAACGAGCGCTCGGGTCGGCGCTTCGGCTCCGGCGTGCAGCACAGGGAGGCGTCGGCGGAGGGCGCGGCGCTCGGCTGGAACCTGCCGTTCGGACTGCTCACCCCGGCGTCCTGGGTGGCGATGGCGGCGCAGCGCTATCTGCACACGTACGGGCTGACGCCCGAGGCGTTCGGCCATGTCGCGGTCACCGACCGCAAGTACGCGGCGACGAACCCGGCGGCGTACTTCTACGAGAAGCCGATCACGCTCGCCGACCACGCGGAGTCGCGCTGGATCGTCGACCCGCTGCGGCTGCTCGACTGCTGCCAGGAGACGGACGGCGGGCAGGCGATCGTCGTCACCAGCGTGGAGCGGGCCCGCGATCTGCCGAATCCGCCCGCGGTGATCCGGGCCGCGGCGCAGGGAGCGGGCCGCGCGCAGGAGCAGATGACGAGCTTCTACCGGGACGACCTGACGGGCCTGCCCGAGATGAACGTCGTGGCGCGGCAGCTGTGGCGCACGGCCGGGCTCGGCCCCGAGGAAATCGACGTGGGTATCCTCTACGACCACTTCAGCCCGTTCGTGCTCATGCAGCTGGAGGAGTTCGGCTTCTGCGCGCCCGGCGAGGCGGCCGGATTCGTGGCGGAGGAGAGGCTGCCGCTCAACACCCATGGGGGACAGTTGGGCGAGGCGTATCTGCACGGCATGAACGGGATAGCGGAAGGCGTCCGGCAGGTGCGGGGCTCGGCGGTGAACCAGATGGCCGGTGCGGCCACCGCACTGGTCACGGCGGGCACCGGGGTTCCCACCTCGGGGCTGATCCTGGGGGCGGACGGCTGAACCGCCTGCGCGTCCGTGCCCCCGGAGGGCTCGTGCGTGAAGGGGAGTCAGGGCCGTCCCCCAGGGGACGGCGCCCCTGGCTCCACCTTCAGGAGGTGGGGCAGGCACCCCTCGTACAACCTGAGGCGGACGCCGCTTCGGGACCTCCGGCCGATCCCCTGAAGTAGGGGGCGCTCATAGCGTGGAGCCATGACCGCAACCCTGGCGCCTGTCCGCAGCACCAGCGCATCCGAGGCCGCGCCGCGAACCCACGCCGCGCCGCGCCGCCCGGAATCCGCGACGTACCCGTCGTTCGCGTCGTACGTCCGGGCCCGCCAGCCCGTGCTGCTGCGCACCGCCCGGTCGTTGACGTCCAACCCGTGCGACGCCGAGGACCTCCTGCAGACCGCGCTCGCGAAGACGTACGTCGCATGGGACCGGATCGAGGACCATCGGGCGCTCGACGGTTATGTGCGCAGAGCACTGTTGAACACCCGGACGTCGCAGTGGCGCAAGCGCAAGGTCGACGAGTTCGTCTGCGACGAGCTGCCGGAGCACCGGGAGACGCCGGCCGGGGACCCCGCCGAGCAGCAGGCGCTGCACGACGCGATGTGGCGCGCCATCACGAAGCTGCCCGCGCGGCAGCGGGCGATGGTCGTCCTGCGCTACTACGAGGACCTGAGCGAGGCCCAGACGGCCCGGGTGCTCGGCGTCTCCATCGGCACCGTGAAGAGCGCGGTGTCGCGGGCGCTCGGCAAGCTCCGCGAGGACCCGGAGCTGCGGCACACGGCGTGACCAGCGGTGAATCCAGGGTGATTCAGTGATCGATCATTCCCGGAACTAGTGACATACCGCCCGGTATGCAGTGAGAATCAGCGGAACCCTACTGCTCCGTAGCGCCCACCGGGAGGACGCCGTGCTGAGCACGATGCAGGACGTACCGCTGACCGTCACCCGCATTCTGCAACACGGCGCGCAGGTGCACGGATCGTCCCAGATCACCACGTGGACCGGCGGGAGCGAGCCGCACCGCCGCTCCTTCCGCGAGGCCGCCGAGCGCGCGAACCAGCTGGCGAACGCCCTGCGCGACGAGCTCGGAGTGCGCGAGGACGACCGGGTCGCCACGCTGATGTGGAACAACGCGGAGCACGTCGAGGCGTACTTCGCCGTGCCGTGCATGGGCGCCGTCCTGCACACGCTCAACCTTCGACTTCCCGCCGAGCAGTTGGTGTGGATCGTGAACCACGCCGCCGACAAGGTCGTCGTCGTCAACGGCTCGCTGCTCCCGATGATCGCCCCGCTGCTCTCGAAGCTGCCGACGGTCGAGCACATCGTGGTCTCCGGGCCCGGCGACCGCTCCGTGCTCGACGGCGCGCAGGCGCGCGTGCACGAGTACGAGGAGCTGATCGCGGGCCGGGCGACCACGTACGACTGGCCCGAGCTGGACGAACGCCGGGCCGCCGCCATGTGCTACACCTCCGGCACCACGGGCGACCCGAAGGGCGTCGTCTACTCGCACCGCTCCATCTACCTGCACTCCATGCAGGTCAACATGACGCAGTCGATGGGCCTCACGGACGCCGACACCTCGCTCGTCGTCGTCCCGCAGTTCCACGTGAACGCCTGGGGCCTGCCGCACGCCACGTTCATGACCGGCGTGAACATGCTGATGCCGGACCGCTTCCTGCAGCCCGCGCCGCTCGCCGAGATGATCGAGTCCGAGCGCCCCACGCACGCCGCGGCCGTCCCCACCATCTGGCAGGGCCTGCTCGCCGAGCTCACCGCCAAGCCGCGCGACGTCTCCACCCTCACCCAGGTCACCATCGGCGGCGCCGCCTGCCCGCCCTCGCTCATGAAGGCCTTCGACGACCTGGGCATGCGCGTCTGCCACGCCTGGGGCATGACCGAGACCTCCCCGCTCGGCACGGTCGCCCGGCCCCCGGCGAGCGCCGAGCCGGGCAGCGAGGAGGAGTTCGCCTACCGCCTCACGCAGGGCCGCTTCCCGGCCGGCGTCGAGGGACGGCTCACCGGCCCCGGCGGGGAACAGCTGCCCTGGGACGGCGAGTCCGCGGGTGAGCTGGAGGTGCGCGGTCCGTGGATCGCGGGCGCGTACTACGGCGGCTACGGCAACGAAGTGCTGCGCCCCGAGGACAAGTTCAGCGAGGACGGCTGGCTGAAGACCGGCGACGTCGGCACCATCAGCCCGGACGGCTTCCTCACGCTCACCGACCGCGCCAAGGACGTCATCAAGTCCGGCGGCGAGTGGATCTCCAGCGTCGACCTGGAGAACGCGCTGATGTCCCACCCGGACGTCGCCGAGGCCGCGGTCGTCGCCGTGCCCGACGACAAGTGGGGCGAACGGCCGCTCGCCACCGTGGTGCTGAAGGAGGGCGCGAGCGCCGACTTCGAGACGCTGCGCGCGTTCCTCGCCGAGAAGGTCGCCAAGTGGCAGCTGCCGGAGCGCTGGACGATCATTCCCGCGGTCCCGAAGACCAGCGTCGGCAAGTTCGACAAGAAGGTGCTGCGCAAGCAGTACGCCGAGGGGGAGCTGGACGTCACCACGATGTGACGGCCTGTTTCACGTGAAACGGGGGCGGCCCGAAAGGGCCGCCCCCGTTTGTGTGTTGAGGCTCAGGATCCGAGGCTCAGGATCCGAGGCTCAGTTCGTACCGATCTTCGCCAGTACGTCCACGATCCGGCCCTGAACCTCGGCGCTCGTCGAACGCTCGGCCAGGAACAGCACCGACTCCCCCGCCGCGAGCCGCGGCAGTTCGGCGTGGTCCACGGCGGCGGTGTAGACGACGAGCGGGGTGCGGTTCAGCTGCCCGTTCGCGCGCAGCCAGTCGATGATGCCCGCCTGCCGACGACGCACCTGGAGCAGATCCATGACCACCAGGTTCGGCCGCAGCTCGGAGGCGAGAGCCACCGCGTCCGCGTCGTTCGCGGCCCGCTCGACCTGCATGCCGCGCCGCTCCAGCGTCGCGGTCAGGGCGAGCGCGATCTCCTCGTGCTCCTCGATCAGCAGCACGCGCGGCGGGTGCTGCTCGCTGTCCCGAGGCGCGAGTGCCTTGAGCAGCACGGCGGGGTCGGCGCCGTACGCCGCATCGCGCGTCGCCTGCCCGAGGCCCGCGGTCACCAGGACCGGCACCTCGGCTGCGACCGCCGCCTGACGCAGCGACTGCAGCGCGGTCCGCGTGATCGGCCCGGTCAGCGGGTCCACGAACAGGGCGGCGGGGAACGCCGCGATCTGCGCGTCGACCTCCTCTCGGGAGTGCACGGTCACCGGACGGTAGCCGCGGTTGCTCAGCGCCTGCTGCGTCGCCACGTCCGGCGCGGGCCAGACGAGGAGTCGGCGCGGGTTGTCGAGCGGCTCGGGCGGCAGCTCGTCGTCCATCGGCATCGGCTGCGGCCGGTTGGCCACCTCCACGGCGCCGCCGGGACCGTCGAGCGGCTCCGGGCCCTCTTCGCCGTCCTGGTCGGGGGCGCCGATCGCGTAGGCGCGACCGTTGCCCTCGGAGGCGTTCGACGACAGGAGCGGAGGCTGCGGGTGCGGCCGGGCCTGCGTGCCCTGCGGAGGCGTGGCGGCCCGGGCGGGGGCGCCCTGCGCCGGGGCGTTCGGCGGCGGGGTCTGCGCGGGCGCGGCGCCGGTGGCGTCCGGCTGCTCCTGGCGGTTGCCCTGCTGGTTCTTCTGACGGTTCTCCTGGCGGTTGGACAGCTTGCGGCGCCGACCGGAACCGCCGAGTGTCCCGGAGCCACCGATCGTGCCCGAACCGCCCTGCGACTGGCTCTGCTGCTGACCCGACTGTTGGCCCGGCTGCGGCGCAGTGTTCGGCCGCGGCGGGGCCTGCGGCGGAAGCGGCTGCACCGGCGGCTGCTGCCGACGCTGCTGCCCGGCGACCTGCCGACCGAACGGCACGCCCTGCCCCAGCGTCCGCACGCTGAACGCACGGCCCTGCGTCGAGTTCGTGTCACCGGACGGGTCCTGAGCCTGCGGCTGCGGGGCCTCGGCGGGCAGCGGCTGGGCCGCGGGCGGCAGCGGGGCGCCTGCCGATGCGCCTGCCGCTGCGGCGTCCGAGGTGGCGTCCGACGGGGCGTCCGCGTCCGGGGCGCTCTCGGCCGGGGCCGTCGGGGCCGTCTCCGGCTCGTCGACCGGTGCGCTCTGCGGCTGGGGAGCCGGTGAGGGCGCCGCCTGGTGCTCCGGCTGCTGCTCCGGCTGCTGCTTTACGGGCTGGGGGCCCGGCTGGGGCTGCGCCCGGGGCGCGACCTGGTCCGAAGCCTCGGGTGCCTGGTCCTCCGGCGGCAGCGCGGTGCCGTTGTCACCAGCGGGGCCCGCGGGTGCCGCCTGCGCCGGTACGGGCTGCGGCGCCGCGGGCGCACCCGGCGCGGGCGTGGTCCGGGCCGGGTGCGACCGCGGCGGCGTGTGGTCCGCGGCCGGGTCCGCCGCGGCGGTGTCGTGCTGCTGCGCCTCGTCCGGCAGCGGGAGGGGCTGCGGCGCGGGCTGGGCGGCGCTCTCCTGCGGCGCGGTCCGCACGGCCTCCGCGGCCTGCGGTACGTCGCCAGGAGCGGCCTGCGTCGTGACCTCGGGCTCCGGGGTGGGCTCCACCTCGGGCTGCATCCTGGCCTCGGGCTGCACCAGGGCCTCGGGCTGGGCCTCCGGCGTGCGGTCGGCCGCGGCGGGCGGCAGCGCGAACACCTCGCGCGGCCCCGCCTGCTGCTGCCCGCTCGCCTGCTGGTTGCCCGCCGGTGCGCCCTGCGCCGCCTGCGCTTCCTGTGCCTGCTGCGCGGTGCGGAGCGCGCGCCGCCCCCGCCGACCGGACGGCTGCGCGTGGGCGGTCCCGGCCAATTCCAGCTCGCCCTGCGCCGATTCGGCGCCCTGCTCACCCTCGGGGGCGGAGCCGGACGGCAGCGCGGGCAGCGCGGCCTGCTCCTGGCGCCCGGCGCGCCGGGCCCTGCGCCCGGTCGGTGCGGGCACACCCTGCGGCGGCACCGTCTCGCCCAACGCCGGGGAACCGGCCTCGTGTTCGGCAGCGGTCACCACGGCGCCCCGGGAGGCGGCCTCCTCCGGGGCGGGACGACCGCGCCTGCGGCCCGTGCCACTGGAGGGAGCGGGCTGCTGCTGCCCACCGCCGGAAACGCTGCTCTCCAGGAAGGAGTCCACCGAGGGCCCAGCGGCCCGCCGCGCCCTGCGCCGCCCGCTGCCACCGCCGGTGGCCTGCGCGGGAAGGTTCGGGCTCGGCTCGGCGGAAGCCTCCCCGGACGCGTCGGCCGCGGCGGACTCGGCACCCTCGACGGAGACATGGGCGGGAACGCCGTCGGGAGCCGCGTCGCCCCCTGCGTCCTGCTCGGGAACGCCCCCGGCCGCAGGAGCCTCGGCGGCAGGAACACCCTCAGCGGCGGGCACGACCCCGCCCTCGGGCACGATCCCGCCCGCGGGAACAACCCCGGCCCCGGTCCCGATCGGGACTTCGAGGACGTACGCGCTGCCGCTCATGCCCGGCACGTCGTGCGTCTGCAGCACGCCGCCGTGCGCCCGCACGATGCCGTGCACGATCGGCTCGTGCACCGGGTCACCGCCCGAGTACGGGCCCCGCACCTCGATGCGTACATTCGTGCCGCGCTGCGCGGCGGCCACGACCACCGTCGAGTCGACGTACCCGGAGGTGGTGGGCGTCCGGGCGTTGCCGGTCGCGTCGATGCCCGCGACGTCGGCGATCAGGTGCGCGAGCGCGGTCGCGAGCCGGCCCGCGTCCACCTCGGCCTCTATCGGCGGCGCGTGCACGGCGAACTGCACGCGGCCGGGCCCGATCAGCTCGACGGCGCCGTCGACACCGGCGGCCACGACGGCGTCGAACATGACGTTCGTACGGGAGAGGAGGGAACCGCCCTCGTCCAAGGTCTGATAGGCGAGCACGTTGTCGACGAGCGTCGTCATGCGTGAGTACCCGGCGGCCAGGTGGTGCAGCACCTGGTTGGCCTCGGGCCACAGCTGCCCGGCGTCGTCGGCGGCGAGCTGGCTCAGCTCGTGCCGCAGCTCGTCCAACGGACCGCGCAGCGACTGCCCGAGCACGGCGAGCAGCTGCGAGTGCCGCGCGGCCAGCGCCTCGTAACGGTCCTTCTCGCGCTCCGCGAGCGCGGCGCCCCGCTCCTTCTCGGCGGACAGCTCCTCGGAGTGCTGCTCGCGGACGGTGGCGAGCTCACCGGTCAGTTCCTCGCGTACGGAGCTGAGCTCGGAGCCCAGCTCCTCGCGCACGCGGGCCAGCTCGGCGGCGCTCTCCTCGGTCACCCGGGCCAGTTCGGCGGCGGCTTCCTCGCGGACCCGCTCAAGCTCGGCGGCGCGCTCCTCGCGCTCCCGCTCGGCGGCCTCGTCGCGCCGGGCGATCTCCGCGGCGTGCTCATCGGTCAGCTTCTCGACGGAGCGGCGGTCGGCGAACGTCATCACGGCGCCGACCAGTTGGTCCCCGTCGCGCACCGGCGCCGTCGTCATGTCGACGGGCACCTTGGCGCCGTTCTTCGCCCACAGCACCTGGCCGCGCACCCGGTGCTTGCGACCGGAGCGCAGCGTGTCGGCGAGCGGGGACTCCTCGTACGGGAACGGCTCGCCGTCCGGACGCGAGTGCAGGATCAGCGGGTGCAGCTCCTGGCCGCCCAGGTCGCTGGCCCGGAAGCCGAGGATCTGCGCGGCGGCCGGGTTGACGAGCACGATCCGCCCGTCGGTGTCGGTGCCGACCACGCCCTCGGACGCGGCGCGCAGGATCATCTCGGTCTGCCGCTGCGAACGAGCCAGTTCGGCCTCGGTGTCGACGGTCCCCGACAGGTCCCGCACGACCAGCATGAGCAGCTCGGAGCCGCTGTACGACTGGCCGCCGCCGGTGCTGTAGGGATCCACCGCGTCCCGCGCACCGTCGGAGAGATTGGCGGAGGTCACCTCGACGGGGAACTCGCTGGAGTCGGTGCGCCGCGCGGTCATCCGCGTCGGCTTGGTCCGCCCGCGTTCGTCGGTCACGGTGTCGGGCCGGCGCATGGAGCCGGGGATGAGCCGTGAGTCGAACTCGGGCAGGAGGTCGAGCAGGCCGCGCCCCACGAGTGCCGTGCCCGGAGCCTCGAAGGACTCCAGGGCGATGGAGTTGGCGTTGACCACGGTTCCGTTTGTGTTGACGAGCAACAGCCCGTCCGGAAGCGCGTCAAGTATGGCTGCGAGGCGAGCAGCGCCTCGGGATGGCCTGCTGCTCACGACGACGGTTCCTCCCTGATTACTGCGACTTGCCGACCGCGCGGACCATCCTGCCTCGCGGTCCGCGGCGTATCACGGGAGGGAGTCTACGGGCAGTGGTTGAACTGGAGGCGCCGGATGCGACGGAGCCCACGTAGAGGATGTGGGGATCCCGAGCGCTTCGAGTCACCGCCCTGTGACGGATGGACCCAGGGTCACGGCCCGGTCGCAGGCAGCACGGGCACGATCTGCCGCCATCGGGAGATCTCGCACCCATTGCTCAATTCGTATGCGGAATCGACCGCTCGCCCGTGCCAGTTCCCCGTGATGCGGGCGGTGGCGTCGCCTCCGTACTGCATGGTGCAGCGCGCGTCGCCGGCGACGGGGGCGAACGGGTCCACGCCCTGCGCCTCCAGTTCGTCGAGCCGCCCGCAGGCCGCGCCGGGGTCCGCGTGCGTCCCGCCGACCGGGTTGCAGTCCAGCTCGTACGTACCGTCGCTGCCGTTGTCGGAGTCGGCGACGGTGATGGTCAGGTGGTCGGTCCCGCGGCCGAGCCAGTGGTCGAGCCCGGTGTCCGCGTGTGCGGCGGCGGGGGTGGCCGCGAGAAGGGCGAGCGGGGCGACGACGGTCGCGGCGCGGCCGATGAGCCGGGAAGAGATGCGCATGAACATGTCGTGCTCAACGCTCGTACCCACCCCGACGTTGCGGTCCGACACCCCGGGCTTTGCCCTCTGGCCTGCCCGCCTAGTACCGTGGGGGGCGATTGGTGACGCGGCGTTCAGCTGTGTCATCATCTGCACGCACCCACTCGCACATCCGCGAGCGGGACTGTGCTGGAGGCGTCGCCTAGTCCGGTCTATGGCGCCGCACTGCTAATGCGGTTTGGGGTTTACCCCCCATCGAGGGTTCAAATCCCTCCGCCTCCGCCCTCTGACCAGGGAGTTCATGTCATAAGGCATGGGCTCCCTGAGTCGTTTCCGGAGCTGATTCACAGCCCAGATGGCACGGTGATGGCACCAACGGCCGATTTCTTCGGCGACGACCGCGTACACGTCCTTCGTGAATGCCACGGAGGGGTGGCCGAGCACCTCGGAAACGAATGACTGTGCAGCGTGCGATGACCTCATCCGGGTCGGGGTCGTGAAGCTCTTGGCGGCGCTGAAGTCGTGTGGCTGGATCCGACCTGTGTCACTCCGCATCCCCGGCCACTTCTAGCGTCAGGGGTATGGCGATCAGCATCAGCGTCTACACGATCCACGCCGACGGCACCCGCACCGAACCGCGCACCTTATACGCGGGCGAGGGCGGCCCGCCGGCGATGTCGAGTGTGCTGCCGATCTGCCGGTGCCACCGCTGCACCGCTGCAAGGCCTCCGCCGCAGCGTCCCCCAGCAGGAGAAGGGACCGCACGACGTGACCAGACCACAGCCCTTGAACCCCGCACCGCACCCCCGCGCACCTGGGACCCGCGTGAACTCCTCAACGCGGTCCAGCAGCATGTGAAGCACCTGCCCATCAACGTCTTCGACAGCGGCATGACGCTCTGGGACCGCGAGATCGCCCTGCTGCTCCGCGACAACGAGATGGTGCGCGACATGGCCGAGCGCATCCTCGGCAACGCCGTGATGTACATGATCACCGCGATCGAGCGCCCCGACTGGCACCTCGGCGTCGGCAAGCTCGTCGACAAGGGCGTCCACCAGATCTACCTGGACACCCCGGTTCTCTTCGCCTTCTTCAACGCCTACAGCGACGGCGAGTTCAAGCACCACGCACCATTCATCCAACGCCGCCGCGACGGCATCGTGCTGCGCACCGCCGACATGCTGCGCGAGAACGGCTTCACTCCTGACGAGGAGCTGTGGGCCGTGGATGGAGCCAACTGCTCACCCTGCGACGACAAGGTCCCCGACTCCCACTGATCGTCTTGACCCGCTTCGCGGAGGCCGCGCCTACCGAGCCCCCTCGGGGCCGGCCTCCGCAGGTGGTCCCCGTCCCGCCACGTCACCAGGGAAGCCCCCGTTGCCTGCACACCACAACATCGCAGCCGAACGCGAACTCTGGGACACCTACGCCGAGAGCGCCTTCAAGCCCGACGCCGAACCGGTCTTCTGCTGGACGCAATACGCGGGGCACGGACCCGGCCCCGAACTCCTCGGCACCCCGGCCACCGTCCTGGAGATCGGGTGCGGCACCGGCCGCGCCCTCGCCCATCTCGCCGAACAAGGCGTGAAGGCCACCGGCGTGGACCTCTCCCCGGTCATGGTCGACAAGACAAGACCCGTGAACGCTGGCAGGCAACCGGCGCCCGCATCGAATGCGCCGAGGTCCTCGACTACCTCGCGGAGACGACCGACACGTACGACGCCGTGTACTCCATCTTCGGCGCGGCCTGGTTCACCGACCCCGCCCGGCTCTTCCCCCCTCGTCGCCCAACGCCTCAACCCCGGCGGGGCGTTCGTGTTCTCGCAGCCTCCCGCGAGTCCCGGCGCGTACGGGCCACAGGGCATGTACAAGGGCGGCTTCGCCGGGCCGGCCCTGTTCACGTACCGGTACAGCCACACCCCCGAGACCTGGGAGGAACTGCTTCGGACCGCCGGCTTCACTGAGGCACAGGCCCAAGTGCTCGACGCCCCGCAGCAGGGCCACATCGGAACCTTGATCGTCCGGGCCACCCGACAGTGACCGGGGCCGGGTCGGCTACCAGTTCATGTGGCTGGGCATGCCGCACTGCCCGGCGGCATCTGTCGTGGGGCAGTCGCCCGCGCCGACCCAGGCGAGCCCCGCGGCCAGCACGAGTGCGACGAGCATGACCACGAGGCCGGTGCGGGTGGGCAGGAACCGGCTGAGACGGGTGCCGAAGCTACCGAGCTGCTTGTCGCGGGGCCCCGGCCCCGTGGCCCGGCGCAGGTTCCAGGCCCCGAAGACGGCGACGGTGACGGCACCGAAGGCCGCCGACACCCAGCCGTCGTGGAAGAGGCCCTGGGCGACGTAGGCGACCATGCCGCCGAAGAACAGCGCGTACATGGCCCGGACCAGGATGTTAATGATCACCGTCGGCCTCATCGTCGTTGTCCGGGTACGGGTCGGGCACGAAGCGCTCCACGAGCGGCCACAGCCGGGAGCCGAGCCAGCACCCACCGGCCAGCACGAGCGCCCCGACCGCGAGCGTCAGCCAATTCGTGTGCCACACAGCCTGCACCAGGCCCCCGACGACGAACGCGAGGACAACGGCGAAGACGTAGATGAAACAGCCGCTGACGCAGCCCATGGCTTCGGCACGGTCTTCCGTCTGGAAGGGACCTATCGGCCCCATGGGGCTACTCATCGTCGTCTTCCTCTTCGTACTCGGGCTGGGCGGTGCGGCCGTGCCACCACTGGTACATCAGGCTGCCCCCGGCGGCGCTGATCCCGCCGCCGATCACGCTGTCCCACCTGCCGAAGATGAGCCCAAAGACGCCGACGATGGCCGCGTACGCGACGAGGGTCGCCACGGCATCCCGGAGGGTGAGCTTCTTCGGTGGCTCCGGCTGTCGCGCAGCCACCCACGCCCGTTTCCAGCGCGACATCATCGGCGGAACCTCTCCGGCTGGGCAGCCCTGACGCGGCGGTAGAGTCGCTCGAAGGGCACGGCGGCCACGACGGGGGCGCCGAGCACCCACCAGGCCTGGGGCGTGAAGCCCTGCACGACGCCGAAGACGCCGAGAAGGAAGCCGGCGCCCATGAAGGTGTGGAACTTGCGGCGGAGGTGCTGGAAGTGGACCCACGCCTCGACGTTCATGGGCTGGGCCTTGATCAGCGGCATCGGCGCTTCACCTCGTCGCGCATGAGGCGGTCGAAGTGCGTCAGCCATTCCTGGCGCCGGGCGAGGTACTTGCGGTGCCTTCGGCGGGCGTCGCGGACGGCCCCGAGGGCGAGGACCACGGGCATGAACGTGCCCCACAGTCGCCAGCCGATCGACGTGTCCGAGTCCGTGGCGTTGCCGATGGCGAGAATGGCCAACGCGATGGGCAAGACGCAGTCCGACCAGCGGTATGCGCGGGGCTTCACTTGCGCCTCCGGCGGAAGAGGTGGATGGCCACGCCTACGACGATGGCGTACGCCATGATCACGACCACGAGGCCCTCGTCGTGCGGTATATCCGTCGGGATGTTCCCGTTCATCGGACGGTCCGGCGGCGCTCACGCATCCGGAGGCCCCAGGCCCTGGCCTTGGCGTTGAGGCGGCGCTGGAACAGGCGCCAGAGGCTGACGATGACGATGGCACCGAGAACGGCTGCCCAGCCGCCGAGGCTGTGGCTGTCGGCGTAGGCGCGGCCGTGGTCACTGCGCGAGACCCACTCGGAGACCGGCTTCACCCCGAAGGCGTCCAGGGCGAACGTCGCGGCTACGGCCACGGTTCCGGCGACGGCGGTGACCCGCTTGGGTACGGACGCCTCGCGCCATGCATCGATCCACTTGGGCACTGCTCTTGCTCCCGCTCGATTAGCCCCCCGGCTGTCGATGTGTCCGGGGGACGCTAGGCGGCGGGCCGAGCGCGATGGAAATCGATCATGGGGTTCGTTGCGGGTCTCACACGCCGGGCCAACGTGCCTCGTGATGGCACGGAGATGGCACCAACTGGCACAGCCACCCTTGGCCGCGAGACACCGAGGTGGGACAGCAACTTTGCACGACCTGCGATGACGCGCTTGGGGGAGTCACCCCTCGTCGTCGTCCGACGAGGGGCAACACACAGGACCGGGGCTTCGGTGCTTCCCGGGTGCTTGGCCCGGTACTTCCCCGGTACTTCCCGGCCGGTGACCGTCGGCCACCCTCAGTGTGTTTGCGCAGGTCAGATGGGGTGGGGCAATCGGATTTCACATGGCGGCGGCAGTCATGTAATGTTCTTCTTGTCGCCGGGACGGGCCGAAAGGCCGGGAACGGAGACAACAAAAAAAGAAAAAACAAGCACTCGTAGCTTAACGGATAGAGCATCTGACTACGGATCAGAAGGTTGCAGGTTCGAATCCTGCCGAGTGCACACAGGTAAGAGGCCCGGACGAAAGTCCGGGCCTCTTGCGTTTCCGGGTGTACAGCACGGAAGTACAGCAACCGTGCCGACCGATCTTTCAGCCGGTGCCACCCATTGCGCCGGACAGCTTGTCGAGCGCCGAGCGGACCGCTTCCTCACTCGCCTCCGCGTAGACCTCCATCGTCATGGCGATCTGCGAGTGCCGCAGGATGCGCTGGGCGACCTTCGGGTGGACCTTGAGCGCGACCAGGAGTGAGCTGCACGTGTGCCGGGTGTTCCGCAGCGGGATCACACGCAGGCCCGCGCGCCGAGCACGAAGGGCGAACATCCGGGTCAGGTTCCCCGGCTCGATCGGCGTCCCGTACTTCGTCGTGAAGATCAGGCCGCGAGTGTCCTGCCAAGCATCACCGGCGGCCTTGCGATCCCCGGTCTGCTGAGCGCGACGCATCCGCAGCGCCTTCACGCAGACTGCGGGCAGCGGCAGGAAGTCGTCCGAGTCCTCGGTCTTGGTCTCGCGGTGCAGAATCTGACGACCGGCGCGCTGGATCTGGTGGTCCACGTACAGCTCACCGTTCTCGAAGTCGACGGACTTCCACGTCAGGCCCAGGACCTCACCCCGGCGGAGCCCGAGGCAGAGCACCAGCATCCACGCGGCGAAGAGGTGGTCGTCCCGGTCTGCGGCGTCGGCGAGGAAACGGCCGGCCTCCACGACGGACCACGGCTTGATCCGACGGCGACGAGGCTTCGGCACCTTCACGAGCGAGGCGACGTTCTTGCTGATCTCCTCCTCGGCGACCGCATGGGTCAGCGCGGCCCGCAGGGCGTCACGGGAAGCCTGGATGATGCGGCGCGACGGGTACGCCTCGCAGCAGTCCCCGACCGCACAGCACCTCTGCCGAGAAGCCGGGCGCTTCGCGTCCTTGTCCTGCGCGCAGCACTGGCAGACAGTTGCCAGCTTGGCGAGCCACTCCCGCACGTCGCGGACGGTCAGCCGGTCCAGCCGCTTCGCCCCCAGGTACGGGTTGATGTAGAGCCGCGCATAGCCCTCGTACGAGACGTACGACAGCGGGGCGAGGTTGGGCTTCACGATCGAGTCGAGCCAGTACGCGAGGAAGACGGAGACCGTGCGGTGCCGAGTAGCGACGGGCCCCTTCTTCGCCTCCGCGTGGAGGTTGAGCCACTTGTCGTGGACCTCGTCGCGAGTCTTGCCGTAGGCGTACTTCCGGGCGCGCTTGCCGTCCGGCTTGGTGACCCAGACGTAGGCCGCGAAGCCGTTCTTGTACGGGTAGATCGAGCCCTCGCCGTTCCCACGCTTGCCGCTCATGCTGCCTCCCCCTCGGCCTGGCGGGCGCGCCGCTCGATGTACTCGTCGACGTAGCGCGGGAGGATGCGCCGGTTGCGGCCGTCCTTGATGGAGCGGATCTCGCCGGTGAGCACCAGCATCTTGGTCTTGGAGAGGCCGTAGCCGAGCATTTCGGCGACCTCTGCGGTCGTGTGCCACTTCCGTTGGATCACTGCTGTGGTCATGCTGCGGCTCCTTCCAGAGAGAGCTGTTCTTGCAGGGCTTCGCGGGCCGTCTCGCGGTTGAGTTGGAGGCCGCGGGCGATGGTGGCGGCCAGGGCGGATTCGCCGGGGGTGTGGCCGTGGCCCGCGTATTGCCAGTCGGCCAGGACCAGGACGGTGTCCGGTTCGAAGTCGGGGGTGCCGAGGGCCTCGCGTTCCTGGGCGGCGCGGAAGTCGGCGCGGGCCTGGCGGAGTTCGCCGAGGGTGGTCGAGTAGCGGCGGGACTTCGAGGAGAAGTGGCCTCGGAAGCCGAGCATGTGGGCCCAGGCCCAGAGGCGGCGGTCCGGGTACAGCGGGTCGAGGCGCTTGCAGGCCTCGATCAGGCGGCGGGTGTGGTCGGGGACCTGGTGGCGGTCGAGTTCGGAGAGTTCGCCGATGCGGCGGTCGAGGGTGCCGGTGTTCTCGGCGGCCTTGGTGGCGTACTTGGCGACGTAGGAGGCGACGGCCTGTTCGGTGATGTCGGAGCCGTCGCCGAAGGCCTTGACCGGGCGGACGTCGAGCTGCGTGCCCCAGCGGAAGGTGCGGGCCGGTTCGTCCTCGGCGGCCGGGACCGAGACGGACGTGTAGCTGTGCGCGGCGGCGGCCTGGATCGCATCGGCGAGGAGCGTGACCGTCGCCCAGGACGGCGGCGGGGTCTCCGGGCCTTCCGGGCCGTCGATGCGGATCACCGCGTGGAAGTGCAGGGCGCCGCGCTTCTGGAACTCGGCGACCTTGCCGTACGAGAGGCGGGCCGACTCCTTCAGTTCGCGCTGGGTGACTCCGGCGCGGGCGGCGATCTCGCGGCGCAGGCGGGTCGTGAAGCGCATCCACAGGTCGCCCGCGTGGTTGTTGAAGAGGACGGCGGCGGCGTAGTCGTACGTCGTCGGGTCCAGGGCCGTGCCGAGGGCCGGGTCGTCGGTGGCATGGCGGGTGCCGCAGCGGCAGGTGCCGGAGTCGGGGCGGTTGTGGACCGGGCCGAAGGACGGGGCTGTGAGCGTGGCGAAGACGCGGGGGTGGTCGCGGACCGTGGAGGGGATGTCGCGGCGGTCGTCTCCGGCCAGGCCCGCGCGGATGAGGTGGTACGTGTCTCCCGCGTACGTGAAGGCGCAGGACGGGCAGCGGGAGGCGCGGCGGTTGCCGCAGGCGAGGCGGAGACGGCCACCCGGCTCGGTCTCGGTCGAGTAGTGGTGCAGGGTCTCGCCGGTGGTCTTGTCCTTGGTGAGGGTCCAGCCGGTGAGGTGGATGGGGTCGGAGCAGCCGCCGGTGCGCTGGATCTGGTCCTGCCAGCGGTCGAAGTCGTCGGCCGAAGCCACCCTCAGCAGGTCGCCGAGGGTGGTCGGGTCGAGGAGCGTGTCAGGCACGGGCGCCCTCCCGCGCGGTGCGGGTGCGGAGGACGACGAAGCCGGTGCCGTCGCAGGCCGGGCAGTCGGCGGTGATGGTGCGCAGGTGGCCGTTCCGGTCGCGGCCGCCGAGGGTGATGGCGACGGAGGCGAAGCCGTCGCAGGCGGTGCAGATCCGGGACGGGCGGCGGGTGCGGTGCGTCATGCTGGGGGTTCCTTCCGGTTTTTGGATCGGTTGGGGACGGCTCCCGGGCGGTGGAGACTTGGCGGTTTCAGGCCGCCCGGGGGCCGGTCAGCGGTGCTTGTGCTCGGAGTTCATGAGCGAGCGGATGACGAGCGCGGTGATGGCGGTCGATCCGGCGGTGATGGCGACGGCCAGGAGCAGCGAGACCAGGACGGTTCCGAGGACCAGGACGACGCCCGTGCCGCCGACGACGAGGGTGATCAGGGCGCCGGGCGTGAGCTGGATCGTGGGGCGCGCCGGGGCCGGAGGCTGGGGTGCCACCGGGGCGGGCTGAGACTGCGTGATCGCCGTGGGCTCAACGACGGCGGCGGGCGGGGTGACCTGGCCGGTCGGGACGGGCATGGACGGGACCTTGGGGCGCAGCATCGGGACGTACTCCCTTCCGTGGGCGGTTACTTGACGGCGGTGTCGATGACCGGGGCGAGGACGCTGTCGGCGAGGAGGTAGCCGCCCAGGAGCAGGAGGGCGACGAGCCACCAGGGCGGGCGCATGAGCTTGATGCCGACCAGGCCGACGCAGGCGACGAAGAACCAGAGCGGGACGTCCATGGCGGTCTCCTCAGCGGACGCGGCAGCGGTGGGTGCGGGCGGCGAGCTGGGCGGCGGACTGGCTGGAGTAGTCCGAGGACCAGCCGCAGCGGTCGGCGGTGCAGACGGCGGCGTGCTTGGTGCGGCCGTGGCGGTCGCGGTGAGTGCCGACCTGGACGGGGCCGATCTGCATCACGGAGTGGAAGTGGTCGCGGGCGGGCATGGTGGTTCTCCTTTCGGGTCAGGTGAGTTGGGCGGCGATGGCGTCGGCCAGCTGGGGCGGGACGCCGAGGCGGGAGCGCAAGGTGTCGGGGTCGATGGCGGTGCCGGTGTTCGCCTGGTGGGCGTCGGCGACCTTGCGGGCGTGGGCGACGAGGGCGGCCGGAACGGCGGGGGCCGGTTCGGCGGGCGTCGGAGGTGCGGGCTCGGTTGCGGCCGTGAGCGCCGGGGCTTCCTCGAGGACCGGAGGCTCTACGGGCTCGGGGGCCGGGGGCGTCGGCCGCTCGATTTCCGGTTCGGGTGCGGGTGCCGGCCGAACCGTTTCCCGCTCGTCTTCGGCGGGCGCGGCCGTGGCCGTGTGGGCGAGGAGCGTGCCGCCGAGGAAGGCGATCGCGGGCCATCCGGCGACGCCGATCCGGAGCCAGGCGGGCGGGTGGTCGACGTCGAGGAGTCCGGCGGTGGCGACGTTGGCGCCGAGCGAGGCGAACAGCGCGACGGCGAACCAGGACCAGGCGAGCCGGGAGCGGCGGTCGTTGCGGAGCCGACGCCAGGCGGCGACCAGGAGCAGGTCGACGCTGACCGGATAGGCCCAGGCCTTCCAGCCGTCCTGCCCGGCAGCGGCGGCCAGGTCATGGAGGTGGGCGAAGGAGAGCGCTCCGGCGATGACGGCCTGGACCAGGACGGCGTCCGGGCGAAGCGTGGTGCGGGCTGTCACCGGTCAGCCCTCCGAGGCGTCGTCGCTGCCGTCGTACGGCATGGGCGGCAGGACTCCGATCGGGAGGGACAGGGCGAGCGCGGGGGCGATGACCGCGACGAAGGCGGCGTCGGTCTCGTGGCGACGCTCGTACAGGTCGAGTGCGCCGAGGAGGGCGGCGGTGCGGGCGAAGTCCTCGTTGGCGTCCATGGATTGGCCTCCTGTTTTGGGCATGGGCGGGGTAGGGACGTGACGCGGGGCGGTCGCGCCGACCGTGGAGCGAGGGAGAGTCAGGCCGTGACCGTGGCGGCCTTGGTGAGTGACACGGAGGACCGGGCGGGCGCGGGCACGGCGGGCCGGAAGGCGCCGAGCGCGGGCAGGTCCGGCGTGCGGTCGGCGTGGGCGTTGCAGAGATTCACGGCGGCGCGCAGCGAGGTGTGCGGGGCACGGATGCGGGCCCAGCCACCGGTCGAGTCACCGGCGACGGCGATACCGGGGGTGTCGGGTGAGATCTGGATGGCGGCGATCACGGCGTCCGGGGAGATGTCGCCAAAGGCCATGTTGGCGCTGGTCTCGTCGTTGACGCGGTGGGCGGTACGGCCGGTGAGCTGGGCGCGGAGCATCGTGATGCCCTTGCCGAGTTCGGAGCCGAAGCGCTGTCCGCAGATCTCCAGGTAGATCCCGGCGGCGCGGCCGAGCTGGGCGAGGCGGACGAGGGCGGTGACGATGCGGTCGCGGCGCTTCTCCTCGTCCTTGCTGGCGTACAGGGCGAGTTCGGCGACCTCGTCGACCAGGACGACGACCGGGGTCGGGCGCAGGTCGGCGGGCAGGTCCCAGATGTCGGCGGCGATCTCCGCGTCCGGGACGCCGACGCTGATGCGCTGTTCGGCGCGGATGAGTTGGTAGACCTCCTGCATGTGGTCGACGAGCGCGTCGAGGAGTTCGAGCGCGGTGTCCGGATCGTCGGCGAGCGCGGAGAACCGGCGGGCGAGCGGGAAGAGCTCGACGCCCTGCTTGCAGTCGATGCCGACCAGGGCGACGTCGAGCGGGGCCAGGCCGCACACGAGGTTGCGCTGGTAGACGGACTTGCCGGACTCGGTGGCGCCGAGGGTGAGGCCGTGCGGAACGGCCCGGTAGTCGCGGTAGTGGATCGAGCCGTCCTCGCGCAGCGCGACCGGGACACGTAGCGGCGACGAACCGGCGGCAGTGCTGGCGGCGGGCATCTGCACCCGCTTGAGCACGTCGTAGCCGGTCATTCGCAACTCGACGACACCGGCGCGGAGTTCGCGGGAGGCGACGCCTTGCATCCCGAAGGAGTGGCGGAGCCGATCGGTGGCGGCGGAGAAGTCGAAGGCGTCCTGTCCGGGGCGGAGCTTGAGGCGCAGGACGAGGCCGGTCCGGGTGGGCCGAAGCCGCAGGATGCGCGGCGAACGGGACTCGGGCAGAGGCCGGTTGGCTAGTCGAGCGAGGGCGAGGCGCCAGCGCGACGGCGGGACCGTGAGCCCGCAGGCGTCCATCACGGAGGCGTAGCGGACCAGGAGCCGCAGCGACGCGAGCGCGGCGCCGAAGCAGACCCAGTACCAGGCGGGGCGCCGCCACCGCAGAAGACCTGCGACGGCGGCCACCACCAGGAGCACGATGACGAGGAACTCGCCCATGATCAGGCCGCCTTGGCCTTGGCCGCAGAAGCGGCGAGCGAGGTGACGGCGACGGCGCGGAAGGCGATGCCGTGCCGCTTCTGCCCGTTGAACTCGTTCTCCCACGGGCGGGCGATCAGACCGGTGAGCGCGACGGGCGTACCCATCGTCAGCTCCTCGGAGACGCCGGTCTCGGGAACGGTGACGGACAGGATCTCCACCTGGTCGTTGGCCGCGAACATCACGTCCACGGTCATCAGCTTGCCGCCGGTCTCGACGTCCAGGGCGACCTCACCGGTCTTGCGGTCCTTGACCTTGACCTGCGGGGTCTTGGCGACCATCACGGTGGCGGCGGTGGTGTCGACGGGGATCTGACGCACAGAGATCACTCCTATGTAGGGGCTGGACTCCGTCACTCATGTACATGAGTGACATGAAGAAGAGTGCAACACTCCTATACATGAGTCAACCCGCCGCGACGAGAAAGTCACGACGGGCTGTCAGGAGGTGGTCCGGTCTTCGGGCTTCACAGGCGTCTTGAACAGGCCAGGCGCGTTGTCAGTGCACGCCGCTAATCTCCCGCTCATGAGCATGATCGGTGAGTACGTACGCATGACTCCGGCCCAACTCGACCGCGCGATCGGCGATCCGGAGTGGGCTGAGGCGTTCGTGGGCGAGCTGGTTGAGGCGGAGCTGGACGAGGAGCCAGGACCAGTCGACGCGCGCAGCCACAACATCGACAAGGCCTGGCACGCTCTCGACTTCCTGCTGAGTCGGCTCGACTTTCCGGTGGCCGTGGTGCACGGGGAGCAGGAGATACCCGGAACCGAGGACTGGGGGTACGGGCCGCCTCGATACCTCACGCCGGACCGCGTGCGAGAGGCGGTCGAAGCCTTCGCGGCCACCTCTGGCGCCGCGTTGGCAGAGGGTGTAGGCCCTTCCGATCTCGCGGCGGCAGAGATCTACCCAACCATCGTCTGGGAGCGCGGCGAATCGCTGGACTGGGTGACGGAACACTACGAAGCGCTCGGCCGATTCTTCCGGACAGCGGCAGACGCCGGAGACGCCATGCTCGTCTGGCTCGACTAGTTCCGAACCGAATCAGTCGGCGGCAGGGATCCGGTATTCGAAAACGAACTGGTCGGCAGCCATGAGGGTGTCGCACACCTCGACCACGCGACCTTCGGTCGTACGCGCCTCACGAATCAGATGGATCACCGGTGAGCCGGGACTCAGCGCCAGTTCGGACGCCTCCGCCTTGGAGGCCGGACGTGCTTGCAGCGTCTCGACGAACTCCGCGAACTCGTGCCCGTGGTCTTCGAGTCGTGCGTAGATGCCGCCTCCGCCGGGGTTCTCGGCGAACAGCTCGGGGATGTCCTTCACGACGTCCCACGGGAGGTACGACGAAGCCGTCTCGACCGGGGTGCCGTTGCGGAAGTAGAGGCGTCGGCGAGCGAGGACCTGAGTGCCGGCCGGAACGCCGAGACGTTCGGCAGCATCCTCCGGGGCCTCCATGGGGCCGATGTAGAGCACGCTGACTTTCGCCGTGGCGCCGGACTGTGCGGACTCGGCGAGGTAGGCGGCCTTGCCGCCCTGGCGGTGCGAACGCCGGAAGCGATCGGAGGAGCGATGCCGAACCGGCGGCCGGTCCTTCACCATCGAGCCCTTGCCGTGTCGGGTCTCCACGAGCCCACTGGCCCGGACCTCGACCATCGCCTTACGGATCGTGCCGCCCGAAACGCCGTAGCGGTCGACCAGCTCCGACTCACTGGGCACCAGCTCACCAGGCTTGATGACCCCTGCCCTGATCTGCTGAACAAGATCCTCAGCGATCCGCACGTATTGAGGGACGGACCTCCCCTCTCCCACTGCAGTTCCCATAGTCCTTTTCTTCCTCCTATGCTCCTGTACATGAGTAACAGCGCCCAGGAAGGCCAGTCAACGCCACTGCACTCCGTGTCCGTAGCCGGAGTGGTGGTCCGAGATGACGGCCGACTGCTGGCCATCCGCCGAGCGGACAACGGCACGTGGGAACTCCCCGGCGGCGTGCTCGAACTCGAGGAGACACCGGAGGCGGGCGTACGCAGGGAGGTCTGGGAAGAGACCGGCATCCACGTCGAGGTCGACGAGCTGACGGGCGTCTACAAGAACACCACCCGAGGTGTCGTGGCCCTGGTGTTCCGCTGCAAGCCCGCGGGCGGCGAGGAGCGCACGTCGGACGAGTCCACGGCCGTGGAGTGGCTGACGCCCGACGAGGTCAGCGAGTGCATGTCCGAGGTCTACTCGATCCGGCTGCTCGATGCCCTGGATGGGGCAGGCCCGCATGTCCGAAGCCATGACGGCAAGCGGCTGACGCGAGCGCGATAGAACTTTCCCTACTCCATCAAGACCGGCTGCGCTCCGCTCCGCCGGGCGCGCTTCCCGGCTCCGCTGCCCTTCGCGCTCATGCCTTCGGCCCGCGCTACGGGCGCTGCGCCGACGCGCGCCCACGTGGTGGGGGCCGGGGCTGTGAAGCGGGCGACCGCATGGCTCAACTCGCGGTCAAAGACGATGCCTCCGGCGGGGGATCGGCCGGCACCGGGAGCCGGGGGAAACGCTGCCGGGTGCGGGTCCGTGGGTGGTTGCGAGGGCTCCCATCCCGTCCACCGTCGACCCAGGCAAAGCCGAGCAGAC
>NZ_JBUEGE010000025.1:0-128925 GCF_054963755.1 Streptomyces sp. EDA2-14
ATTGGCTGTTTCCGGCCATGACCGTAGGGTTGCCGCACGGCGACGCAGGACGTTTCTCCCGCTCAGCGGAAGGTCACTCGGCCTCGGGCCCCGGCGTCAACTCCTCATTCCGGTGGCGCCACTTGCCCGTGCCCCGCTGCTGACCCGCACCGCCCCTCCCCGGTGAGGCCGGTGCGATCATCTCGTTCTGCAGGTGTTCGTAGACGATGGAGGTCCGCACGTCGGCGACCTCGCGCCGCTCGGTGAGACTGTCGATCACGAAGTCGTAGAGATGCTGCGTGCTCGGCACGGCCATGTGGAGAAGGAAATCGTCTCCCCCCGTGGTGACGAAGATGCCGACCACCTCGGGGAAAGTGCGGACCCATTCCCTGAACGACTCCAGAACGGGCCGCGAGGGTGGCCGGATCCGGACGGAGATCAGCGCCTGGACGGGACGGCCGATCGCCGCCAGGTCCACCTGGGCGGTGAATCCGGTGATGACCCCGCGCCTTCTCAGCGCCCGCAGCCGCTCCAGGGAAGTCGACGGCGCGACGCCGACGCTCTCCGCGAGTTCGCGATTCGTCATCCTGGCATTCGCCTGGATGGCGCGCAGGATTGCCACGTCCAGCTCGTCGAGTTCCATCTTGCCCCCTCCTCACGACGACCAGCGTCAAGATCATCTTAGCCGGTTCGGTGATTGACGGAAGCCCTTTCAAGGGGAGGCGCAAACCCGTCTTGAAGAGTCAAAATTGCCGAGATGGGGAGCAGTTGCTGATTTTCTTCAGGGCTGCGGCAGCGGCAAGGTGCGGGGCAGCCACGGTCGACGGCGTTCCTCATAGGCGTCGATTTCCGCGGAATGCCCCAGGGTCACCCCGATGTCATCCAGTCCGTGCAACAACTTGTGCCTGCTGTACGCGTCCACGGGGAACGCCGCGAGGACGTCGGCACCGTCGCGTATCTCACATCGCTCCAGGTCAACGGTGAGCTCGAAGCCGGGATCGGCCTCGGCCGCCCGCCATATGGAATCGACCACATCGAAAGGAATTTGAACCGGCAACAATCCGCAACCGAGTGCGTTGCCGCGGAAGATGTCACTGAAGGACGGCGCGACGATCACCCGGAAACCGTGATCTTGCAGCGCCCACACCGCGTGTTCGCGAGACGAACCGATTCCGAAGTGGGGGCCTGTCACAAGAATGCTGGCGCCACGGTGTTCCGGACGGTCAAGGATGTAGTCGGGTTCGGTCCGCCAGTTGCCGAACAAGGCATCCGCATAACCCGCGCGCCCCACGCGCTTGCAGAAACGTCCGGGAATGATCTGGTCCGTGTCGATCTCGCTGCGCCGCAGCGGAACCACAGTCCCGTGATGAACGGTGAACGTGGCCATGTGTTCCTCCTGTTGTGCCGTGCGAGGGGACGCCGATGCCCCCGTGAGCCGCCCGGAGGCTAGCGGACGGTGCGTGAAGCGGCGTCGGAGTGTTCCGTCCAGTCGAAAACGCCGTCGCACTTGCGCCCAGTGGAAGATCGCGTCCCGAACCGGCACCGCCCGGCCACCATGGCCACCAGGACAGGCGCTCAGAAATCTCTGGAACCGGGGGTGGGCAACGAACCATGGCCGCTTTTCGATCCGTCGCTCCGCAGGACCATTTCCATGTGTTCGACACGACGCTGCGCGACGGCGCGCAGCGCGAGGGCATCAACCTCACCGTCGCGGACAAGCTCGCCGTCGCACGGCACCTGGACGACTTCGGGGTGGGCTTCATCGAGGGCGGCTGGCCCGGTGCCAACCCGCGCGACACCGAGTTCTTCACCCGTGCGCGGGAGGAGATCGACTTCCGGCACGCGCGGCTCGTCGCCTTCGGCGCGACCAGGCGTCCGGGCACCAGGGCCGCGCAGGACCCGCAGGTACGGGCCCTGCTGGAGTCGGGCGCCCCCGTGATCACGCTGGTGGCCAAGTCCCACGACCGGCACGTCGAACTGGCCCTGCGCACCACACTCGAAGAGAACCTGGAGATGGTCCGCGACACGGTCTCCTACCTCGTCGCGCAGGGCCGCCGGGTCTTCGTCGACTGCGAGCACTTCTTCGACGGGTACGTCGACGCCCCGGAGTACGCGACGGCCGTGGTGCGGGCGGCGGCCGAGGCGGGCGCGGACGTCGTCGTCCTGTGCGACACCAACGGGGGCATGCTGCCCTCGCGCGTCCACGCGATCGTGGGCGAGGTGCTCGCCGCCACCGGCGCCCGCCTCGGCATCCACGCGCAGGACGACGCGGGCTGCGCGGTGGCCAACACCCTGGCCGCCGTCGAGGCCGGGGCTACCCATGTGCAGTGCACGGCGAACGGCTACGGCGAGCGCGTCGGCAACGCCAACCTGTTTCCCGTCGTGGCGGCCCTGGAACTGAAGCTGGGCCGGCGGGTGCTGCCGCCCGGACGGCTGAGCGGGATGACGCGCGTCTCCGCCGCGATCGCCGAGGTCGTCGGTCTCACGTCGTCGACACACCAACCGTACGTAGGGGTGTCCGCGTTCGCGCACAAGGCGGGGCTGCACGCCTCGGCGATCAAGGTCGACCCCGACCTCTACCAGCACATCGCCCCCGAACGGGTGGGCAACAGAATGCGCATGCTGGTCTCCGACATGGCGGGCCGTGCCTCGATCGAACTCAAGGCCGCGGAGCTCGGCGTCGACCTCGGCGGCGACCGCGAGGCGGTCGCCCGGGTCGTACGACGGGTCAAGGAGCACGAACTCAAGGGCTACACGTACGAGTCCGCCGACGCGTCGTTCGAACTGCTCCTGCTGCGCGAACTCGGGAACCCGGTCGACCTCTTCACCATCCAGTCGTGGCGTGTCATCTCCGAGCAGCACGACGAGTCCCCGACCCGCAGCGAGGCGACGGTCAAGCTGCGCGTCCAGGACGAGCGGATCGTCGCCACCGGTGAGGGCAACGGCTCGGTGAACGCCCTGGCCCAAGCCCTGCGCAGCGCACTGGAACCGCTCCACGAACCCCTTTCGCGGATGCGGTTCGTGGACTACGGGGTACGGCTCCTCGACGGCGCGCAGGGCAGCGCGGGCCGGGCCCGCGTGGTGGTCACGATGGACGACGGGAACGGCGAGTGGTGCACCGTCGGAGTCGCCTCCGACGTGGTCAGCGCCTCGTGCCGGGCCCTGCACGACGCCTACTGCTACGGCCTGCTGCGCCACCGGCGCCAGGCGCCCGAGGCGCGCCGCGGGGCCATGTCGGGGGTGAGTGCGTCGAGTTGACGGGGCGCGTCGGCGACCGGAGCAGCCGTGTTCCTGCAACCGAGCCGGAGCCCCCCTCAGAAGATGGTGAAGACCCGCCGGAACAGGTCCGTGGCCTCGTCGGCCCAGGCGAGGATCCGCAGGGACGAATCCAGGTTCCCCGGCGGGTGATTGATCAAGGTGTCCTTGAGGATGAGCCGGTCGAAGTCGACGAGCACCGGGTCCTGGCGCGGGGTCTGTCCGTCGGGCCGGAAGAACGGGACCTCCGCCAGCCGCATCACGTTGACCAGTTCCTGGGCGACGATGCCGTACGCGACCGTCGTCGGGTGGACGCCGTCGAGCGAGAACAGGCCGCCGTCCGTGCGCCGCCCGCCCTCGCCCGCGAGGAAATGGGAGTTGGGCGGCGGCTTCAGCGCCCGCAGGGCAGGTGGCAACGGGTACGGCTGCCACCAGTCCGGACGCGCCAGCGGATCTTCCGCGTACCGGCGGGACGCGAGCCGGTCGAGCAGGCCGCAGGTGTCCAGCAGGTACCAGTCCCTTCCCTGGATCCTGGCCTCGCGGACCGCCGCGGTGATCATGTCGTTGTACGCGTCGATCGCGTGGTCGACCTGCTGCGCCTCGGCACCCGTGATGCTCGGGTCCAGGCCCGGATCGAAGGCCCGGTCGCTGATCCACGGACGGGTGTAGTACGGGTAGTACGCCGAGCCGGGTTCGGTCTTGCCCGCCACGCCGCGTGCGATCGGGGCGATGGTGACGTGCGGGACCGTGCACCAGATGACGTGCCGTGCCTTGATGCCGGAGACCTCGGAGACCACTTCACGCAGCTCTGCCTCGAAGTGCTCCGGCCGCCAGACGGTGAAGCGCCCCTTCTGGTCCAGGTCGTCGTAGCCGGGGGCCTCGCTCCAGACCACCTTGAGTTCGGTCACCGACTTCAGGGCGTTGTTCGCGCCGAGGAAGACGACCAGCGTCTCGATGCCGTGCGCGGCGCCCGTGCCGTCGGTGTCCTTGCCCAGCTCGGCGGCCGCGGTCAGCTGGGTCAGGGCCCCGGCCGCCGGGGGCCGGGTCGGCAGTGCGCGCAGGGCGGCGCGCTCGCCGGCGTTCTGGACGATCTGGATGACCGGGTCGTCCCGCGGGGTCTCGATGCGTTTGCGGCACTCGTCGGCGGACTTGGACAGCGCGTCCCGCAAGTCCCAGCCGAACACGGCGAGGTTGTGCATGATGGCGGTGGTCGAGGGCACCGCCAGACCGGGCCCCCGCTCCCAGTAGTCCTCCACCTGGTCCATGAAACGCAACGCCCGGAACAGGGCGAACGGCGCCTCCCACAGGTCCACGGCCACCCCGAAACGGGCTTCCAGGTCACGGAGGAACAGCTCGATGTTGAAGGGCAGTCCGCCGAAGCCGTCGTAGCGGGGGTAGCGGAACCGCTCGAGCCACCCCAGCTCGTACGCGACGATCGCCGGGTACGAAATGCTCGTGTTGAAGATCGCCGCGCTCTGGAACCCCTGCGTCAGGGAGTCCCCGATCGCGACCAGCCGGTGCTTCGGCTTCCCCTGCCGGTCGACGGTGACGTCGACCCCCACCCTCGGATCGGTGACGGGCACCCGCGGCCCCTGACGGCGTACGGAATCGGCCATGACACCCCCTGGCCCGTCGTGGCACACCGACTGTGCCCGCGAGGGGCCCCTGACCACTGCTTAACAGAGCCCGCTCCGGGGTGGCCCGTTCCGGCGGAGAGTTACGCAGAACTTCATGCCGCTCCGGACTTACGCCCTTGGCGTCTACGCCGGTCGTCGACCGTGGCGCAGCGCGGCGTGGGCCTGCGCGAGTCGGTCGACCGCTGTGTCGAGCGCCTCGGGCGGGAGGGTGAAGGGGAGGCGCAGGAAGCGGTCCAGGGCTCCGTCGGGGGAGAAGCGGAAACCGGGCGTGAGGGCGAGGTTGCGCGCGGCAGCCTGCTCGGCCAGGTGGCGGGAGTCGGCGTCGAGGAGTTCGAGCCACAAGGACAGTCCACCGTAGGGCAGTTGGAAGCGGCACCACGGCAGGTCCGACAGTCGCGCGGCCAAATGGTCGCGTCGGCTTCTGAGTTGCGCGCGCCGGCGGTCGAGGACGGCTTCCCTGTGCTCCAGGAGCCGGGCGGCCACCAGTCGGTCGAACGGTGAAGGGGCGAGCGCCGCCGCGAACGGGAGCGCGGCCAACCGGCGGACGACGTCCGGGTGGGCGCGGATCCAGCCCACGCGCAGGCCCGGCCACAGGGACTTGCTCAGGGAACCCACGTACACGACCTGCCGGTCACCGGCGCGTGCCGAGACCCGGGACGGCGGCCGCGCACCTTCCCGTAGATCCAGGTACCGCATGGTCTCGTCGAAGACGACCAGGGTGTCGTGGGTGGGCAGCCTGCGCCGGAGTTCGGCGCGGTCCTCCTCTCCCATCAGCAGGCCGGTGGGGTTGTGGAAGTCCGTGACCAGGTAGGTCAGGTCCGGCCGGACGGTCGTGAGGGTGCGGTCCAGCGCGGGGACGTCCCAGCCGGTGGGCGTGAGGGGCTGGGAGACCAGCCGGGCACCCGCGCCCCGGAACAGAGCGAGCGCGCCCGGGTACGTGGGGGAGTCGACGACGACCCTGCTGTTCGCTCGCAGGCAGGCGGCGCCGAGCAGGCTCAACGCGGCATCGGCGCCGCTGGTCAGCAGAAGGTGGCTGCTGTCGGTCGCGAGCCCCTCGGCGCTGTAGAGGTCGGCGACGGCCGTGTGCAGCGCGGAGCCGGAACCGTCTCGCGGAGTGGTCTCCAGCAGTGCGGCGGGCAGCATGTCGGTCGCTTCCCGGACCGCCTGCAGCAGTTCGTCGAAGGGGGCGGCGGGCTCCGCGACGGTGAGGTCGAGCGGCGCCCCGTTCCTGCCCGCCTCGCCCAGGTCGCTGGCCCACGGCGAGAGGCGGTCGTGCAGCCGGGGCGGCAGGCGCACGGTGCTGCCGGAGCCGGTCCGCGTCTCGATCAGCTGCTCGGCGCGCAGCAGCCGGTAGCTCGTCGCCACGGTGCCCCGCGCGAGGCCGAGCTCGTCGGCGAGCAGGCGCTCGGCCGGAAGCTGCGCGCCGAGTGGCAGCCGGCCGTCGCGCACGGCCTTCTCCACGGCGTCGGCGAGGCGACGCGCCAGTGATCCGTCGCCGGTCCGCCAGTCGCCGAGCAGCCGGGGAAACCGTGACGCGGGAATGCGTCGCACCACACGATCCATCTGGTCCACTTTACGCGGATTGGACCACGACGGCGGGGGCGGCGCCGCCTAGCGTCGAGGCGTACCAGCCCGCACTCGTACCCGCCTGGAAACCCCATGTCCTTGCACTACCGCCATGTCGACGTGTTCGCCGCGCAGGCCTACACAGGCAACACCCTTGCCGTCTTCCCCGACTCCGCGGGGCTCTCCGCCGCGCAGATGCTCACGATCACCCAGGAGCTCCGCCATTTCGAGACGATCTTCTTGAGCGGAGGGGAGGAGCCCCACCACGTCACGGCCCGGGTCTTCGACCTCTTGGAGGAACTCGACTTCGCCGGACACCCCGTCCTGGGCGCGGCCGCCGTCCTGCACGAGCGCGAGGGCGTCCCCGGTCCCCGCCACTGGACGTTCCACCTGACCGGCAGGACCGTCGAGGTGTTCACCCGGCCCACCACCACCGGGTACCACGTGGAACTCGACCAGGGGGAACCGGAGTTCCTCGCGACCGTGCCGACGGGGGAGAGGGCAGAGATCGCCGAGGCCCTGAACCTGCCCGTCCAGGCACTCGCCGACCTTCCGCTGCGCGTCGTCTCCACCGGCCTGCGTTATCTCATCGTCCCGGTGGTGGCGGGGCTGGCCGAGGGGCGGATCGTCCGTGGCGACTTCCCGGAGCTGGTCGGGCGGTACGGGGCGCAGTTCGCGTACGTGCTCGACGTCGAGGCACTCGAAGGCCGCCACTGGAACAACGACGGCATCGTGGAGGACGTCGCGACCGGCAGCGCGGCCGGCTGCGTCGGCGCGTACCTGGCGCACCACGGGCTCGTGCCCACGGACGAGGAGTTCACCCTGCGCCAGGGGCGATTCACCGGCCGCCCCAGCCTGCTCACCGTCCTGCCTCAGGGACGCCCCGACGCGCTGCGCAACATCCGCGTCGGCGGCGACGTGAGCATGGTGGCCCGCGGGACCCTGGACACCCTCCCCGAGTGCGGGCGGTGAGCGCGGTGCGCACACCGAGTACACCGAGCACTCCGCAGACTCCGCGGACACCGAAGACCGCTTCCATGACCGGCTTCCCGCACTACACGGCCGACCGTATTCGCGCGGCCGTGGATCTGGCCCACCTCGTGGAGCCGGTCAGCGACGCCTTCATCGAGTTCAGCACCACCCAAGGAGCCCGGGCGCCGGTCATGGTGCTGCCCGTGGCCCACGGCGGGGATTCCCACGTCAAGGCCGCCCACCTGCCCGGAGGCCGGCACTTCCTCGTCAAGATCGCCAACTGGTTCCCGGGGAACCGGACCCGCGGGCTGCCCGAAGGGGGCGGGTTCGTCGCGCTCTTCGACGCGTCCACCGGGGCCGTCACCGCCGTACTGGAGGACGAGCACCACCTCTCCGACCTCCGCACGGCCGCCGCGGGGGCGGTCTGCGCCCGCGCGCTCTCCCGGCCGGACGCGACCCGCGCGACCGTCCTCGGCACCGGCAGACAGGCCGAGCTCCAGGCCCGCGCCCTCACCCTCGTCCGCCCGGTCCGCCATCTCCACGTCTGGGGCCGCGACCTCGGCCGGGCGACCGCCCTCGCCGACCGGCTGGGCCGCGACCTGCCGCACGTCGAGGTCACCGCGGCCGCCGATCCGGAGCGAGCCGTGAGCCGGTCCGACATCGTCGTGACCACGACCGCCAGCCCCACACCCGTCCTGTTCGGCTCGTGGCTCCGGCCAGGCCAGCACATCACCGCCCTCGGCGCCGACGACCCCGACAAGTGCGAACTCGACGGCGCCTGCCTGCGCCGCGCCACCCGCGTCGTCGTCGACAGCCGCGAACTCGCCCTCCGCTACGGGGACATCCAGGCGGCCGTCGCCCGCGGCGAGGTGACGGAGGACCGGGTCGACGCCGAGATCGGCGACGTCCTCGCCGGCCGGGTGCCGGGGCGGCGCACACCGGACGACATCACCGTCACCAAGCTCATCGGCATCGGCCCGCAGGACCTCGCAGCGGCCGAAACGGCCCTCGCCCTGCTGGAAGGCGCTGCCGCCCGCGGGGGCGGGGCAGGTCCTGCGGG
The DNA here is from genome assembly GCF_054963755.1 of Streptomyces sp. EDA2-14. Lineage (NCBI taxonomy): Bacteria > Bacillati > Actinomycetota > Actinomycetes > Kitasatosporales > Streptomycetaceae > Streptomyces > Streptomyces sp. EDA2-14. Next base: position 8,470 of record NZ_JBUEGE010000025.1, read on the forward strand.
GTGCCGTGGTCCCTCACGACCGGTGAAACAGGCAGCGCCCTGCCACGACCGGTGAAACAGACAGCGCCCTGCCAGGAAACAGACAGGGCTCCGCCGCCACCACCATCCGTATTCCTTCCTGATCTTGCACGTGTCCGCACGTATTGGAGCGCACCATGAACGACAAGCCCATGCTCATCCTCATCGCCGGGCCCTACCGATCCGGCACCAACGGGGACCCGCAGGCCATGGCCGCCAACCTGGCGCGCCTCGAAGCGGCCGCGTGGCCCGTCTTCGCCGCGGGACACCTGCCCGTCATCGGGGAATGGATCGCCCTGCCCGTCCTGAGCTCGGCCGGCGCCGGCCCCACGGATCCCCTCGCCGACCAGGTGCTGTACCCGACCGCTCAGCGGCTGCTGGCCCGCTGCGACGCCGTGCTGCGGCTGCCCGGCGAGTCCACCGGAGCCGACCAGGACGTCGCCACCGCACGCCGCCGCGGCCTGCCCGTCTACCACGAGCTCGCCGAGATCCCGCGCCTCGACGGGCAGGGGGCCGCGTGAGGCCCCGCCCCGGCGTGGACGCCCCGGACCACCGCGGCCGGACGGGCCTCGACCGAGCGGGACGCGACCTCGGCCTGTTCGGCCGGTGACGGGCCGGGGTCCGTGACGGCGAAGGTGGGTGTACACGACCGGCGGGCGCCGCGGCGGGCGCACCGTGGGTACCGGTGGCGACCACGAGCGTGCGCCGAGCCGAACGCGCCATCCTTACCGGCTTGTTGACCGTCCCCATCCTGCGGGGCCGGTGCCATCGTCCAACGAGCGGTCTGAGGCCCCGGGCCACGGGTCGGCCGCTGGTCGAGGTCCCGTACACCGGCGACCGTTCAGACGCGCAGCGCGCGCCCCGTGACCCGTACACGCGGGTCGCCCGCGCGCAGTTCGACCTCCAGCAGGGACGGTCGGCCCATGTCGTGCCCCTGATGCAGGGTGAGGGTCGCGGACTCCGGGGCCAGGCCGAGTTCGCGGGCGTACGCGCCGAAGGCCGCCGCCGCGGCACCCGTGGCCGCGTCCTCCACCACGCCGCCGACGGGGAAGGGGTCGCGGACGTGGAAGACGGTCGCCGACTCGCGCCACACCAGCTGCACGGTCGTCAGGTCCAGCCGTCGCATCAGCCGCAGCAGCCGCTCGAAGTCGTAGTCGAGGTCGGCCAGCCGCTCCCGGGTCGCGGCCGCCAGCACCAGGTGGCGTACGCCCGCGAAGGCGATCCGCGGCGGCAGCGCGGCGTCGAGTTCGTCGGCCCGCCAGCCGAGCGCCGCCAGCGCCTCCGTCACGTCGGTCGCGGCCGCTTCGTCCACGCGCGGCGGGACGCTGGTCAACGTGGCCTTCAGCCCGTCGTCCGTCGCCACGACGCGGACCGGCACCGGACCGGCGGACGTGTGGAAGGCGAAGTCGCCGGTGCCGAGTTGCTCGCCGAGCGCCACGGCGGTGGCGACGGTGGCGTGCCCGCAGAACCCGACCTCCGCCTTCGGGCTGAAGAACCGCAGGGTGAAGGAGCGGGCCTCGTCCGGGTCGGGTCCGGGGGTGACGAAGGCGGACTCGGAATAGCCCAGCCGGGCCGCGATCGCCACCATCTCGTCGTCGCCCAGCGCGGTGGCGTCGAGGACGACGCCCGCGAGATTGCCGCCGTCCGGGCCGGTGGCGAAGGCGGTGTAGTGCAGTACCGCGGAGGCCGGCTTCCCTTCGGGGACAGCGGCTGCGGCGGTGGAGTCGTTCGTCATCTGCGTGGACCTTTCATGGAAACGGAAACAGAAGTGGAGCCGAGAGAACCGGCGGGCGTCGGGATCAGGTACGGGCGCGGCGCCGGGCTGCCAGAGCAAGCAGAGCGCCGGTCGCGAAGGCCCCCGCGGCGATGCCCGCCGACAGCCGCAGGGCCGCGGTGAAGTCGTCCGCCGCGGTGGCGAAGGAGCCGAAAAGGGCCACCCCTGCCGCGCTGCCGACCTGCCGGAAGACGTTGAAGACGGCGGAGGCGATGCCCGCACCGGCGGCCGGTGCGGCGTCGATGACCGCCGCGGTGGCGGCGAGCGCCGTCAGGGTCTGGCCGAGACCGGTGGCGGTCAGCGCGAACAGCAGCACCGGGTACGGGGTGCCGGCCCCGGCCGACAGCCAGCCGAGGAAGCCCGCGGCGCCCAGCACCAGACCGGCGGCCATCGGCACGTACGGGCCGGTTCGGGCGGAGATCCGGCTGAACAGCGGCGCCGCGATCAGGCCCATGCAGACCGACGGTAGCAGCGCCAGGCCGGTGAGGAGGGGACTGAAGCCGCGCTCTTGTTGGAAGTACAGCGTGGTCAGGAAGAGCATGCCGTAGTAGCCGAGGCTGATCAGCAGGCCGACGGCCGAAGTGGCGGTGAAGGCCCCCGCGCGGAACAGCGACGGCGGCAGCAGCGGTGAGTGCCGGCCACCGGCCGCGGCGCGGGCTTCCAGCGTGCGTTCGACGAGGGTGAAGCCGGCCAGGGCGGTGCCGCCGAGGCCGAAGGCCGCCAGCACGAGGGGCGAGGTCCAGCCGCGGGCGCCCGCCTCGTTGAGACCGCCGGCCAGCGAGACGAGCGCGACGATGCCGAGCGTCTGCCCCAGAGGATCTCCACCGCGCGAGCGGGGCCGGGAGCGCGGTGAGGCGTCCCTCCCGCGGTGACCGGCCGGACGGGCGGAGCCCGGCAGATGCCGCAGCGTCAGCACCACCGCGAGAGCGGCGACGGGCAGGTTCAGCCAGAACACCGATCGCCAGCCGCCACCGAAGACCAGGAACCCGCCGACCACCGGACCGGCACCGAAAGCCACCGAGGCGACCGCACCCCACACCGCTATGGCACGGGCTCGGGCCGCACGGTCGGAATAGGTCACCTGCAGCAGCCCGAGCGACGCGGGCACCAGCAGCGCCGCACCGGCCCCCTGCGCCAGCCGCCCGGTGATCAGCATCTCCGCGGAACCGGCCAGGGCGCAGGCCAGTGAGGCGAGGGCGAAGGTGCCCAGCCCCGCCACGAACATCCGACGGTGGCCGAGCCGGTCGGCGAGCGAACCGCCGAGCAGCAGCAGGCCGGCGAAGACGGTGCTGTAGCCGTCGACGATCCACTGCAGGGCGGTGGCGCCGGTGCCCAGCGAGGTGCGGATGTCGGGGATCGCGACGTTGACCACCGTGACGTCGAGCATGACGAGGAAGTAGCCGAGGCTGAGGGCGATCAGCGGAGCCGGGGCGGGCTTGGCGCCGGCCCGCCGGGCGGCCGGAGGTGACAACGTGGGTGGGCCGGAAGCCTCGGCGTGCGCGGTGACGTTCGTTGCGGTCATGAGGAGATGATGTGAGCCGGTCACTTCGTCGGCCGGCGAAGTGTGGATGTCCTACGCTTCGGCCATGGACGGCGAACCCCTCAAGCAGCAGACCGACATCGCCCGCGCCGCGGCCCTGATCGCCGACCCCTCGCGGGCCAAGATGCTCAAGTGCCTCGCCGACGGCCGCGCGCTGCCCGCAAGCGCGCTCGCGGGCGAGGCGGGCGTCGGCGCCGCCACCGCCAGCGCGCACCTCGCCAAGCTGGTCGAGGGCGAGTTCCTCACGGTCACCCGGCAAGGCCGGCACCGCTACTACCGCCTCGCCGGGCCGGACATCAGCACCGCCCTGGAGGCCTTGGCGCTGATCGCCCCACCGCTGCCCATCACCTCGCTGAAACAGAGCAACCGCACCAACGCCCTTCATCGGGCCCGTACTTGCTATGACCACCTCGCCGGACAGCTCGGGGCCGAGCTGATGGCCGCGCTGCTCAGACACCGGGTACTCAGCGGACACGACGGCATCCACCGCGCGGACACGGCGGTACGCGACCGGCCCGCCTCCTACGGACGGGACGTCCACTATGAACTCACCGACAGCGGCCGGGAGCGGCTGGCCGAACTCGGCGTCTGCACCGACCGGTTGCCGCCCCGCCGCCCCGCGGTCCGCTACTGCGTCGACTGGAGCGAGCACCGCCACCACCTGGCCGGCGGGCTCGGCGCGGCGCTGATGTCGCGACTGTTCGACCTGGAGTGGGTGCGGTGGGGAGCCGCGCCGCGGGTGGTCCATGTGACGGAGACGGGCGCGGCCGGATTGGAGCGCTCGCTGGGCGTGGTCCTGACGGACTGAGGCGCGGCCCGGCGGTCGATGTACCCGCGAACGCCAAGATCGCTCACGGGACAGCCCCGCGGTACGTAAAACAGGTACGAGACGGTGCGGTCCCTTCGACGGGTGGCCGCGCCGGAGGGCCCGGTGGGGCCGATCCGACAACACGTGGGTGGTTGACGTAAGGTTCCTCCCCGCGGCCGCTGCCGCCCACCCGATTTCTGGGCGCCAGCGGCCTTTGTCACGCCCCCACCCACCCCGCAAAAAACGCGCCGGCCCAGTTCGGCGCCGCACTGACGATCCCGGAACGAGGCACCACCGTGACCGAGACCAGTACCCGCCCCGCCCTCGCGGCGGACCCCCCGCCACCGTCCCTGTCGGCGAAGAGGCGCCGCTTCCTGGCCAAGCTGAGCGTGGTGATCGCGGGCGGCATGTTCATCGACGGGTTCATCCTCGGCAGCACGGGCGTCGTGATGCCGGCGATATCGAAGGACCTCGGTCTTTCGTCCGCCGGTGAGGGGCTGATCGCCGCGGCCGCGCTGCTCGGCATCTTCCTCGGCGGTCCGGTCGGCGGATATCTGGCCGACCGGTTCGGCCGCAAATCGATGTTCACCATCGACCTCGCCCTGTTCCTGGTCTGCTCCGTCGCCCAGTTCTTCGTGACCGAGGCGTGGCAACTCGTCGTGGTCCGCCTCGTCATGGGCCTGGCGATCGGCGCCGACTACTCGATCGGCTGGCCGCTGCTCGCCGAGTTCGCGCCCGCCCGCCTGCGCGGCCGGCTGCTCGCCGTACAGGAAGTCGCCTGGTACGTCGGCTACCTCATTTCCTACGCCGCCGGATACTTCCTGATCACGTCGATGTCGGTCAGCTGGACCGTCGTCCTCGGGCTCAGCACCGTCCCGACCGTCATCGTCCTGCTGCTCCGCCTCGGCACCCCCGAGTCGCCGCGCTGGCTGATGAGCAAGGGCAGGACCGAGGAGGCCACCGCCCTGGCCCGCGAGTACCTCGAAGAGGAGGACCAGCGCGACCTCCGCACCCCGGAGCCGCATACCGGGGGAGGGTTCGGCCGGCTGTTCTCGCCCGAGTACCGCAAGGCCACGATCTTCGTCAGCGTCTTCTGGGTCTGCAACGTCACCCCGTACTTCGCCATCGGCGCCTTCGCCCCGACCGTCCTGGAGCACCTCGGCATCAAGGACGGCCTGACCGGCGCGCTGGCCATCAACGGCCTCGTGGTCGTCGGGTCGATGGTCTCCGTGCTGCTCATCGAGCGCGTCGGACGGCGCAAGCTGGCCGTTCCGCCGTTCTGGATCTCCACCGTCGCGCTGGTCGTCGTCGCCTTCTTCTCGCACACCTCCGCCGCCCTGGTCCTGGTGTGCTTCCTCGTCTTCTCCCTGGTCAACGCCGCCTCCACGGCACTGTCCGGGGTGTATCCGGGCGAGGTGTTCCCCACCGAGATCCGCGGCGCGGGCGTCGGCTTCGCCACCGCCGTCTCCCGCGTCGGCGCCGCGGCCGGCACCTTCCTGCTGCCGCTCTCCGTGGACAGCCTCGGCACCTCCGTGACGATGCTCCTGGCCGCCGCCATCAGCCTGATCGGCGGCGTCGTCTCCCACCGCCTCGCCCCCGAGACCAAGGGCCTGACCCTCAACCAGGCCTGCGCCCCCGCTGAATCAGCCTGAACCTCCTCGCGCGCAACGCCGCGTGGAAGCGCTCGCCCGCCGATCGGTGGGCGAGCGCTTCCGTACATGACACCGACGGTGCTGGTCAGACCCGGTTCAGGGGCTGGTGCGGGCCGTTGGGGAGCTGCACCTCGATCGGGTCGCCGGGGCGCACCACGCCGTCTTGCCGCACGATGCTCATGATTCCGGCCTTGCGCACGATGTTCCCTGCCTCGTCGCGGCCGACGACCTGCTTCAGCAGCCCGTCCTGGAAGGCGTCGATCTGCAGGCACGGATTGCGGAGGCCGGTGACTTCCAGGATCGCGGAGTCGCCGATGCGCAGCAGTGTGCCGAGCGGCAGGCCGAGCAGATCGATGCCGCGCGTGGTGATGTTCTCGCCGAGGTCGCCGGGCGCCACCGTGAATCCTTCCCCGCCGACCTCGGCGAAGAGTTCCTCATGGATGAGGTGGACCTGGCGCAGGTTCGGCTGGGTGGGATCCTGCGCGACGCGTGAGCGGTGCTTGACCGTCACACCGGCGTGCACGTCCCCCTCCACACCGAGCCCTGCGAGCAGTCTGACACTGTCCCGGTTCGGTTTGGTGAACGAGTACTCCCCGTTGCTGCTGACCGCCGTCACTCTTCCGCTCATACCTCGGAACCCCCTCGTCGGTAACCGTGATCAGCCACGAGACTAGCCCTCGCCCCCTCAGACACGGCCTGCCATGAGCCAGAGGTGCCTGCGCACATCGGTCAGATGACCGATGCCGTGCCCCGCGGCCGGACCTACTGTCCCCCTTCATCGACACCGAAGGGAGTGATGTCCATGGGTCTGGACGGCAAGATCGCGGTGGTGACGGGCGCGGCCGGTGGCATCGGCGCCGCGGCGGCCGACCGCCTGTCGGAGCTCGGTGCCGTCGTGGTGCGGGCCGATGTCCAGTACGCGGAGGACGGCGGCGGGACGGGGCGCGTGCGTCTGGACGTCACCGACCCCGCGTCGTGGGACCGGTTGCGTGACATCGTCCGCCGGGAGTTCGGACCGGTCGACCTGCTGGTGAACAACGCGGGCGTCAGCGCACGGGCGGACCTGCTCGGCACGAGCGACGAGGAGTTCACGCGCGTGCTCGCCGTGAACGCCTTCGGCCCGTGGCGGGGCATCAAGACCTTCGCCGACGACCTGGCCGGGACCCGGGGCGTCATCGTCAACATCGGCTCGATCTACGGTGTCACCACCCCGCCCACCGGGGACGGCACGGTCCCGTCCTCGGTCGCGTACCAGATGAGCAAGGCGGCGGTGCACCAGCTCACCAAGGTGGCCGCCGTCGAGCTCGCGCCGCGCGGTATCCGGGTGAACGCTCTGCTGCCCGGCGTCTTCCGCACCGCGCTCCTGGACGACCTGCCGCCGGAGGCTCTGCGGGCCCGCGTCGACGGCGCCCCGCTGGCCCGGCCGGGCGAGACCGACGAACTGGCACACGCCCTCACGTTCCTCGCCGGACCCGAGTCCTCGTTCGTCACGGGAGTGCTGCTCCCGGTGGACGGCGGATATCTCGCCGCGGCCTGACGTTCCGTCACCCGTCCTTCGCCCCAAGGAAATCCCGTCAAGAGCTCCTCGCGAGAAGAGAGACCATGAAGGCATCAACGACCGAGGCACCGGTCACCGACACCGCCCCCAGAGCGGGCCTCAAGCTGCGGGCGGTCGTCTCCGGCAGCATCGGAAATCTGCTCGAGCAGTACGACAACCTCGTCTACGCGTACTCGACGGTGTACCTGAGCGCCGCGTTCTTCTCCGGCGGCGGCTCCGTGTCGTCGCTGCTGTCGACCTTCGCCGTCTTCGCCGTGGGCTTTCTGGCCCGGCCGCTCGGCACGGTCTTCTTCGGGCACATCGGCGACAAGCTGGGGCGCCGGCCGGCCCTGCTGGCCAGTGTGATCCTCATGGGCTCGGCGACCGTCCTGATCGGGCTGCTGCCCGGCTACCAGACCATCGGTGTCGCCGCCCCTGCGCTCCTGGTGGTGCTGCGGCTGTTCCAGGGCTTCGCCGTCGCCGGCGAGTGGGCCGGTTCCGCGGCCATGCTGGTGGAGTACGCGTCCCCGCGCACCCGTGGCAGGTACGGCAGTCTCAACCAGGTCAGCACCGCCGCCGGGTTCCTGGTGGCCGCAGGCGTGGTGGCGCTGAACTCGCTGTTCTGGAGCGAGCAGGGCATGCAGGACTTCGGCTGGCGGGTGCCGTTCCTCATCGGCGCGGTGACCGCGGTCGTCGCCCTGCTGCTGCGCTTCGGCCTGGAGGACACTCCCGCCTTTCGTGAGCAGGAGGCCGCCGGGGAGACCAGCGCGAGCCCGCTGCGTCTTGCGCTGCGCACGCAGAAGGGCGCCATGGCACGTGGCTTCTTCTTCACCGTGAGCTGGACCGTCGCCTACTTCTTCTTCCTCACGTACCTGCCGACGCACCTGCGCGAGGAGGCCGGAATCGCCCCCGGCATCGTCGAGGCGTCGAACATCGTGGGCCTGGTCGTGCTGACGGTGGCCATCTTCGGCTTCGGCGTACTGTCCGACCGGATCGGCCGCAAGCCGCTGCTGCTCATCGGCTCCGGCGGGCTCGTGCTCCTGAGCTTCCCCGCCATGCTGGTGTTCCAGACCGGGAACACGGTGGGCGTCTTCCTCGGCCAGATCCTCATCGGGCTCGTCATCGCGGCGTTCTCCGGGCCCGGCCCCGCGGCGCTCGCCGAACTGTTCCCCACCAACGTCCGCTACTCCGCGCTGGGCATCGGCTACAACTTCTCGGTCATGGCCTTCGGCGGCACGGCCGGCTTCATCGCGACGCTGATCATCAACAGCACCGGCAACGCCGTCCTCGTCGCCCTGCTGCCGACGCTCGCGGCCGTCATCACCTTCGTCACCGTGTGCCGCATGCCCGAGACCTACCGCTCCGAACTGAAGTGAGGGAGAGCACCGTGTCCGCAGCGACCCCGCAGAACCCCCGGCTGATCGTCGTCCAGGGCAGCCACCGTCAGATGGGTGAGGACCTCGGCCGCGCCACCGCCGACCTCATCGCCCGGAGCCTCGACACCTACGTGGGCCGGTTCCGCGACGACGCCGGACTCAGCGACGCCGACATCGACCGCTGGGGCCGGGTCTACCTGGACATCGCGGCGTCGTACTCCCCCGAGATCGCCGCGATGCTCGACGGTATGGCGACCGGCGCCCGGCAGCCCGCCCACCGGCTCGCCGCGCTCAACGCGCGCACCGAGATGCTCTACGGCACCGGCTACCGCGACGAGGGCTGCACCTCCCTGTCCGTACTGCCCCGCTACACCCGCGACGGGCACACGCTGCTCGCCCAGAACTGGGACTGGCATCCCGAGCAGGCGGACGTCACCTTCCTGCTCGCCACCCGCGACGAGACCGGGTTCGCCGTGCTGTCGTTGGCCGAGGCGGGCATGCTCGCGAAGAGCGGCCTCAACTCCGCCGGGCTCGGGGTCTGCGCCAACCTGCTGGTGTCCGACCGGGACCGGGGCGGCGCCGGAGTCCCGTACCACTATCTGCTGCGCGGGGCGCTCCAGGCGCGGACCATGTCCGGCGCCCACAAGAAGCTGCTGCCCGTCGAACGCATCTCGTCCGGCAACATCATGCTCGCCGACGGCACCGGCGGCGAGGCGATCGACTTCGAGCTGGCACCGGACGTCTTCGGGACGCTGCTGCCCGAGAACGGGCTGATCGCCCACGCCAACCACTTCGAGGCGCCACTGCCGCTGCGCGACAAGAAGGCGTCGACCAGCGCGCTCACCCTCCTGCGCCCGGTACGGGCCCGGCATCTGCTGGAACCCGCGCTCGACGAGCGCCGGGTCGGCGTCGCCGATCTCGTGGCGACCCTGCGCGACGAGTGGTCCTTCCCGGACGGCATCTGCCGTCACCCCGACCCCGACGTCCCGGAGGGCGAGCGCAACGCGACCGTCTACTCCGTCGTCATGGACCTCACCGACCGGGTGCTGTGGATCGCGCCGGGCCCGCCGAGCCGGCACGGCTACGCCCGCTGGGAGCTGGACAACCTGTTCGACGACCCGACCCCGAAGCCCCTGGAGTTCCTTCCCGGCACCACCGCTGCCGCCCCGCACGAGGAGGTACCCGCATGAGCCGCGGAACCGTCTGTCTGACCTTCGACTTCGACGCGATATCGCTGTGGATGGCCCGCGGCCAGACCACCCCGGGGCCCGTCTCCCGCGGCGAGTTCGGCGCCTACGCCATCGACCGCATCCTGGCCCTGCTGCACCGCACCGAGGTGCCGACCACCTTCTTCATCCCGGGGCACACCCTGGAGACGTACCCCGCGCAGAGCGCCGCCGTCGCCGAGGCGGGACACGAGATCGCGCTGCACGGGTACGCCCACGAGCCGGTGTCGACGCTGGACCGGGACACCGAACTGGCGGTCAACCGTCGCTCCGCCGCGCTGATCGAGCAGCTGACCGGCGCCCCGCCCGCCGGACACCGCACGCCCAGTTGGGACTTCACCGAGCACACCGTCGACATCCTCACCGAACTCGGCGTCGTCTACGACTCGTCGCTGATGGGCACCGACTTCGAGCCCTACCTCGCGCGCTCCGGCGACCGCTGCCCGGCCGACGGGCCGTTCCAATTCGGCCCGGAATCGGGCGTGGTCGAACTCCCGGTGTCCTGGACGCTCGACGACTATCCGCACCTTGAGTACCTCCGCACCCCGCAGTTCGTGATGCCCGGGCTCCAGGACGCCGACGCCATGTTCGACCGGTTCCTGCGCGACGTGCGCCACATGACGGAGACCGTGCCCGACGGAGTGGTGACGGTGACGCTGCACCCGCAGGTCGTGGGGCGGGGAGCGCGGATGGCGGCCCTGGAGCGCTTCATCACCGGCTGCCAAACCCTGGACGTGACGTTCGAGCGGTGTGTCGACGTGGCCCGCAGGGTCCGGCCCGCACTCGTCGGGGCGTGAGGGCCGTGACGCGTACGGTGCTGGTCATCGGCTCGAACGGGGGCATCGGCCGCGCCGTGGTGGACCGGCTCACGGCGGACGGCTGGTCGGTCACGGGGACGGACCTTCCGGAGGTCGACCTGTCCCGTGGCGGCGTGGTGGCCGAGCACGTGGCGCGGCTCTGGACCGAGCGGGGCGGCTTCGACGCGCTGGTGCACGCGGCCGGGGTGTTCCCCGCCGTGCCGGTCGTGGACAGCGACGAGGAGCTCTTCGACCGGGTCATGGCCGTGAACACGCGCTCGGCGCTGAGTGCCGGAGCGGAGTTCGTGCGCCGCTGCCGCGCCGAGGACCGTCCGGGGACGCTGCTGTTCGTCAGCAGCGGGGCCGCGACCCGGGCCCGGCTCGGGACCGCCGTCTACGCCGCGTCCAAGGCGGCGCTCGACGCGCTGGTGCGCGGCATCGCCCTTGAGCACGGCCGCGACGGCATCCGCTGCTGCGCGGTGGCACCGGGCTTCGTCGACGTCGAGTCGGCCGTCAACCCCGTCCCGCGGTCCTACGTGGACGCGCTGACGCGGGCCTCCGTACGCGGGCGGGTCGGACGCCCCGACGACATCGCCGCGGTCCTGTGCTGGTTGCTCGGGCCGGACGCGAACTGGGTCAACGGCCGGACCGTTCCGGTCGACGGCGGCGACGGCATCGGCACGCCGACCGCGCCGAACTGGCTCAGCCGACCAGGGGCGGAGCCAGCCGCTGGTTGACGCCACCGGTGATCCGGTAGATGAGGTGCGGGTGGCCGCGGGCGGGGTCGCCCGTCTCGTCCGGGTAGCTCAGTCCCCGCTGACCCCGCCCCACGAACTGGTGGGCCCCCGTCACCCCGAACGATGCCGACGTACGCAACTGCTCCCGCACGGCGGCGAAGTCCCACGGCCGGCTGACCCGACTCCACGCCTGTGCCAGCACGTTGACCATGTCGTAGTGGACGGCCGCGGCCGCGGGGCCCGGGTCGGCGCCGAACGCGGCGCGGAAACGCTGCTCGAACGCCGTGCACAGCGGGCCGTCGACGTTGCCGATCACCGTCGACCACAGCAGGCCCTCGCTCAGCTCTCCGAGACGCCGGGCGAACTCCGGGGCCACCGGCGACCACGCCGCGTGGAACGTGGCGCTGTCCCGCATCCCGGCGGTGGCCTCGAGGAACGCCCGCAGCGTCGGCTCCGGAAAGATCGACAACGACACGAGGTCGGGATCCGCCGGCTCCAGGCGGCGGACGACGTCGGCGAAGTCGAGCGCGTCGTCGGCTACCGACTCCAGGAACACCAGCTCCCAGTCGGCTTCGGCGGCCTGTCGCTGCACGCGCTCGACGACCCCCGCGTCGAAGGTGCTCGCCCGCTGCAGGACGGCGAGCCGCCGGCGCCGCGGCCGGAACGCGCCGCTGTCCTCCAGGTCCCGGACGGTGCGCAGCAGGCCCGGCACGTACGCGGACTCGGTGGAGCAGACCTGGAAGACCGCGCCGAGCCCGGCCGGATCCGCGTGCACCCCCTCGGACAGCGCCTGCCCGGTCATGCTGTGCAGCACCGGAGTACCGGACGCGTTGGCGGCGGCGAGCGCGGGCAGCGCGACCGGCAGCGGGAAGTTCCCGAACACGATGCCGTCCACCCCGCGCTCCGCCAAGTCGCCCACGGTGTCCATGAGTTGCTCGGATGTCGCGGATACGGTCAGGTGCTCGATCTCGCGGCCTGACACGCCTCCACGCGAGGAGATGTCCTGGACCGCCAGCCGGGCGCCGCGCCGCATCGCGAGGACGGGGGCGCCTGCCAGGGGATCCGCCGGGTAGACGGAGGCGAGCACCGCGGGACGCCGCCGCGGTGTCCTGGACATGCTGGGACGCGCCGTCGGCTCCTGCTCCCGGAGAGCGCCGAGCACACCGAGCAGCGCCGGGGGCAGGACGAGGTCGGGGCTCGGCAGCGGAGCGACGTACGCGTCCTCCGCGGCGATCAGGGTCGCCACGGACGCCCGGGCCCGCACCCCGAGCTTGGCGAAGACATGTTCGAGGTGGGTGGCGACGGTGCGCCGGGAGCAGGCCAGCACCGCGGCGATCTCCGGGTTGCCGAGGCCTCCGGCGACACAGGTGGCGACCTCCAGCTCACGGACGGTGAGACCGTACGGTGCCTCGATGTCGTGCACGTCGAGCCGCACCACACCGCGACCGGTGTCCGGCACATCGAGGCTGACGCGCCGCACGGTGTTCCCGGTGATGTCCAGGTAGCGCAGATCCCGGCCGGGCGGTGTGCGTGCGGCCCGCCGGGCGACCAGCACCAGGTCGGGCCGCGAGGCGAAGAATTCGGGATCACTCCCGCTGCCCGGCCCGTTCAACGGCTGCAACCACCGCCGCGCCCCGGGCACCGGAGCGGGTACTCCCTCCGACCTTCTCGTCATGGGTCTCCTCTCCACGCACGCCCGGGGCCTGTTCGCCAGGTTTCCACTGTGCCGCCGTTTCGGGCGCTCATGGTGACAGATCGAACACTGCCGCGCGTACCCATGATTCCCACGGGTGGGGGTGTCTCGCACCGCACCGGGACCGTCATGGTCGGCACGCCGCGAAGCCGTGTGTGGTCCACGTCGTGCCGTCCGTGGCGACGGCGAACCCCGCGACGCCGGGCAGCCGCTCCAGCCATTCCTTCGCCGCGACTCCTCGTGCGTACGCGGCCGTCGCGAGGACGTCCGCCTCGGTGAGCGATGCGCACACCACGGTGAGCGAGGCCGCAGGGGCGGCGGGCGGCCGGAGGGTGTGCGGGTCGACGATGTGGCAGCCGCGTTCGGCGGGGCCCGAGGTGGCGATCGCGAGGGGCCCGGAGGAGGACTCGATGTGTGCGGCGATGCTGCCGGGCAGGAGGGGGTGGCTGATCCCGACGCGCCAGGGGCCGCCGTGCAGTTGGATGTCTCCGCCGCCGTTGAGGCAGACGTTCTCGGCGCCCGCCTCGCGCAGCAGGCGCACCGCGCGCTCCACCGCCCAGCCCTTGACCAGGCCGCTGGGATCGAAGAGGCCCGAATGCCGTGCGGAGAACCAGCCGTCGGTGCGCCGGTGGGCGTCCTCGCACAGGGAGCGGACCTCGCGCAGCTCCTCCCGCCACGCCACGGGCACCGGCTCGCCGCGCCGGACGCGGCACACCGCGCTGTCCTCCCGGAACGGCGAGAAGACCGCGTCGACGTGGTGCAGCAGGGCCTCGGCCGCGTCGAGTGCGCGCGTGAGCGAGGGAGTCGGCGCGGAGCGCACGGTGCACGAGAAGACCGTGCCCATCGTGCGCACCACCCGGTGGAGTGCGTCGGTCTCAGGCATGGGCCTCGTCCAGCGCGCTCTGCAGGGAGTTGATGTATCCCTCGCTGGTGTAGGTGGCGCCCGACACCGTGTCGATCCGGGCGTTCTGGGCGCTGAGCGTCTCCTGTACGAGCGTGGGTATCGCGGAGGCGTTGATCTGCCGGCTGTGGGGATCGCCGTCGGGCCGCCGCACGGCGCGGACGGCCGTGATCTTCGAGCCGTCGAGTGTCAACTCCACCTGGACGGGGCCGTACCGGGTCTGGACGGTGGAACCGGTGACCGTGTGCGTACCGGAGGAACTGGAGGAGCCTGAGGAATCGGAGGTGCCTGAGGAACCGGAGGCGCTGCTCGTGGAGGGTGCCGTAGTGGAGGACGGGGCGGCAGAGGCCACGTGGTGCGGCTTGAGGGAGAGGGCGAGGACCGTCACGGTGACGGTGGCCACGCAGGTCAGCACGGTGCGGCGGACGGAATGGGCGCGCATGAGGGGCTCACAGTTCGAAGGACTCGTGGTGGATGCGCGCTGCGGGGACCCCGGCGGCGCGCAGGGCGTCGTACGCGGCGAGCGACATGCCGCGCGGGCCGCACAGGTACACGTCGTGCCGGGCGAGGTCCGGAAGCAGGGCCCGCAGCCGGTCCGCGGTGATCGGGGCGCGTGCCCCGTCCGGACCGTTGAGGGCGTACGCGAGGCGGGCCCGGCGGGTCGCCGCGATGGCCTCCAGCTCTCCGCGCAGCGCCAACTCCTCGACGGTGCGCGCCCGGTAGAGCAGGGTCAGGTCGCCGGGCGCCGCGGGCAGTGTCTCGAACAGTGTGCGCAGCGGTGTGATGCCGGTGCCGCCCGCGATCAGCAGCACCTTGCGTCGGCTGCGGCGGCCGGCGGTCAACGCCCCGTAGGGGCCCTCCGCCCAGACGCGGGTGCCGCGCCGCAGCGTGGCGACGGCCCCGCTGTGGTCGCCGAGCGACTTGACCGTGATGCGCAGGTGGTCGGGGTTCGGCACCGCCGACAGCGAGTACGGATGGCAGGCGCCCCACATGCCGGGGGAGAGGAACCGCCAGCGCAGGAACTGGCCCGGCTCGGCGCCGAGTCGGTCGAGGCGGTGGCCGCGCAGCCACACCGAGTGGACGTCGGGAGCCTCCCGTACGACGGCCTCCACGCGTATGCGGTGCCGCAGATTGAGCCGCAGCGGTGTCAGCACGCGGAACCACACCACCAGGCAGGCCGCCGACACGTACAGCGTGTACCAGGCCGTACGCGCGGGCGCGCTCGCCACGAAGTCGGCGCCGAGGGCGAGTTGGTGCCAGAACGTCAGGAACACGGCGGCGTAGGTGAGCAGATGCAGGTAGTACCAGGTCTCGTAGCGCATCCGGCGGCGCACGGCCCGCGCCGAGGCGCAGCCGACGACGAGCAGGATCGCGGCGCCCGCGGTGCCCTTCAGCATCTCGGGCAGGTCGAACACGATCGTGCCGAGCTCCGGCACCGGGTTCACGTGGGCCTGCGCGGCGTAACCGAGCGTGATCAGGACGATGTGGGCCACAAGGAGGCCGATCGTCCAGCGTCCGGCCGAGGCGTGCCAGCGGGCGGTGCGGTCGCTGCCGACGCCCTTCTCCAGCCACGGCACCCGGGCCATCAGCACGACCAGCAGGGCGCACATGTATCCGCACAGCAGCCCGGTGATCCGGCCCGCGCCGGTCAGCCAGCCCGCCCGGCCCAGCACCGATTCCGTGTCGTGCCACCACAGGGCGAGCACGGCCAGCCCGCCCGCCGAGGCCGCCGCGAGCAGCGGTACGGCCGGGGAGCGGCGGCGCGGAGCGGTCGGCCGGTGTCGCACGGGCGGCGGGCTGTGGGTGGTGGTGGCCATGGGCGGCTCCTCACGGGCGGTGGGCTGCCCACTGTGGTGCGGCAACCTCTGAGCACGCTCTGAACGGCGGACACGGGCGGCACGCTCAGAGGAAACTCAGAGAAAACCGAGAGATGCTGGAGCGGCCATGACCTCACGCCCAGCCGCCCTGACCCGTCCCGACGGCACTCCCGTGCGCGTCCTCGTCGTCGACGACGAGCCCGACCTCGCCGAGGTCGTCTCCGGTGCCCTGCGCTACGAGGGCTGGGAGGTCCGCACGGCGGCGAACGCCCGGGCCGCCGTGCGCGGGGCCGGGGACTTCCGGCCCGACGCCGTCGTCCTCGACATCATGCTCCCCGACCGCGACGGCCTGACCGTGCTGCGCGAGCTGCGCGCCGTCCAGCCGCACGTGTGCGTGCTCTTCCTGACCGCACGCGACACCGTCGAGGACCGCATCGCCGGGATCACCGCGGGCGGCGACGACTACGTGACCAAGCCGTTCAGCCTCGGCGAACTGGTCGCACGGCTGCGCGGACTGCTGCGCCGCGCGGGGATGACCAGGGAGCGGGCCACCGCGTCCCTGCTGGTCGTGGGCGACCTGGAGATGGACGAGGACGCGCACGAGGTCACCCGCGGCGGCGCGCCGATCGACCTGTCGCCGACCGAGTTCCAGCTCCTGCGCTGCCTCATGCACCACCCGCGCCGCGTCCTGAGCAAGCCGCAGCTGCTCGACCTCGTGTGGTCCTACGACTTCGGGGGCCAGGCACACGTGGTGGAGCTGTACATCTCGTATCTGCGCAAGAAGGTCGACGCGGGCCGCGAGCCGATGATCCATACGGTGCGCGGTGCGGGCTACGTCCTGAAGCCGGCGGACGGCCGGTGAGGTACCCGAGGCTGCGCACCCTGCGGGCCAGGTTCACCGCGGGACTCCTGGTGCTGCTGGCCGTCGGCTCCGCCGCCGTGGGCCTCGCCGCGGTCCTTGAACTCGGCGGCTTCCTCACCGACCGGCTCGACCAGCAGCTCTCCGACACCGGCAGCGCCTTCCCCGCGAGCCTGGAACACCCGGCCTCCGGCCGCGACGACCACGACGGCGACGAGCACGGCGACACCCGCCGACAGGCCTCCGGCACCCTCGGGGTCCGCCTCGTCGACGGGGCCGTCACCAATGCCGCCGTGGTGCGCCAAGGAAGCGACAGCAGTGACATGGTCGCCGTCGATCTCGACACGGACGACGAACGGGCGCTGGCCGCCGTCCCGGTGGACGGGCGCGCCCACAGCGTGGACCTGTCCACGATCGGCGACTACCGGGTGGCGGCCTGGTCGGGCCGGGACGGCGACGTACTGCTGACCGGCCTCCCGCTGGAACCGGTGGAGGCCGCGGTCCACCGCCTCGAACTCGTCGCGGGCAGCGTCTTCGGCCTGGTCCTCGTCGGGGCGGGCGTCGCGGGCGTGCTGTGGGTGCGCTGGTCGCTGCGCCCGCTCAGCCGCATCGCCTCCACCGCGACGCACATCAGCGAACTCCCGCTGGCCAGCGGCGAAGTGGCCCTGCCGGCCCGGGCGCCGGACACCAGGCCGCGCAGCACCGAGGTCGACCAGGTCACCCTCGCGTTCAACCGCATGCTGGGCCACGTCGAGAACGCCCTCACCGAGCGCCAGCGCAGCGAGGAGCGGCTGCGCACCTTCTCCGCCGACGCCAGCCACGAACTGCGCACCCCGGTCGCCTCCGTGCGAGGCCACGCCGAACTCGCCCTGCTCCACCAGGGGCCCGTCCCGCCCGAGGTCACCCACGCGCTGGAACGCATCGCCGCGCAGTCGAGCCGGATGGGCGCCATGGTCGACGACCTGCTGCTGCTCGCACGCCTCGAAGCGGGACGCCCCCTGGACCGCGAACCGGTGGACCTGACCCGCCTCGTCCTGGACGCCGTCACCGACGCACGGGCGGCAGGACCCGGTCACCACTGGCTGCTCGACCTCCCCGAGGACCCCGTCACCGTGCTCGGGGACGCCCACCGCCTCCAGCAGATCCTCGCCAACCTGCTCACCAACGCCCGCAGGCACACACCACCCGGCACCCGGGTCACCGCGGGCCTGGCCGTCGCCGACGACACCGTCGAACTCACGGTCTGCGACGACGGGCCCGGCATCCCCGCCGAGCTGCGCCCCCACCTCTTCGAGCGGTTCGTGCACGGCGACGGGCCGCGCGAAGACGCCGGGGGTGCCGCGGGCACGGGCCTGGGGCTGTCCATCGTCGCGGCGGTCACGGCCGCACACGACGGGTCGGTCGCGGTGGCGAGCGAGCCGGGCGGAACCACGTTCACGGTCCGACTGCCGCGAAGCGCCGGCGAAGAACACCGACCCTCCTGACACCGCAGGCACCGGGCCGACGGGCCCTCAGGGAGCCCCCTGCACCTTGTCCCGGAACGGGCTGCTCTTCGGGTCCTCGCATTCGGGGACGCGTTCGTGCTGCGGGTCGGACAGGGTGACCCGGTCCAGCGGCAGTTGGCGGTCGTCCGCGTACAGGGCGCGCACCAAGCCGTAGCACATCACGATCATCACCAGGCTGAACGGCAGCGCCGTCGTGATCGAGGCGGTCTGCAGGGCCACGAGTCCGCCGGACCCCGCGAGCAGCAGCACGGCCGCGACGGCGCCCTCGAGCACGGACCAGAAGACGCGCTGGATCCTTGGCGTGTCGACCTTGCCTCCCGAGGTCAGCAGGTCGATGACCAGGGATGCCGAGTCCGACGACGTGACGAAGTACAGCGCCACGAGCACCGTCGCGAGTACGGTCGCGGCCTGCGCGAGCGGCAGTTCGTCGAGCAGGCCGAACAGGGCGATCGCCGGATCCTGCGCCACCTTGTCGGAGAGCTTCCCGCCGGTCGCCGCGTCGACGGAGAACGCGGTGTTCCCGAAGACGGCCAGCCACAGGAACGTCAGGGCCGCGGGCACGAGCAGTACGCCGAAGACGAATTCGCGGATGGTGCGGCCGCGGGAGATCCGGGCGATGAAAATCCCCACGAACGGCGCCCAGCTGATCCACCATCCCCAGTAGAAAATGGTCCACGACGCCTGCCAGCCGGAATGCGTGTCGGCGTCCGTCCACAGTGTCGTCTGCGGCAGCGTCTGGGCGTAGTCGCCGACCTGCTGCACAAAGCTCGACAGCACATCGGTGGTGGGCCCCGCGAACAGGACGAACGTCATGAGGGCCAGGCTGATGCACAGATTGGTGACGGACAGGCGCAGCATGCCTTTGTCGAGCCCGGACAGCAGCGAGAAAGTGGCCGCGAGCGTGATGACGGCAATGAGCAGCAATTGGACCGTCGTCGACTGCTGCAAGATGCCCAGGCTCGCGAGCCCCGCATTCACCTGGAGGACGCCGAACGCCAGCGAGGTGGCGATGCCGAACATCGTCCCGAAGACGGCCAGCGTGTCGACGGCGTCACCGATGCGGCCGTGGATGCGCTTGCCGAGCAGCGGATACAGCGCGCTGCGGATCGACAGCGGGAGGTCGTGCCGGTAGGCGAAGTAGGCGAGGGACAGGCCCACGACGATGTACACCGCCCAGGCGTGCAGGCCCCAGTGGAAGAACGTGAAGCGCATCGCCTCCGTGCGGGCCGCGGCTCCTCCCGGCTGCGCCATCGGCGGGTCGGCCACGTGCGACAGGGGTTCGGCGACGGACCAGAACACCAATCCGATCCCCATGCCCGCGGTGAACAGCATCGCGAACCACGTGAGGTAGCGGTATTTCGGCCGGCTGTCGGGCGGTCCGAGGCGGATCCGGCCGAAGCGGCTCGCACCGAGCCAGATCACGAAAACGAGGAAACAGCCGACGACGAGGATGTAGTACCAGTCGAGCGATGCGGCAATGTTTTCCTGCACCGCTTCGAAGAACCGGTGCAGGGTGTCGGTGGCAACGATTCCCGCGGTCAGGAATGCGATGATGACCACGACCGACACCGTGAAAACGACGGGATTCGTTTCGAGTCGCATCCTCATCGGAAGTTCGTCAGCTCCGTTTCGCATTTCCCCCATTGGGTCGACCGAGAACGTAGCAGCGGTGGTGGAGACGGGCGGCAGTACGACACGCTCGTCAGGCCGGGCTGATGCCCGGCCACCGTTCCGTGGCGGCCAGCTCCCTGGTCACCTCGACGATGCCGCGCCGGACCGCCACCACGGTGTCGCGCGGCTCGTAGCTGTCCGTGGCCGTGCGCACCGCGATGTGGCGGCGCAGCGCGGGGTCGACGATGCGGCGCACCCCGAGGCGGTGCTGGGCCCCGTGCACGGCGACCACCGAGCGCGGCAGGATGGTGCAGGCCTCGCCGCTCTCCGCGATACGGATCAGCGTGCCCAGCGATTCCACGTCGCCGACGTTCCGGGGCACCAGCCCGTGGGCGGCGAACGCCCGGTCGACCAGGGCCCGCAGGTTGCTGCGCGCCCCCGGTGTCACCAGTGGCACCTGCCGCAGATCGTGCAGGGACACCTCGTCCGGGCTCGCCGGGGCCGGATCGGGGTGGCCGATCAGGTACAGCTCCTCCGAGTACAGCGGGAGCTCCCCGGCGCGCGGCGCGTCGTCCTCGCGGAAGACCGCGGCCAGGTCGAGCCGTCCGGCGAGCAGCAGTTCGTGTACGTAGCCGCTCATCGACTCGAAGAGCTGCAGGTGGATGCCGGGGTAGTGGGCGCGCACCCAGGAGAACAGGGCGGGGGCGAGCGGCGCGGTCACCGTGGTGGGCAGGCCGATGGCGACCGGGCCGTGGACAGGCTGCCGGTCGCCCGTGATGTCCTGCGCGATCCGGTCGAACTGCCGCACCAGTTGCTGCGCGTCCCGGTAGAGCGTCAGACCCCGGGCCGTCGGCCGCACGCCGCGCGGGCCGCGGTCGAGAAGGCGGACGCCGAGGTGTGCCTCCAGCTGGGCCATGCGCTGGCTGATGGCGGGCTGCGACACGTGCAGCACACCGGCGGCCCGGGACAGGCTGCCGGAGTCGACGACGGCGATGAAATCGCGCAGCTGGGCGATGTCCACGGGGTTCGCAGCCGCCTTCCGGCTCTTGGGTGTTGATCTACGGCGTGGTGTGCCGTGCGGCGAGTTCGGCCCGGTGGAGGATGCGGCGTGCTCGTTCGACCACGGGCCGGTCGATCATCTCACCGTCCACGGTCGCCGCCGCGTCGTGGCCCGCGGACAGCACCCGTCGGGCCCAGTGCACCTCGTCGGCGGCGGGGGCGAATGCCGCACGCACATGGGGGAGTTGCGCCGGGTGGATGCAGAGTTTTCCGCCGAAGCCCCAGTCGCGGCCACGGGTGGCCGCCCCGGTCACGGCGGCCTCGTCGCGGACCGCCGTGGTCACTCCGTCCACGGGTGCGGGCAGCTCGTTCACCACCGACCAGCGGACCAGGTCGGCGCGGGCGGAGTCGAGCGCCCTGTCGTCGGACACGCCCAGGTCGAGGGCGAGGTCGATGCTGCCGAAGAGCAGCCGGGCACAGCCGGGTTCGGCCGTGATGCGGTCGAGACCGACCAGCCCCCGCGCGGTCTCGATCAACGGGAGTACGCGGGTGCCGCTCGCCTCCGCCGCGTCCCGCACCTGCGCCGCGGACTCGGTCTTGGGCAGCACGACGGCCGCGGGCGACAGAGCGCGGCATACGGCGAGGTCGTCCGCGAACTCGGCGGTCCGGGGGCCGTTGACCCGGACGGCCACCGGCACAGCGGCGTCCCCGGGCCAGGCGGCGTACAGCCGGTCGCGGGCGGCCGCCTTGTCGTCCGCGGCCACGGCGTCCTCCAGGTCGACGATCACGGCGTCGGCGCCGCTGCCCACCGCCTTCGTGAACCGGTCGGGGCGCGAGGCCGGCACGAACAGCCAGCTCACCGCCGTCGCCAGGGCGTCCGTCGAGCCGGTCATGCGGCGCCTCCGGCGGTCAGCTCGTCGATCTCGGCGTCGGTCAGGCCCACCTCAGCGAGGATGGACCGGGTGTGCTCGCCGAGGCCCGGCACCGGGTCCATGCGCGGGTCCGTGTCGACCAGCCCCGGCGGGGCAAGCGCGGGGATCGGTCCGGCCGGGGTCTGCACCTGGTGCCAGCGGTCGCGGGCGGCCAGCTGCGGGTGCTGCCACACCTCGGCCAGCGAGTTGACCCGGGCGTGCGCCACCGGGACGGCGGCCAGCAGCTCGACGGCCTCCGCGGCGGTGAGCTCCGCGAACCGCGCCGCGATGATCGCGCCCAGGGCCTCGCGATGCGCGTTGCGGGCCGCGTTGCCCGCGTAGTCCGGATGCGTCGCCAGCTCCGGACGCCGCAGGAAGCGCTCGCAGAACGCCGCCCATTCGCGCTCGTTCTGGATGCACATCATGACGACCTTGTCGTCCCCGGCGGTGAAGGGCCCGTACGGGTAGATGGTCGCGTGCGCCGCTCCCGCGCGCGGCGGCGGCTCGGCGCCGTCGTACGCGTAGTACAGGGGGAAGCCCAGCCACTCCACCGTCGCCTCCAGCATCGACACGTCGACATGCACGCCCTCGCCGGTGCGGCCCCGTTCCAGCAGGGCGGCGAGGATCGCGCTGTAGGCGTACATGCCGGCGGCGATGTCGGACACGGAGATGCCCACCTTCGCCATCTCCTCGTCGGTGCCGGTCACCGACAGCAGCCCCGATTCGCTCTGCACCATCAGGTCGTACGCCTTCGCGGTGGCGTACGGGCCGGGGGAGCCGTAGCCGGAGATGTCACAGACGATCAGCTCCGGGTGGGCTGCGTGCAGATCGGCCCAGCCGAGGCCGGCCCGCTCGGCCGCGCCGGGCGCCAGGTTCTGTACGAAGACGTCGGCGTCGGCGAGCAGCCGGCGCAGCACGTCCATGCCCCGGGGGTCCTTGATGTCGAGGGCGAGCGACTCCTTGTTGCGGTTGACCCACACGAAGTGGGAGCTGAGCCCGCGTACGCGGCTGTCGTAGGCGCGGGCGAAGTCGCCGGCGCCCGGCCGCTCCACCTTGATCACGCGGGCGCCGAGGTCGGCGAGCTGTCGGGTGGCGTACGGAGCGGCGATGGCCTGCTCGAGCGAGACGACGGTGATGTCGCGGAGGGGTTGCATGTGCGTCTTTCTCTCGGGTTCGTTCGCGTACGGGCGCATACGTCGGCGTGCGGGGTTCCCGGTCTCACACCACGAAGCTCACGGCCATGACCAGCACCAGCGAGACGACCGACGCCATCGCGGTGACGAAGGTGAGCGCCTTGAGCGCGCCCCTGGTGGTCACGCCGAGGAGCGGCTGGAACATCCAGAAGAAGTTGCTGTTCACCTGGAGGGCGAAGAGCGAGCCCGAACCGATCGCCAGCGCCAGCACCGCGGGCGGCACGGCGAGGTCGCCCATGATCGGAGCGATGATCCCGGCCGCCGCGATGGCGGCGACGCCGATGGAGCCGATGGCCAGGTGCAGCAGCGCCGCGATCAGCCACACCAGCAGGATCGTCACCACGGTGGACATGCCCGCGTCGGCGGAGAAGATCCCGGAGAGCACCTTGTCGAGGCCGGTCTTGCCGATGACCGCCCCTAGCGATCCGCCCACGCCGGTGACCAGCAGGATCTGCCCGGTGCTGTGGAAGCCCTCGGTGACCGCCCGGTCCACCCGCTCGGCGGTGAGCACCCGCTTCGCCAGGGCGTACGCACCCACAAGCCCGGCGAACAGCGCGAACGCCGGGTTGCCGAGGAAGGCG
This sequence comes from Streptomyces sp. EDA2-14, assembly GCF_054963755.1. Taxonomy (NCBI): domain Bacteria; kingdom Bacillati; phylum Actinomycetota; class Actinomycetes; order Kitasatosporales; family Streptomycetaceae; genus Streptomyces; species Streptomyces sp. EDA2-14. The sequence goes on from NZ_JBUEGE010000025.1 coordinate 32,005, forward strand.
AGCAGATCCGACTCCACCCCCGCGGCATCGGCGATGGCGCCCGTCGCGATGAGCAGCAGGGGGACGAGGATCGGCAGCAGGGAGAGGTACAGGGGCGGCAGCGGGCGCCGGGTGCCGGGATCGCCGACCGGGCCCGGTTCAGGAGTCGTTGTGGCCGCGGTGTCGGCCGGCTCGTCCCGCGCGTCCACGGTGTCGTGCACCTCGTCCGTGTCCGCGTTCCACAGGCCGCGGCGCAGCAGCCGACCGTAGAGGAACGTGGTCAGCAGCGCCGCGAGCGGGCCGAGGACGAAGCCGTACACCAGCATCGTGCCGAGCGGCACATGCAGCAGTCCGGCGACCGCGAGGGTGCCGAGGCCGGGCACGACGAACACGTAGCCGACCAGGATGCCCGCGCTGAGCGCGCCGCCCATCATGGGCAGCCCGTAGCGTCCCATGCGCGGCGCCGCCGACTTCGCCAGCGGTGCGGCGAGGACGAGTTGGACGTCCACGTAGATCGACGGGAAGACGGCGCTCAGGGCGCCGGCGAGCGCGTAGGGCAGCTTTCCCGGACCGAGGACGCGCATCAGCTTCTCGACCAGTTTCTGCAGCGCCCCCATGGAGTTCAGCAGTGAGCCGAGCAGCACGCCGAAGCCGATCAGCAGCCCCACTTCGGCCATGATGTCGCCGAAGCCGTCGACGATCGTCTTGATGGTGCCCTCGAAACCGAGGCCGGTCGCGATGCCGAGATAGAGCGAGCCGATGACCAGGGCGATCACCGGTTCCACCTTCGGCACCAGAATGAGCAGGACAACCACCAGGATGGCGATCGCGGTATGCAGAGCTGTCACGGGGTTCCTCTCACCACGTCGTGAGTTCATGTGAGGGAAACACGGTGGTCACGGGGGCGGAAGGCAGAAATCCGCGATGGGGGTATCAGGCCTCCTTATGGCCTGCGCGGCGACAGCCTCCCCCGGGCCTCATTCGCCACTGACGTTTCGCATTTCCGCGATCCGCCCCTGCCACCCGTGCGCAGGCGGCACTGTGTCGGCAGTTGCGCACCCGGTCGGACGAGAGGTCGGAGCATGAGGGTTCTGCGGCGCCCGCGCCTGGAACAGCCGAAGGTCTCCACCTCCGAACTGGAGCTGTTCGGCGGGCCCTTGCGCTACGACATGGGCTGGAGCAAGCACGAGTACGCCCGCCTCGACCTCACTCTGTGGGGCGCGCTGAAGTCCCTGCCCCGTCTGGTGGGACACACCATCGGGCTGGCGTGGCGTACCGACCGGCGCTCGCTGGTCGTCGTGGGCGCGACCGAGGTGGGCCAGGGCATCGCGGCCGCGTTGAAGCTGCTCGCCGTCAACGCAGCCCTGCACGCGGTCCTCGCGGCGGGTACCGACGTGCGCGGTCTGCGCCACGCGCTGCCCGCCGGGGCCATGCTCGTGGTGGTCAACTGTGTCAACGCCGTCCTGGCCTCCTGGTCGACCTCGGCGGCGGGGAGCCTGGAGCCCAAGGTCGAACGTGCCGCGTCCGAGCAGTACTTGGCCGCTTGTGAGCGCGTGGAGATGGCGGCCATCGAGGACGGCGCGTTCCGTGAGCTGATCGACCGGGCGCAGTACGGGGCGAACGAGGCCCGGCACATGATCGGCGCCAGTGTCGCGGCGATCAACAGCGTGTTCTCGCTGGTGGCCTCCGGCGGGGTGCTGCTGGCGCTCAACCCCGTCCTGCTGCCGATGCTCGTCCTGATCGTGGCGCCGCGGGGCTGGGGTGTGATGCGGGTGGCCCAGCAGCGGTACTTCTCGACCATGACCTGGATCGAGCACGTGCGGGCGAGTCGTGTGCTGTCCCAGCTGCTCACATCGGTCACGGCCGCGTTGGAGGTGCGCGTGCACGGCGTGGGCGGCTTCCTGCTGCGCCACTTCCACCGGATGTCGCACACCGCCGAGTCCGAGCAGGAACGCCTGGCCAAGGACAAGGCGCGCACCGAACTGGCCGCGTCCGCCCTCCAGGGGATCGGCTACCTGCTCACCTTCCTTCTGATGATCGGCCTGTGCCTGTCGGGGCACATGAGCGTGGCCGCGTTCGGCACCGCCGCCATGGCGCTCAACTCCGGTTCCGCCGGGATCGGCTCCCTGGTCACCACGATGAGCCAACTCCACGAGCAGTCCCTGTACGTGCACGACCTCGCCGATTTCCTCGTGAAGGCCGACGAGCGGGCCATCCCGGACGGCGGGCTCCCGCTGCCCGGGCGCCCCCGGTCCATCCGCCTGGACAAGGTCGGCTTCCGCTATCCGGGGCGCGACGAGCCCGCGGTCAAGGACGTCTCCTTCAGCATCCCCCTCGGCAGCGTCATCGCCCTGGTGGGGCCCAACGGCTCCGGGAAGTCGACGCTGGTCCGCCTGCTGTGCGGGCTGCACCTGCCCGGCGAGGGGCGGATCCACTGGGACGACGTCGACATCGCGGAGGCCGACCGGCACCAGCTGTTCGGCCATGTCAGCCTGCTGACGCAGACCTTCGAACGCTGGCCGTTCACGGCCGCGGCGAACATCCGCATCGGCCGGCCCGACCGCGCGGCCACCGACGACGCGCTGCACACCTCCGCCGAGTACGCGGGCGCGGACGGTGACATCGAGGCACTGCCGCGCGGCATGAACACGCTGCTGGGCAAGCAGTTCCGCGGCGGGAGCGACCTCTCCGGCGGCCAGTGGCAGAAGATCGGGCTGGCCCGCGCGCACTTCCGCGACGCCTGCGTGATCATCGTGGACGAGCCGACGTCCGCGCTCGACCCGGACGCCGAACAGCGCGCCTTCGACCAGATCCTCGGGCTCGCCGGACCCGACCGCATCATCGTCCTGGTCACGCACCGCATGGCGGCCGTCCGGCACGCCCACCGCATCTTCGTCATGCACGAGGGGCGTCTCGTCGAGCAGGGCAGCCACGCCGAACTGTTCGCCGTCGAGCCCACGAGCCGCTACGCGCGGATGTACCGCCTCCAGGCGGAGCAGTACGAACACCTGCCCCGCCGCCCCGTACCCGGCCCCGCCCGTCCGGCGGTCGCCGAACCGAACTGACGTCACCGCCGCCGCGAGGCGCACCTCGGGCGTCCGCGCCTCACACCGCCTCGTACTCGTGCGCACGCCCACCACGCCAGTGGATGAGCGGCGAGTCCCCGAGCACGAGGTCCTCGGCGTCGTCGAGCCCGACCCGGCGCAGGAACTCGATGACGTCACGGTCGCTGTGCGCGAGGCCGAGAGGCGTGTGGCCGACCGTGACCTGGCGGCCACCGGTCGGCGACGGCTGGTGCACGACTATCTCAGGCGGCATGGGGCCACCGTGCCGCAGCGGGCCCCGGCTCGCGAGTGGGAGCCGCGATCACGTCCGGTCCCGCGCCCGCCGGCGCAGCTCCGCCTTCTCCGTGGGCGTGAGCCGTTCGCCGGCCAGTATCCGCGAGAGGTGCAGCAGACGTCGTCGTAGAGCGGTGCGGCCGGGCTGCTTCGCGAGCTGCTGGTAGGTCGCGGTCCACGCCTGCTGTGTCCGTACGAGGTCATCGGTGATGGTGTTCCGCATACCCTCAATAGAGCACGTGTTCGATTTCTTGGGCAAGCTGACACGCGGGACCCGCCGCGGGCGCACGCGTCGACGGCGGACGGGACGGAAGCTCTGGTGGCAGACTTCCGATCTGCGGCACCGGCGCGAGGGGCGTCCGGGGGGGGGGCAGGGGGAGGTGCGGCCTGTGCGCGGGCGGGTGCATGACGTGGTCTGGGGGACGGTGCGGGTGGTACTGGCCGTCGTGCTGCTGGGTGCGGCGTGGCAGCTGGCACGGAGCGCGGAGCGTGACCGCTCCGCCGATCTCGCCTTCCCACGCCTGGCGGTACACGACGCTCAGGGGCGGGACACGGGCAGGCTGAAGGTGTGCGGGGACCGGTACCGGGAGCCGTTCTGCCTGCGGGCGGAGCATGTCGCGGTGGACGAGGTACTGCTGAAGCTGAACAAGAAGACCGGGACCCGCTACCAGTTCGAGTTCGGCCGGTCCGGCGGGCGCACGCTGGCCGTCAGCCTGGACATCCACAGCGAGGACCAGGACCTTGTCGAGGCCGCCGGCAGGCGTGGAAGGGCAACCCTGTTCTGGTGGCGCGATTCGGTGCGGCTGCTGGAGGTGTCGGCGGGCGGTGAGGAGCTGACGCTGCGCACAGCGCACTACCCCGGCCGGGAGTTCGTGCTCCCCGCCGCATTCGGGGCGGCCCTCGCCGGGCTGGGCGCGGCGGTCCTGTGGTCGGGGCTGTGGCGGATCGTGCGTGGGGGTGTGTCCCGGTTGAACTGGCCGTGGCAGACGATGGTGCCAGGGGTGACCCTCAGCCTGGCGGGGCTGGGTGCGGCCCTCGGCGCGGTGTTCGCGGGAAAATCGCCCTGGACGATGGCGTGGGCCGCGGGTGTCGTGGGTGCGGTGAGCGCGGTGGGCATGGCCGGCTGGGCGTACCGGTTGACGCGGCGCAGGCTGCCGGCACTGGTGCGGATGGAGCCCGTCACGCCGGTGGCCGAGCACCGCTTCCCGGGCACCGTGTGGGGGCCGGGCCCGTGGCAGCTGCTGTCGATGGGGTGGCTGCGGACCGGCCCGCAGGGGCTCGCCGCCGTCACCGGACCGGCCATGGATACCGGCAGCTTCGGGATGCGGCTCTTCCCCGGGGCTCTGCGCCTGGTCCGGGTGCGGCCACCGCACCGGGACGACCCGCTGCGGCTGCGGTTCGGCCGCTACGTGCGCACGGACGGGAAGGAGAGGGCACAATTCTGGCTCGTCGCCGAGTGCGAGGCGCAGGGCGGACCGGTGCCCGGCGCGCGCGTACTGATCGGCGCGGGCAGCGAAGACCTGCCTCACGTGCTCGGCGTACTGTCCGCTGCCACGCCGTCCCCGCCGTCCGTGCCCTCCGCCCCGGGCAGGAGACCGGCCGGTCGGCCCGACGCCGCCGACTCCCCGCGATCGACTTGAAAGAGCGCGCAGCAGGACCCTGCTGAAGGTTCCTGGCCGGGCCTGGCCGCTCGTTGTGCACGGCCAGGCGCTCGAACCGGTGCGACGGGGCGAAGGACTGCTCGACGTCCCACGTCCCACGTCTCCGTCAGGAGTTCCTCGTGCCGGGCGGATCGAGGTGTCTGTCCGCACGCCAGGTGCCGCCGCCCACGAGCCGGGCCAACTCGATGAGATCTGCCGCGGCGAAGTCCCAGTCCCCCTCCGGCGCCAAGTCCTTTGTCTGCGCCGGTCCGTACTCGGTGGGTCGCGCGATGAAGGCGGTGCGAAGGCCCGCCTCCCTGGCGGCGCGCAGGTCCTCGTTGTGTGCGGCGGCGAGCATCACCTGTTCCGGGCGCAGCCCCAGGAAGGCGGCGGCCCGCTCGTAGGCCTGGCGCTGTGGCTTGTACGCGCGGGTGATGTCGGAGGCGACGATGACGTCCCACGGGAGACCGGCGTGCTTGGCCATGCGGGCCAGGAGGGCGAGATTGCCGTTCGACAGCGCTCCGATCGTCACGCTGTGGGCGAGGTTCCGCAGTCCGGGTACGGAATCGGGCCAGGGAGGCAGCCGGTGCCATGCCTCGTTGAGCCACCTCAGCTCGGCCTCGTCGAACGCTGCCGGGTCGATGCCATGCTCTCCCAGCACGGCGCGCAGGTTCTCCGCGTGCAGAACGTCGAGCGGCGCGAACTCCCGTTCCCCGGTGCGGATCTGCTCCATCGCCGGCTGGTACAGCTCCCGCCAGCGCATGGCGAACGCGGTCCCGTCGAGCGTCAATCCGTGGCGCCCGGCGAAGTCGTCGACGGCAGTCGCGACTCCGGACCGCCAGTCGACGACCGTGCCGAAGGTGTCGAACAGGACTGCCTCGACCTGATGCTTTCGCTCATCCATGGAATCGACCTTCAAGGCTGCGGATGATCTCTCAATCCTTCGCCACGCTACCTGTCGGCTGGTTCGCCCGGGGGAGAACAGGCGGGTGCCCCGTGGTCCACACCGCTCGGACGGTCATGTGACTGATGCGCCATCCCGCAGGTGTGCGCCGCAACTCGGCCTCGTAGCGCCCGCCCACGGTGAAGAGCGGCGAGGCGTTCTTGCCGAGTTGCCGCAAAGTCGCGTCATGGTGGATGTGTGTCATCAAGGCATTCCACGACGCTGTCGCCCTGCCGGAAGAAGAGTCGACGTCCACGACCACATCGGACGAGACATGGTGCGTGCGGGCGTACCTCTCGACGCTCTCCTCGGCACCCGCCATGGCCCCGATGCCCTCGGCCGTTCCGAGAGGTGTCACGGCCCGCACATCGTCGGTGCAGTAGTCCCGAGCCCAGTCGTCCCTGAACTCCCGCTCGTCCAGGGCACGGAAGAAGCGGCTGACGAGCATGCTGATGTCGAAATGATCCGTCTGCGAAGTCATGCTTCGATCCTCGTTCCTCAAGCGAACTTGAGGTCAAGGAAGCACTGGGACACTAGGACCATCGCTTGGTGACGCTCGCCGGAGATTCCGGGGCCGCCCACACCTGGATACGGATCTTCTCCGTGGTTTCCGGGCTCTCGGCGGAGTGGATGTCGGCCTGAGCGGCCCGGGCCACGTTGGACCGGGACACGCGGACGCGGTTCCAACCCGGAGCGACCTCGAACGTGGCCGCATCGGGGGCGTAGTCCGTGCAGCCCAGGACCATCAGGCGGCCCGACGGCACATCAAGGCCGGCCTCGACGACGTGATCGAACTCCGCGCTGTCGTCGCTCGGTTCCCGGGGCAGGACGATCACAGTGACGGACACGTCGACATTGACCGCCGTGCCGATGCCCAGCGCGTCCCGCTCGACCGCGAGGCCATCGGCAACGGCCTGGTCCGTCCATGCGTCGCTGAGATCGCCGTCCGCATCGGCATCGGTCACGTGGATCTGGAAGTAGTCGGCGAAGAGGGTGAGTTCCGTCGTTGTCGTCATGCCGGAAGAGTGCCATGCGGCACTGACACGTTCCCGGCGTCATGTTCAGGCGGGGACGGGCTCTTCGGTTCGCGCCCTCGGTCCGCCGTCGGTGGCCCGGCAGGTTTGTACGAACAGGTCCTTCTCGCGGAGGCGGGACGTCGCCCAGACGCTGCCCACCGCGGACAGGACCAGGTAGCCGCACGCCAGCCACGGGGTGCCGGAGCCGACCGCGAGGAACGCGGTGACCAGCAGCGGCGTGATGCCGGACGCGAAGATGCCGGACACCTGGTAGACGGCCGACATCCCCGTGTAGCGCACGTGCACCGGGAACAGTGCGGCGAACAGCGTGCCCTGCGCCCCGTAGAAGCAGGCGTGCACGATGCCCAGGGCGAGCACGAGCGCCACGGCGAAGCCCAGTACGCCGCCCGTCTGGAACAGCAGGAACGCGGGGAAGACCGACACCCCGAACGCGGCCATGCCCGTCAGATAGGTGCGCCGCGCGCCGAACCGGTCCACGAGCCGCCCCGACACCGGGACGAGCACCGCCATCACCAGCGACGCACCGGTCACCGTCAACAGCACCGAGGTGCGCGGCAGATGCAGCGTCCCGGTGGCATACGTCAGCGCGAAGACGCCCCAGGTGTTGAAGGCCACGCCCTCACCCCAGCGCGCCACCATGCCGAGGAGCAGATGGCGGCGCGTCAGGCGCTCGCGCACCACCTCCACCAGCGGTACGGACCGGGGCCCCGTCGTCGCGCCGAGCACGGCCCGGAAGGCGGGTGTCTCGTCGATCTTCAGCCGTACGGTCAGCCCGACCGCCACCAGGACGAGGCTGGCCAGGAACGCGACCCGCCACCCGTAACCGAGGAACGCCTCGTCGCTCAGTACGTTGCTCAGGAGCGCGAACACGCCCGTGCCGAGGGCGAGTCCGAGCGCCAGGCCGATCTGCGGGTAGCTGCCGAACCGGCCCTTGCGGCCCTCCGGCCCGTGCTCCACGGCCAGCAGGACGGCTCCGGCCCACTCGCCGCCGAGCGCCACGCCCTGCGCGACCCGCAGGACCAGCAGCAGTACGGGGGCGAGCGCGCCCACCTGTTCGTAGGTGGGCAGGAGACCGATCAGCGCGGTCGAGACGCCCATCAGGCCCATGGTGAACGCGAGGGTGCGCTTGCGGCCCACGCGGTCGCCGATGTGCCCGAAGAGCAGGCCGCCGAGAGGGCGGGCGACGAAGCCCACCGCGAACGTGGCGAAAGCGAGCATGGTGCCCACGGTGCCGTTCGTCTCCGGGAAGAACAGCTTCCCGAAGACGAGGCTCGCCGCCGTGCTGTAGAGGAAGAAGTCGTACCACTCGACGGTGGTGCCCAGCAGGCTGGAGAGGACGACGGTCCGTAGCTTGCGTCCGCTCGTTGCGCCGGTGTCTGTGTCTGTGTCGGTGCCCGGGGCTGTGTCCCTGTCTTGGGCGGGTGTCCGTTGAGTGTCCGTGTTCATGTCTGTGCTCACACGCCCGCGAACGCGACGGTGCCGGACTCGACGGGGGCCGGTGCGGCCGGGTGGTGCCACAGGCCGCGGCGCTCCAGCAGCGGCAGGACGCCCTCGCCGAACCAGTACGCCTCCTCCAGGTGCGGCACACCCGAGAGCACGAACTCGTCGATGCCCAGCCGGTGGTACTCCTCGATGCGGTCGGCGACCTCCGTGTGGCTGCCGACCAGGGCGGTGCCTGCGCCGCCGCGCACCAGGCCGACGCCGGCCCACAGGTTCGGGTAGATCTCCAGATCGGAGCTGGTGCCGCTGCCGTGCAGCGCACGCATCCGCTTCTGGCCCTCGGACTCGGAGGTCGCGAGGCCGCGCTGGACGGCGGCGATGCGCTCCGGGTCCATGCCCTGCAGCAGCCGCTCGGCCTCCGCCCATGCCTGCGCGGCGGTGTCGCGGGCGATGACGTGCAGCCGGATGCCGAACCGTACGGTGCGGCCCAGGAGTTCGGCGCGCCTGCGCACTTCGGCGATCTTCTCGGCGACGGCCTGCGGCGGCTCGCCCCAGGTCAGGTACGTGTCCGTGTGCCGGGCGGCGACGTCCAGGGCCGCGGGGGAGGAGCCGCCGAAGTAGACGCTGGGCACCGGGTCGGGCAGCCGGTTCAGGCGGGCGCCCTCCACGCGGAGGTGCTCGCCGTGGTGGTCGACCGTCTGCCCGTCCCACAGGCGGCGCACGATGTCGAGGAACTCGCCCGTCCGCGCGTACCGCTGGTCCTTGTCGAGGAAGTCCCCGTAGGCGCGCTGCTCGGCGCCCTCGCCACCGGTCACCACGTTCAGCAACAGACGTCCGTGGGACTGCCGTTGGTACGTGGCGGCCATCTGGGCGGAGAGCGTGGGGGAGATCTGGCCGGGCCGGAAGGCGACGAGGAACTTCAGCCGCTCGGTGACCTGCGTCAGCATCGCCGTGGTCAGCCACGCGTCCTCGCACCAGGCGCCGGTGGGCGTCAACGCCCCCTCGAATCCGAGCTGTTCGGCGGTCCGGGTGATCTGGCCCAGGTACTCCACGGACGCCGGACGGTCGCCGCCGGCGGTGCCGGGCGTCGAGCCGTGACCGCCGCCGACGACATGGCGGCTGTCGCCGGTGGTGGGCAGGAACCAGTGGAAGGTGAGTGTGGACATGGCGGGGCGAGGACCTCACAGAGCATGGGGGCAGAGCAGGGAATCGAGCGTGGAGCGGGGTGCGGGGCCGAGAACGGAGCGTGCGGAAGGCGGGCCGTTCGGGCGCGCCGAAACCGTGGCGCGGCGCGCACGGGGCAGCGTCAGCGCGGACAGCAGGAACTGGCGTACCGGCAGAGGTCGATGTGTCGACGGGCGACGAGCAGCGAGCCGACGCCGGATTCAATGCTCCCGGACCGCCGGGTGCTGCGGACGGAGGGGGCCGCTGAGCGCGGGTGCTCCGCGGCGGGGCGGACGGCCGGTGCGGGCCACGGCGGATCGAGCGGTTGCACGGGCCCTCCTTCCGCCTTGCCTAGCATTCCTACTGGATTAGTAGGGAAATCTCCCGCATCGGAGTCCGCCGGTCAAGTTCCGTCTCAGTGGGCGGACGCGGGCGTCTTCGACGAGGCGGGTGGGGCGCGCGGGGAATACGACGCGTCCACCGGTGATTGCCCAGAACATGAAGGCCATCGTGTACAGCAGCAACGGCGACTCCGAGGTCCTGCGGATCGAGGAGCGCCCCGTCCCCGACCCCGGCCCCGGCGAGGTCCGCGTCGAAGTCCACGTCTCCGGGGTCAACCCCACCGACTGGAAGGTCCGCGCCGGGGTCTCGGGGAGTCTCGGGGACGGCGAGAGTCAGGTGCCCAACCAGGACGGTGCGGGCCGGATCGACGCGGTCGGTGCGGGAGTCGACCCCGCGCGGGTCGGCGAGCGGGTGTGGCTGTACCTGTCCGCGGCCGGGCGCCCGGACGGCGGCACGGCGCAGCAGTACCTGACCATCCCCGCCGAGCGCGCCGTCCCGCTCCCGGACGACGCCGACTACGACCTGGGCGCGGCGCTCGGCGTCCCGGCGCTCACCGCCCACCGTGCCCTCACCCTCGCCGCCGACGGACCGGACCGGTTGGCGCCGGGCGCGCTCGCCGGGCGGACCGTGCTCGTCGCCGGGGGAGCGGGCGCGGTCGGCAACGCGGCGATCCAGCTGGCCCGTTGGGCCGGGGCGACGGTGATCACCACCATCAGCTCTCCGGAGAAGGCCGAACTGGCGAAGGCCGCCGGCGCCCACCACATCGTCAACTACCGCACGCAGGACGCCGCCAAGGTCATCCTCGACCTGGCACCCGACGGCGTGGACCTGGTCGCCGAGGTCGCCCCGGCGGTCAACGCCGAGCTGGACCTGGCGGTCACCAAGAACAACGCCACGATCGCCTTCTACGCCAACAACGGCGGCGACGAACTGCGGCTGCCGCTGCGCGCGACCTTCGGCCGGAACCTGGACTGGCACGGCCTGTCCCTGTACACCGTCCCGGCCGAGTCGATGCGCAAGGGCGTGGCCGCCGTCTCGGAGGCCGTGGCCGCCGGTGCGCTGCGGGCCGGTGAAGCGGCCGGTCTGCCGTTCGCCCGCTTTTCGCTGGAGCGGACGGCCGAGGCGCACGAGGCCGTCGAGGGCGGGGCGGTGGGGAAGGTCCTCATCGACGTCCGGGCGGCACAGTAGCGGCAGAGCAAGAGGCGAGCGCCCGGCCCGGCCGCTTCCGTGGCCCTCCACGACAGTGCCGTGGAGGGCCACAGTTGCGTCAGCGCGTGGGTGCCACGGCCTCCGGCTTGTCGGTCTTCTCCTCGCCGCGCATCCAGATGGTCTGCCGCGGTACGTGGATGTCGATGCCGGCCTGCTCCAGCGCGTCCTTGGTCCGGCGGCGCAGCTCGCGCGTGACGGCCCATTGCTGGAGCGGCACGGTCTTGACCGCGAGGCGCACCGTGGCGCCCGTGGCGGCGTCCAGCGACTGGACACCCCAGACGGCAGGGTCCTCCAGCAGGATGTCCTTGAAGGCCGGGTCCTCGCGCAGGGCCTGACCGCACTGCTCCAGCACGTCGTTGACGGCGTCCAGATCCGCGTCCGGGGCCACGGAGATGTCGAGGACGGCGCGCGCCCATTCCTGGCTGTCGTTGCGGACGCGCAGGATCTCCCCGTTGCGGATGTGCCACAGGCCGCCGTTGAGGTCACGCACGTGGGTGAGGCGCAGTCCGACGTGCTCCACCGTGCCGATGGCCTCGCCGAGGTCCACGGAGTCGCCGACGCCGTACTGGTCCTCCAGCATGATGAGCAGGCCGGAAAGGTAGTCGGCGACCAGGCTCTGCGCGCCGAAGCCGATGGCCAGGCCGACCACTCCCGCGCTGGCCAGCAGCGGGCCGAGAGCGATACCCACCTGGTCGAGGACCATGGCCACGCCGAGCATGAACAACAGGATCGTCACGGCGCTGCTCAGCACGGAGCCGATCGTGCGCGCACGCTGCTCACGGCGCTGCCTCGCGTGGGACCGGTCGCGCTGCAACAGGGTGGGGCCGCGCCCCGACAACCGGGAGGGCGTCCGCTCCGGCCCGCCTTCGTCGCCGGCCGGTTCGAGGATGTGCTGCACCACCCTGGTGATGGCCTTCCTCGCCGCGATGCGCACCAGCAGCAGAGCGACCACGATGAGCGCGATGCGCAGCGGCACCCCGATGAGTGTTTCAGTGTGATCGCCTATCCACCCCGACAAGTCGGCGGCGGACTGCAGTTCCGCGGCGAGTCCAGCGGGCGGGGACATGTGCTCCATCAGCGCGTTCGTTCCGTTCTTCGATCGGTTTCACGATGACCAAAGCCGCGATTACCCGGTGCGGAAGCGAACATGATGGTGATTGGGTGAGGGGGACGAGTGCATCGTGTCGGCCCCCGTTCACCGCACCGCCGGACTTCCCCGGCCGTCGAACGCGATATCTCCTTGACGCTGCTCAGCCCGGCCAGGTGCCGGTCAGCCGGCGAGTGGCGGTTGCACCCGCCCGGTCCACCGCGGCCTTGACGCCTGCGAAAATCGCGCCTTGCAGCGCCGCGGCGAGCAGGACCTCCCTCCAGCCGCGGTCCTCGTCACCGGCATCGGGCGCGTCGTCGTCCCGCCCGAGCAGCTTCCACGCCTGTTTGAACAGGCTGCCGGCGACCATGCCGCCGGCGACGCCCAGGGCGAGACCCACCGGCTTGTAGGCGATCTTCGTCCCGTTCATGGCTCATCCCTTCCGGCGGCGGCCCACCAGCCAGATGGCGACGGCCGTACCTGCGGCCGCCAGCAGCAGACGGTTGGCCCGAGCCGCCTCGGCAGCCTGGTACGTCCTGGTCCGCACCGGCTCGGGTGCCTTGTCGTCCCACATCCGGCCGGCGTGAGCCGCCGCGGCGCGCGTCTGTTCGGCGGCCCGGGCGCCCTTGTCCGCGACGGGGACCGGCACCTTGTCCTTCGCCAAGGCAGTGGCCTCGGCCGCCTTCCCCTTCAACTGATCCGCCTTGAGGCCGGCCTGTTCCTTCAGTTCACCGGCCTTGGCCGCGACCTGGCCCTTGACCTCGGCGGTCTTCTCCCGGGCGCGGGCCTTGACGTCGGCCCTGGCCGCGAGTTCCTCCACGGTCCGGCCGAGCTCTTCCCGGGTCTGTTCGACCTGCTCGCGCAGCTTCTCGGGGTTCTCGGGCATCGGCTCGTCGTGCGGTGAATGGGTCATCGGTGCGCACTCTCCTTGAGTTCGGCGACGTCGGCCTTCACGCTCTCGACCGTCTGCGCGGGCGTGGGCGGGGCGGCCTGGTCGACCTGCTTCTTTCCGCCCAGGGCCAGCACCGCGGCGATCACACCCAGCACCGCCGTGACGATCAGCCCCGCGGCCCAGACGGCCAGTACGACCGACAGCGCCGCGATCGCGGTGGCGACGAGCGCCTGCAGCATCAGGACGCCGACGAGGCCCGCGCCGCCGAAGAGCCCACCGCCCTTCCCGTAGCGCCTGCCCTTCTGTTTCATCTCCGCCTGTGCCAGGCGGAGTTCGCCTCGCACCAGCTCGGTCAGCTGCTGCGAGGCGCGCTGTACGAGTTCTCCCACCGGCTCGGCCGCCGGCGCCTGCCGGCCCGGGCCGTGGTGCGGTTGCGCACCGGACGACATGACGATCAGCTCCCTGTACTTGCTTCCTCTGCCAGGGCGGATGCTGTGGCGGCCCTGGTGAGCGCGCGAGTACCCCGAAGGGGCCGGATCACGGCACCGATGCGGTGCGAGATGGTTCTGTGCGGACGTCGATCAAGGGGAAACATCCGGCGCCGGTCGGGCCAGGTACCCGTCGACGACCAGCGTGACGTAGGACCGGTCGAACGCCGCGCCGGCGATGAGGCGGCGGAAGAACAGCGGGCCCAGCAGCTGATCCACCGCCAGGGCGACGTTCGTACCGGCGGGCAGTTCGCCGCGCTCCACCGCGTCGCGGACGATGCGTGCCGTGGTCGCGCTTCCCGCACGGAAGAGGTCCCGCTTCAGTTGGCGGAAGGCCGGACTGGTGTCGGCGCGCTCGATGAGGGTCCGCATCAGCCGCTCGGCCGTCGGGTCGTGGAGCTGGCGGCGGACGACTTCCAGCTCCGCCACGAGATCCTTCCGCAGGCTTCCAGTCGGCTCGTGGTGAGCGGCGGTGATCTGGCCGACGAGCGCGTCGCGGAGCATGTCCGTGACGTCGGGCCAGTGCCGGTAGAGGGTGCTCCGGCCCACGCCGCTGTGGGCGGCGACCGCCGCATGCGAGACGGCGGTCACGCCGCCTTCGAGGAGCAGTGCCCGGACCGCCGTCAGCGCCGTTTCCTTGCTTCGGGTGATGCGCGGGTCGATGCGAGGGGCTTCCGCGCCCCGGCCGGCGGCCCGTTCGTCTCCTTGCACCCCGCCATTCTGGCATGCGGACGTACCCCTACTATGAAACAAATTGTCCCATAGATGGGTCGCTCGCGGCCCCGGCAGGATCGAGGAGACGCATGGCTGCCGTCACCCCCGGAAGGGCACTGCTGACGTTGTCGTCGCTGAGCACCATGTGCGGCGCGTACATCGCGGACTGGAACGACACCCACATCTACAACCCGAACTGGCCTCCGCACGCGAAGTTCCACAATGCGCAGACCATGAGCCTCGGCGCCGGGCTCGGAGCGGTGGGCCTCTGGGCCCTGTGGGGACGCGGTCACGACGCCTCGCGGGAGCGGCTGAACCTGGCCGCCGGAGCCGCGTCCCTGTACTGGGTCACCCAGATGTCGGCCATCGCGTACCCGGGCACCGCCTTCATGGATCCGCCCAAGAAGGGGGCGCCCCAGGCCGTCGTCGCCGGTGCCACCCTGGCCTTCAACGGGTTGGCGTACGTCCTCGAACGCCGACGGCTGCGCAAGTAGTTCCGCGGCCGGCGGGTTCACAGGAGCTGGAGGCCGAAGCCGCGGCACACGGGCTTGAAGTCCGACGGGCCGTCGGCCAGCGCGTTCATGGTGATCTGGAGCGTCGGATCGTCGTTGAAGAGGCCCATGTGTCCCGCGCGGTCGGTCGGGCAGACGTCCTGCAGCAGCACGTTGTCGACGTCCTCGCCCTTGAGTGCCTGCGTGGCGTACGGCGTGACGACGGTGTCGTACTTCGTCATCACGACCGTGTAGCGCGGGCCGGCGGGGACGGTGTCACCGTCGGACCACATCTCGCGGGTGTAGTCCGAGGTGTTCGTCTGCTCGATGACGCCGGGGAACTGTGCCACCTTCGACAGGTGTGTCACGAACCCCATCAGGTTCAGCTGGTTGGCGAGGCCGACGATCCCGTTGAGGTCCGTGCCGTGCGAACTCGGCGCCCAGCCGACGTACTTGTCGACCTTCCGCGCGCCACCCATCTTCTTCATCCACCACATGGGGACGCTGCCGCCGAGCGAGTGGCCGATGATGTTCACCTTCTCCGAGCCGGTGGAGGCGCGGACCTTGTCCACGAACGTGTCGAGCTGCGCCGCCGACTCACGGTTGGGGCCGAGGCCGCCAACGCGGCCCAGCGAGACCGAGGTCTGCCCGTAGTTCAGGGCGTAGACGCAGTAGCCCGCGTTCTTCAGCCGCGGCGCCGCCTTCACGAAGTTCGCGCCCAGGTTGAAGAAGGTGCCCGGCAGCATGACCACCGGTTCGGGGTGCTCGGCACTCGGCTTGCAGGACCAGTCGTTGGCGCCGGGCACGGCCCCCGGCGAGTTCACGTAGTTCCACAGCGCCTCCGGCACACCTCCCTCGCGGAGCTTGGGCGTCTCGTCGGCGGCCTGTGCCGGGGCCGCTGTCGAGAGGGCGAGTGCGGTGGCGGCGCAGGCCGCCGCGACGGTCAGACCCGTGCGGACGGTGCGCGTGGACGGCTCGGTCGCGGACATATGTGTCTCCCGGAGGGCTGGGCGGCGGACAGACCGGCGAGCGCGGTCCGGGGTGGACCGGTGCGGCGCTCCCAGACGCAGCCTGAGGCATCGGCCGCCTCAGGGACCCCGGCTGTCGTACAGACCTGAACCGTGTCTTTTGTGACCCGTCACAAAAGACGGACGCTCGGAGACCTCGCTCACACCACGCGGCCGCGCTCTTGACGCCCCGTCACCACCCGACGAGCTTGGCTACCGCTACGCGCAGACGATCTCGAGGCGGAGGCGACGGACAGCGATGAAGCACGAGGACGGGAGCGGCGCCCCGCAGCCGCTGGCCTTCGACGGTGTCGTCCTCCACCAGCGCCTCAGCGACGCCCTGCCCGTACTGGCCGGCCGGGTCCTGGACCGCCTCGTCGACCAGGTGCCGGTGTACGACACGATGCCCGGCGAACAACTCCGCGGCGAGATCCAGCGCGTCGTCGAACAGGGCGTCCGCTCCTTCGCCGACATGCTGCGCACGGGCCGGGCGCCCGATGAGGCCCAGCTTCTGGCGCTGCGTCAGTCGGCCGCCAAACGTGCGGAGGAGGGCGTGCCCGTCGAGGCGGTGGTGCGGGCCTACCACGTCGGCGCCCAGGAGTGCCTCCAGCAGATGCTCGTGCACGCCACGGCGGACGACCTGGAGCACGTACAGGCCGCGACCGTGCTGGTGCTGCAGTTCCTGGAACGGATGACGGTCACCGTCGTCGCCGGCTTCTTCGCCGAACGGCAGGCGGTGCTGGGCGAGGAACAGTCCGCGCGGCATGCCGTGCTGACCGCGCTCGTCGAGGGCGCGGACGCGTCGGCCACGGCGGCCCGCTGGGGTCTTGAGACACCTCCCTGCTACCTGGTCCTCGACCTCGCGGTCGGCGCGCACCCCGACGAGGCGCTCGACGGGGTCAGCCCGGCCATCGCGACCAAACGCAAGCTGCGCAGACTACGGGTCGAACTCGACCGGCACGTCGACGGCACGGTCCTGTCCGCGCTGTCCGGCGACGGCGGGCTGGCGCTGATCCCGTGCCGCACGGACCCGGACCTGGTCACCGCCAAGGACTGGTCGCGGGTCACCACCGCCGTCGCACACATGCAACGGGTCGCCGGAGCCGACATCATCGCGGGCGCGACGGCCGCCACCCCGCAGGACATCCCCGCCGCCGTGACACTGGCCCGAGAGGTGCGCCTGGTGGCGACGGCATCCGACCGGCCGCCGGGACTGTACCGACTCCACGACGTACTGCTCGAGTACCAGCTGACGCGCCCCGGACCGGCCCGAGACGAACTGGCGCGCCTCGTGCGTCCGTTGACGTCCCGCCCCGAACTCCTGGACACCGTGCGCGCCTACCTGCGCTGCGGACTCGACCGCAGGCGCACCGCACAGACCCTGCGCGTGCACCCCAACACCGTCGACTACCGCCTGCGCCGCGCGGCCGACATCGCGGGCCTCGACGTCACGACGGGATCGGACGCCCTGCGGGTGCGGGCGGCGATCAGCGCCCTCGACGCGGAGGCCCTCCGACCCGGCCCGCACGACGCGTGACTGGGCCCTGCTACCGCGCCGCCGAACCGACCACGGCACATGGTCCGAGCGTGATGCCGCTGTGCGAAACGGCCTCGTAGTAGCCCGGAACAGACGGCACCGCTCCCACCGAGGGGAATCCGTCGGCGGGGATGGGCCGGTTGGCCACCCTGGTCTGGTGGAGGACCACCGAAGCGTCCCCGTCAGGACGGATCTCGATGTGAGGTGCGAGCATGGCGCGGTGAACCGGGACCTGAGCACGGTCGACCCGGGTGACGACGCCGGGTTCCCGGCGCATCGGCAGGTGCCGTGCGACGAGCCCGACGACGTGGGAGGCGCTG
Organism: Streptomyces sp. EDA2-14; assembly: GCF_054963755.1. Classification (NCBI taxonomy): domain Bacteria; kingdom Bacillati; phylum Actinomycetota; class Actinomycetes; order Kitasatosporales; family Streptomycetaceae; genus Streptomyces; species Streptomyces sp. EDA2-14. The sequence goes on from NZ_JBUEGE010000025.1 coordinate 49,633, forward strand.
GGGCCTGCCGCGTTCACGACGATGTCGACGTCAAGACGGCTCCCGTCGGACAGAGCAACACTACGGATGCTCCCGTCGGCAGCGGTGTCGAGGTCGCAGACGCCGGTGCCGGACCGGTGTTCCGCGCCGGATGCGGTACCACCACGAGGACGGCCCGACGGTCCGGGCCAGCTCGCGGTAGGCCGCCATCCCCGCGACGTTGGCTCCGGGAATGCCCGCGCCAATGACGGCAACACGTTCATGCCGCTTCACGGATCCGATCCTCACAAGCGTCCCCTCTCCGCATCATGGGTGAACCCCCGCCTCCAGCGTGCAAGACCGCACCACAGCTCACCAGCCGCGGAACGTCGCAGATCACCGGATCCGGCACATCGGCCGCCACGTCCGCCACAAGCACGAGAAGCAGGAGACAACCTGCGGTGAGGACGGCGTCCTTGCGGGAGTGCTGCTCGTCGGACAGTTCGGGCATGGCTCAACCATCGCCCGGAACCCACCCGTTCGAGCGATCTCGCACGGGCCTTCCCGACCCCTCGTCCACGGTGTGCCGTCAGAGCAAGCCGTGGCGCGGTGGCAAGGTGCCGTTGAGGACGTAGCGGCCGATGTGCTGGGTCTTCCAGCGGGGCGGGTCGTGGAGGGTGTGGGTGCGGGCGTCTCGCCAGTGGCGGTGCAGGTTCGAGGAGTTGAGGGCCGAGCGGGTGCCCGACACCTCGAAGAGGGCGTCGGCGATGGACACCGCGGCCTCGGCCGCCCGCACCTTGGCCGCGGCCACCGCGATGGACGCCTCTGCGGCCGACTCGTCGGTGAGGTCGGCGCGGGCCGCGTCGATCGCGCGGGCCGCTTCACGCAAGAGGGCCCTCGATGCCCGTTCCTGGAGGGCGAGTTCGCCGAACCGCTGGATCAGCAGCGGGTCCTCGGCGGCGGTGTCGAGCCCGCTCTCGAACCAGGGGCGGCTCTTCGTGCGGACGAACTCCGCGGCTTCCGCCAGCGCACCGGCGGCGATCCCCACGTCGATCGCGGAGTGGAGCAACTGTGCTACCGCGCCGTGCAGTTGCGGCCCCAGGAAGGTGAGGTGGTGGGGCAGTACCCGGTCCGCAGGTACCGTGACGCCGTCCAGGCGCACCGTGCCGCTCGCCGTCGTCCGCTGGCCCATGCCGTCCCAGTCGTCGATCACCGTGAGGCCATCGGCGTCCCTGGGAACGTACGCGACATGCGGGCGGTCGTCCTCGGCCAGGGCGAGGACGGGGATCCAGTCGGCGAAGAGTGCGCCGGTGGAGTAGTGCTTGACCCCGGTGAGCAGGTAGGAGCCGTCGGGCCGGGGAGTCAGGCGGGTGCGGATGTCCTGGACGTGACGGGTGCCCGCCTCGGACTGGGCATTGCCGAACCGGCGACCGGCCAGCAGTTCGGCGAAGAAGAACTTCTGCTGTTCTTCGGTGCCCTGCCGGCGGATGACGTTGGCGTACACGAAGTGGCTCTGCGGGATCTGCGCGAGGCTGCTGTCGGCCGAGGCGAGCAGCCGGAAGATCTCCGCGAGCGTCAGGGAGCCGACATCGGCGCCGCCGTGTTCCGCCGGGACGGTCACGGCGAGCAGGCCGGAGTCCGAGAGCCGGTCCAACTCGGCCCGTGGCAGCCTGCGTTGGGCGTCCCGTGCGGCCGCCCCTGCACGGAACTCGTCGGCGAGGGCCGTGGCGACGGCGAGGGCTTCGGCGTCGTCGGCGATGACGTGGGCAGTCATGCGGGTCAGCCCGCCGCGGCCAGGACGCGTCGGCCGCCGAGCGCGGCCGAGAACTGGTCGACGATCGGCTCCAGGGCCTCGGCGACGGCCGGTGCGAGCGCGAGCGTGCCGTCGTCGCGCACCGAGATGTCCTTGTCGAGGATGAACCAGCCCTGCACGACGTGGGCGGCGCCCATCGAGGTCAGGACCGGGCGCAGCGCATAGTCGATGGCGAGGACGTGCGCGACGGAGCCGCCGGTGGCGAGCGGCAGCACCGTCTTGTCGGCGAGCGCGTACTGCGGGAGCAGGTCGAGGAGCGCCTTGAGGACACCGGAGTACGAGGCCTTGTAGACGGGAGTTCCTACGACGAGGCCGTCGGCGCGGGCGAACAGCTCGGCGGCCTCGACGATCGCGGGGTGGCGCGGGTCCGCGCCCAGCAGCGCCTCGGCCGGGAGGGCGCGGACGTCGAGCGGGACGACCTCGTGCCCCTGGGCGATCAGCCGCTGGTCGAGATGGCGCAGGAGGCGGCCGGTGCGGGACGTCGCGGAGGGGCTGCCGGAGAGGGAAAGGACGGTGGCCATGGGGCTGCCTCTTTCTGGGAGGCCGGGCGCCCGTGCGGGACGGGCGCCCGGAGGTGGGAACGGTCAGGAGTACCAGGTGGGTTCGGGCAGTTCGCCCTCAAGGACCCAGCGGCCCACCTCGCGCCGCTTGTAGGCGACGGGGTCGTGCAGCGTGTGGGTGCGCACATTGCGCCAGAAGCGGTCCAGGCCCTCGGCGGTCGCGGTGGCGCGCGCCCCGGTGACCTCGAAGATCCGGTTGCCGACCTCCAGGGCGACCTCGGTGGCGCGGGCCTTGGCCGCTGCGACACGGACCTCGAAGGCGCCGCGGATCTCGGCGGTGACCGCGTCCGGATCGTCGTGCAGCCGCTGCCCTTCGGCGGCGACCGCGTCGGCGAGGGCCTCGGCCGCCCAGAGCTTGGCGGTGAGGTCGCCGTAGATGTCGATGACGTACGGCTCGTCGACGGCGCGCTCGTACCCGCCGTGCAGCCAGGAGCGGGACTTGGTGCGCGTGTAGGTGGCGGCGGTCTCCAGGGCTCCGGCCGCCACACCCAGGTAGAAGCTGACGAACACGAGCTGGATGGTGGGAACGTTGAGCGTGTTGTAGACGCGGGGCCGGAACTCCTTGTCGACGTATCCGGCCGCCGAGGACCAGGGCGTGCGGACGTCGTCGAGGGTGACACCACCGCTCTCGGTGAGCCGCTGGCCGATGTTGTCCCAGTCGTCGTGGAAGATCAGACCGGCGCTGTCGGACGGGACGATCGCGAAGACGTGCTTGTCCGTGCCCTCGAAGACACCTTCGAGCACGGTGACGTCGGAGACCTTGCTGCCGGTGGAGAAGGACTTGCGGCCGGTGAAGACCAGGTCGTCGCCGTCCTCGGTGACGACCACGTCCTGGTCGCGCGGGTTCACGGCGCCGCCGAAGAACCACTGGTTGCGGGCGGCCTCGGCCTCGACGTGCTCCCACTGCTCGCGGGTACCGACCAGCCGGGCCGCCCAGTTCCACAGGTAGTGGTAGCCGAGGAGCTGACCGACGGAGCCGTCGGCCTTGGCCACCTCGCGGACGACACGGTAGGCGGTGGTCCAGTCCTGACCGGCGCCGCCGTGCTCGACGGGGCCGAGCAGGGTGACCAGACCCGAGTCCTTGAGGAGCCGCACCTCGGCGTGGGGTGTGGCGCCGGCCCGGTCGCGGGCGGCGGCGTCGGTGGCGAGGACGGCGGAGACCTCGGCGGCGCGGGCGATCCACTCGTCGGCGGTGGTGGGTGCGGGCCGGGTGTGCCAGTCGGCGGGCGTGACGGTGCTCATGGGGTGTCTCTCTTCCGTGGGGGGGGTGTGTTCAGACGAGGGCGGACGCGGACTGGGGCTGCGCGTCCGGGAGTTGGGCCTCCAGCTCGCGTACGAGGGGGAGCACACGTTTGCCGAAGTACTCGACCTCCTCGTGGTAGTGCAGGAAGCCCAGCAGGAGCAGGTCGACGCCGAGCTGTTTGTAGGCGACGATGCGTTCCGCGATCTGCTCGGGCGTGCCGATCAGCCCGGTGCGGAAGCCGTCGTTGTACTGGACGAGGTCCTCGAAGCTGGAGTCCTGCCACATGCCCTTGCCGTCGGCGGTGGAGCTCCCGGCCTGCTTCACGGCGGCCCCGAAGCCCTCGACCGCCTCGGTGTCGGCCTTCGCGACGATCTCGCGCAGGGTGTCGCGGGCCTCGGCCTCGGTGTCACGGGCGATGAGGAAGCCGTTGAGGCCGAACTTCGGTGGCGTACGGCCGATGTCGGCGGCGGACCTGCGGACGTCGTTGATCTGCTCGGTCACCCCCTCGAAGTCCTTGCCGTTGGAGAAGTACCAGTCGGAGACCCGCCCGGCCATGGCACGGGCGGCCGTGGAGTTGCCGCCCTGGAAGATCTCCGGGTGCGGCCGCTCGGGGGTGTTGAGCGGCTTCGGCTTGAGGGAGAAGTCCCGAAGCCGGTAGAAGTCGCCCGCGAGTTCGGTGTGGTCCTCGGTCCAGGTCTGGCGCAGGGCGCGGATGAACTCCTCGGCGCGACGGTAGCGTTCGTCGTGCTCCAGCCAGGGCTCTCCCAGCGCCGTGAACTCGCCCTTGAACCAGCCGGACACGACGTTCACGGCGAAGCGGCCGTTCGACAGATGGTCGGCGGTCGCACCGAACTTGGCGAGGACACCGGGGTGCCACAGACCCGGGTGGACGGCGGCGATGACCTTGAGGCGCTCGGTGGCGAGCAGCAGGGCGAGGCTGAAGCCGGTCGACTCGTGCTGGAACTCGGCGCCGTAGCTGGCCATGTAGCGGACCTGGCTGAGCGCGTATTCGAAGCCGTTGTTCTCGGCCAGAACGGCGAGTTCGCGGTTGTATTCGTACCCCCAGTCGGTGCGTTGTTCGATCGTGCTGGTGACGAGTCCACCACTGACGTTGGGGACCCAATAGGCGAATTTCAAGGGTGCTGCGGACATCGCGGAACTCCAGGTACGGAATTGTTTTCGGGCACGCCGAAATCGACGGTCGTGCACGGGAATGCGAAGGGGCCGTGAACGGCTGCGGCGACGCCTCAACGGGCGCGCGGGCAGGCCTGGTTCAGGAGGGAAAGTGCGTGATCTGCGGCGGAGTGGTCAGGCCGCGGCGCAACAGAAGGCGCTGGAGACACGTGCGAGGTCGACGTGGCGTCGCCGCGTGAGGTCCAGTCGCTTCTTCATGCCGTTGATCGTGGCAGCCGCCTTCGAGTGCCGTCAAGGAAAACCCGACCGTTCTCGTATCCCGGACCATTGAATTTCACGAAGGTGTGACAGGGAAACCCTTGAACACGCCGCGAAACCCGACGCATTCTTCCGGGATGCGAACCGAACAGCTGGAATGCGTCACGGCCGTCACCCGGCTCGGCTCGCTGCGCCGGGCGGCCGACGAACTGCGCCTGTCGCAGCCCGCGTTGAGCGAGACGGTGCGGAACCTGGAGCGGGAACTCGGTGTCGACCTGCTGGAGCGCAAACGCACCGGGGCGACGATGAGCACGGCAGGGCAGGAGCTGATGCCGCACATCGTCAGTGTGCTGGAGGCCGTGGACCGGCTGCGCTTCGCGGCGGGCGAGCAGCACCGTCTGAGCCGGATGGTGCGCGTCGGCACGGTGAACGCCGCGACGGTCCCGCTGCTCATCCCCGTACTGAGGGAGTTTCGCTCGACGCATCCGCTCACGCAGGTCGAGGTGGTCGGCGCGCGGCAGACGGAGATTCAACGAGGCCTCGCCGAGGGTGGTTTCGACCTGGGGCTGATCAACCATCTCGACGGCGACGACCTGCCCGCCGGCTTCGAGGCGACCGAACTCCTGCGCGGGCGGCCGGTGGTGTGCGTGCGGCCGGACGGACCGCTGGCGGCTCTGGCGGAGGTGTCGGTGGACGCGTTGCTCACGGAGCCGCTGATCGCGATGCGCACCGGCTATGTGATGCACCGGTACGTGCATCGTCTGCTGGCGGGGCGCGTTCCGGCGTTCTCGTACTCGACGGACGGCGCTCACTCCGGGTGGGCCAGCGCGTGCTTGCGCAGTTCCACCGCGGCCGTCAGGCTCAGCGAGGGCTCGGCCTGGCGGAGTGCCTTCACCGCCGCGACCGAGTCGAGGTCCCCCGTGAAGCCGACGGCGGCCAACCGGGAGTGGACCCAACGGGCGCGCAGCTGGGCGTCGGTGGCGGTGGCGGCCGACTCGGCGAGGGCGACGGCGCGCTCCAGGCCCGGTCGTTCCTCGGGCGAGGCCTCGGCCAGCGCCTCGCGCAGGGCCGCCGCGACCACGTCCACGTCTCTGACGAGCAGCACGGAGTCTTTGCGTTTACTGCTCAGTCCCAGGATTCCTGTCATGCAGGTCATGGTGCTGGTCGAGTCCGCGCGGACCAAATCCGGTGGCCTGAGGAACCACGGAGCCCCGTCAGTCCCGCGAGTTGCCGAACAGGACCCGGTAGCCGATGAGCAGCACGAGCGAGCCGGCGATCGCGGCGCCCCAAGTGGGCAGGTCGAAGAACTCCTTTGAGACGGGGCGGTCGAGGAAGCGGGCCGACAGCCAGCCACCCACGAAGGCGCCCGCGATGCCGATGAGCGTGGTGCCGATGAGGCCGCCCGGATCGCGGCCGGGGAGCAGGAACTTGGCGATGGCTCCGGCTATGAGGCCCAGGACGATCCAGCTGATGATGCCCATGTCTGCGTCGATCTCCGTTCGTGTTCATACCTTGCTTGGTTGCGCAACTCTATAGGTGGGCAAGGAGACGCAGGTACGGCGTGTGCTGGTTGCGCGCGAGGCAGGGTTACGTCCTCACGGGCTCGCCCGGTCGAACCCGTAGCGCAGTGGCTCGTCCCGCACTTGGAGGTCGCGGCGGTAGACGTACAGTGCTTCGGCCCGCAGGCCCTGCGGGTCGGGCGGCTCCTCCACGTCGCAGGGCTGGGTCACCTGCACCACCGGTGGGCGGTCCGTGACGCGCAGGCGCAGTCCGTGGGCGGGCCCACCCTCAAGAACGGCGACTTCCTTGTCGCCATCGCCCGTGTCGCCCGTGTCGCCCGTGTCGCCGGTGTGTGCGGTCGCTGTGTTCGGCATGGCACCTTCCCTGAACTCTTGTGATGCGGGCATGGCTTCGGTCAGGTGGCATCGGGGTCGAAGGCGGGCCGGGCGTCCTCGGCCGATGCCGTGGGCTTCGCCAGGCTGACGACGGGCTTCGCGGTCGCGGTGTCGCTCCTGTCGCCGGTGGCGCGGGGGTCGAGCGCTTCGCGGATCTCGCCGAGCTCCCGGCCGAGGTCGGTGTCGCCACTCAGCACGTGCTTGCGCACGAACGTCTTCGGGTGCAGATCCCGTACGTCGAAGTCCTGGAACTCCGGGCCGAGGTCGGAGCGGATCTCCTGCTGGGTGCTCTCGGAGAACTCCCGGATCTTCCGCACGGTGCGGGCCGCGTCCTGCAGGAACCTCGGCAGCTTGTCCGGCCCGAACACGAGCAGGCCGATCACGGCGATCGTGACCAGCTCCATCGGGCCCACATCCGAGAACATCCGGCACTCCTTGCCTGACGGCGGCGCGGTGCGGTGTCGCGCCGCGCGTAACGCTTTAGATATTGCGCAACCAATAGAATCATTGTTGCCGCGGCAGCGTTGTCCCGGGTGTCGTGTCAGGCGTGTTCCGGGCTGATCCCCGCCACTGCCAGCCCGAGCAGCGTCTCGGCGCGCGCGGTGGGGTTGGGGTGGTGTTCCGTGGCGAGGGCGAGGCCGACGGCAAGGGTGATCAGGTCCTCGACCGTGACCTGCGGCGCCACGGCGCCCTCCTGTGCGGCGCTCCGCAGCAGTGGCTCGCCCGCCGCGATCAATGTCGCCGCGCAGGAGTTGCCGCGCACGGGGTCGGTCGCCTCGTCGTACGAGAGGGCGGCGGCCAGTCCGCGCGCGGTGACGCAGTAGGCGAGCACCTCGCCCAGCCACTCCAGCAGCGCCTCCCGGCCGTCGCTCTGTCCGCCCTCGAGCTCTCGGGCCCGTGCGCACAGCGCCTCGATCAGCTGCCGGGAGACCGCCTCCAGCAGTGCCTGCCGGGTCGGGAAGTGTCTGCGGACGGTCGCCGAGCCGACCCCGGCCACGCGTGCGATCTGTTCCAGCGAGGCGGCGGCGCCCTGTGCGGCGACCTCCTCCGCGGCCACGGCGAGGATCCGCTCGTAGTTGCGCCGGGCGTCGGCACGCTGCCGCTCGACCATGTGATCAGCTCCAGGATTGCTAAGTGGCGGGGCCCGCCATATCGTATCCGAACGTAAGTGGCGGGCCCCGCCACTTACGCCGGTCGGCGGCAGTCGGCCGACGGTCGCACGTCGAAGGAGTCCTCCCATGCCCACCCCGCCCGCCAACCCGCCCCTCGCCCACGCGCATGCCCCCGTGCTCGTCACCGGCGCCACCGGTCGCCAGGGCGGCGCCACCGCCCGCGCGCTGCTCTCCGCAGGTGTCCCCGTACGCGCCCTGGTCCGGGACCCCGGCACCGACCGGGCCCGCGCCGTCGCCGCTCTCGGTGCCGAGCTCGTCACCGGGGACCTCCTGGACCGCGCCTCCGTGACCCGCGCCGCCGAGGGCGCCCGCGCCGTCTTCTCGGTCCAGATGCCCGTCTTCACCGCGGAGGGCGCCGACTTCGGCAACGAGCTGACCCAGGCCACCAACCTCGTCGAAGGGGCCCGGACCGCAGGGGTCGAGCAGTTCGTGCACACCTCCGTCGCCGGCGCGGGGCAGCACACCGAGGTTCCCGGCTGGGCCGAGGGTCACTGGGACTTCATGGCCCCCGCCCTCGACACCAAGGCCGCCATCCAGGACCTGGTCCGCAAGGCCGGATTCCCGCGCTGGACCCTCGTCAAGCCGGGCTTCTTCATGGAGAACCTGCTGCCCTCCATGGCCTACCTCTTCCCGCGCGGCATCGAGGGCGGCCTGATCACCCTCATCAAGCCCGACACCCGGCTCTCCCTCACCGCGGTCGCCGACATCGGCACCACGGCCGCCGCGGCCCTCACCGACCCGGACCGCTTCCACGAGGTGGAGCTCGAACTGGCCAGTGAGTACCGGTCGATGGGGGACGTCGCCGAGATCCTCAGCCGCGTCCTCGACCGGCCGATCACCGCACCGGACCTGACCCTGGAGCAGGCCCTCGCCGCCGGAATGCCGCCCATGGGCGCCTCCGGTGCCTTCATGAACGCCGCCGGCCAGCCGGGCCGCCCGGAATTCGCGCGTGCGCTGGGCCTGCCGCTGACGGGCTTCGAGGACTGGGCGCGGGAGAACCTGCTTTAGGGGCTGGTCCAAACAGCAGGCCCTACGCCTCGCGTCGTCCGGCCGTGGATCAAGTGAGGGAGAACGGCGCCCAGTTGGCGAGTCGGAAGCCGGAACCCTCACGGCGCAGCTCGAAAGCGCCGTGACCGGGAAGGTGGGCCGGGAGCACGAGGGCGTTGGTGTCGGCCGCGTGCGCGAACATGCGCGCACGGCTGGCGCGGGCGCCGTCCTCGTCCTCCTCGAAGCAGCTGTTGATGTGCGGCTCGTGCACCTGGATCGCGCCGTGCAGGAGGTCACCGGCGAAGATCGCGCGATCGCCCGCCGACTCCAGGTGGATGATCGAGGAACCCGGTGTGTGGCCGGGAGCCGACTCCAGGCGGAGGTTGGAGTCGATGGTGTACGACTCGTCCCAGGTCTCCACCAGTCCGGCCTCGGCGACCGGTTCGACGCTGTCCTCGTAGACGTTCTGATTGCCCCGGCCGAACACGGTGTTGTGGAGGTTCTCCGGCTTCCAGTACTCGAAGTCCCGACGCGGCATGAGATAGGTCGCGTTGGGAAACGTGGGAACCCAGTCCCGGCCCTCGAGCCGGGTGTTCCAGCCGACGTGGTCGTCGTGCAGATGAGTGTTGACGACGAGGTCGACGTCCTCCGGTCGCACTCCGACGGCGGCGAGATTCGCCAGGTATCCGGTGTTCAGGTAGGACCAGATCGGCTGCAGGGGGCGGTACTTGCCGTTGCCCGCGCCGGTGTCGATCAGGATGATCCTGCCCTCGCTGCGCAGCACCCAGGACTGGGTCGCGGCGCGGGTGAGGTCGCTCTGCGGGTCCCAGTGGTGCGGCGCCAGCAGCTCGGTGTGACGCTGCCACTCGTCGGGCCTGCTGTTGGGGAAGAAGACATCGGTCGTCATCGGGGTGGTGTCGGAGTACTCCATGACGCGGTGGATCTGCACGTCACCCAGTTCGATGGTGCTGACCGCCGGTGCGGCGGTCCCGGTCCCGGTCCCGGTCGCGGTTTCGGTCCCGGCCGGGGGCGCGGGGGAAGTGAGGGGAGGCATGGCTCTCCTTCGTGGCTCGTTCGCCTTGGGGGCTGTGGATGTCCTCCACCCTGCGGGCGGGGGATGCCTCGGCGGTATCGGACACCTGACTGCACCTGCGCCGGGCCCACCTTCGTACGATGTGCGGGAGGTGAAGAGAGCTGGTGGACGACGTGGTCAGGGACGCGGAGCTGAGCACGCTGCTCGCGGCGGTGCGACCGGCGTGCCCGGGCGCACACCCGAAGGGCCCGCTGCTGACCGTGGTGGGAGCGCCCGGAGCCGGCAAGACCACCCTGGTGGAAGCCGTCGCGGACCGGTTCGCCGCGGACGGCGGTCGCGTGCTGCGGGTACACGGCAGCCGGTCCGAGAGCGATCTGGCGTTCTCCGGCCTGCACCAGTTGCTGCGTCCGGTCCGCAAGGACATGGAGGCGCTGCCCCCGCGCCAGTGGGAAGCCCTGCAAGCCGCCTTCGGCCTGGCGGGGCCGAGCCGGGCGCCGGACCCCATGCTCATCGGGATCGCCGTGCTGACCCTGTTCTCCGAACTCGCCGTGCGGCAGCCGCTGTTGGTGGTCGTGGACGATGCCCAGTGGGTCGACCGGGCCTCGCTCGACGCCCTCTCCTTCGCCGCTCGACGCCTGGCCGCCGACGAACCCGTGACCCTTCTGGTCGCCACCCGGGACGACACGCTGCACGACATCGCCGCGCGGGAGGTGACCCTCGAACTGGCGCCGCTCGACCGGAGCGCGGCGGTGCGACTGCTGGACCTCCAGCCACGGGTGCCGACCGGGCTCGTCCGGGACCGCGTCCTCGACCAGGCCGAGGGCAACCCCCACGCACTGGTGGAGCTGGCCCGCTCCGTCGCCGCCGAGGACAACGCCGCTCGGGGGCCCGACGGCCCGCTGCCGGTGTCCGACCGGTTGGAGCGGATCTACGCCGGCCGGCTGGCGGCCCTGCCCGCCGCGACCCGCCGCGCCGTGGTGCGCCTGGCCACCGCGGACACCGGGGATCCCGCGCAAGCGGTGCGGTCCTGGCTGCCCGACGTCGCCGACCCGGTGTGGACGCCCGCCGAGGAGGCCGGGTTCGTGCGGCGCGGCGGGGGACGGCTGCGCCACGGCCATCCGCTGTCCCGCCTCGCGGTCTACCAGGCGGCCCCCGCGCAGGAACGGCGGGCGGCGCACCTGGAACTGGCCGACCTCTTCCGTGGGCAGGACCCCGACCGGCACGCCTGGCACCTCGCCGCCGCCACCTCCGGACTGAGCGCGCGGGTCTCGGCCGCACTCGAGGGCGGCGCGGAGCGGGCGCGGCAGCGCAGCGGCTACGGGGCCGCCGCGCACCTGCTGGAGAGAGCCGCGGACCTGCACCCCGACCGGAGCGAGAGCACCCGGCTGCTCGCTGCCGCGACCAGGACGTCGGTCCTCACCGGACGGCTCGACTCGGTCGAACGGCTGGCAACCCGCACCCGGTCCAGCACCGACGATCCGACGACCGCGGCCCTCGCGGACCTCCAGGTCGGCCGGCTCATGGCCCTGACCGCCTCGCACAGCGCCGCCTTCGGACAACTGATGCGCCCGGCCGCCGTGCTGGCGGAGCGCGGCGCATCCGGAGCGGCGCTCGAAGCCCTGGCCGCCGCCGCGGTCGTCCGCTTCTACTCCAGTGACGCGACCCAACTGCACGAGATCGAACGCCTGCTGCCCCGCGTCCCGGCCCACCCCGCCCCTGAGTTGAGTGAGCGGGAGAGGCTTCTGGCGGCCTGGGCCGAGACCGTCGCGCACCCGCAGGCGGCCCGCACACACCTCGCACCTCGGCTGCCCGCCCTGGCCGCGGCGGCGCGCAAGGAGCCGGAGACGCTGACTCTGCTCGCCGTCGCGGCCTGGCTGCTGGACGAGACCGAGCCGGCGGCACGGATCTTCGACGACGCCTTCGCCTCGTGGAGCTCGCAGGGGCCGCTGCCGGACGGCCTCGGTGGAGTCGCCGCCCTCGCCTACCTGGAACAGGGGCGGTGGGCCCGCGCCCGGAGCGCCTGCGCCGACCTGGAGGCCGTCGCGTCCCGTGCGGGACTCGACCATGCCGTGGCCTGTGCCGCCTCGACCGAGGCGCTGCTGCGCGCCCTGCGCGGTGACACGGCCGGAGCCCGTGCGCTGGCCCGGCACGCCCTCTCCCTGGTCGACCCGGACGAGAGCCGTTCCGTTCTCGTCCTCGCCCACCGCGCACTGGGCACCGCCGCCACCGCGGAGGGCGACCACGAGACCGCCTACCAGCACTACCGGACGCTCTTCGACGGCCGGGGCAACCCCGCGCACTATCACCTCTCCCACCCGGCGCTGCCCGAACTGGCGGCAGCCGCGGCCCGTGGACACCACCGGGACGAGGCCGCCCGCATAGTCGACGGAGTCGAGGAGTCCCTGGCGGACGCGGGCGCCCTCGCTCCGCGCAGGAGCGCCCTGGTCCGACTGAGCCGGGCGCTGCTCGCCCCCGTCGACGAGGCCGAGCGGCACTTCGCCGCGGCCCTGGACCATTCGGCGCTCGGCCGTCGCCCCTTCGAGCACGCCCGGGCGCGGTTGGCGTACGGGCAGTGGCTGCGCCGCCGCCGACGGATCGCCGACGCCCGCCCGCCGCTCGTCGAGGCCGAGGCCGTCTTCCGTCGACTGGGCGCGCAGCCGTGGGAGGCCAGGGCCCAAACCGAACTCAGGGCCGCCGGAGCCCAGAGCGGTCCGAGGGAGCCCGACGCGTTCGCGACGCTCACCGCCCAGCAACAGCAGATCGTGCGGCTCGCCGCGCTCGGCCTGACCAACCGCGAAGTGGCCGAGAAGCTCTACCTGTCTCCGCGCACCGTCGGCTCGCACCTCTACCGGGCCTTTCCCAAGCTCGGCATCACCGCGCGCGCCCAACTCAGGGACGTGGTCGACGCGGTGACCGCCGACACGGACGTGGGCTGAGCCGACCGGGAGAGATGGGCCCGGGAGAGCCGGGGACACCTTGGCCGATCGGACCGGAAGCTTGGACGGTCGGCCGATGCGGCACCGGAGGGCACGTGGCTAGCTTCCTTCTCAGCAGGAGACACCACGGAGAGGGAAGCGCCATGGATCAGCGAACGTCCGACCGCGACACTGGACTGGCCACCGAGTTCGAGAAGGACGTCGTCAAGCTGCTGCTGGAGGCGATGCGTGCGGTGGCCAAGCAGGAGCGCGCCGACCTCGGCACGGAGAGCGTGCTGGCCGCGCTCGTGGCGGGTGACTCGGCCGCGGGTTCCGCGATCGCCCCCGGGATGCGGGCCGCCGGTTCGCTCGGCGGATCGATCGCGGGCCGGGGGACGGCCGTGTGGGTCAGCGGCGACGCGGGCGACGGCGTGGTGGAAACTCCCGACGACGAGCGGGAGATCGACGCCTTGTGGCGGGAGGTCCGGCACGAGGACGCCAAGCGGCGGCGTCGGGAGAACCGAAAGAAGGAGAAGAAGGCGAGGACGGGGGAGGAGGGGCGGGCCCCGGAAGGCGTCGAACTCCCGCCGATGACCGGCGCCTTGCGGTCCTGCCTGCGCAAGGCGCTGGAGGCCGCACGACAGGAAGGCACCGTCTCGGTGCGCGTACGCCATGTGGCCCGCGCACTGGTCGAGTCGCCCGGTACGCGGGCCCACGAGGCCATGGTGGTGGAGAAGCTCGATGTCCCGGCGGCGTCGGCCGCGCTCGAGGCGCTGCGGGGGACCGACGAAGCGCCCGAGCCCACCTCGGTGTTCGTGCTGCGCAAGGCGGGAACGTTCGGGAAGAGCGGCAATCCGCTGACCCGGAAGCTGACCACCTGGGTCTTCGGCGGCGGGGCCGGGTTCGGCTCCGCGGTCGTGGGCGCCGTGCGCGCGGAGACACCACGGGTGACGGTGCGGCGCGGGGAGCCGCAGTCCCGGGCCGTCGACATGCTGCTGGGCATCCTGGCGCTGGACCGGTCCTTGCGCGTCGCGGGGCATGAGCTGCCCGAGAAGCTGCGCGCGGCGAACCGAGGGGCGGAACTCCTGCGCCGACACGGCGCCCGGCAGGACGCCCTCGCCCGCGTACTGCTTCCCACCACCGGCGTCGACGTGGGGGAGCCCGCGGAGGTGAGCGGCCCCGCCGACTTCGAGCAGCGGCTCCTGCACGTCACCCAGCTCACCGCTTCCCACCAGGGCTCGCCCACGGTCGGCACGACCCACGTGCTGGCCGCGCTGCTGGACGAGACCGGAACGGACGCGGAGTCCGCGGCGGAGATCGCGCGTGTGCTGACCGAGACCGGCGTGGACGTCGACGGGCTGCGGGCGGAGCCGGAGCTCCAGGTGCCCGGAGGAGCGGCTCGGGTCGGCTGAGGCCGAGGAGCCCGGCGGGCCCGCAGTGGTCGCCAACGCATATGACACGATCAGCCGTTCAGAACGGAACCCGCACGGAGGAAACGATGAGCCCGGTAGTGCGACCGTCGTGGGTGCGCATACGCCGCGAGGCCGCCGCGATCCGGAACGCCGTACGAGCCGCGCCCCGGCGGACGGTCGTCGTCGAGTCCGTACTCGCCGCCCTGGTCCTGCTGTGCTCACTGGTGCCGGTCCCGCTGATCCCGCCGGCCCACCCGGTGCCGGTCGCCCTCCTAGGTGTGTGGGCGGCGCTGCTGGTGCCCGCGCGGCGCAGGTACCCGACCCTCGCGGTGCTGGGCTGCATGCCGGTGATCGCCGGGGAGAACGTATGGGCGACGGTGGTGGTGCCGTACGTCGTGTGGTCCGCCGTACGCCGCATCACCTCCGCCCGGCGTGCCTGGTGGGCGGTCGGGGCGTGTGCCGCCGGAGCCGTACTCCTGTCGGTCGTCGCCCAGTCCCGCAGCGAACCAACGACGCTGCCGTACCTGCTCACCGGCGCCGGGCTGGCCGCGCTGTTCGTCCTGCTGCCCGCGCTGTCCGGCCGCGTGCTGGGGCACCGCCGTCCGCTGAAGGGACTGCTGCGGGAACGCAACGCCTACCTCGAACAGGCCCGCTTCCTCTCCGACGAGACGGCCCGCATGGAGGAACGCGCGCGCATCGCCGCCGAGATGCACGATCTGCTCGGCCACCGCATCGGCCTCATCTCCGTGCACGCCGGCGCCCTCCAGCTCGCCGCCGAAAAGCAGGCGCCCCCGCTGGCCCCGCAGGCCGAACTCCTGCACACCACCGCCGGAACGGCCATGGAAGAGCTGCGCGGCATCCTCGGCGTACTGCGCCACCAGTCCGGCGAGGGCATCGGCGAGCGCGGGACTCGTGAGTCCCTCTCCGCCCTCGTGGCGGACTCCCGGAACGCGGGCGCCGACGTCGAACTGCTCTGGAACGCATCGGAGTTGACGGAGGCGGACGCCCGCACCCGGCAGGCCGCCCACCGTGTGACCCGCGAAGGACTCACCAACGCCCTGAAGCACGCACCCGGCGCCGCTGTCCGCGTGACGTTCCAGGACGAGGGGGAGACGGTGCTGGTCGCCGTCGTCAACGACGCCCCGCCCGAGCCCCGTTCGCCCGGCGAAGGGAACCGCAGCGGACTCGTCGGCCTCCAGGAGAGGATCGGCCTGCTCGGCGGCGTCCTGCACGCCGGGCCGCGCCCGGAGGGCGGCTTCGTCCTCTCCGCCCGGATACCCGTCCGCCCCAACGTGCCACCCTCGTACGTCACTTCACCGAAACCGCTGTCCGACGGCGCCGGCTCCCGGCCGCCGCTGTCCACGGAAGTGCTCACATGGCCCCGCATCCTGGGCGGCGGTTGCGCCGCGCTGCTGGTGCTGCTGCCGACGATCGGCGGCACCGTCGCCCTGTTGATCATGGCCGTCCTACAATGAGCCGATGATCCGAGTCCTGATCGCCGACGACGAGGCGCTGATGCGCACCGGGGTCCGGCTGGTCCTGGAGCACGACGACGAGATCCGCATCGTGGCCGAGGCGCAGGACGCCCGCGAGGCCGTCGATGCCTGCCGCGTCCACTCCGTCGACGTGGCCCTCCTCGACATCCGCATGCCCGGGGACGGCATCACCGCCGTCGCCGAGATCGCCCGGCACTCTCCCCGCACCCGCGCGGTGATGCTGACCGCCTTCGGCGAGGAGCCGACCGTCACCAGCGCCCTGCGCGCCGGAGCCCACGGCTACCTCCTCAAGGACACCGGCCCGCGCGAACTCATCGACGCCGTACGCCGCGCCGCCGCGGGAGACCCCGTCCTCGCCCCGCAGGTCACCCGCCAGCTCGTCGACTTCCGGACCCGGACGGGACACAGTAGCGACGTGGCGGCACAGCGGATCGCGGACCTGACACCGGCCGAACGCGACATCCTGCGGCTGCTGGGCACAGGCCTGGCCAACGCCGAGATCGCCGCACAGCTCCACCTGAGCTCCGGCACGGTCAAGGCCCACATCAGCAGCATCCTCACGCGCACCGACTGCACCAACCGGGTCCAGGCCGCGGTGCTGGCACAAGAGGCGGGCCTGCTCGGCTGACGTTCGGTTAGCCGTGGGCTCGGAGGCCGTCCGCCGGGCGGCTGCCTCCCTTGCGGCGCGAAGCCGACGGCTGGGAGGGAGGCAGCCGGGCACTCTCATGCCGGGTGCCAGTGGACCACCGCCGAGCCCACCGCACGGGGCGCGTTCACCCGTTCGCCCGCAACGTCACCCCAATTGGGGCGCGGGTGCACGAGCACGCCGCCCCGACGAGCGGGCGCGACCCCGTGACCGGCAGGGGCCTGCCGCGCACGCCGCGGCGCGGCGGGCCCACGGAAAAGGCCGCGGCCGCTGGCCCATGAGGGTGAGGCAGGGCGGTCGTCCGACGGCCCACGAATGGCGCCGCCCGCGTTTATATGACTCAGTGTCAGGAAGGGAGCGAGTGCGGAACAAGGAGCAGGCATGGCCGGAAACAGAACGCGATGGACGAGTCGAAGACGGCTTTCGCTGATCTCGGCGGGTGTTCTGATCCCGCTGATGGTCGCGTCGGGATCCGTCTCCATCGAGCGCGCGGACGCCACCCCGCGCAGCGGCCCGAGCCCGTCCGGCTCGGCCGACCCCTCGCCCCCGGCGAGCCCCAAGCCCCCCGCATCGCCGAGCACGTCCGCGAGCCCCACGACCTCGGCGAGCTCCACCACGTCCCCGAGCCCCAGTACGTCCCCGAGCACCAGCACGTCACCGAGCCCGTCCACGTCCCCCGGCACGGACACCAAGCACAAGTTCCCCGCGTTCGGCGCCTATCTCGACTACGGGCCCCGGGGCGTGACCCGGATGACGAAGCTGTCGGACTGGCTCGGCGGCGCCGACGTGCGCGTGGGACACACCTACCTGCCGGGCGACAGGTGGAGCAACATCGAGGGCGCACCGGACTTCCTCGACAGCTGGGCCAAGTGGCGCAGGGAGAGCGACGACAATCTCTTCGTGCTCAACGTACCCATGCTGGAGCGCAACGAGGCACACGTGCCCGACGCGCAGGTGCGCACGCTGCTGCGGCGCGGCGCGGCCGGTGACTTCGACGAGCACTTCAAGACCCTCGCCGAACGCCTCGTCGACCTGAAGGTGCCGGACACCGTCGTGGTGCTCGGCTGGGAGATGAACGGCATCACCTACACGCACCGCTGCGGACCCGACCCCGCGGCGTGGAAGAAGTACTGGACCCGCATCGTCACGACGATGCGCTCCGTGCCGGGGCAGAAGTTCCGCTTCGACTTCACGCCGAGCCGCGGCCGGGACGCCGTGCCGTGGACCGAGTGCTATCCGGGCGACGACGTGGTCGACATCGTCGGGATGGACGCGTACGACCAGCCGGAGGGCAAGTCCTTCGACGAGCAGGTGTCCGAGCCCTACGGTCTGCAGAAGCAGGTCGACTTCGCCAAGGAGCACGACAAACCGATCTCCTATCCGGAGTGGGGGCTGTTCCGCAACGGCGACAACTCCGAGTACATGCGGCGCATGCTCGCCTGGATGGACAAGCACAAGGCGCTCTACAACACGCTGACGGACTACTGTCCGCACGGTGTGTGGCAGTGCGACGAGAATCCGAAGGCGTCGAAGGTCTACCGGGACACACTGACCGGCCGCGACAAGCCGGTCGAGCCGACGAAGCCCGCCGAACCGACGAAGCCGGCGCAGCCGACCGAGCCGACACCTCCGCCGAAGTGCCACCGGATCGACCTGGGCGACTGGGTCGAGCGCTGGCTCGGAGGCACGGTGTGTGTCCGGTTCGACTGGTGGGAGCGCCGTTCCTGAACCGGCATGTCCCCCGCGGTGGCGGCCCGGCCCCTAGGCCCGGCCGCCACCGCGATCCCGCCAGGCGTCCCGCACCTGCTTGGCGGCGGAGCGGGCCCTGATGCCGGCGACGAGCGCGGCCAGCTGAGGTGCGCTGCTCGGGCGCGCCAACAGCAGGCGCTGGTTGACGAGTTGCTTGGGCCGCCAGTGCAGCTTGTAGGGCTCGGTGCCGCGCAGCAGGCTCAGCACCCCGGCCCGCGGCGCCTCCCGCAGGTGCTCGGTGCACGAGCGCAGCAGCATCGTGGCCACGTCGATCTTGCGCTCCCTCAGCTGCGGGTGGGCGCCGTAGAGATAGCCGCCCGCGAGCCGTGGTGACACGAACGTCAGGTCCGCCGCCACGACGGACCCGTCCAGGCTGAACTCCGTGACGACCGCGTCGCCCGTCTCGGCCATCAGGGCGGCCGAGCGGGACAGGTGTTCCGCGAAGCGCGGTGTCACGTGCTCGGTCGTCACCTTGCGTTCCCGCCACTGCAGTTGATGCAGCGCGAGCAGCCGGAGCACCGAAGTGCCGACCTCCGCCGCGGGCACGATCCGGCGTTCGATCCCGGCGGCGTCCAGCTTGCGCATCTTGGCGCGTGCCCGCTGGGCCCCGGACCGCGGCATGCGCCGCACCAGCTCGTCCATCGGCACCGCGGGCAACTCCAGGCACGCCGAGTCGTCGAAACGACGACGCGTACCTTGCCAGTTGTCGTACAGGACCTGCGCCGCGCTGCCCGGCCGCACCTCCCGGAGGTCGACCACCGCGCCGCTCGCCTGCCTCCACAGCCCCGCACCCAGCGCCCGCACCGCGCACTCCGCCGATCCGGCGTTCTCCTCGTCCACGAGTACGTCGAAGAAGTCGGAGATGCCCGCCCCGAGGGGCGTCAGCACCGGGAAGGGGCGCAAGCGCAGCATGAGCGGGGCGGCCGCGACGAGCCGGTCGTCCCGGCGTACGAGCACGACGCGCAGCCGGGCCGCGCCGCCGTAGGAGAGCCACCACGAGTGGAGCCAGGCATGGCTCTGGAACGGTGTCGCGGTCGGCGACGACCGGTGCAGGCGGTTCCACTCCTCGCGCAG
Source organism: Streptomyces sp. EDA2-14 (assembly GCF_054963755.1). NCBI lineage: Bacteria > Bacillati > Actinomycetota > Actinomycetes > Kitasatosporales > Streptomycetaceae > Streptomyces > Streptomyces sp. EDA2-14. The sequence goes on from NZ_JBUEGE010000025.1 coordinate 68,978, forward strand.
GGACCCGAACTCGGCGGTGTCCGTGCACACCGTGACGACCGGCTCGGACCCGCCGCGTGTCATCAGGCGCCACCCCGCAGCCCGGCCTCCGAGGCGGGACCCGGAACCGTCGCCGACACGTCCTCGCGCCGCGGACGGACCAACAGCGCGAGCCCGCCCAGCAGTCCGCCCGCACAGCCGCCCACGAGCGTGGTCAGCGCGGCGGACGGCGTCGAGGGCTCCGTCGGCCGCACGGCCTTGCTGAAGCGCAGGAGTTTCACGTGGGTGTCGGACTTGGCCTCGCTCGCGCTGCTGGTGAGGGCGCGGGCGACGGCGTCGGCCATCTTCTTGGCCTGCGCGGGCTCGCCCGCCGACGCCGACAGGGCGACCATCGGGGCGTCCGGCGACGTCTCGGCACGCACCTGCGACTTCAGTTCCTGGACCGACACACCGGCCTTGTCCTGGGCGTCGGCCAGCACCGCGACCTGTGTGGCGACCCGGCTGTACGCCTGGGCGAAGCCGAGCGCGGACATCGGGTCGGACTTCTTCGTGGGGACGGCGATCACGTAGCTCGTCGCCGTGTACTGCGGCGGGCTGACCGCGCCGTAGACGCCACCGGCGAGCGCGCCGGCCACGATGCCCAGGGGCAGCGGCCACCACCGGGGCAGTTTCCTGGCGCTGTTGCCGATCCGGGTGAGCGGCGGGCGGGGGGTGTCGGTGGCCGGGGCGGTTGCGGTCTTCACGTCATTGCTCCTGAGGTGCTGATGTCGGTGCGCCGAGGGCCGTCGCGTACACCTCGTGGTGCAGGGCGGCGCTGCGGGCGATGCTGTAGTGGAGGGCGGCCTGCGTCGGCGGCCTGGTGCTCGCTGTTTCGGTGCGGAGGGCCCGGACTTCGCGGGCGAACGCGGTCGGGGCGCAGGGCAGCCGGACGGCGCGGGCCCCGGTCCCCGCGGGCAGGTCGTCGAGCGCCGGGCAGCTGACGTAGAGCACGGGCAGCCCGCCGGCCTGCGCCTCGATCACGGCCAGGCCGAAGGCCTCGTCGGTGGACGGGGAGGCCAGCACGTCCATCGCGGACATCAGGGCCGGCAGGTCGACCGCCGCGCCGGAGGGCCCGGTGACCGTGTGCAGGCGCTCCCCGGCGAAGACGACCCGGTCGAGCACGTCGCCCCGGCGCGCCGCCTGCCGCAGGGACTGCTCCTCGGGCCCCGTGCCGACGAGCAGCAGGCGTACGTCGCCGGGGAGTCCGCGCAGTGCGTCGATCAGTACGTCGAACCGCTTGCCCGGGACCAGCCGCCCGACGCCGCCGATCACGAACGCGTCGGCGGGCAGGCCGATTTCGCGACGCGTCGCGGCGCGGGCCGAGGCGTCGAAGGCGAAGCGGGCGACATCGACGCCGTTCGGGACGACGTGCACCCGGTGGTGCGCCACGCCCCAGCGGCGCAGCCGCTCGGCCACCGCGGGCGAGACGGCGATCGTCGCCCTGCCCAGCCGCTCGCCCGCCAGATACAGGCCGCGCACGCCGGAGGTCAGCGCGCGCCCCTCGATCTGGCCGTCGCCCAGCGAGTGCTCCGTGGCCACCACCGCCCGCACGCCCGCCATCCGCGCCGCGACGCGGCCGTACAGGCAGGCCCGGTAGAGGTGGGTGTGGACGAGGTCGTAGCGCCCGTCCCTGATGAACCGGACCAGGCGGGGCAGCGCCCGCGCGTCCCGGTTGCCCGCCATGCCGAGGTGGGCGACGCGCACGCCATCACGGCGCAGCCCGTCGGCGACCTGCCCCGGATTGGTCAGGGTCAGCACGTCGTGGGTGCCCGGCAGATGCCGTACGAGCAGGCGCAGTTGCTGTTCCGCACCACCGGCGCCCAGGCCGGTGATCACGTGCAGGGCCTTCACTGGACACTCTCCCCGACCCGCCAGGCACGTCTTCGGCCCGGGTGGATCCGGCGCTTGAGTTCGAGGCGCCACGGGGCGTCGCGCTGCCCGACGAACACGCGGGGCAGGGCGTGGATGCCGGCCAGCGGGCCGGGGGAGACGGCGCAGCCGTAGCGGTAGCCCGCGCGGCGGACCGCTTCCACCGTCCGCGGGTCGACGCTTCCGTACGGGTAGCAGAAGCCGTGCACCGTACGGCCGGTGAGTTCGGCGAGCTGCGCCCTGCTCCGCTGGATCTCGGCGCGGAGCTCCGTCTCGTCGACGCGGGTGAGGTCGACGTGCATGAGGCCGTGCGAGCCGATCTCCATGCCGGCCGCCGCGGCCGCCCTGATCCCCTGCGCGGTCAGCAGCGGCTTGCGAGGCCCTTCGGCGTCCCACGCGTTGTCCCCGCCGAGCCGGCCGACCAGGACGAACACGGTGGCCGTGCACCCGTAGTGCCTCAGCAGCGGCAGGGCGTTCTCGACGAAGTCCCCGTAGCCGTCGTCGAAGGTCAGCCCGACGAGGCCGCGCCCGGCTCCGCGCCTGCGGGCGTCGAGGAGCTCCGCGACGCTGACCCCGCGCAGGCCGCGCGAGCGCAGCCAGCTCAGCTGCTGCTGCAGGCGCTCCGGGCTGACGGTGACGTTGTACGGGTCGTCGGTGCAGTCGTCCACGGAGTGGTACATGGCCACCCAGGGAGCCCTGCCGGGCAGCAGGCCCCGCGGGCGGGCGCCGCAGGTGGCCTGGAACGCTGATTCAACGGACATGGCGCAGCTTTCTGGTCGCGATGCGGACGGCGGGCACGAACGCCTGGACCCTCAGGGCCCACAGCAGGAGGCCGAACACGGCTCCGACGGCCAGGCAGCCGACGGCGAGGGAGCCCAGTGGCTGCTCGATGCGGGCGGCGCACACCAGCCCCGCGGCCGTGGCGGCCACCGCCGCGAGCAGCGTCTTGGCGAGTTCGAGCAGCACCACGGGCATCCGTACGGGCACACTGCGCCGGTTCATCGCTGCCAGGAGCAGGACGGCGGTGACCGTGATGCCCAGCGCGTTGGCCGCGGCGATGCCACCGACCCCCCGGACACCGACCGCCCATGCCCCGACGGCGGCCGTGAGCGTCATGCCGACGGCCATGGACGCCAGCGGGTACCAGGTCGGTCGGCCGGCGGAGAAGTAGGAGCGGACGAGCACCCCCACCAGGCAGTGGCCGAGCAGGCCGAGGGAGTAGACCCGCATGACGGCCGCGGTGGAAGCGGTGTCCTCGGCCGTGAACGCGCCGTGCTGGAAGAGGAGTTGGATGATCTGCGGGGCGCAGGCGAACACGACGGCCGCGCCGGACAGGACGACGCAGGCCGCGAGCGCGATGTCGCGCTCGACGCGGTCCCGCGCCTGTTCGATGTCTCCCCGCGCCAGGGCCTTCGCCACGACGGGGAAGGTGACGGTGCACAGCATCAGCGACAGCACCATCGGCAACTGCGCGACCTTCTGCGCGTAGTTGAGCTCGGAGATGGCCCCGGACGGCAGGGACGAGGCGAGGAAGCGTTCGATGAAGACCTGGGCCTGCCGGCACAGCGCGAAGAGCAGCACGGCGGCGACCAGCGCCAGGTTCATCGACTGCCGCTCCGGCGCCTTCGCGTCCGCCGCGTCCGCCACGGCCTGCGACGGCGTGCTCCGCAGCCGCCGCCGCAGCGACGGCGCCTGCACGAGCACCATGAGACAGCCGCCCACGGCGACGCCGGCCGCCGCGGCGCGCACGCCCCAGCGGTCGGCCAGCACCAGCAGGGTGGCGATGATGCCCGTGTTGTACGCGACGTAGATGGCGGCCGGCGGCAGGTAGCTGCTGTGGGCGCGCAGTGCGGCGCTGCAGTACCCGGCGAGCCCGAACGTCAGCACGCAGGTCGCGGTCAACCGTGTGCAGTCGACGGCCAGTTGCGGATCCGGCAGGCCGGGCGCGAGCAGCGCGACCAGGGGTCGCGCGCCGACCATCAGCAGCGCGGCGCACGCCAGGAAGGCCAGCGCGAGACGGGGCAGCGATCCGGCCACCAGGGCCCGCACCGGGTCCTGCGCCCGCCGGTTCGGTCCGGCGGCGGCGCGCGCGGCGATCGCGGTACTGAACGCCGGAACGAGCATGAAGGCGAGCCCGTCCTCGATGAGCAGCGTCGACGCCACTTCGGGCACGGTCCACGCCACCAGGAAGGCGTCCGTCGCACTGCCCGCTCCGAACAGCTGGGCCAGGGCCTGGTCCCGTACGAGTCCGAGGAGGGACCCGGCGGCCGAGAGCCCGGCGGTCAGCAGGGCGACACGGGCCAGGAACGCGGTGGACGGGCGGTGCCCGGCACCGTCCTGCCCGATGTCGTACGGAGCCGACTGCTGGGCCGGGACCGCGGAGGAGAGCCGGGGCCTGGCCCGGCCGACGGACGGCGTGCGCTTCATCGCCCGCCTGCCGTCCGGGACGCCGCCGGAGCCAGCGCCCACCAGGCGGCCAGGCCGAGCACGACGGCGGTGAGCACCGTGGACGGGCCGCCGATGTCCGCGTACGCGAAGTCGATCAACTGCCAGGTGAGCAGTCCGCAGGCGATGAGCGCGCAGTCGAGGCCGCGACCGCGGCGGTGCGCGGTGGCGAGCCGCCGCGTACCGCACACCAGCAGCGCCGCCCAGGACCCCACGACGGCGCACAGGCCGAGCAGCCCCTGCTCGCTGAGGACGAGAAGGTACATGTTGTGCGGCGACAGCAACGGTTGCCGGTGGTACGCGGCTCCGGCACCGGCCACGTCGCTGCCCGCGGACAGGGCGATCGAGGCGTGGCTGTCGCGGTAGGCGGGGAAGTTCTTGAGCCCGACCCCGGTGGCCGGGTGCTCCTGCCACATGCCGATGGCCGCCGCCCACATCGTGTACCGGTCGGTGACGGACTGGTCCGGTGCCGCGGTGACCTGCGTGATGCTGCTCAGGCGCTCCTCCAGCATCGACGTCCCCACGCCGAATCCGCCCACCAGGACGACCGCCGCGGCCACCGCGACGGCCAGCAGCCGGACGGCGCGGCGCAGTCCGCCGAGCACGATCTGCAGCACGCAGACCACGGCCGTGGCGATCCAGGCCCCGCGGCTGAAGGACAGCGCCAGCGGCACGACGAGCGCCAGCGCACAGACCCGGGCGGCGATCCGCACGCGCGGCGTCTCCCCGCCGAGGGCCAGCGCCACGGCGCACACCAGCCCGTACGCGACCACGGTGGACATGCCCATCACGTCCGAGGCGCCGAACGTGCCGACGGCCCGGATGTCCTCTCCCGCGTACGAGGCGCCCGTCCCGGTCAGGTACTGATGGACGCCGATCGTCCCCTGCCACAGGCCGAGCGCCACCAGCGCCCAGGCGACCAGCCGGAAGTCGTCGCGGTCGCGTACGAGCAGCAGCACGGCGGCCGGGACGAGCACCAGGATCTGGTAGTAACGCGCCATTCCTTCCAGGGCGTTCGCCGCCGTGTCCGCCGCGAGCGCGGCCACCGCGACGCCGACGAGCGGCAGCCCCAGCACGACGCACGCGGTGCGGGTCAGCGGGCGCTGCCGGTGGCGCGCCAGCCGTACGGCGCAGAAGACGACGACGAGCCCGGAGACGGCGTCGGCCGGGGTGCCCCCGCCGCCCGCGCCCTCGCCCGCACCCAGCGGCAGGGCGAGCATGGCGACCAGAAGGAGGACCGGGAGCACGGGCCCGGCGCGGCGCACTTGCCGCAGCCCGGCGGCCAGGGGGCTGGTGCGCGGGCCGGTGACGGCGGGAAGAACGGTCACGTCGTCAACTCCCCGTCGGCCGGAAGAACTCGGTGGCCGTGCGCAGCAGGAGGGTGATGTCCCGCCACAGCGACCACTCGGCGATGTACGCGTTGTCGTACCGGCAGCGGTCCTCGATGGACGTGTCGCCGCGCAAGCCGTTGACCTGGGCGAGCCCGGTGATGCCGGTCGGCATGCGGTGCCGGTCGCCGTAGCCGGGGTGGGCCTCGCTGAACTGCCCCACGAAGTAGGGTCGTTCGGGCCGCGGGCCGACCAGGCTCATGTCGCCGCGGAAGACGTTCCACAGCTGGAGCAGCTCGTCGAGCGAGGTGCGGCGCAGGAAGCGGCAGAACCACGGCATGTGGTGGTCGCCCGCGACACTCCAGCGCGTCGCCGACTCGATCGCGTCGGCGGGGCGGTACGTGCGGAACTTGAGCAGGGTGAACGGGCGGCCGTCCTTGCCGATGCGCTCCTGCCGGAAGACGACACCGGGTCCCTGGGTGACGCGCAGCCACAGGGCGCACGCTGCCAGCACCGGACTGGCCAGCACCAGCAGAGCCGCGGAGACCGCCACGTCAAGGGCCCGCTTGCCGGGATGCAGCGGCAGGTGCGGGCCCGCGAGGGGGCGGCAGCGGAACCCCGCCAGATACAGGACCGACTCGCGCAGCTGAGGGACGTACGGCGACGGGTCCGGGTCCAACTCCCAGATCTCGCAGTGCAGTTCGCTCAGGGCGCGCAGCCACGGCTGGTGCTGCGGGGCGCCGGCGCTGCCCAGCACGAGCGCCCGCCGCACGCCGTTCTGGATCACCGCGCGCCGCATGTCGTCCACGGTCGTCAGGAGCGGCGGAGCGGGCGCGGCGGTGTCCTGCCGCTGTTGCTCCGCGGCGTCGTCGCCCGCGATGCCCACGACACGGACCCCGCTCGCCGTGTGCCGCTGCAGTGCGGCGGCGACGCGTGAGGCGGCCGGCCGCGGCCCCACCAGAAGGGCCGTGCACGGCCGCCGCACCAGGGCGACCCGACGCCGCCAGTGGACGACGCCCCGCCCCAGCAGGGTGAGGACGACCTGGGTCGCGCAGCCGAGGAGCAGGTCCTGCCCCGGAATCCGCGGGAGCAGGGCCAGGGCCGCGCAGACGGCCGTGAGCACGCACCACGCGGCCGCGACGCGACCGACGACCGCCGGGCAGTCGTCGAGCATGTGCCGCTCGTGGGCGTGCCGGTAGAGACCGCCGCTCGCGAACAGGACGAGAACGAGCAGGACGAACCCGCCCAGCAGCAGGGGGTGGTGCGCGAGCGGGGCGAGGACGACCGCGCCGAGCAGCGCGGCCGCACCGTCCGTCGCGCACAGGATCGCCCTGGACGGGCCCCGACGCGGGCCGCCGGGCGGGGCGGCCCCGGTGCTGCCCGGGGTCCGCTGGGTGATGACGACGGCGGTGGCGCCCGTGTCGTCCGCGGCGGGCTGCCGGGCGGGCGAAGAGACGGTTCTTTCCCGGCTCACTTCGCGATCGGCTCTCTGCACTCGATGGTCTCCAGCCCCAGAAGTTCTCCGTACACGTCCGCGACCGCAGCGGCGGTGCGCCGGACGTCGTGATGCGCGCGCACGTGCCGCAGGGCGGCGTCGCCCATCGCGCGCAGGCCCTCGGCGTCACGCAGCAGATCCACCAACGCCCCTGCCAGGGCGGCGGGATCGTCGGGTGCGGTCAGGCATCGGGACGCCAGGTGCGGCGGCAGGCTCTCGCGGGCGCCGTCCACGTCCGTGGCGAGCACCGGGCTCCCGCACGCCATGGCCTCCAGCGGCGCGAGCGCCATGCCCTCCCACCGGGACGGCAGCACCACCAGATCCGCGGCCCGGTACCAGCCGACCGGATCGTCGACCGCGCCCGTGAAGGTGACCGAGGCCGGAGCCGCGGCCCGCAGCCGCGCCGCGTCCGGTCCGTCGCCCACGAGGACGAGGCGGGCGCCCGGCACCGCGCGGCGGACCTCCGGCCACGCCGCGAGCAGGACGTCCTGGCCCTTCTGCCGGCACAGCCGCCCCACGCACACGACGAGCGGCCCGCCCGCGGTGTGGGCGGGGGACGGCCTTTGCGGGCAAAAGCGGTCCAGGTCCACGCCGTTGGGCACGAGCCGCCACTGCGCCTCGATCCCGTGGCTCCGGCCCGTGCGTTGCTCGGCCCCGCTGACGCAGAGCAGCCGGGAGGCCCAGCGTGCTCCGTACCGCTCCCAACGCACCGCCAGCCGTGCTTCGATCCCGTCGACGGCCTCGAACGACCAGGCGTGCGGCTGGAAGACGGTGGGGACACGGCCGCGCACGACGAGCCGGGTGACCAGGCCCGCCTTGGCGCTGTGGGCGTGGATGACATCGGGGCGTACCCGCGACACCAGTGCGCCGAGCCGGCGCGCCTCGCCGGGCAGGCCCCTGGCCGGGGACCTGTGGGCCTCCCATTCCAGGACCTGGCAGCCGAGGCCGGCCACGCTGTGCCGCAGTCCGCCGGAGACCGGGCAGGCCACCGACACGGCCATTCCCGCGGCCTGTTGCATGCGCACGAGGTCGGCGACCACACGTGCCACTCCGCCGTCGGAAGGTTGAGCCACATGGAGCACGCGCGGCGGCAGGGACGGAGAAGTCACCGGCGCCGCCCCCTACTTGGAGGGAAGCCGGAGGTCCGGCGCCCTGCTGCCCCGGGGCGCGGGAAACAGACTTTCGAGTTTGGCACGGCCCGCTTCCGTTTCAGGGGTGAGTGGACGCTCTGCGGCGCCAGCTGAATGGACGAGAAATTCATACTTTTCTCGTCGACCTCCGTGGCGGACGTCGACTCGAACGGGGTGGTCGTGAAGGAGCTGGGATGCGACTTCACTTAATACACCACTGTGTTGGACTTGTGAAATTCTCGCCCATTGGGCGACCGCGCTGTGCGATACGCGTCAACAACGGAACGGGTATTCACCCGACCGGATGCGAAACCTCGCAGGTGATGACGCGTTTTTGATGTGCCGAGCGTTCGCCCCGACTGAAGTGGAACGACGCTCGTGACATGTCTGCGTCGTGTTTTGAGGAGGCCTTGGCGAAGACTTTCCATGAAAGCGTTAGATGGGGATTTTCGGTTGAGTCGCAGATATGTTGGAGTTGTGACCGTCTCGCCCATCCTGCGACGGCTCTCCGTGGCGCACTTCAGCGATCGAACGGATATTCACATTCCCCGTTCCGGCCCGTGAAAGGGAACGGCCCCGAATTGGATGGGCGGGCCACCGAAATTGGATGGGCGGGCCACCGAAATGACGAGAAGGAGATGGTCGTGAACCCCTATGCGTTCCTGGCCGGCGCGCAGGCCGCCGAGAGCGGCGCGGCGCCGTCCGCGGCCGGACGGCCGCCGAGGGCGAAACCGCTCCTGACCCGACGCAGTGCGGGGCTGATCCTGGTCGGCGCCGCCTGCGGCACCACCGCCGTCCTCCAGGTCCGTCCGTTCGAGCGGGACGAACCGGGGGCCCGCCCGGAGGCGTTCGACGAAACGTATCTGGGCCGCCGGATCGTCGGCACGCTGCTGCCCGGCACGGGGGAGGGGGACGGCGTGTGGCAAGTGACCGTCGACGGGCGCCCGTTGCACCTCATGCGCCGGGCCGGCGGCGCGTATCTGAGCATGGTCGACCACTACACGTGCTACTCCACCCCGCTCGCCGCGGCCAAGGGAGCCGTCGCGGAGCTCGGCGACCAGCAACTGCGCGCCCACGAAGGGGAGGTGTGAGGCCCATGGTGTACACACGCCAGAACCAGCGCACGCTCACGAAGGCGCAGAAGCGGCGCTTCGTCGACGCGGTACTCGCGATCAAGCGGTCGGGCCGCTACGACGACTTCGTGCGCATGCACATCGATTTCTACGTGGGGGACGGCGACGGCCAACTGCGGGTGGCGCACATGACGCCGTCGTTCTTCCCCTGGCACCGCAAGTTCCTGCTGGAATTCGAAAAGGCCCTGCAGAAGGTGGACTCGGGCGTCACGGTTCCCTACTGGGACTGGACCGTGGACCGCACGCCGGCCGTCTCCCTGTGGGGCGACGACTTCCTGGGCGGCAACGGCCGACGCTCCGACCGGCAGGTGACGGCGGGACCCTTCGCGTATCGGCACGGGCACTGGAAGATCGCGGCGGCCGTGACGGACGGGGACTTCCTGATGCGGGACTTCGGGCGGCCGCAGGCCCCGGTCGACCTGCCGAGCAAGGGCGACCTCGCCGCCGCGATGGACGAGACCGAGTACGACGTGGAGCCGTGGAACTCGCGCTCGCCCGGCGGCTTCCGCAACAAACTGGAGGGCTGGCCCGTCCGGCGCGGCGACCGCACATGGTTCAACCACAACGCGGTGCACCGCTGGGTGGGCGGACACATGCTCGGCGCCGCCTCGGTGAACGACCCGGTCTTCTGGCTCCACCACGCCTTCATCGACCTGTGCTGGTCGCGGTGGCGGCAGCGCCATGAGAACGCCGACCGCTACCTGCCCGCGCAGGAGCCCGCGCTCGGCCAGGCGCAGCGCGGCCGCGTACTGGCACTGGGAGACACCATGCCGCCGTGGGACACCCCGCTGCGCGACATGCTCGACCACAAGTCGCTGTACCGGTACGCATGACCGCCCGCACATACGTCGGCCCCCGGCATGGTGTGCCGGGGGCCGACGTCAGGGCTCAAGTCGAGTGTCAGCCGCCGTAGCCGGCGTCGTCGCCGTAGCCGCCGTCACCGTGGTCGCCGTTCATGCAGGCGTTGCCGAAGGCCGGGTTGAGCGCACCGATGACGTTCACGGTGTTGCCGCAGACGTTGACCGGGACGTGGACCGGAACCTGGACCAGGTTGCCCGACAGGACGCCCGGCGAGTTGGTCGCCAGACCCTGGGCACCCGCGTCAGCCATGGCCAGACCGGCGCCACTGAGCACCACGGCGCCCGTGCCGACAGCAACAGCGGCTGCCTTCCCGATGCGAGACATCTCGTTCTCCTTCTGTTCTGCAAGGTGCGGCCGCGTGGTCGCAGCCGTCGGCTCATTCAACGGCGCTCGCGACAGAGGGTCACGGCCGATACGCCGATACATCCGGAAAAAGATGAGAATTAGGTCTCAATAGGTGACCAGATGCCCGGCGTTCGGCGGCGACCGGCGGGCAACCCCAGTATCCGATCAAGAATCTGACGGCATAGGAGAGCGAACATGAAGGTGGTCTGCGTCGGCGGAGGGCCCGCGTCCCTGTACCTGGCCATCCTGCTGAAGCTGCAGGGCCGCGGCCAGGACATCACCGTGTACGAGAAGAACCCCGCGGGGTCGACGTACGGCTGGGGCGTCACCTACTGGCCGGACATGCTCGCCCTGCTCGCGGCGCACGACGAGGTGTCCGCGCGCGCCATCGAGGAGCACTCGGTCCGGTGGAACGACGGCGTGGCGCACGTCCGCGACCGGACCACGACCCACCACGGCGACGAGGGCTTCGCGATCGGCCGCCACCGCCTCCTGGAGATCCTCGCCGAACGGGCGGACTCGCTCGGCGTCGACGTCCGCTTCGGCCGAACGGCCCCACAGCCCGACTCCGGCCTCCAAGCCGACGTGATCGTGGCGGCGGACGGCGCGCGCAGCGCTTGGCGCGACCGGCACGCACAACACTTCGGCACGCGCACGGCGTTGGGGCACAACCGGTTCATCTGGCTCGGCACCACACGGGTGTTCCGCTCCTTCACCTTCGCGTTCGTCGAGACCGACCACGGGTGGCTGTGGTGCTACGCCTACGGGTTCGACGGCACGCACAGCACCTGCATCGTCGAATGCTCGCCCGCCACCTGGGCGGGACTCGGACTCGACACCATGGAGCGCTCCGACGCCCTGAAACTCCTCGAGGGCCTCTTCCACGACGTCCTGCAAGGACATCCGCTCATCGGCCGCACCGACACCGACGGCCCCTCGCAGTGGCAGCGGTTCCCCACCGTCACCAACCGCGTCTGGTCGCGCGACAACCTGGTCCTGCTCGGCGACGCCGCCCACACCACGCACTACTCGATCGGCGCCGGCACGACCCTGGCGATGCAGGACGCCATGGCGCTGGCCCGCGCCCTGCGCGAGCCCGACCCGCTCCCGGCCGCACTCGCGCGCTACGAACGGGAGCGCCGCCGCGAACTGATGCCCCTGCAGAGCGCGGCCCGGCACAGCGCGAACTGGTACGAGAACCTGACGCGCTACATCCACCTGGAACCGCACCAGATGTTCGCCCTGCTCGGCCAGCGCCACTCCCCACTGCTCCCGTACGTCCCGCCCCAGCTCTACTACCGGGTCGACCAGGCGGTCGAACACACCCGGGCCCTGCGCTCCCTGAAGCGCTGGCTCGGGCCGCGGGTGGCGCGGGTGCTTCAGGACAAGTGACCTGCGGGAAGGGGCGATGCCGTCGCGCCGGGACCGTTCACGGGCACGCGACCGTGTCGGTGCACACGGGCTCGGTCCTCAGCGTCGCCCGGTCTAATTCTTCGTAGGGGTGTTCTGGTCGGGGACGGACACGGGGGTGGGTCTCTCGGGCTCCGTGGACTGCCACGGGGCGCCGGGGACCACCAGAGGGCTGCCGGTGACCGGGTCGGGGACCACTACGGAGTGCAGGCCGAAGACGGTGTGGACCAGGTCCGCCGTGATGACGTCGGCCGGTGGGCCCTCCGCGACGATGCGGCCGTCCTTCATGGCGACGAGGTGGTCGGCGTAGCGGGCGGCCTGGTTGAGGTCGTGGAGGACGGCGACGACGGTGCGGCCGCGCTCGTGGTTGAGGCGGCGCACCAGGTCCAGGACCTCGACCTGGTGGGCGATGTCGAGGTAGGTGGTCGGCTCGTCGAGCAGGAGCAGTTCGGTCTCCTGGGCGAGCGCCATGGCGATCCACACCCGCTGGCGCTGCCCGCCGGACAGCTCGTCCACCGGACGCTCGGCGAGGGCCGTGGTGTTGGTGTGTTCCAGGGCCTGCGTGACCGCGCGCTCGTCGACCTCGGACCACTGCTGCCACCACTTCTGGTGCGGCTGACGGCCGCGGGCCACGAGGTCGGCGACCGTGATGCCGTCGGGCGGAGTCGGGCTCTGCGGCAGTACGCCGATGGCCCGGGCGATGTCGCGGCCGGGAATGCGGGCGAGTTCGGCGCCGTCGAGCAGCACCGTGCCGCCGCGCGGCTTCAGCAGCCGGCCCAGGGCGCGCAGCAGCGTGGACTTGCCGCAGGCGTTGGGACCGACGATCACGGTGACCCGGCCGTCGGGAATCTCCAGGTCGAGGCCGTCGACGACGGTGCGGTCCTCGTACGCCAATGTCAGGGACTCGGCCGTGAGTCGGCTCGTCGGGCTCATTTGGTGCCTCCGGAACGACTGCGGCCGCGCGCGATCAGCCACATCAGATAGGGGGCGCCCACCGCTGCGGTGAGGACGCCGACGGGGAGTTCGACCGGCGAGAACAGGCGCCGGGCCAGCAGGTCCGCGACCACGACCACGAGCGCCCCGGTCAGCGCCGAGGACAGCAGCGGGATCTGCGCGGTACGGGTCAGCCGACGGGCGATCTGCGGGGCGAGCAGGGCGACGAAGTCGACGGGCCCGGTGGCGCCCGTCGCCATCGAGGCGAGCACGACGCCGAGCACGGTCAGGCCGAGCCGCATCCGGTTCAGGCGGATGCCCAGCGCCGTGGCCGTGTCGTCGTCGAAGGACGCCGAACGCTGCGCCCTGGCCGCCCACAGGACCGCCGGGATCGCGATGACCAGCACCAGGGCCAGCGGCGCCGCCTGGTCGTAGCCGCGGCTGTTGAGCGAACCGGTCAGCCACACCTTCGCCTGCTGGGCGACGAGCGCGTCGCCCTTGGTGAGGAACAGCTGGGTGAGCGAGCCGAGCGCCACCGAGATGCCGATGCCGATGAGGACGAACCGCGAGGCCTGCATCCCGCGCCGCCAGGCGAAGACGTACACCAGCAGCGCCGCCCCGATGCCGCCCGCCACCGAGACGTACGGCAGCGCGGTGTACGAGGCGAGGCCGAAGCTCATCGCCGCGACGGTCACCGCGCCCGCGCCGTGGGTCACGCCGATGATGTCGGGGCTGGCCAGCGGATTGCGCGCGACGGTCTGCACGAGGGCGCCCGCGATCCCGAAGGCGAGCCCGGCCAGCAGCCCGACCGTCAGGCGCGGCAGCCGCAGCGTGCCGACGACGAGCTGGTCCGGACTCGGCCTGCCGAGCAGGACGTCGACCACCTCGGCGGGGGAGACGAAGGCCTCGCCGACACACAGGTACGCGACGACGGCCGCCAGCAGCAGCACGGCGAGCGCGAGGGCGACCAGCACCGATCTGCGGTGCACCAGGAAGCTGCCGCGCCCCGGTCGCAGCACGGTGTGTCCGGCCGGACGGATCCGACGGGCGGGCGTGGCGGTGGTGGTTCCGCTCATGCGGCGACCACCGCCCGGCGACGTACCAGCACGATGAGGAACGGCACGCCGAGGATCGCGGTCATGACGGCCACCGGCACCTCCGAGGGCGGGAAGAGGATGCGGCCGAGCACGTCCGACGCCAGGATCATCACGGGACCGAGCAGCGCCGCGGCGGGCAGCACCCACCGGTGCGCGGTGCCGACCAGGGCCCGCGCGATGTGCGGAACGGCGAGGCCGGTGAAGGCGATCGGCCCGGCGGCGGCCACCGCCGCACCGGTCAGCACCGTCGCCGCCACCGCGCCCTGGACGCGCAGCAGGCCCACGTTGTGGCCGAGGCCGCGGGCGGCGTCGTCACCGAGGGCGAGCGCGTCCAGGCCACGGGCCGCCACCGCGACCAGTACGAGGCCGACGAGGACGAACGGCCAGATCTGGCCGATGACTTCGCTGTCCCGGCCGCTGATGGAGCCGATCTGCCAGAACCGGAATTCGTCCAGCGCGTGCGCGTCGGTGGTCACGATCCCGGAGACGATCGCGGCCAGGAACGCGTTCATCGCCGCGCCGGACAGCGCCAGCTTGACGGGCGAGGCCCCGCGGTAGCCCCCGGCCGCGACGGCGTACACCGCCACCGCGGCCAGCGCCGCACCCGCGAACGCGAACCAGATGTACCCGGTGAGGCTGTGCACACCGAGGAACGCGATCGCGCACACCACACCGGCCGAGGCACCCTGGCTGACACCGAGGATGCCGGGTTCGGCGATGGGGTTGCGGGTGATGCCCTGCATGACCGTCCCGGCGACGCCGAGGGCCGCTCCGGCGAGTACGCCGATGACGGTGCGCGGCACCCGCAGGGCGCGCACCAACTGGGCGTCGGCGCTGGTGGAGTTGTTCACCAGCGCCCGCACCACCTCACCCGGTGCGACGGGACGGCTGCCGACGGCCAGGCTCAGCAGGACGGCGATCAGCAGCATCGCCGCACATCCGAGCAGCCAGGCGATACGACGACGGGTCGCTCGCGCCATGTGCCGCGCTCACTCTCTTGTCTTTCAGAGGTCCTTCAGAGGTCTTTCAGCTGTCTTTCGGAACCGGCTACTTGGTGAGGTGACTGTCCAGATCGTCGAGGACCGCGTCGGCCGCCATCGTGCCGAGCCCCAGGTACCAGGTCTCGTCCGGGACGTCGTAGGCGTGGCCGTCCTTGACCGCCTTGAGGTTCTTCCACAGCGGGTTCTTCTGGACCGCGGACTTCTCCGTGGCGTTCGGCTTTCCGTAGACGCCGGTGAAGATGTAGTCGGCGTCGGCCTGGTCGATGTTCTCGGCGCTGACCTCCGCGGCCAGATCGGAGATGTCCTGGTTCTTCGGCCGCGGGATGCCGACGTCCTTGAGGATGGTGCCGATGAACGAGTCGTTCGCGTAGAGGCGGATCTTGCCCTCGGGCATGAAGCGCAGCATCGTCACGCTCGGCTTGTCGGCGCCCAGTTCGGCCCCGAGGTCCTCGGCCCGCTTCTCGTACGCGACGAGGTTCTTCTTGGCCTGCGCGGTCTTGTCCAGGGCGGCCGCGTTGAGGAGGTAGTTCTCCTTCCACGTGAAGCCGGGGCGGATGGAGAAGACGGTCGGCGCGATCTGCGACAGCTCGTCGTAGGAGTTCGCGGCGCGCAGCTGGCTGCCGATGATCAGGTCCGGCTTGAGCGCGGCGATGGCTTCGAGGTTGAGGCTGTTGATGGTGCCGACGTTCTTCGGCCTGCCCGCGTCCGCCTTGAGGTACGACGGCAGCTCGGGCGAGCCCTCGCTCGGCGCGAGGCCGACGGGCTTGATGCCGAGCGACACGACGTTGTCCAGCTCGCCGACGTCCAGGACCACCACACGCTTGGGCTGCTGCTTGATCTCCGTGCTGCCCATGGCGTGCTTCACGGTGCGCGGCCACTGGCCCGGCTTGGCGTCGGTGCCCATCGCGGCGGTCTTCTTCGCGGCGTCGCCGAAGTCCTCGCCGCCCTGGGCGACGGACTTGGAGTCCTTGCCGCCGTCCGCGGTCTTGCCGCCGCTCGCCGCGCCGTCGCCGGACCCGCCGCAGGCGGTGAGGGACAGCAGACCGGCGAGAACGATCGAGGCCGCGGCGGTGCCGCGCCGTCGGAGAAGCATGGTGCCCCCGGAGCAGTTATCAAACATTCAAGGGATAGGTGAGGCATACCTTACGCACAGGAATGGATGGTTCGACAAGAGGGGGTGGCCCCGTCCCGCCCGCCGCGACCCGGCCGCCCTCCGGCGCGGACGTGCAGGTCAGCCGGGGGTCGGGCTCAGCGGGGCCAGGGGCGGCCCGTGCGCTCCTCGATGTCGGTGTTGAACCGTTCGAGATCCTCGACGAAGCGGAGGAGCCGGTCCTCGGGCCAGTCGCCGATGACGTCGGTGAGGCCGGTGGCGATGGCGTCCCGGTCGGTGCGCAGCCGCTTGCGGCCCTCGTCCGTGATCCGGAACTGCCGGGCGATGCTGCCGCCCGGGTCGAGGGTGCGCTCCACGAGGCCGTCGCGGAGCAGCGCCGTCGTCTGCCGGGTGAGGGTGGAGGGGGTGAGGCCGAAGGCGTCGACGAGGTCGGGGACGGACATCGGCCCCTGCGCCTCCAGGCGGCTGAGCAGGACGTAGGCGCTGCGGTCGAGGGCGTTGTTGTCGAGGCGGACGCGGCGCGGGGAGGTCATCTCCAGGTGCCGGGTCAGGATCAGCAGCTCGCGCTCGATGCGGCCGCCCGCCTGCCGTGCGTCCACGCAGTCCTCCCCTGTTCAACCGCCGTTGCCTGGTACGCGATTGAAGCATCATGCGCTGTTGTGCGCCATACATGGAAAGTGCATGATGCACATGGAGTGCATGATGCACTCTTGCGTTGCGGCGCCCCGCGCCCGCCCTTTCGACACCGTGGACACCTGCCGACACCAGCCGCCTCCACCCCCACGAGGAGAACGCTCCATGACCGACCAGGCGACCGACCAGGCCGACCACACCTACGTCCAACCTCCCGTCAGCCTGCCGCTGTCCGGCGACACCCCGCTCGAACCTCCCGCCGTGTGGGAGGAGTTGCGCGCCCGGTGCCCCGTCGCCCACGCCACGCTGCCCAGCGGTGACACGGCCGTCTACCTGACCCGGTACGACGACGTGCGCGGTCTGCTCTCCGATCCCCGGTTCGTACGCCCCACCGAGCAGGACAACGCCGCGCGGATGGCGCCCGAAGGTGCCGGCGGGGCCGCCGCCACCGGAAGCTCCGCCATCGCGACGCCCAACCGGGGCGAACCGCACCAGCGTTGGCGGCGCCTGGTGGGCCGGTACTTCACCGCCAAGCGGATGACCGCCCTGCGCCCCGGCATGACCCGCCTCGCCGAGGGCCTCGTGGACGCCATGCTCGCCGACGGCGCCCCCGCCGACCTGCGAGCAAGCCTCGGCTTCCCGTTCCCCGTCTACGTCATCTGCGATCTGCTCGGGGTCCCCGCGCAGGACCGGGACCGCTTCTCCGGCTGGTCCGACAGCTTCCTCAGCGTCACCCGCTACAGCGCCGACGAAATCCGCACCGCCCAGCAGGAGTTCGTCGCCTACATGTCCGCGCACATCGCCGCCAAGCGTGCCGCGCCGGCCGACGACCTCCTCAGCGTGCTCATCACGCAGAGCGAGGAGGCCGGGGGAGCGGGCAGCGAGGTCGAGGGCGGCGGACTGAGCGACGACGAACTCGTCTCCACCGGCATGGGCCTGCTCGTCGCCGGCCACGAGACCACCGCCAACAGCATCGGCAAGATGGTCTCCCTGCTGCTCGCCGACCGCGGCCGCTGGGAGCGACTGCTGGCCGACCCTTCGCTGGTGCGCACCGCCGTCGAGGAGTCGCTGCGCTTCGACAGCAACCTCGGCTTCGGGCTGCGCCGTTACCTCGGCGAGGACGCGGAGATCGGCGGTCAGGTCGTCCCGGCGGGCAGCACGGTCGTGTGCAGCATGCCGGCCGCCAACCGCGACGAGCGGACCTTCACCGGCGCCGACGCCATGGACCTCGCCCGCACCCCCAACCCCCACCTCACCTTCGGCGTGGGGCCGCACTCCTGCCTCGGTCAGGCGCTTGCCCGTACCGAACTCCAGGTCGTCCTGGAGGTCCTCCTGGCCCGCGTGCCGACCCTGCGCCTCGACGTCCCCGCCGCCGAACTGCGCAAGACGGAGGGCCTCCTCGTCGGCGGCCTGAGCGAAGTCCCCGTCAGCTGGTGACCCTGTCTCGTAGCGCACAGCCCGTAGATCTGCAGAGGAGACGGATCGTGAAACTCACCGTCGACCAGGACAAGTGCTGCGGCGCCGGTGCCTGCGTCCTGTCCGCGCCGGAGGTCTTCGACCAGCGGGACGAGGACGGCATCGTGACACTCCTGGCCACCGAGCCCGACCCCGAACACCATGCTGCCGTGCGCGAGGCGGCGGCCATGTGTCCTACGGCGGCGATCGGGGTGAGCGAGCCGGAGTAGAGGTGGTCCGTGGCGCCCAAGGGTGCCGGTGACGCGGCGGAGTCAGGGGCGCGGTGACGCGTCCCGCTCCCGCCGCGGTCGCGTCGCGTTGCCGAATGACGGTCGAACCGGGCCCTGCCAGGCAGTCAGGACTCCAGAAAACGGAGCTTAACGGTCCTCTCGGGCGTCTCCCCAACTTCCCCTCGATTAGGTCAGAAAGCCATCACCGTCCCCTGCTAGCTTCTCCGTTCGACCGGCGAAGTGCCGTGAAACGGGGGCTGCTTCGCGACGCCTGGTAAGTCTGGATACATGGGGGAACACCATGCGCAGACGCGTCACCATGCCACTCAGCGCGTTATTACTCCTGCTCGGGACCGCGGCACCCGCGGTCGCGGGCAACGACGAGGACACCCCTCCCGGGAAGACCATCTACCGGGACAACGCGGTCGACGTCTCCTACCGGCAGCTCGCTGCGGACGATCCGCAGTGGGGCAAGGTGCCGCGGGAGCTGCGCGAGAAGTCGGCCGACGGTTCGTACATCGCGCAGCTCCAGATCAAGAACATCTCGAAGCGCGAGATCACCGACTGGTCCCTGACGTTCGAATTGCCGGACACGATCACGGCCACCGGGTCGGCGAAGCTGGACGGCGAGCAGGGCGGGCGCACCACGATCCAGGGCGACCCGGCGCACAAGGACATCGAGCCGGGCGCGACCTCGACCCTCTGGTACCGCGCGAAGGCCGGGGGCGCGGCACACGCCCCGGCCTGGACGAGCTTCGCGAAGAACGGGGCGCGGCCGACGAAGGACACCGACGGCGACGGGCTCCCGGACGACATGGAGCAGCGCGCCGGGCTCGACCCGAAGAAGAAGGACACGGACGGCGACGGCCTGGCCGACTTCGTCGAACTGGGCAACGGCAGCGACCCGTTGAAGGCGGACAGTGACGGCGACGGGGTCCGTGACGGCAAGGAGGACCCGGACGGCGACAAGGTGTCGAGCGAGCGCGAGGTGGGGCTCAAGACCTCGCCCGTGCGGGCGGACACCGACGGCGACGGACTGGACGACGGCAAGGAACTGGCCCGGCACACCGGGCCGGCCAACCCCGACACCGACGGCGACGGCGTGCAGGACGGCCACGAGACACGGATCGGGTCCGACCCGCGTGCCGCGGAGTCCACATTCGACGTGACGCGGTCGGCGGACGGCGGCGCCACCACTGCCTCGGCCACCATCAAGGGGCTGCGCGCCAAGCAGGTGCCGACGTTCTCGGTCACCGAACTGCCGGCCGACCAGCGGCAGTTCCCCAAGTCCACTCCGGGCTACGTGGGCAACGGGTATGCCTTCGCGGTCGACGGCGCGTTCGACGAGGCGAAGATCTCCTTCGAGGTCGACCCGAAGCACGCCGCCGGGGCGGACTTCGAGCCGGCCGTCTACGGCTACGACGAGAAGTCCCAGCGACTGGTCAAGCTCCCGGACCAGCACCTCGACGGTGCCACCATCACGGCCACCACCAGCAGCTTCTCCAAGTACACCGTCCTCGACAGCCGGGTCTTCGACAAGGTGTGGGACCGCACCCTCCGCACGGGCTCCACCCCGGCGGCCGACCGGTCGAAGGACACCGACAAGGACGGCCTCAGCGACTACGACGAGCAGCAGATGCGGGCCGGGAAGCTCGTCCGGGGCAACGGTGTGCCGGTGGGCGCGATGGACCCCGGGAACCCGGACACCGACGGTGACTCGGTCAAGGACGGCAAGGAGGTCCAGGTCGTCACCGCGCAGTCGACCTACGCCAAGCTGACCTCGAATCCGCTGAAGCGCGACACGGACGGCGACGGCTCCCGCGACGGCGCCGACCGGCGCCCGCTCGTCTCCGACGAGGTGAACATGCTGATCCACCAGTCCGCGAACCGGGAGGGCCGGCGCAAGGAGCCCGACCCCGACCACTTCCAGGTGCCGCCGAGCCGGCAGGTGGCGGACGACCTGACGTTCAACGACTACGACTGGGACGAGTTGACTGACCTCAGCTGGGACTTCTGGAACGCCTCGATCACGCCCGAGTTCCTGATGTGGGCGGAGTTCAACGACATCATGAACTTCGGCAAGCTCGGCGCGGACACCGACAACCAGCAGACGGTGGACGATCTGCGCAACGCCTTCCGCTACGGCCACAACGGGGAGAGCGCGGGCTCCGTCTCGGTCGACGACGACTACGATCCCACCCGCTTCCAGCAGGTCGGCTCCGGCGGCGCCCTGTCCCGTGCGGTCGCGGCATCACCGCAGGAGCAGAGCTACATCGACAAGGCCAAGCAGATCATCGTCCAGAACATCACGGACAACGACGGTGTGACGGAGCAGTTCGAGGTCGAGGACGACCTGAACAAGAACCTGCTGTACCAGCTGTTCAAGAACCAGGGCGTGCAGTACCCGGTCTACGACTTCTCCCTGACCGATGCCAATCAGCGGGCGCTCTCCATCGCCATCCACCAGTTCCACGGGCACACGATCGAGCTGAGGGACTACAAGGTCACCGGAAACACCTTCTCCGGCAAGCTGCTGTTCCACTCCTACGACCACTTCGGTCTCGACCCGGACGACGAAGTCACCAACTACGGCTTCATCGACTGGTTTACGCTGCAGCACTATGAGCGGTTCGACGGGAAGTACGCCCCGCCGATCGCGGTGGCGGATGTCGAAGTACCCATCAGTGGCTCCTTCTGACGCCCTCGATGCGGAGCGCCGCCGACGGCGGCTCCCGCCGGGCCGGGTCCTGCTCGTCGCACTGCTCGTCGTGACGGCGCTCTACCTGGCCTGGCGGGTCGTCGTCATCGGCGTGCTGGAGACGCATTTCGGCAGCGGGTACGACACGCGGCGCTTCGACACACTCCAGTCGCGGTTCGACCACCGGCAGGCCGCCTTCTCGGAGGCCGACGCCCGGATGCGCGAGCTGGTGGCCGCCCACCCGCACGCCGAACGGATCGGCTGGAGCCTGGCGCTGATCTGCGTACGCGACGAGGGGCGGGCGGCCGACTCCTGCAAGCCGACGACCGCGCGGGACCGGGCGACGTACGAGGACCTGCGGGGCGTCGACGTCGTCGTGCGTCAGTCGAAGGACGAGGGGCGTACGTTCTTCCGCTTCTACGGTGACGATCCGCCGCGCTACACGATCATGCACGCGTCCGCGGACACGGACGTGGAGGCGTACGCGGACGACCGCGGCTTCCGGAGCACCCGCTCCCTGGAGCCGGGGTGGACGATCCTCGGACCGATCCCCGACGTGGGCCGTGAGGACCGTCAGTGGCAGTAGGGACGGACCGTGCGGTCCGGGTGGGTCTCACAACCCGCCGGGACCGTACGGCCGTTCGTGCGTGACGGTCAGTCCTCGACCTTGCTGCGGCTCTGGTAGGCGAGGTCCTGGTAGTCGGGGTGCCGGGCCATCCATCCGGAGATGAACGGGCACACCGCGAGCACCCTCAGTCCGTCCGCCCGCGCGGCGTCCAGGGCGGCGCGGGCCAGCGCGGAGCCCACGCCCTGCCCGTTGTACTGCGGGTCGACCTCGGTGTGGGTGAAGACGACCAGGCCGCTCTCCTTGGTGCGCATGTACTCGGCGAATCCCGCGTGCTGCCCGTCGACACGCGCCTCGTAGCGGTTCTCGTCGGGGGAGTCGGTGATCTCGATGGCCATCGTGGGCCCTCCATGTCGTGCTGTCCGGTGTGCTGACCGGTGTGCTGTCGGTTGTGGCTCGGGTTGTGTGCGTAGTTTGGCGCAGTGAGGTGGTGCGGTCACTGGACCGCCGGGCTCGGCATGGCGGCCTGGCGCACGGGGTGCTTGCTGAGGATGGAGACCCGGTTGAAGGCGTTGATGGTGATCGACGCCCAGATCGCGGCGGAGATCTCGGCGTCGTCGAACACCTCCCGGGCCGCGGCGTACGCCGACTCCTGCGCGAGGGCGTCGTCCGGATGCGTGACCGTCTCGGCCAAGGCGAGCGCCGCCCGCTCCCGGTCGGTGAACACGTCCGTGTCCCGCCACCCCGGCAGGACGCCCAGGCGCAGCGGGGACTCTCCGTCGCGCAGGGCGGCGCGGGTGTGCAGGTTGAGACAGAAGGCGCAGCCGTTGATCTGGGACACGCGTATGTTGATCAACTCCAGTAGGGCGGGCTCCAGGCCGGCCTCGGCGGCCGTGGCGCGCACCGTCTCGGAGGCGTGCCGGAAGGCCTGGTACGCGTCCGGGGACTGCTTGTCGACGAAGACGCGGCGCCGGTCGCGTGTGCCGGTGGTGGTCGCTGTGCTGCTGCTCATGGTCGAGCCCTCCCTCGTTCGTGGCCGCCGACGGAGTGGCGGTCCACGCCAATATAGTTTACCTTTCAATCACCTTGCTACGGGGAAGATCCACAGAGGGGGCAGAGCATCATGGCCGCAGACCGGCAGACGCCGACCGACACGGGCCGCACGACCGTGACGCCGGATCAGGGAACCGACGGCGGGAGGCGGGTGGAGGTGATGCCGGCCCGCGAGGTACCGCTCGGCGGCCCGCGGGCGATGACAGTACGGCGCACTCTTCCGCAGCGCTCTCGGAGCCTGATCGGCGCGTGGTGCTTCGCCGACCACTACGGGCCGGACGCCGTCTCCGCCACCGGCGGGATGGACGTGGCGCCGCACCCGCACATCGGCCTGCAGACGGCGAGCTGGCTGTTCGACGGGGAGATCGAGCATCGCGACAGCCTGGGCACCCACGCCATGGTGCGACCGGGCGAACTGAACCTGATGACCGCCGGGCGGGGCATCAGCCACTCCGAGGTCTCCACCCCGGACACCACGATCCTGCGCGGTATCCAGCTCTGGATCGCGCTCCCGGACGAGCACCGCGACGTGGCGCCGGCGTTCCGGCACCACGCCCCCGCCGCCGTCGCCCTGGACGGGGGAGAGGCCCGGGTCTTCCTCGGCACGCTGGCCGGAGACACCTCGCCGGTCCCCGCGTACTCCCCACTGCTCGGCGCGGAGATCGTGCTCGAACCGGGCGCGCACATCACCCTCGCGGTGAACCCGGCCTTCGAACACGGGGTACTGGTCGACGAAGGGCCGGTGCGGGTCGACGGAACCCCCGTTCCCGGCGGAGAGCTGGGCTACCTCGCTCCTGGCGGCGACACGATCACCCTCACCAACGACGCGAGCGGTCCGGCGCGGCTTCTGCTGCTGGGCGGTACGCCGTTCGGCGAGGAGATCGTGATGTGGTGGAACTTCATCGGCCGCAGCCACGAGGACGTCGTCGAGGCCCGGACGGACTGGGAAGCCGCCGCCGACCGCTTCGGCACGGTCACCGGCTACCCCAGCAACCGCCTGCCGGCCCCCGAACTGCCCAACAGCAGGCTCAAGTCACGCGGCAACCACACGCCGCGCTGACCCCGCAGATCCGCACCAACGCTTCAACGCGCCAGTACACCGACACACCAGGGCCATCCCTGCAGAGCACTAGGAGCCAAGCGACATGACATCTGCCACCACTCCGGTCGTGGAACACCGTCCCGACGAGCAGCGCTACGTCATCACCGTCGACGGCGAACTGGCCGGTTTCACCGAGTACCGCGACCGCGGCGAGCAGCGGGTCTTCTTCCACACCGAGGTCGACGACCGCTTCGCCGGGCAGGGCCTGGCCTCGATCCTGGTGACCGAGGCCCTGGCCGACGTCCGCGCCGGCGGCAAGCGAGTGGTCCCGGTCTGCCCCTACTGGGCCAAGTACGTCAAGAAGCGCGCGGAAGAGACGGCCGACGTCGTGGACCCGGTGCGGCCCGAGGTCCTCGACTGGCTGCGGGGCCTGCTCGGCTGAACGGGGAACGTGCCGATCGGGGGACGTGCTGAACGGGGGACGCCTTCCTTTTTCGGCCTTCGTCGACGCGCCGCAGAAAGCCTTCGGCCGGGCCCGCCCGGCCGTCGGTACGCTCGGACCGCCAACGCCGTGACCATGGCCCAGACGCGAGAAGGGAACACGGCATGACCGCCGACGCCGCCCCCATCAAGACCGCCCCCGAGCCCGTGCGGGACACCACCGCCGACCATCTGCTCACGCCGGACAATTGCGCCGTGGTCTTCATCGACTACCAGGAGGGCCAGTACGCCACGATCGGCTCGGCCAGCCGGGAGGAGATCGACCTCGGCGCCATCACCCTGGCCAAGCTGGCGCGCGCGTACGAGATCCCGACGGTGCTGTCCACCGTGGCCGTCGGCATGGGCGTCAACCGGGCCACGGTCCCGGAGATCACCGACGAGCTGCCGGACGTTCCCGAGATCGACCGCACGGGTGTCAACTCCTGGGAGGACGCGGACTTCCGTGCGGCCGTCGAGGCGACCGGCCGCAAGAAGATCGTGATGGCCGGGCTGTGGACGGAGGTCTGCCTCGCCTTCCCCACGCTGGACATGCTCCGCGAGGGCTTCGAGATCTACCCCGTCGTCGACGCCGTCGGCGGCGTCTCCCCGGTCACCCACGCCACGGCGATCGAACGGATGACGCAGGCCGGCGCGCAGCCGATCACGTCGCTGGCCTTCGGCTGCGAACTGATGCGCAACTGGGCCCGCCCGGACGCCGACCTGTACCGGGTCGTCATCAACGACTACTTCCAGCGCAAGCAGGCCATCGGCGACAAGACGGGAACCCTGTTCCAGTAACCCGACCGCACGGCGCCCCGATGGGTACGAACCCTGCGGGCTCAGTCGGACGAAGGGGGAGGCCCGGAGGCGTCCCGTGCCACCACCGCACCTGCCGCCAGCGCCTCCGCGATCTCCTCCGCCGTGCAACCGGCCGCCGCCAGTACCTCCCTGGTGTCGCCGCCCGCCGGGCTCGGCGGTGGCGCCGCCCGGCCGGGGGTGCGGGTCAGTTTGATGGGGACGCCGACGCCCCGGTAGCCGTCCTGTTCGACGACCAGATCGCGGTGGCGTACCTGGGGTGCGGTCATGGCCTCGGCGATGTCGTGGACCGGTGATGCCGGTACGCCTCTGGCGAGGAGCTGTTCCGAGAGGTCGGCGCGGTGACGGCGCGCGATGCGGTCGGTGAGGATCGCGCGGAGCTCCGCCACGTTGCGCACGCGGTCGGGGTTGGTCGCG
Source organism: Streptomyces sp. EDA2-14 (assembly GCF_054963755.1). Taxonomy (NCBI): domain Bacteria; kingdom Bacillati; phylum Actinomycetota; class Actinomycetes; order Kitasatosporales; family Streptomycetaceae; genus Streptomyces; species Streptomyces sp. EDA2-14. The sequence continues at coordinate 94,543 of NZ_JBUEGE010000025.1, forward strand.
AAGCGCGGGTCCGTGGCGAGGGCGGGTTCGCCCAGCACGTCGGCGAGCGCCGCGAACTGGCGGTCGTTGCCCGCGCCGATGAAGAACAGTCCGTCGAGCGTGGCGAAGTTCTCGTAGGGGGCGATGGTCGGGTGCGCGGAGCCGGTGCGGGCCGGGACGCGGCCGTCGGCCAGCCAGGACGCCGAATGGGGGTGGAGGAGGCTGATGACGGTGTCGAGGAGGGTGGTGTCGACGAGCTGGCCGTGTCCCGAGCGCTGTCGTTCGTGGAGGGCGAGCAGGATTCCGGAGAAGGCGAGGATGCCGGTGACCTGGTCGACGACGGGGACGCCGATGCGCAGCGGCGGGCCGTCCTGTTCTCCGTTGATGCTCATCAGACCGCCGTACGCCTGGAGTACGGCGTCGTAGCCGGGCAGTGCGCCGAGGGGGCCGTCGGTGCCGAAGCCGGTGATACGGCAGTGGATCAGGGCCGGCCAGCGCTCGCGGATCACGTCGTCGGGGTAGCCCCAGGCGGCGAGGGTGCCGGCCTTGAAGTTCTCCACCACGACGTCGGCGTCGGCCATGAGGGTGCCCAGGATGGTGCGGCCCTGGTCGGTGGCCAGGTCGACGACGATGTTCTTCTTGCCGCGGTTGACGTTCGCGTAGTACGCGCTGGTGTCCTCGGTGAGGAACGGCGGGCCCCAGCGGCGGGTGTCGTCGCCGGCCGGGGACTCGACCTTCACGACCGTGGCGCCGTGGTCGGCGAGCATCTGGGTGCACAGCGGGCCGGCGAGAACCCGGGAGAGGTCGAGGACCTTCACCCCGGCCAGCGCGCCGGGCGTACGGGAGTCGGGCGCGGTCCCGGGTGCGTTCGCGGGTTCGCTCATCAGTAGGACCTCGGCAGACCGAGCACGTGCCGGGCGACGTAGTTGAGGACCATCTCCTGGCTGACGGGGGCCAGGCGCATCAGGCGCGACTCCCGGAAGTACCGCTCGACGTGGTACTCCTTCGCGTATCCCATGCCGCCCAGCGTCTGCACGGAGACGTCGGCGGCCTGGAAACCGGCGTCGGCGCACAGCCACTTGGCCATGTTCGCCTCGCGGGCGCAGTGCTGCCCCCAGTCGTAGCGCCAGGCGGCGTTTCGGGCCATGAGCCGTGCGGCGTCGAGCCGGGTGAGCGCCTCGGCCAGCGGGAAGGCGATGCCCTGGTTGCGGCCGATGGGCCGGTCGAAGACGACCCGGTCCTTGGCGTACTGGGTCGCCACGTCCAGGGCGGCGCGGCCGATGCCGAGTGCCTCGTGGGCGAGCAGGATCCGTTCGGGGTTGAGGCCGTCGAGGAGGTAGCGGAAGCCCTGTCCCTCCTCGCCGATCCGGGCGGTTGCGGGGACGCGCAGACCGTCGATGAAGATCTCGTTGGAGGCGACGGCGTTGCGGCCCATCTTGGGGATCGGCCGGATGTCCATGGCGGTGCGGTCGATGTCGACGAGGAAGACGGAGAGCCCGTCGGTGGGCTTGGCGACCTGGTCGCGCGGCGTGGTGCGGGCCAGCAGCACCATCTTCTGCGAGTCCCCGGCCTTGGTGATCCAGATCTTGCGGCCGTCGATGACGTAGTGGTCGCCGTCGCGGCGGGCGAACGTGGAGACCCGGGTGGTGTCGGTGCCTGCGTCGGGTTCCGTGACGCCGAAGCACACGTGCAGATCGCCGGTGACCGCGTGCGGCAGGACCTCGCGCCGCAGCCGCTCACTGCCGTGCTTGGCCAGGACGTTGAGCCCGAAGATGGTCAGGTGCATGGTGCTGCAGCCGTTCATGCCCGCGCCGGAGGCGGCCACCTCCTCCAGCAGCAGAGCGGCTTCCAGGACTCCGAGACCACCGCCTCCGTACTCCTCGGGGACGGCGATGCCGAGCCAGCCGGCCTTGGCGAACGCCTCGTAGAACTGCCAGGGGAATGCGGCGTTTTGGTCCTGCTGCGCCCAGTATTCGGGGCTGAAGGACCGGGCCAGGTCGCGGACTCCCGCCTGGATGTCCTGCTGTTGCGCGGTCAGTTCGAAGTCCATGGAGCTGTCACTTCCTCGTGTGGTGGTCTGCGGTGTCCTGGAGCGGTTCGTCGTCGGACGGTTCCAGGGCGGCGAGCACCGAGCGGGCGTGGGCCAGGACGGGGGCGTCGACCATGCGGCCCTCGTACCGGAAGACGGCGCCGTGGGTCTCGGCCGCCGCCAGGACCTCACGGGCCCAGCGGCCCTCGGCCTCCGTGGGCGCGAACGCGGCGCGGATCGGGGCCACATGACCGGGGTGGATGCACGCCTTGGCGCGAAAGCCCACGGCCGCGGCGTCCTCGGCCTCGACCGCGAGGCCGTCGAGGTCGGGGATGTCGAGATGGACGGCGTCGACGGCGTACTTGTGGGCCGCGGTCGCGGCGAGCAGGATCTGTGCCCGCGCCTGGAGGACCACACCGCGGTAGCCGCCGTCCGGGCCCCGGCTGGAGCGTCCGCCCAGATCGGCGATCAGGTCCTCGCCGCCCCACATGAGCCCCGCGCAGTTGTCCGTGCGCGCGAGGGACTCGGCGGCGAGCACGCCGGCCGCCGTCTCGCACAGGGCGAGGACGGTGCGCGGCGCGCAGGCGCGCACGTCGGCCGCGGAGCCCGCCTTGGGGAGCATCACCATGGTGTGTGCGGGCAGCGCCGCCAGATCGTCCTCACCCCATGGTGTGTCGAGGGCGTTGATCCGTACGAAGGTGCGGGCCGGGTCGAGGTGGGGGAGCGCCCGCAGGACGGACTGCCGGGCGCGGTCCTTGTCCGCGGGAGCCACGGCGTCCTCCAGATCGAGGACGACGCTGTCCGCGCGGGCGGCGGCCTTGGCGTAGCGGTCCGGCCGGTCGCCGGGGCAGAACAGCAGGGCGGGACCCTTGAGCACGCTCATCGGCCCTCTACCGCCCGGGAGCCTGCCGGGACGCGGCGCATCAGGGCCACGCGCCGGACGACCGCGACGAGTTCGCCGCGCTGATTGCGGCCCCGGTGCTCGAAGGTGACCACGCCGTTGTCCGGGCGCGAGGCGGACGCGCGCTTGGCGACGACCTCGGTCTCGGCGTAGAGGGTGTCGCCGTGGAACACCGGCGCGGGGAAGGTGACCTGCTCGAAGCCGAGGTTGGCGACCGTCGTGCCCTGGGTGAGCTGGCCGACGCTGAGACCCACGACGGTGGAGAGCGTGAGCAGGCTGTTGACCAGGCGTTGGCCGAACTCCGTAGCGGCGGCGGCGTGTTCGTCCAGGTGGAGGCTCTGGGGGTTCATGGTCAGCGTGGTGAAGAACGTGTTGTCGGCTTCGCCGAGGGTGCGTCCGGGCCGGTGCGCGTACCGCACGCCCGGTTCCAGTTCCTCGAAGTACAGCCCGCGCTGGGTGATCTCGGTGGGCAACTCGGTGGGCAACTCAGTGGGCCGACCGGTGTGCTGCTCGGTGTGCATGACGATGTCCGTTCGTATTTGCGTCATCGCGTTCGCAGATACGATCAACGTAGGCGTGCGGGTGCGGGCGGTCAAGGGTCGACCGGGAGCTTCGGGGCCGGATAGAGTTCGTAGATACGAACCGAGAGGGAGAGTCGCAGTGGCCGAGACCGTCGCCAAGGCGCACCGGACCGTCAGCCGGGTGACCGACATCCTCGAGATCGTCGCGCAGCGGGACGGCGCCCGCATGCACGAACTGTCCACCGCCCTCGACGCCCCGAAGTCCTCGGTCTTCGGGCTGGTCAAGGGCCTGGTGTCGACGGGGTACCTGGTCGAGGAGAGCGGCGTCTACACGCTCGGCCCCGCGCTCACGAACCTGCTGTCGCAGCCGTCCCTGGACGTGGCCGGGGCCGCGCAGCTCAGCCTCGACGCACTGCGCGAGCGGTTCCAGGAGACCGCGATGCTCGGCGTGGCAGTCGGTGACTCGGTCGTGTACCTGGCCTCCGCCGAATCGCAGCAGCTGATCCGGTACTCGGCGCCGATCCGTGTCCGCCGCCCGCTGTACCCGCCGAGCGCGGGCAAGGTCATCCTGGCGTACCGGGCCGCGGCGCAGCGCGATGCGTACCTGCGCGCAGCGCTTCCGGACCCGGAAGCCCGCCAGGCGGCGCTGGACGAACTCGCCGCCGTGCGCGCCGACGGTGTGGCCTTCAATCGCGGCGAGACGCTTCCCGATGTCAGCGCGGCGGCCCGCCCGGTCCTCGTCCAAGGCGGGGTGCGTGGCGTCATCTCCGTCGCCGGTCCCACGCAGCGCATCGCGGAGCACCTGCCCGCCATCGCGGACGCGCTCACCGGCGCGGTGGCCGCCGTGGCGGCGCGCCTCGGCGACCGCTAGCCACCGCTCGCCCCCTCGGTCTCGGCCCCCTTTCCGCCGGGGCGCGGCTCTCGCGCCCCGGTGCGTCGGCATGCCGCGACGCACCCTCAATGTCCGGACCCCGCACGGGCATTGCGCCGTACCGACTCCTTGACGCCTTCTTCGACGCTCGCCTAGCCTTCGCATATCCGAGTCATAGTTCGTATATAAGAACCATCTCATTTCTGAACGACTGTCTGGTCCCGCTCCGGGACTCCCACTCCTCCGGGCTCCGACGCACCGCCGGCACGGTCCGCGTCCGGCTCGGCACCGAAAGAAGAGGGACATGGCACGTACGCTCGACGAAGAGCGCACCACCGCCTCGCGGGCGCCGAAAGGTGTGCGCTCGGCCGTCATCGCGGGTTCCGCGATGGAGTGGTTCGACTTCTACCTCTACGCTTCGATGGCAGCCCTGGTGTTCGGGAAGGTGTTCTTCCCCGCCGGGGAACCCGCGCTGGCGACCATGGCCGCGCTCGGCACCTTCGCCGTGGGATTCTTCGCCCGCCCCGTCGGCGGCATCGTGTTCGGCATGATGGGCGACCGGCTGGGCCGCAAGAAGGTGCTGTCCCTGACGTTCACCCTGATGGGAGCGTCGTCCGCCTGCATCGGCCTGCTCCCGAGCTACGCCTCCATCGGCGTCATGGCACCGGTCCTGCTCATCCTGCTGCGCCTGCTCCAAGGCCTCGGCGCGGGCGCCGAGTTCGGTGGTGCGATCGCCGTGGCGTACGAGCACGCGGACACCGCGTCGCGCGGCCGGCAGGGCTCCTGGCCCGCGCTCGGGGTCAACGTCGGCCTGCTCGCCTCGTCCCTCACCGTCGCCGCCCTCACCAGCATGAACGACGACTTCCTCTACAGCATCGGCTGGCGGATCCCGTTCGTCCTGAGCTTCCTCCTCGTCGGCATCGGCCTGTGGGTACGCCGCAACCTGCCCGAGACACCCGCCTTCCAGGAGATGACACACGAGGAACGGGCCCGGCCCGTGCGGAAGAAGAACCCGCTCATCCAGCTGTTCAAGACGGACTGGCGGGGCCTCGCCGTCGTCATGGCCATCACCATCGGCTACAACGGCGTCAGCTACACCTTCAAAACATTCTCGCTGTCCTATCTCACCGACTTCCAGGGTGTCTCGGCCAGCGTCGGCGCCCTGGGGATCAGCATCGCCAGCTGCTGCTCACTCGTCACGGTGCCCCTGGCGGGCCGACTGAGCGATGCCATCGGCTCGAAGAAGGTGGTCATCTTCAGCGCGGTGGCCACCGCGGCGCTCGCCTTCCCGTTCTTCTGGCTCCTGGACACCCGCAACAGCTGGCTGATCTGGCTCGGACTCACCCTCGCCACCGGCATCACGGTGCCCGCGCTGCTCTCCGCCCAGGGCGCCTTCCTCGCCCGCCAGTTCCCGCCCGCCGTGCGGGGGACAGGCCTGGGAACCGGGCGCGAGGTGGGCGGAGCGTTCTCCGGCGGCCTGGCACCCCTGGCCGCCTTCGCCATCGTGCAGGCCTCCCCGTCCCATGCGACCTGGGGTGTCTCGCTGCTGTTCCTCGCGGGTGCGCTGTTCATCGGCGTCGGGGCTGTCTGCGACCAGAGCCGGCGGTACAGCAGCGACCTGAACTGACCGGCTGCGACTGCCGACGCGTTAACTTGCCCACGGAAGCGTCGGACACCGAACCAAAGGCGAGCAGCACCATGGTGGACAAGCACTCAGTGATCGTCGTCGGGGCAGGCGCCTGGGGTCTGCCCGCGGCCCTGCGACTGCAGGACCGCGGCCATGCGGTCACCCTGATCGACCGCTTCGAGTCCGGTGGGCCCCTGGCCTCCAGCGGGGGCAGCAGCCGCCTGTGGCGGCTCGCGGACACCCAAGTGTGGCGGGCCCGCGCGCTGCTCGGCACGGTCGCGGCGATGGAGCGCCTCGGTGAGCGTCTCGGCGCGCCCGTGTTCCGCCGCACCGGTGTGCTCTGGCGCGACGACGCCTCGCTGCCCGACGTGACGCGGGCCCTGGAAGCCGTGGCCGCCCGGTTCGACCGGGTCACCGCCGACCGCGTCGGGGACGTCTTCCCCGGTCTGCGCCCGGACGGCCGCGACGCGCTCTTCGTCGAACAGGGCGGCGTCGTGCACGCGGACCGCCTGCTGCGCGGAGCGCTCGACGCCTTCACGGCCGCCGGTGGCACGTATCTGCCGCACCGACGCGTCCGTGCCGTCGAGCCCGGTGACACCCACGCGACCGTACGGACCGACGGAGGCGAAGCCCTCCGGGCCGACCAGGTGCTGCTCGCGGCGGGCCCTGGAACACCCGAGCTGCTGCCCGGTCTCGGACTGCGACTGACCCTGCGACCGTACGTCGAACAGGTCACGTACTTCGGAGACCCCGGCGGGACGCCGCCGGCACCCGACCTGCCCGGCCTGGTCGACTGCGGGACGGGCGGCGGACCGGGCATCTACGCCATGCCGAACGGGGAGCGCGGCTACAAAGTGGGCATCGACCACCCGCTCCGGGCCCTGGCCGGAGACACCCTGGGCGACGACCTCGAACGCCCGGTGGTCCCGGAGCGCACCGAGGCGATCCGCGCCCGCGTGGCACGTGACCTCACCGCCGTCCCGCCCCATGTCCTGGCCGGCCAGGTGTGCACCTGGACCGACTCCGGGGACGGGGACTTCGTCGTCGGCCGGACCCACCCGCGCGTGGTGCTGGCCTGCGGGGACAGCGGGGAAGGGTTCAAGTTCGCCGCGTTCATGGGGGAGTACCTCGCGGGCCTCGTCGAAGGCGGCGACGGCGAGCCCGAACTCCAGGCCCACTGGAACCCCCACCGCTTCGGGGAGAATCCGTCCATCCCGGACACCGCTTCGGCCATCGGCCGCCACTGACCGAAAAGCGCCGGATGCCCAGCCGCTGCCCGGGGAACCGAGGTGACAGGGTTGGGTCTCTTGTTGAACCCTTGCTCGACGGCAACGGCCCACCCACCGGAAGTGAACCCCTGTGACCAGCATCGCGTACCAAGGCGAACACGCCTCCAATTCGGCGACCGTCGCCCAGACGTTGTTCCCGGGGAGCACGGAACTGCCCTGCGTGAGCTTTGAACAGGCGCTGGACGCGGTGACGTTGGGCTCCGCCGACCTGGCGGTGATCCCGGTGGACAACTCCACGGCCGGTCGCGTCGCCGACGTGCACCACCTCCTCCCGGAGTCCGGCCTGTTCGTCGTCGGCGAGTACTTCCACGCCATCCGCTTCGACCTCATGGGGGTGCCGGGGGCGTCGCTCGACGGCGTGGAGTGCGTCCGCAGCCACGTGCATGCCCTGGGGCAGTGCCGAAAGCTTCTGCGCGCGGGCGGCTGGCGCACGCACGTCAGCGACGACACCGCCGGGTCCGCCCGCGAGGTGGCGGAGCTGAACGACCCCCGGCACGCGGCGCTCGCCCCGCCGGCCGCGGCCGGGCACTACGGTCTCGACGTGTTGCAGGAGGGCGTCGAGGACAACCCGGACAACACCACGCGGTTCGTCATCCTGTCCCGTGACGCCGATTTCGCCCCCGTGTCCGGCGGGCCGACCATGACGAGCCTGTTCTTCGCCGTACGGAACATCCCGAGCGCCCTGTACAAAGCGCTCGGCGGCTTCGCCAGCAGCGGGGTGAACCTCACCAAGATCGAGAGCTATCAGATGGGCGCGGGCCTCAACCCGAGCTGCTTCTACGTCGAGATCGAGGGCCACCCCGACGAACCACGTATGGCCCTCGCGCTCCAGGAACTGCGCTTCTTCTCGTCCGAGGTGCGCGTCCTCGGCGTGTACCCGGCACATCCGCACCGGCTGGGGGAGCGGAACGTGTGAGGTGGCGGGCCGTGGTGGGTGCGGGTTTCCGATCTCCGGCCCCCGTTGATCACTCATGGGTTGGCGTCGGCACGGCGGGATTGTCGGTGCGGCGGACGCCGCTCCGGGGGAGGGGACGAGCGGTGCAGACGGCGTTCGACGAGTCCGAGCGGCGGACGTGGGCGGGGCGCGCCGATGCCTATGCCGCGAGTTTCGCCAAGCTCTGCGCATATCCGGTGCCCGGACTCCTCGACGCTGCCGGGGTGCGGGTCGGGGCGGGCGTGCGGGTTCTCGACGTGGGGACGGGCACGGGCACCGCTGCCGCGCTCGCCTGTGGGCGGGGAGCGAAGGTGACGGCGGTGGATGCCGAACCCGGCATGGTCGCGCGGGCCGCGCCGGCGGCTCCCGACGCCGACGTACGGCTCGCCGCGCTGCCCCATCTCCCCTTCGCGGACGACGAGTTCGACGCCGTGATCGGGAACTTCGTCCTCAACCACGTCGGGCAACCTCGGGAAGCCCTGACGGAGCTGCGCCGGGTGACGCGTCCCGGCGGGCGGACAGCCGTCACCATCTGGGGAGTTCCCGCCGCCTCCGGGCAGACGCTCCTGGGGCGAGCCGTCGAGGCGGCAGGCGTCACCCGCCCCGCACACCTGCCGGGTCTCGCCCCCGGGGACGACTTCCTGCGTACGGAACAAGGCTTCGCAGCGTTGCTCGGCGAGGCGGGTCTGAAGGACGTCGTCAGTGACACCGTGACCTGGGACCACCGGACGACGCCCGAGGAATGGTGGAGCGGACCGGCCGCCGGAGTGGCGACGATCGGCCAGATCGTGACGAGCCAGCCCTCGGCGGTCATCGACGAGATCAGGCACCACTTCGATTCACTGTGCGCGGAGTTCACCGACCCGGACGGCGCACTGGTCCTGCCTCATGCGGCCCTGATTGCACACGGGCGGGCCTGACCCTCATGACGAATTGGACTTCGGTCCGGCCTCCGTGGAGGACCTGAACAGCCTGGTCCGGAAGGCAGCGACCGGCGCATGACGCCCATCGTGCAGGGGGGGCGATCTGGTACGCGGCGGGAGAGGTGTTCTGCCGCCACCGGAAGACGGCCGTCGTGTGACGCCCACCGGGTACAGGTGTCTCTTGCCACGTGCGCCACAATGGGCGCACGAGGCGACGGGGGCCAGGAAGCCGGTGTGAATCCGGCGCGGTCCCGCCACTGTGACCGGGAAGCGATCCTCCCGCACGCCACTGCCCGCGCGAGCGGACGGGAAGGCGGAGGCGAGCGGCGATCCGGGAGCCAGGAGACTGACCCGTCGTCGGTCCAACAGCAGGGGCGAGGACACCCCGGAGAGGATCGATGTGACGACGCATGTCCGGACGCAACCGGAGCGGCGATCGCAACCTGGCAGGCGTGGCGTGCTGGCAGGAGGGGGCGCCCTGGCACTGGCCGGCACCGGTCTGCTCAGCGGCTGCGGCGGTGACACGAAGGACGGCGGAGGCGGCGACCGGTTCCGCGCGGCGTTCACCTCCGGCGGATCCGGGGAGACGCTGGACCCGCACGTCGCCCCGAACTTCGTCGACCAGGCGCGCGCCAAGGCCCTGTACGACACCCTCGGCACGTACGCGGACGACATGTCGGTCCGCAAGCGGCTCGCGGAGTCCTGGGAGAGCGACGCGTCCGGCACGCGGTGGCGCGTCCGTCTGCGCGCGGCACAGTTCCACGACGGAAAGCCGGTCACGGCCAAGGACGTTCTCTACAGCTACCGTCGCGCCGCCGACCCCAAGACCGGCTCGCCCTCGCAGGTGCTGCTCTCCGCGATCGACTTCACCGCCAGCAAGGCCGACGGCGCGCGCGATGTCGTGCTGGTCCTGAAGGCACCGAACTTCGAGTTCCCCACCGTCTTCGCGGGCCCCGGTACCGAGATCGTCCCCGACGGGACGACCGACTTCCGCAAGCCGGTCGGCTCCGGGCCCTTCACCTACGTCTCGTTCACGCCCGGCGGCACTGCCCGCTACCGGCGCTGGGCGGACCACTGGGACGGCGCCCCGCACATCGCCGAGCTGGAGATCGTCCCCGCGAACGAGGAGTCGGCGCGGCTCAACGCCCTGCTGTCCGGGCAGGTGCACTACGGGGCCGACATGGCCGGAGCCTCCGTGGAGCGGTTGAAGAAGGACGGCTCCACGCGACTGCTGACCGCGAAGCGCGCGACCGCGCAGCAACTGCTCCTGCGCACGGGACGCAAGCCGTTCGACGACTCCCGCCTGATACGCGCCGTGCAACTGGGCATCGACCGCGAGGCGTTGGTCCGGATCGCGCTCGCCGGGCACGGTGAGACCGGCAACGACCTGTTCGGGCTCGGCCTGCGCGGCTACCCGGACGACCTCAAGCCCCGCGAGCGCGATGTCGACGAGGCCCGCAGGCTCGTCAAGGAGGCGGGCGCCCACGGGCTGCGCGTCACCGTGGAGACCAGCTCCGTCGACGCCGCCTGGGAACCGGCCGTCGAGCTGATGGCACGGCAACTGCGCGAAGTGGGCCTGAAGGTGTCCGCCAACACCCGCGCCTCCAGTACCTACTTCAGCGAGATCAGGACCAAGGGGGTGGCCGCCTTCAACACGACCTCCACCCTGCCCGTCTCCGACTTCCTGCAGCAGCGGGTGCGCGGCGGGGCCGCCCGCAACCAGACCCAGTACGCCTCGAAGAAGTTCGACACCCTCCTGGACCGGGCCCGCACCACCCGCGACGAACAGGAGCGGCTGCACCTGCTCGCGCGCGCCCAGAAGATCGCCCGCGAGGAGTCAGGACTTCTGGTGTGGGCGTTCTCCGACGCCAACGACGCCATCGCCCGCACGGTGAGCGGCCTGCGCGCCGCGCCACCGAACTCGCACGACTGGGCCCGCTTCGACCGCGTCCGCGTCGGCTGACGGCGTGCGCGCCTACATCGCCCGACGCTGCCTGCTCGCCCTCGTGCAGTGCCTGGTGGTGCTCGTCGCCGTGTTCGCCGTCGGTACGCTGCTGCCCGGCGACACGGCGGACGTGCTCCGCGGTGAACTCGGCACCCCCGAACAAGTCACGGCGCTGCGCGAGCAGTTGGGTCTCGACGAACCGGCCTGGACCCGCTTCGGACACTGGCTCGGGCACCTGCTCACCGGCGAGCCGGGGCAGTCCCTCACCACCGGACTCCCGGTCGGCGACGACATCGGCCGCCGTGTCGGTGTGACGCTCCTGATCGGCCTCCCGGCGCTGGTCCTCGTCACCGTGCTCGCCCCGCTCGTCGGCACGGTGTCGGGCCTGCGCGAGGGCAGCCGCGTGGACCGCGCCCTGAACGCGGCGGCGGTTGTGCTGCACGCGGTACCGGAGTTCGTGCTCGGGCTGCTGCTGGTCGCCTCGCTGTCATTGTGGGCAGGCCTGCTGCCCGCCACCGCCGTCGGCATGGACACGGGCGCACTGCTCGCGCAGCCCGCCGCCCTGGTGCTGCCGGTCGTCGTACTGACGGCACGTCACGTGTGCGATCTGGCACGGCAGATACGCGTCGGGGTCGCGGCGGAGCGGCACGGCGCGGTCGCCGAACACCTGCGGCTCCTCGGCGTACGCGAGCGGACCGTGGTGCTGCGACACGTACTGCCGGGAGCGCTCGGCCCGGCGGCGCAGCAGTACGCCCGCTGCGTGGAAGGGCTCCTCGGCGGCGCCGTACTGGTGGAGGCCGTGTTCGGATTCAGCGGCCTCGGCAACGGTTTCGTCGAGGCGGTCCAGAACCGTGACCTGCCCCAAGTGCAGACGTACGCGCTGCTGTTCGCCGGTACGGCCGTGATCGTGAATCTGCTGGGCGACCTGGTCGCACACCGCCTCGCTCCCCGCCGCGAGGTGACGGCGTGATGGCGACCGTCACCGGGACCGGGACGCCGGTCGGGCGCCGACCGTGGATCGCCCTGATCGCGTTGGGCGTTCCCGTACTGCTCGCCCTGCTCGGCCCGTTGGTGGCCGGGTCCGAGGCGCCCCGGCCGGGCGCGCTGCCGTCGCAGGCTCCCGGCGCGGGGCATCCGCTGGGCACGGACGTGCTGGGCCGCGACGTGCTCGCGCTCGTGCTGCGCGGCGGCGCGTCGGTGGTGGGCAGCGCCCTGGCCGCACTCGTGGTGGGGACGGTGCTCGGGGTTCCGCTGGGCCTGCTCGCGGCGGGCCCAAGTCGCCTCGTCGACGAGACGGTGATGCGCACCCTGGACCTGCTCCTCGCCTTCCCCGGCCTGCTGGTGCTGATGACACTGGCGGCGACCGGCCACCGCCACTGGTTGTGGCTGATGACCGTCGCCGGGGTGCTCCAAGTCCCCGCCGTTGCACGCCTGGTACGAGGTGCGGCCCTCGCCCCCGGCTCCCGTACGGTCGTCGAGGCCCTGCGGATGCAGGGGCACGGCTGGACGTACATCCATCTGCGCCATCTGGCGCGGGAGTTGGCGGCGCCGCTGGCCACCGACGCGGGCGGCCGGTTCCCGGTCGTGCTGTACCTGCTGGCGTCCGCCAACTTCCTCGGCCTCGGACTGCCCGCCTCCTCGCCGGACTGGGCGGTCCTCATCGAGCGCAACAGCGCCGCCCTGTTCACCCAGCCCGCCGCCGTGCTCGTGCCCGCGGGGCTGCTCACGCTGCTGTGCGTCGGGGGCAACCTGCTCGTCGACCGGACGCTCGCGCGCCGCAGGAGGACCACGTGACCGGGCCCGTCGCCCCACCGCTGCTGGACGTCCCGTCGGTGTCGGCGCACGCTGAGGGGGCTCCGCTCCTCGAAGGGGTGGGACTGACCGTACGGGCGGGCACCGTGGTCGCGGTCGTCGGCCCCTCCGGAAGCGGCAAGACCACACTGGGCCTGGCCGCGCTCGGCGCCTCGCGCGGCTCCGTGCGTCTGAGCGGACGCGTACGGCTTGAGGGCGAGGAACTGCTGGCGCTCGACCCGGCGGGACGCCGCTCGGCGCGGGCGGGCCGCGTCGCCCATCTGCCCCAGCACCCCGAATCCGTACTCGACCCGGTCCGCAGGGTCGGCGCCGTCCTCACGGAACTGGCCGCGCTCGGCCACACGGGACGCGCTGCCCGGAAGACGGCCGCGGCGAACGCGCTGGCCGTCGCGGGACTTGACCGGGACGGCGTACGTCGCCGCTTCCCGCACCAGCTCTCCGGCGGCCAGCAGCAGCGACTGGCCCTGGCGTCCGCCCTGGTGACGGGCGCACGCCTGCTCGTCCTCGACGAACCCACCAGCGGCCTCGACCCCGCCCTCGCACAGGACCTCGGCCGCACGCTCCGCGGCCTCGCGGACGACGGCGCAGCAATCCTGCTGCTCAGCCACGACCTGCCGTTGGTGCGCAGGACGGCGGACCGGGTTGTCGTGCTGGAGCACGGACGGGCCGTGGACGACGGGCTCACGGGCGACGTCCTCGGCCCTCTCGCAGCCGCACCCACACGACACGAGGCCACCCGCAGGCTCCTCGCGGCGGAACACCGCACGAGCGCGGCGAGCCGAGCGGCGCTACAGGGTGAGGGCTCGACCTCCGTACCGGCAGGCGGAGTCGAGGCCCGGGATGTCGCTGTACGCCGACGGCCCGGCACCCTCCTCGCCGGACCGGTGTCGATGTCCTTCCCACCCGGCAGCAGCACCGCGCTGCTCGGACCCTCGGGCTCGGGCAAGACGACGTTCGCCCGCGTCCTGGCCGGACTGACCACGCCGACGTCCGGCGAGATCCGCGTCGACGGGGCACCGCTCCCCGCCCGGATCGATCGCCGCGGCACCGCACAGCGCCGGCTCGTCCAATACGTCCACCAGAACAGCGCGGACTCCTTCGAAGGGCACCGCCCGATCGCCGCACAACTCGGCGACACCGCACGGCTGTTGCGCGGGTTGTCGCGCGAGGAGGCGGAGGCCGAAGCGCGGAGGACCGCCGATGCGCTGGGACTGAACGGGGCGCTCCTGGACCGCACACCCGACCGGCTCTCCGGCGGCCAGCTGCAACGCTGCGCGCTCGTGCGCGCCCTGACCGCGCGGCCCGCGCTCCTGGTCTGCGACGAGGTGACATCGGCCCTGGACACGGCTTCGCGGGAGCGGGTTCTCGATGCACTGCCGGACCTCCTCGCGCCCGCCGCCACGGCGCTGCTGTTCATCAGCCACGACCTTCCCGCCGTACGCGCGGTCGCCGAGGACGTCGTGCTGTTCGACGCCGGGAGGTGCGTACGGAGGGGAGGGGCGGACGAGATGCTGCCGTGACCCGGTGGCGGAAAGGATGACATCGCGGGGCCGGAGTGGCGCGTACAACCCAGCACTCCCCGCTCTTTCTGATGTCCTGCTGTCCAGCTCCTGTCCTCCAGCCGCCGACGTTCCTCGCATGCGAAAGAGAGCCGCGTCTCATGTTGATCACTGCCGCGCAGGTCCTCGCCGGACCCGATCGTCACGCCGTCGCCGACGGGGCCGTCCTCGTACGGGAGGGCGTCATCGCCGGTGTCGGCCCGCGCGAGGAGGTCGAGCGCCAGGCGCGGCCGGACGAGCCTCGGCTCGCGTTTCCCGGCGGGACGGTACTCCCGGGCCTGATCGATGCCCATGTGCACCTCTGCTTCGACGCGGGACCGGAGCCCGTCGCCACGCTCCAGGAGCAGGACGACGAGGCGCTGTTCGCCGCGATGGCCGGGCGGGCGGGGCAGTTGCTGAGCTCCGGAGTGACGACGGCCCGCGATCTCGGTGACCGCAACGGTCTCGCGGTGCGGCTCGGCGGGGACATCCGGGAGGGCGCCGCCGTCGGTCCGCGTATCGTCTCGGCGACGATGCCCGTCACCACGCCCCGTGGCCACTGCTGGTTCCTCGGCGGCGAGGTCTCAGGCCCCGACGAGGCCCGGCGGCTCGTCCGGCGCAACGCGGAGGCCGGAGCCGGGGTCGTCAAGGTCATGGAGACCGGCGGACGGCTCACCGAGGGCGGGGCCAACAGCTGGGAAACCCAGTTCTCCCAGGCGGAGTTGGAGGCGCTCGTCGACGAGGCGCACCGCGCCGGGCTGCCCGTCGCCGCGCACGCGCACGGCGCGGACGGCATCGGCGCCGCGGTCGCGGCCGGAGTCGACACCATCGAGCACTGCACGTGGATGACGGCCGACGGATTCGAGGTCCGCCAGGACGTGCTCGACCAGATCGTCCAGCGGAACATCTACGTCTGCCCGACGATCAGCCCGCACTGGCGGATGCTGCCGAAGATCTTCGGGGCGGAGCGTGCCGAGGCCATGTTCGGCGCCGTACGCCGGACGGCCGAGGCCGGTGCGCGGATGATCGCGGGCACCGACGCGGGCGTCCAGCGCGCCGGATTCGACGGCCTGTCCGCCAGCCTCACCTTCTACGCGCACCTGGGCCTGCCCACCGACCGCATCCTCGCGATGGCCACGACGGAAGCCGCTCACGCGCTGGGCCTCGACGAGACGACCGGGCAGCTCACACCCGGCTACGGCGCGGACGTCCTCGTGGTGGCCGGCGACCCGCTCGCCGACCTGGAGGCGCTGCAGTCCGTCGAGGCGGTGTTCGCGGCGGGCAGGCGTCACGACGCGGGTGGTGAGGCGTAGCAGCCACAGCAGAAGTTGGGGGCCGCCTTACCCCCTCGGCCCCGTGATCAGGAATTAACGCGGCAGCCCCTTGTGCAACGCCCGGCCGCTACCTAAAGTCCCGCCGTCTCTCACAGAAGGACGGTGTCATGAATATTGTGACAGGCTCCGCCGGGCCCAAGGGTTCAGGCCCGGCCACGCCTCCGTTGGGCACGGTCGTCAAGATCCTCACCCTGCTGGATGTGCTGGCCGACGCCACCGAGCCCGTCCGCGTCTCGGCCCTGGCGCGGGCCATGGGCACCTCCCGGGCCGAGACCCACCGCCAACTGGTCACGCTGGAGTCCGCGGGTTGGATGGAGCAGCTCCCCGACGGCGCGTACCGGCTCACCCTGCGACCGGCCCACCTCGGGCACGCGGCGCTGCGCCAGGCCGGCATCGGCGAGCGCACCGCGCCCCTGCTGGAACACGCCGCGGAGCAGGCCGGCGAGGTCGTCAGCATCGCCGTCCTCGACACGGACACCGCCCGGGTCGTGCAGCGCGCCGAGCCCGGCCGGTCCCTGCACGCGACCCTGCTCCTGGGAGACCGGCTGAGCCTGACCTCCAGCGCCTCCGGGCGGCTGCTCGCCGCGCTGTGCTCACCGGACATCGTCGGCCCGCTGCGCGAACGCGGCGTCGCCATGCCCGACCCCGACGCGCTCGCCGTCGTCCGGGGCACCCGGTGGGCGACCTCGACCGACGACGAGGAGGACGGGCTCACCGCGCTCGCCGTCCCGCTGCACCGCCACGACGACGAGGTCGTCGCCGCGCTCAGCGTCCACGGTCCCCGCGACCGCATCGCCACGGCCCACGCGCTCGCCGTCCTGCGCCCGGCCGCCCGCGAGATCGAGTCACTCCTGCGACTCGACACCAGCGGCGCCTTCGGCCTGCACGGCTGATCCGGTCCGCGCCGGCCCCAGCGAAGGGCCGCCGCACCGTACGGGCCGGCCCCGGCCTGCGGCTTCCCGTACCGCATTCCCGCCCCCGCCCCGCGATGGGCAACCCTCACCCACCACACCACCAGGACTGTGCATGAACATGCCCTCATCCGTCCCCGACCGGGCCGACGTCCCCGAACCCGCCCCGCGCACCCCCGCCGACCTCCTGCGCCCCGAACGCCTCGCCCAACTCCCGCCCACCCGGCTCAGTGCGAGCCGCGCCCTGGTCAACCGCATGCTGGCGCAGCACTGGACGGTCGAAGCGGTCGAGTTCGCCGTCGACGACGAGGCCCGCGGCCGGGCCCGCTACCGCGTGTGGACCCCGAGCGGCCCGCTCGACTTCGTCGCCTTCTCCTTCCGGCCCCGCCTGGAGGGCCGTACCAGCCGGATCGTCGGCACCGACTGGGACATGACGGGCGCGCTCTTCGACGGCGTCGCGGACGAGGCCGACCTCGCGCACACCGAACGGGAGATGCCGAAGCTGTACGAAGGGCGGGCCACCGGCCACACCTTGGTGTGGTGCCGGTCGAACCGCAGCCTGCGCCTGTTCGAGCACGTCGTGGAAAGTCTCGCCGCGGGCCGCACGCCCGACGCCGAACGACTGTGGGAAGTCGGCTACTTGATGCGAAACACCGGCCTGGACGGCAACGGCACCTTCGGCACCCGCTCCTTCGCCGCGCTCCCCGACAACCACCCCCTGGCCACCCCGCTGCACGCCCAGATGCTCGCCGCCTACCTGATGCGGGAGTTCGCCGCCGACCTCGCCGAACACCTCGCCCGTGCCCGCAACCCGCAGGCCCACCGGTTCGACCCGGAGCTGCGACGCTGCCTGGGCCTTGGCAACGCCTCCGCGCTCGGCCTGGTCTTCTTCGCCAACAACCACCCGCGCCTCGTCGACCGCTGGCTGAGCCTGCGCGAACAGGCCCTCGACCAGGCACTGAACGCCCGGCGCGGCGCAGCGCACCTGTCCGCGATCCGCGCCGCGATCGAGCGGACCGCCCGCTTCTACGAGCAGGACCCCACGACGTACGACGCCTTCACCCCGCCCCGCACGCTGGCCCCGTCCCTGCAGCAGGCACTGACGCCGCTCGACACGGCAGCGCCGGGGGAGAGCGACGACGCACTGCCCCGGCTGTGGGCGCGGTGGACGGCCGAGCTCGACGAGCAGACCGTCGAAGTGCTCGCCGGGGTGCTCATCGACAGCGTGCCCGACCTCACCGACCCCCTCGTGGACCGGCAGCGGGTCGACGAGACGCTCACCGCTCGCCCCGAGCAGAGCGTCGGCGCCCTGCGCGACCACCTTGACGCGCACTACCGCTGGGCCCTCGACCTGGACCTGTCCGCGCCCGGCGCGCTGCGCCACGTCTGGTACAAGTCGCGCGCCGCCGAGGAGCCCCGGCGCGGGCCCCGCGACGAGGTCACCGAAGGACTCGACTGGCAGGTCAACGTGCCCCGACAGGTTCAGGCCCTCCACCGGGACCTGAGCGCGGCGCGGGCGGGCGAGAGCACCGGCGCCTTCTGCGTGCGCCATCCCGAGCACCGCGACACCGTGACCCGCGTCCAGGGCCTCTCGGACACCGTGCTGCACAGCCCGCACATGAACATCGCCGACGACGCCTTCGTCCCCGCCCACCTCGTGCGGTTCCTCAACTCCGCGGTCCACGGCCTCGACAAGACCGCCGACTCCGCCGGACGCAACGTCCTGGGCCTGCTCTTCCACGGCGCGCCCACCCGCCACGATCTCGACCTGCACGACCACGACGACTGGACGCTGCCCGCCCGCCCGGCCGGCGCGCTCCACAAGGAGACCGCATGACCACCCTCCACTCCCGGCCCGCGCCCCCGGACATCCGGGTCTCGGTGCGCGAGCTGCGCCTGATGACCGGCCGCGTCCTGCTGACCACCGCCGTCCCGCACGGCTCGGTGGCCGCCACCCGCGACCTCGTCGTCAGCGCCGAGACCCACGGCCTGGACGGCCTGGTCCACCTGCTCGACGCGCTGCCCGCGCTGCGCGCCCGCCACCTGCGGCCCCAACTGCGCGACGGCGCGGCGCAGTTCCCCGAGCCCACCGCACAGCCGCCCCTCGCGACCGCGCCCGACCTGCTCGACCTGGCGATCGCCGGTGCCCTGGACGGCGGCGCCGTGACCCTGGACGCGCCGGGCGACGACTGGGCGGTACGCGCACTGCTCCCGGCGGCCCACCGGCACGGCGTCGACCTGGAGTTCGCCACCGGCACGGTCACCGCCCGCCGTTCGCCCGCCGGACCCCGGCCCGGACCCGACGGCGCGGACCTGCGCGGGCTCACGTACGGAGTGCCGGTCGACGCTGCGCTGTGGCGGCGCTTCGTCGCGGAGGCGGAGACAGCGCTCACCCCCGACAGCCCGCTGTCGCGCACCCACGCCGGTGACTCGCTCTACGGGCCCGACGGTCGGATCCTCGCCGAGGTCGGCGAGGACGAGCCGGTGGAGCTTGCCTCATGACCGGCCCCGCCCCGCACGTCATCGACGGACTGCAGTGCGGCCCCTACGACCGCGAGGTGTTCCTCCAGCTGCGCGCGGGCGGCGTGACCTGCGCGACCGCCACCGTCGCGTTCTGGGAGGACGCGGTCGAGACCATGGACGCCCTCGCGGCCTGGCACGACCTGCTGGCCGCCAACGCCGACCTCGTCGTGCCCGTGCGGACCGCCGCCGACATCGAACGGGCGAGCACCGAGGGACGTACCGGCATCCTCCTGGGCGCCCAGAACGCCAGCCCGCTGCAGGGACGGCTCGGCTTCGTGCGGCACTTCCACGCCATGGGGCTGCGCGTCATGCAGCTGACGTACAACAACAACAACGAGTTCGGCGGATCCTGTTACGAGATGTCCGATCCGGGGCTCACCCGCTTCGGGCGCGAGGTCGTGCGGGAGATGAACGCGGCGGGCATGCTCGTCGACCTCTCCCACTCGGGCGACCGTACCCGGCGCGAGGCGATCGAGCACTCGGCGCGCCCGGTGGCGCTCACGCACGCCAACCCCCGTTCCCTGTACGACCATCCGCGCAACGCCGACGACGCCACGCTCACGGCGCTCGCCGCGCGCGACGGTGTCGTCGGACTGGCGACGTACCGGTCGATCTGCGGGCACTACGCGGGCAGCCTCGCCGACTGGTGCACGATGGTCGCCCGCACCGTCGACCTCGTCGGGGTGCGGCACGTGGCCATCGGCACCGACCTCAGCCCCAAGGCGGGCCCCGCCGAGTTCGGGTGGATGCGCCAGGGCCGCTGGACCCGCAGCGCCCAGCGCGGCGCCGACCTGAGCCCCGCCTCGACCGACAGCGAGACCCACGAGTGGCTCACCGACGCCTCCGGACTCGCTCAAGTCCTCGACGCCCTCGTCGGCGTCGGCCTCAGCACCGACGAGGCGCAGGCCGTCGTCGGCGGCAATTGGATGCGCCTCTACGCCGACGTCCTCACGGCCGACGCCGGCATCTGAACGCGAGGTCGGGCGGCCCGTTCCAGCGCGCCGCCCGACCCCAACCCGCCCAACAGGGGCGGCCCTTGCTCCACGGCAACGGACCGGGGCCGCCCACCAATCGAAAGGCGACGGGCCATGACATCCGAACAGACCGAGGACAGGCCACGCAAACCAGGCGCCCCACCGGCGGACCTCACGGCGCCGGTGGCGGACGATCGCGACGCACGCGTCGCCCGGCTGACCGCCCGCATCGACCGGCTCCCCATGACCTGGATCCAGGGCCGCATCCTCACCCAAGGCGGCCTGAGTACCACGCTCGACGGCCTCGACCTCGGCATCATGTCGTTCCTGCTGCCCCTGATCACGACGGCGTTCGCGCTCACCGGCACCGAACAGGGCATGATCGCCAGCGCCACCCTTGCGGGCGCCCTGGTCGGCGACCTGTCGCTGGCGCTCCTCGGCAACCGGGTGGGCCGCAAGCCGCTGCTGCTGTGGTCGCTGGTCCTGTACAGCGGATGCACACTCCTGTCGGCTGCCTCGCCCGACTTCGGCTTCCTGCTGGCCCTGCGCTTCCTCGCGGGGGTGGGCGTCGGCGTCAACGTCAACATCGTCATTCCGTACCTGGCCGAGTTCGCGCCGCTCAAGACGCGCGCCACCTTCGTCGGCTCCCTCGCCGGATTCTTCGGCATGGGCTACGTGCTCGCCGCACTCATCGGCACGTTCGTCGTCGCCCGCGTCGAACACGGCTGGCGCTGGGGGCTCGTCCTCGTCGGGCTGCCCGTCGTCCTCGCGCTGTGGTGGCGGCGCAATCTGCCGGAGTCGCCGCGCTATCTGCTGCTCAAGGGGCGCGACGACGAGGCCGAGTCGGTCGTCGCCGAGCTGGAGGACGCCGTGCACCGGCGCACGGGCCGGCCGCTGCCCGACCCCGAACCCGCCGCACCGGCCGCGCCCCCGGCCGACTTGGGTGCCGCCGCGCAGTTCGCGGGGCTGTGGCGCGGCCCGTACCTGCGGCAGACCGTCGTGGTGTGGAGCATGTTCTTCGTCGCCAGCTTCGCCTACTACGGGTTCCTGACGTTCCTGCCCAGCATGCTGCTCGACCGGGGCATGAGCATCACCGACAGCTTCAGCTACGCGCTCCTGGTCGAACTCGCGCAGGTGCTCGGCTACTACCCGGCGGCCCGACTCGCCGACCGGACGGACCGCAAGTGGTCCATCGTCACCTGCCTCGCGGCCTCGACGCTCTGCGCCTACCTGCTGTCCCTGGCCCAGACCGACCTGCTGGTCCTGCTCTTGAGCCTGCTCCTCGGCTTCTTCCTCAACGGGCTGTACGCGCCCCTCTACACCTACCTGCCCGAGGTCTACCCCACCCAGCTGCGGTCCATGGCGGCCGCCACGTCGGACGCGTTCAGCCGGGTCGGCGGCATCGTCGCGCCCATGCTCATCGGCACCATGTACGCGTCGCTGCGCTTCACCGGCGTGTTCAGCCTGATCTGCGTCGTCCTCGGGGTCGGCTGCGTCCTCACACTCACGCTGTCCACCGCGACGAAGGGCAAGTCCCTGGAGGGGCTGACGGGTTAGGCGGGCGGGGGCCCGCTGATTGCCGCTCGTACCGGTCCAGGCGGTACCTCCCATCATGGGCCGGTCGGTCCCTGGTTGGAGGCCGCCCCCGCGCGTAGCCTCGTGCGAAACAGCTCGACCCGGCGTCGACCGGCACCCGCCTGATCGGTCCCAGCCCACGAAGCCGACTGCGCCTGCGCAGGGCGCGGCCAGGCGTGCCCCTGTGTACCCGGCCCGGAAAGAGGGCTGTCATGACCGATCCGCAAGCCGTGGAAAACGCACCACGACGCTTCGAGTTCGCCACGTCGGACCCGGACGAGGCGCAGGATTTCGTCAACCGGATGTACAGCGCCGGGCCGCCACGGACCGGGCGCGTTGAGCTGACGTCGCCGGTGTCCATCTCCCAGGTGAGCGTCGGCGGGCTGAGCTACGTCGACTTCACCATGCCACCCGACGTGACTCTGCACCTGAGCGGCACCGACGACCTGTCGGTCACCACGATCGTCACCGGCGGCACACACGCGGAACTGGGCAAGGACACCGAGGGGTACATCGCCGGGGACGTCTGCCTGGGCAGCTTCCCCGGCGCCGACTACCTGGTCCGGTGTGTCGGGTTCCGGGCCGGGATCATCACAGTGCCCCGTGTCGCGCTCGCAAAGGTCACCGCCGAACTGCCCGGCGGGCCACGTACCCCGCTGCGGTTCGACTCGTTGCGCCCGGTCTCCCCGGCAGCCGCCGAGCAGTGGCGGCGCGCGGCCGTCTTCGCCCGGGAGCTCCTGGAGGACAGCGAGGCCGCGGCCAGCCCGCTGATCGCCGGCAGCACCGCCCGGATGCTGGCCGCCGCCGCACTGACGGTCTTCCCCAGCAACGCACTGGCCGCGCCCGCCCCGCACGACAGCCGCGACGCCCGCCCCGAGACATTGCGCCGAGCCGTCGCGTTCATCGACGAGAACGCGCACGCCGACATCGGGTCCGCCGACATCGCGGCCGCCGCCCACGTCAGCGCCCGCGCGATACAGCTCGCCTTCCGCCGTCATCTGGGGATGACCCCACGGCAGTACCTGCGCCGGGTCCGACTCGATCACGTACGCCGCGAACTGCTCGCCGCCGACCCCGCGACCCGGACCGTCACGGCGATCGCCTTCCGGTGGGGCTTCTACAACCGAGGCCGCTTCGCCGCCGCCTATCGGGCCGCGTACGGCGACACCCCCAGCGCCACGCTGCGCGATTGACACATCGTGGACCGGGCCTCTCCCCGCTTCGCCGGCCGCCTTGGGGGAGGTGGCCGGCGAAGCGGGGGCTCCCGCGAAGCGGGTCACCGCCGACAGGCGGGGCGAGACCCGGACGGACTGCTCGGCGCCGACTCCGTCAGGCCGTCCCATTGCTGCCCACGAGGGGACGGAACCCAGTCTGCTTGTCGGCCCGTCGGCGCGCCGCCCCGAAAACGAAGCGTCGGCCCGACTGCGGTCCGCAAAGCGAACATTGCCCCCTCAGCTCGTCCGCGCTGCGCGGCGGCGCTGATGACGCGAACCGGTCACAGCTCGTACGCCACCGCCTGGCGAGGAACGTCGAACGGGTTCTGGGGGGGGCGATGCCCTGGAGACCAAGATGCGCTGGATCACGGGCCGGGCCGACCGCCGGACGGCGGCAGCAGCTCTTCGACGAGGGCGGCCACCTGGTCGACCTCGATGAGGAAGCCGTCGTGCCCGTACGGCGAATCGATCACCTGGAGGTCGTCCGCCGTGGTGATCCCCTCGGCCAGCGCCGCCTGTTGGGCGAGGGGATACAGGCGGTCGGAGGTCACGCCCGCCACGACGGTGCGTGCCGTGACGCGGCGCAGGGCCGCCCGCACCCCGCCCCGGCCCCGCCCCACGTCGTGGGCGTTCATGGCCTCGGTCAGGACGACGTAACTGGCGGCGTCGAACCGGGACACCAGCTTTTCGGCGTGGTGGTCCAGATAGGACTCGACCTCGTAGCGGCCGCCCCGCCACGGGTCCTCGGCCCCCTGCGCCGCGCGGCCGAACCGCGCGCCGAGCTCGTCCTCGCTGCGATACGTGACGTGTGCCAGACGCCGTGCCAGGCCCAGACCGGCCTCCGGTGCGTGACCTGTGCCGTGGTAGTGCCCGCCCCGCCAGTGCGGGTCCGAACGGATCGCGTGCAGCTGGACGGTGGCCCAGGCGATCTGCTCCGCGCTCGCCGCCGCTGCGGTGGCAAGGACCAGCAGGGCCCCGGTGCGCTCCGGCAGCGAGACGGCCCACTCAAGGGCGCGCATGCCGCCCATGGACCCGCCGACCACGAGCGCCCAGCGCCCGATCCCGAGGGCGTCGGCCAGCTCGGCCTCCGCCGCCACCTGGTCGCGGGGCGTCAGGAACGGGAAGTCCCCGCCCCAAGCGCGCCCGTCGGGCCGGGCGGACGCGGGACCGGTGCTGCCCCGGCAGCCGCCGAGCACGTTCGGAGCCACGATGAACCAGTGGGCGGGATCGAGCGCGCGGCCCGGACCGATCAGCCCGTCCCACCAGCCGGGGGAGGGGTGACCGGGACCCGCGGGCCCCGCCACGTGACTGTCACCGGTCAGCGCGTGCAGGACGAGCACCGCGTTGGAACCGTCCGCCGCCAGCCGTCCCCACGTCTCGAACGCCAGCTGCACGGAGGGGAGTTGACCACCCGCCTCCAGGTGCAGCGGCGACGTACGGGTGAACCACTGGCGGCGGCCCGCCGGTTCCCCTTCCGGCCGGCCGCCACCGGCCGGAAGGGAGACTCGGGAGTGAGCCGGAACGGCGCTCAGGACGCCCCCTTCGCGGCCCGGAACCCCGCCTCCAGATCGGCCTTCAGATCGGCGAGATGCTCGATGCCCACCGAAAGCCGCACCAGACCGGGGGACGCCCCCGTGGCGGCCAGCTGCTCCTCGTCGAGCTGACTGTGCGTGGTGGACGCCGGGTGGATGATGAGGCTGCGTACGTCACCGATGTTGGCGAGGTGGCTGAACAGCTCGACCGCGTCCACGAAGCGCTTGCCCGCCTCGACGCCGTCCCGCAGCTCGAAGGAGAGCACCGCGCCCGCTCCGCGCGGCAGGTACCGCTGCCCCGCCGCGTACCAGCGGTTGGACTCGAGGCCCGGATAGTGCACGGCCGACACCTCGTCGCGCTGCTCCAGCCACTCGGCCAGCGCCTGCGCGTTCGCCGAGTGCCGCTCGATCCGCAGGCTGAGCGTCTCCACGCCCTGGAGCAGCAGGAACGCCGAGTGCGGGGCGATCGCCGGACCCAGGTCGCGCAGCAGTTGCACCCGCAGCTTGACCGCGAACGCCCCGGGGCCGAGCGCCGGCCAGTACCGCAGGCCGTGGTAGCTGGCATCGGGCTCGACGAAGTCGGGGAACCGCTCGGCGTGCGCGCCGAAGTCGAAGGTGCCGCCGTCGACGACGACACCCCCGACGGTGGTGCCGTGGCCGCCGAGGAACTTGGTCGCGGAGTGCACGACGACGTCGGCGCCGTGCTCGATCGGCCGCAGGAGATAGGGGGTCGGGACGGTGTTGTCCACGATCAGCGGCACACCCGCCTCGTGCGCCGCGTCGGCGACCGCGCGCACGTCCAGGACGTTGCCGCGCGGGTTGCCCAGTGTCTCGGCGAACAGGGCCTTGGTGTTCGGCCGCACGGCGGCCTTCCATGCCTCGATGTCGTCAGGGTCGTCGACGAAGGACACCTCGATGCCGAACTTGGGCAGGGTGTGGCGGAACAGGTTGTAGGTACCGCCGTACAGCGAAGCGCTGGAGACGATGTGGTCGCCCGCGCTCGCCACCGTGAGGATCGCCAGGGTCTCCGCCGCCTGACCGGAGGCCAGTGCCACGGCCGCGACGCCGCCTTCAAGGGCGGCGATGCGCTGCTCCAGCACGTCCTGGGTGGGGTTGTGGATACGGGTGTAGATGTTGCCGGGTTCCGCGAGCGAGAAGAGGTCGGCGGCGTGCTGCGTGTCCCGGAAGACGTACGACGTCGTCTGGTAGACCGGCGTCGCACGCGCGCCGGTGGCCGGGTCGGGTGATGCGCCCGAGTGGATCTGCCGCGTCTCGAACGACCAGGCGGGGCTGTCGGGCGCGGCGCTCTCGTCGGCCGCGGTGTGCCCCGCGGTGACGGCGTCGATGGGCTGGCTCATGGTTCTCCCTGGGTGGGCGGCGCCGGAGCGCGTGCGGGGGATGCACCGGTTCGAGGCAACCGGGTACTGAAGACGTACGAGAAGGTGTGCGGCGTCAGTCCCGCGCCGGACAGCGCATGGGGGCGACGCGGCCGTGGGCGACTGAACTACAGGTCACGTACGCGGACATGACGGCAGGTAACCACACGGGACGGCCCGTGGACCGGGCAGTGCACACGACTGCAACGAGGTGGCCATACTCGCCAACAACCGTTAACGCAGCTCCAGTTTGGGCAGCGCGTAGCCCACCAGTGGACCTATCGCGACGGCGAACACCACGGTGGCGATGCCCACGCTGCCACCCAGCAGCCAGCCCACGGCCAGCACCGACACCTCGATCGCCGCGCGCGCCGCCGTCACGGGAATGCCCCGGGCGGCGAGCCCCGTCATCAGCCCGTCACGGGGACCGGGGCCCCATCCGGCCCCGACGTAGAGCCCGGTCGCCACGGCCACGCCGCACACCGACACCAGGAGGAAGGCCACGCCCTCGGCCGTGTTCCGGGCCGCGGGGAGCCAGGCGACGCCCAGGTCGAGGAACGGCCCGACGAGCAGCGCGTTGGCGAGGGTGCCGACGCCGGGGCGCTGGCGCAGCGGGAGCCACAGGACCAGCAGGGCCAGCGAGACGACGATGACGACCTCGCCGAGAGTGAGGCCGGTGGCCAGGGCGACGCCCTGGGTGAAGACGGTCCACGGATCGGCACCGAGGCCCGCCTTGATCAGCAGGGCCAGCGACAACCCGAACAGGGCCAGACCGGCCACGATCCGCGCCGAGCGCTGGACCGGCCGGTCGGACAGGCTACGCATGGGCGTGCACGGCCGCCTCGACGAGTACCTCGGCGGCCCGGGTGGCGTCGGCGACCGCGGCGGCCGCCGCACCGTGCCCGTGCACGACCACGCGTGCGGCCACTCCGTCGATGAGCAGCAGGAGCTGAGAGGCGAGCACGTCCGGGGAGCCGGCGCCCGTCTCCTCGCACAGCCCGGTGAGCGTGCCCAGCAGCCACCGCTTCTCGTCCCGGGCCGCGGCCGTGACCAGTTCGTCGGACGGTGCCAGCTCGGCGGCGGCGTTGACGAAGGCGCAGCCGCGTTCGCCCTGCTCCTCGTACCAGTCGGCGAGCCACGCGAACAGGGCCAGGACGCGCGGCGCACCCGGCGCGACGCCGGGGAGGCGGTCCTCCAGGTCGGCGGCGCGCCGCGCGTGGCGACTCCTGAGCGCCTCGGCGGCCAGCGCCGACTTCGAAGGGAAATGGGCGTACAGGGTCGGCTTGGTCACCCCGGCCTCGTGCACCACGGCGTCGACGTTGGTCGAGGCGATGCCCCGCTCGTAGAAGACGCCATCGGCCGCGGCGAGCAGACGCGCTCGCGAGGTGGTGTTCCGCTTCATAAATCTAACTTACCAGTTAGTTTAATCAAGCGTCGTCCGGTGAGGGCTGCCGTCCGGTGAGGGCTGCCGTCCGGTGAGGGCCGACCGACGGCCCTCACCGGGGCGAGCGGAGCGAGGCCCGTCGCCCGCGGCCGCCTCAGCCGCGGTTCGTGGCGCCCAGGGAGGAGCCGAAGCGGGCCTTGGCCGCCGGGTGGTCCAGGTCCTCCGGGTTGAAGAGGATCGAACCCTTGCCGGTCGGGCCGTCCGCCGAGCCGGGGATGACGCTGACCGCGCCGGTGCCGAGGTACTTGCCGGGCGCGCCGACGGTGAGGTCGGCCGTGCCGTCCCCGTCGTAGTCGCCTGCGGCCACCGCCGAGCCGAAGAGGTCGTTGCCCTCGCTGGCTCCGGTCACGCCGGGCGTGGCCAGGGTGATGGTGCGCGCGCCCTGCGCGTTCAGGCCGGAGTCGGCACCGGGCACGACCGTCACCGCCCCCGCGTTGTTGAAGCCGTCCGGGTCGGTGGCGGTGGTGTCGGCGGTGACGAGGTCGGCGTGGCCGTCGCCGTCGAGATCGGCGAGGACACCGGCCCGGCCGGGGCTCGCCTGCCCCTCGTACGCCACGCCCTGTCCCATCCCCGATGTGGTGCCGGGGAACATGCGCATCAGGAAGTCGTCCGGGCCGTCCTCGGCGGTGGTGTCCACGACGATGTCGTCCTTGCCGTCGCCGGTGACGTCTCCGGCGACGAGGCTGTAGCCCGCGAACGGCAGGCCGGTCTTGCCCAGTGTCGCGCCGGTGAGGCCCGTGGCGGACCCGGCCAGGACACCGAGGGTGCCCTCGTCCGCCGGATCGTCGGAGTAGGCGACGGTGGCGAGGTCCTTGTACCCGTCCCCGTTGACGTCGGCCGCCGCGATCCGCCCGGTTCCGGCGCCGCCGCCGGGCGGGGTGAGCGTCTTCATGGCCGGCTTCGGGGTGTCGCGCAGCTTCGTGGCCCCCTTCACCACGTGCACCTTCGTCCCGGCCGCGACGGCGATGTCGGCGCGGCCGTCGTGGTCGAAGTCGCCGACGGCCAGCTTGTCGCCGAAGGCCTGACGCGCCGTCGGGGTCGGGGCGTTGAAGGCGATGGCGTCCGCGCTCAGCCCGCCCTTCGCACCGAAGACGACCGTGACGGAACCGGCTCCCTTCACCGAGCCGATGGCCTCACCGCCCGCCCCGATGACCAGATCCGCGTACCCGTCGCCGTCCACGTCCCCGACGGCCGTCGCCGAACCGAACCGGTCGCCCGCCTCCGGGGTGCCGGGGATGCCCGCGGTGCGCTGGGTGATGCCCTTGTGGCGGGTGGTGCGCACACCCTGCGCGGTGCCGTACGCCACCGAGACGTAACCGGCCTTCGCGAACCCGGCGATCGTCCCCTCCGGCGCGCCGACCGCCAGGTCGCCGAAGCCGTCGCCGTCGAAGTCGCCCGCGCGGGCGGCCGCCGCCAGGGACTCGGACTGCGCCTGCGCGGGTGCCGCCAGCAGCACGCCTCCCGTCACCGCCAGCGCCGTCGCACACGCTGCGAGCATCCGTTGCCGTCTCACGCCGTTCATGCACACTCCCGTAGTCCTGTCGCCGTGGCGCCGGAGCGCGGGGATTTCCGGTCGGAACCCCCGCCGAATCCGGCGCATGGTCATCACAGCAGACCCACGGGGCACGTGACTGGTTGCCCACGCCGGGGTGGAGGAGGTGTGAACGGCGGACATCGTCCGCCGGTACCGAGCCCCGAGAGACCCCCTCGGACCGCTCAGGCTGTGAGCCCACCCATATGAGCCACGGCACATGCTAAGGACGGTAGTAATCCCGGCCCGCAGGGAACGCCGCCGCCCGACGCCCGTCCGAAGTGCCCGATCTGCCGGGTCTGCGTACCTCGGTAGTACGTCACACCTTTGCGTCCACCCACCGCGCGCCGCTAACCCTGAGTGAGTCCCGAGCAGCCGGGAACGGCCGGAGCACACCGGCACCGGCTCGCGCCGCACGACGCAGTTCGTGCACCACCCCGTAGGAGAGGCACCCCCTCATGCTGATGCCGTTTGCCCCGATCCCGGCGCGCGCCGCCAACCGCACCGACCGCATGCGCCGGATCTCCGCCGCCGGAATCGCCACGGCGGCCGCTGCCGCGGCCGCGCTCACCCTGGTGCCCTCCTCGCCGGCGCAGGCGGCCGAGCACACCGCGCCCGCCAAGACGGCCGCCGCCACGACCAAGACCGCGGCGCCCGCCAAGACGTACGCGAACAACCTCGACGGCTGGATCCGCGAGTCCCTCGACATCATGAAGGCCAAGGGCATCCCCGGCTCCTACGAGGGCCTGCACCGCAACATCATGCGCGAGTCCTCCGGCAACCCGAACGCCGAGAACGGCTGGGACATCAACGCCCAGAACGGCGTCCCGTCCAAGGGCCTGCTCCAGGTGATCCAGCCCACCTTCGACACGTACCACGTCGCGGGTACGGCGAACAGCATCACGGACCCGGTCGCCAACATCACCGCGGCCGCCAACTACGCCGCCGACCGCTACGGCTCCATCGACAACGTCGACTCGGCGTACTGAGCCACTGGCCGGCGAACACACCGGCCCGTGGCACCGAGCACGCAGCACCGAGCAGTGAGGAAGCCCCCCCCATGCAGCACGAGAGCGGGAACGAGCACCAGTCGCACCCGGCCGATGAGCCGAAGGTGCCCGTGGTGCCCGCCTACGGCCCCGCACGGCTGCGCCGCTCCCGGCACCGCAAGCGCAAGCGCGCCCTGCGCTGGATCGCCGGCGGAGCCCTGGGCCTGACCCTGGTCGGTGGCGGCGGCGCCGCCTACGCCTGGCAGCACCTCAACGGCAACATCAAGGGCACGGACGTGGACGCCGCACTCGGCACCAACCGACCGGACCAGCAGCACGACGGCGCGATGAACATCCTCCTGCTCGGCTCCGACTCCCGGGCGGGAACCCACGGCGAGTACGGCAGCGGCGTCCTCGGCGCCCGCGCCGACACCGCGATGGTCCTGCACGTCGACAAGACCCACAAGAAGGCTTCGGTCGTCAGCATCCCGCGTGACACCGAGGTGGACCGCCCCACCTGCAAGACGTCGCACGGTGACGTCCCGGCGGAGCACAACGCCGTGTTCAACTCCTCGTACGCGCAGGGCGGTCCCGCCTGCACCGTGAAGACGGTCGAGAAGATGTCCGGCGTGCGCATGGACCACTACCTCGAGGTCGACTTCAAGGGATTCCAGAAGCTGATCGACGAGCTCGGCGGCGTGGACATCACCACGCGCACCGCCATCCACGACAGCAGCAGCGGCCTGTCCCTCGACACCGGAAAGCACCGCCTCAAGGGCAAGGACGCGCTGGCGCTCGTCCGCACCCGGCACGGCGTGGCCGACGGCAGCGACCTCGGCCGCATCCAGCTCCAGCAGGCGTTCATCAAGGCACTGATCCACCGGGCCGACACGGTCGACCCGTTCGGCAGCCCGAGCAAGTCCTACGCGCTGGCGGACACGGCGACCAAGAGCATCAGCGCGGACTCCGAGCTGGCGTCCGCCGACAAACTCCTGGGCCTGGCCAAGGAGTTGAAGGGCATCAGCCCCGACCGCACCACCATGGTCACGCTGCCGGTCACCTACGACGCGCAGGACCCGAGCCGCGTCCTCCCCCTCGACAAGGCCACGCACCGTGTGTGGAAGGCCGTCCGCCACGACCAGCCCATCCCGAAGAAGGCGACCCACGGCTCGGTAGGGGACCGCACCGACTCGCCGTTGGTGTCGGGCGCGGGGGCCTGACGGCCGGGCCTCAGTCCGTGT
The DNA here is from genome assembly GCF_054963755.1 of Streptomyces sp. EDA2-14. Classification (NCBI taxonomy): domain Bacteria; kingdom Bacillati; phylum Actinomycetota; class Actinomycetes; order Kitasatosporales; family Streptomycetaceae; genus Streptomyces; species Streptomyces sp. EDA2-14. The sequence goes on from NZ_JBUEGE010000025.1 coordinate 125,556, forward strand.
AGACCTCCGCCCGGTCCACGCTCACGAACGCGCCCGACGAGGATGCGCTCTTGTCGCCGGTCACCCGGACCCGCAGCGTGTGCGGACCGTTCGACAGGCGTGGGCTGAGGTACTGGAGGGTCTCGCCGGTGCGGATCGCGCCGTAGAAGTCGACCCGCTTCTCGGGGCCGCCGTCGACGCTGATCGCGGCGATGCCGTTGCCGGTGTCCTGCACGGACAGCAGGGCGATCCGGGTGCCGGTGAAGGAGTACGTCGCGGTGTTGCCCGCCTGGTCGCTCCAGTGGTCGTCGCTCCAGAAGCACTGCGTCCCGCAGCCCGTCCCCGACTTCCAGGTGCCGGTGTACTTGACGGAGCCGGATCCGCTGGAGCGGCCGTCGTCGTTGATCCAGTGGTTGCCGGATCCGGGGTCGCCCGAGGGCAGGTTCTGGGTGGCGCCCAGGGCGAGCGGGGTGCCGAGGTTCGGGCTGCCGTCGGCGTTCCAACCGATCTTCTGCGCGCGGGTCGTGCGGTTGCTGTAGGTGTTCGTCGACGTGGTCTTCGCGTGGTAGATCAGCCAGTCCTCCTTGCCGTCGGGCGACGTGAAGAACGCGTGGTGGCCGGGGCCGAACACACCACGGTCGTCCGCCCGCTTGAAGACCGGCCCGTCGTGCTGCTTCCAGTTGCCCGGCACGAGCGGATCCGCGCCGTCGGCAAGCGACATCATCCACACCTGATAGTCGGGCTTGCCCGTGTCGCAGGTCGAATACGTCATCCACGTACGGCCGTTGCGGTTCAGGAACTCCGGACCCTCGCGGACCTCGGGGCAGCCACCCGCGCCGTCGATGGCGACCGCGTCACCCGAGACGGTGTACGGGTTCGACAGCGGCGCGATGTTGAGGCCGTTGTGCTGGTACCCGTTGATGCCGCTGTACGCGAGGTACAGCTTGCCGTTGTGCCGAAGGATGCCCGGATCGATCGCGAAGTCGTCTCTGTGGTTGGGCGGGGTCAGCTTCGCCTTGAAGTGGTACGGGCCCGTCGGGTCGTCGCCCTCGGACTCCAGGACGTAGAGACGGTGGTGCTCGTCCGTGCCGTCGTCGGCGGTGTAGTACATGTACCAGCGCTCGCCGAAGCGGTAGAACTCCGGCGCCCAGATGTGCTGGTTACGCGAGGCGTCGCTGTCCGTCCACACGGTCTTCGGGTCGGCGTCGAGCAGCGTGGCCAGGGAGGGCGAGCTCCACATCTTGATGCTGCCGCCCTGGGTGGTGGTGAGGTGGTAGGCCCCGTTCGCGTAGGACAGGAAGGGGTCGGGGCCCGTGTTGAGCGGATTGCGGAACGTACTCGATGCGGTCGCCGACGCCGTCTTCTTCGCGGAGGCCGGAGCCTGCTTCTGCGTGTTCTGCGTGTTCTGCGTGTTCTGCGTGGAGGTCGATTCCGGCTTCTCCGCGGTGGCCTGTGCTGCGCCGACCAGGCCGACGGCCAGGGCGAACAACGCGGTGGCCACGGCGGCACGGGGGCGTGCGCGCACAAGCTTCTCCTCTGCACCGATGTAGGTCTTGTGGCTTCTGGACGCTAGGCAAGGGGCTGAGGCATGTCAACGCGGCGCCCGGGGCGGCGAGTCGACTCTCGACAAGCTGGTCAGCGACGCAGGGACAACTCGCCCTGAGGCTTGTACGTCGAACCGCTGAGCAGCGGCAGGTTGAGATAACCGCTGTCGGGCTCCTGGACGTAGTCCAGGAATTCCTTGTCCCTGTTCTCGTTGTAGATCAACGCGCCGGACCGGAGTTTCGGTTCGATGACCTTCAGGACGTCCAGGGAGACTTGGGGAGCCCATCCGTCGATGAGGGCGAAGTCGATCTCGTCGGGAACGGACGCGAGCGTGTTCCTGGCGTCCCCTTCGAGGAACGTCACGTAGTCGCCGAGGCCCGCGCGGGCGATGTTCTCGCGCGCCTGCCGGACCTTCTCCGGTACGAGTTCGGCGGTGTACACCATGCCCTGACCGCTGTCCCGTACGGCCGCCGCGAGGAACAGGGTGGAGAAGCCGAGGGATGTCGCGAACTCCACGACGCGGCGCGCCCGCCCGTGACGGGCCAGCAGGTAGAGCTGGTCGCCCTGTTCGGGGCTGAGCGAGAACCCGGTCCCGGCGTGCCGACGAGGGTCCGGGTCGTGGGCGTACGTGTCCCAATTGATGCGCCGCTCGCGCTCGTACAGTTCGTCGAGCACCCCGAGGACGCGCGGATCCGTGATGAGCCGACTGTGGAACGGCGGTCGCTCGGTCCGCGGGTCCATGTCTTCGTCGTTGCTGGGTCGGGCTTCTTCTGACACCACGCGTCTCCCATCGAACCAACGTCAAGGTTCAGGGAAGCCTAACCTAAGTATCACGACGGTCCGGGGCTGCTGCTCAGGTGTGTGATCACTGCCCGGGCCAGCGGGCCGGGGTTCTCGACGGCGAGGTGCGCGCAGTCGAGGGTCAACAGAGCTGCCGTGCGCATCCCCCGGGCCAGTTCACGGGCGTGCTCCGCGGGAGTCGCCACGTCGTGGACGCCGCTGATCACGAGGGCCGGTGTGTCGATCCGGTCGAGCTCCCCGCGCAGATCCCAGTCGGCGAGTGCGTCGCAGCAGGCGGCGTAACCGGCCGGATCGCACCGGGCGAGGGTGTCGAGCAGTGCCTTTCCGAGAGGTGTGTCGGCAGTGGCGGAGGGATCCGTGAACCAGCGGCTCGGGCTGCTCGACACAAGTTCGTCCATGCCCCGCGTACGAACGAGGTGTGCGCGCTGGCGCCAGGGCCCCGCCTCGCCGAAGTGGGCGGACGTGCAGATCAGCGCGAGGCTCTCCAGTCGCTCGGGGTGCCGACGTGCGAGGTGCGCACCGATGGCTCCGCCGAGCGAGATGCCGGCGTAGTGGAAGGTCGCCCGCTCGTGGGCGTCGACGAGGTCGAGCACGCGATCGGCCAGTTCGGCGACGGTGGTGTGACCGGCAGCCGGATCCTTGAGGAGGTCCGTGGGCGACCCGCCATGGCCCGGCAGGTCGAAGCGGAGAACCCGGAAGCGCTCCGCGAGGTCCGCCAGGTGCGGGTCCCACACGGTCGTCGACGTGCCCAGCGAGGGGCCGAGAACGAGGAGCGGGGCGTTCTCGCGACCGTCGAGGGTGTGGTGCAACAGCTGCGGCGAATCAGGGGCTGCCAACGTGACTCCGGGGGTTCGAGGACGAGGCCGGTGTCTCCAGTGTCCTGGGGACGACGACCTCGGCGGCGGTGCGATCGAGGACCTGCCGCACCGTCACATCGGGTGCGCACTCGACCAGTTCGAGGCCGTCGTCGGTCACGTCGAGCACGGCGAGGTCGGTGATGATGCGGTCGACGCAGCCCTTGCCGGTGAGGGGCAGGGAGCACTCC
>NZ_JBUEGE010000026.1:0-109461 GCF_054963755.1 Streptomyces sp. EDA2-14
AGTGGCGCGCTCCACCTGGACACCAGGGGCCACGCCCGCTCCACTGCGTGTGGGTCGACGGCGGACGGGATGGGAGCTGGGGTTGAGTGGTGGGCTGGGTCGGGCGGTAGAGCGCCTGTGTCGCATGTTCATGGGCGGGGACACAAGCGCTCTACCAACATCGGCCGCTAGCTGCGGTGCTGCCACCAGATGAGGGCCAAGGTCCCGAACCCACTCAGGCTCGCCTTGACCGCGACCCTCGTAACCTCATCCGAGGCCGTCTGCAGCAGTCGCCTAACTTCACGCTTCGCAGACCGTTCATGCAGGTCACGAGATATACGACGACGGGAGCGGGCGAGCCTGGCGGTCTTCGACGCAGGCCGCTGACACTGCTCGCGCCTACACTTCCTCTTGCTGGGAATGTTGACCTCCACTGGTTGATGATCCCAACGGTGTGAGCGGCCTCCTGCTGAACCCAGGGGGCCGCTGCCGTTTCCAGCAGAGACCGATGGCCGCGGGGACTAGTCTGCGGCACGACACTGACACCACTGGGCCGCTGGGGGGCGAGCCGTGTCGCACTGCCGACTGCACCGGTCCTTGTTTCACGTGAAACCTCAAGTCAGCGCCGCTTCGGGCCACTTGAGGCTCCTTGGCGATGCGGCTCGGCGAGCAGAACAGCGGGTCGCCGAGCATGATGTCCATCTGCTTCTTCGCCGCTGATGTGCCCCATCTCGACGTCTCGGCGAAGTACTTGAAGTGCCCGGTCTACGCGACGACCAACAGATGCAGGCAGTCGTTGACCAAGTAGAACTTCCTCCAGGACTTGATCCCGTCGACTAGGAGGATGTCCATCTCCCGGTACAACTGGACGTCCATCTCGCAGTACCCCTTGCAGAGCCATTCGTCCTTGCCGTGGCGGATGAAGTCGGCGCCCTTCGTGATGAGCTCCTTGTGGCGCCGTACTGCACACGCGTTTCCTCGTCTGGGTGTAGCCCTCGATCTCGGGCAGCGCACCTACGCTCCTGGCCGACCTGACAGGTCGTTCGTACAGTGGCGCGCTCCACCTGGACGCCAGTAGTCACGCCCCCTGCGTGCCGATCTTCTACAGCGAGAGGTTGGCGAGTTCGGAACTCCTCCTGCGTCGACTCCTTGTCCGCGAGGAACTGGATGTCGTCGACGAGCAGGATGTCCATCTCGCGGTACCGCTTGCGGAAGGAGTCGCCCTTGCCGTCGCGGATCGAGTCGATGAACTCGTTGGTGAACTCCTCGGAGCTCACGTACTCCACGCCCGATAGTGCACCTTTGCGCAGAATCGACCGGTTGGGAAAGTCGGACTCTGTCCTTCGGCGTTGCCCAGGCTCGACCAGATGAAGGTGAGGTCACGGCGTGGCAGTGTTTGGAGCGAGGAACCTGTCGAATCGATTCCAGCCGTGTTCTATTTCTTTGCCAGGCAGAAGGAGATGTGGCTCCTCATCAGCGGATTCTTTCCAGGGAGCTGCTTTTGCAAGATCAGAAATGGTGTCTGAGGGGAGGCTTCTAGCCGTGAGCTTGGCCAAAAACTGATTCTGGCGTTGGCGTGCTGAAGTCTCCTGGAACGAAGAAAGCCCGCCCAACCACACAGGCTTCCCGGCGCGCGTGGTTGAGCGGGCATCGACTCCAAGAGGAGGCGTTCCTATGAGTCTGGCCGGTGCACACCCGCCCGTGTCAAATCCGAGCTGGCAGCCTTTCGTGATTTTGATCATCGTGATTCTGGTGATCTCATCCGCACCCGTAGCCCAGGTTGTTGGCGCATACGCGGATGCTGTGTCCGTGGTGGCCGTCGTGGCAGGAGCCTGCGGTACAGCAACGAAGTACCGCAACCACAATGGCCGCTCGCTCCTGCCAGCGGCCTCGTAGCAACGAATCGTGGCCGGTATGACCGCCTACAACCGATCCACATAGAGCTACGGATCAGAAGGTTGCAGGTTCGAATCCTGCCGAGTGCACACAGACAAGAGGCCCCGGAGCAATCCGGGGCCTCTTGCGTTTTTCCGGGGTTGTCAGTGGTGTGCGTCATCCTGGCTCGTATGACGTGGTGGTGCACCGGGATGCGGTGGCGTGGGGGCGGGCCGGTCTTCGGGTGGGTGGGGGACGGCGGGGGCGAGCGGGAGAGCGGGGTGCGGTTCGGGGAGCGGCTCGCGTTTCGGGTCGGTGGGGCGCGGCGGTGTCTCGGGGTGTGGCGGGGCGGGCGCTGGACCGTCTGTCCGGGGCGGGATGCCGTGCCGGTGCGGGGGACCAGGGCGCAGTGCGCGGAGTGTGCCGGGATCGACCGGGCCCGGTCCGTGGCGGCGGACACCCTCGCCGATGATCCGCGGCCGTACCGCGTGTACTTGGCGTGGTTCGGGGACGGGCTCGTGAAGGTGGGGATCACGGGGGTGGCCAGGGGGAGCGCGCGGTTGCTGGAGCAGGGGGCCGTGGCGTTCACGTGGCTGGGGCAGGGGCCCTTGATGGCGGCGCGGCGGGCCGAGGAGCTGCTGCGGGTGGCGCTCGGGGTGCCGGACCGGATTCCGTACGAGCGCAAGCGGGCGGTGCGGGGCGCGCTGCCGGGAGTCGGTGAGCGGGGCGCCGAGTTGGTGCGGGCGCACGGTGTGGCGGCGGGCCTCGCGGGATGGCCCGAGTCCTTGGAGCGGCTGCCGTGTCTGATCGTGGATCACGGCGAGGCGTTCGGTCTTGCCGGGATCGACCGGGTCGACGCCGTCGTGAGCGGGCTCGGTGCGGGGGACGTCGTGGCGGGGCAGGTCGTCGCTGCCGCAGGGCCCGATCTGCACCTCGTCGAGGGGGACGCCGAGGGGGAAGACGGGCGGCGGCTCGTTGTCGATACGCGGGTGCTCGCCGGGTGGCCGTTGGAGCGCGTGCCGGAGGGGGTACGCGGGGCGGGGCCCGTGGTGCGGGAGGTTCCGGGGGTGCAGGGTGGGCTCTTCTAGCGGGCCGGCCGCCCAGCCGCCCGGCCGCCCAGCCGCCCAGCCGCTCGGACACCCAGCCGCCCGGTCACCCAGCCGCCCGGTCACCCGCGCGGCAGGTGTCTCGGTGGATCCCCTTTTCCCGGACCGTGGAACGAGAGATCGTATGGACATGAGTGATCACGCCGATGCGACTGACGGGGCGGTGGCTCCCCGGCCGTTGCCCGCCTTCGAACCGCCCTACTACGCCGTGGTGTTCAGCTCCGTGCGCACTCCGGGGGACCGCGGGTACGGGGAGGCGGCCGACCGGATGGACGAGCTGGTCAAGGAGATACCGGGGTACCTCGGGCACGAGTCCGCGCGCACCCCCGGCGGCCTCGGCATCACCGTCTCGTACTTCCGCGACTCCGCCGCCGTCGAGCAGTGGCGGTCCGTCGGTGAGCACCGCGCGGTGCAGAAGCGGGGCCGCGCCGAGTGGTACGAGCGGTACACCGTGCACGTCGCCAAGGTCGAGCGCAGCCAGGAGTTCGAGCGTGACTGAGTCCGACCCCGACCACGGTGACTCCGCGACCGAGGCCCGGCAGGTCGCCGCGTTCCTCGACCGGTACCGGCTTCCCGGCCTCGTCGACGTGCACACGCACTTCATGCCCGAGCGCGTGCTGCGCAAGGTGTGGGCGTACTTCGACTCCGCCGGACCGCTGGTCGGCACCGAGTGGCCGATCACGTACCGCGAGGAGGAGGGGCAGCGGCTCGCCAGGCTGCGGGAGTTCAAGGTCGAGGCCTTCACCTCGATGCTCTATCCGCACAAGGCCGGGATGGCGCGCTGGCTGAACGACTGGGCCGCCGACTTCGCCGCCCGCACGCCCGACTGTCTGCACACCGCCACCTTCTTCCCCGAGCCGGGCGTCGAGGTGTATGTGCGCCAGGCCCTGGCGGCGGGGGCGCGCGTGTTCAAGGCGCATGTGCAGGTCGGCGCCTACGACCCGAACGATCCGCTGCTCGATCCCGTGTGGGGGCTGCTCGCCGAGGCCGGGGTGCCGATCGTGACGCACTGCGGCTCGGGACCCGCGCCCGGAAAGCACACCGGGCCCGAGCCGATCGCCCGGCTGCTCGCCCGGCACCCGCGGCTGCCGCTGGTGGTCGCGCACATGGGGATGCCCGAGTACACGGACTTCATGCGGCTCGCCGAGCGGTACGCGGAGGTCCGGCTGGACACGACCATGGCGTTCACCGACTTCGTCGAGCGGCAGGCCCCCTTCCCCAAGGACGAGCTGGGACGGCTCGCCGACCTCGGGGACCGGGTGCTGCTCGGCAGCGACTTTCCGAACATCCCGTACCCGTACGTGCATCAGCTGGAGGTCGTCGAGCGGCTCGGGCTCGGGGACGACTGGGTGCGGGCCGTGTGCCGGAACAACGCCGCCGCGCTGTTCGCGCTCGACTGAGACCCAGGAGGCCCTGGCACCTCAGAGACCCGGGAAACCCGGGAGACGCCCAGCACACTCACTGGTTTCTCAGAGTTTTCACAGGTTCGGGAAAGGGGGCTCTCAGAGGCGCGGCGCAAGGTTGCACCATGACCACGACCTCGCCCCAGGGGCGTACCGAACTGCTGAGGCCGGACGGGAGCCCCGTCCGGGTGCTCGTCGTGGACGACGAGCAGTCGATCACCGAGCTGTTGTCCATGGCCCTGCGCTACGAAGGCTGGCAGATCCGCACCGCAGCCGACGGTTCCGGCGCCGTGCAGACCGCGCGCGACTTCCGGCCCGACGCCGTCGTGCTGGACATGATGCTGCCGGACATGGACGGGCTGAGCGTGCTCGGGCGGATGCGCCGCGAACTGCCCGACGTCCCCGTGCTCTTCCTGACCGCCAAGGACGCCGTCGAGGACCGGATCGCCGGACTGACTGCGGGCGGCGACGACTACGTGACCAAGCCGTTCAGCCTGGAGGAGGTCGTCGCACGGCTGCGCGGACTGATCCGGCGGACCGGTGCGGCCGACCGGCGCAGCGAGTCCGTCCTCGTCGTCGGCGACCTGATGCTCGACGAGGACAGCCACGAGGTCTCGCGCGGCGGGGACAACATCCACCTCACCGCCACCGAGTTCGAGCTGCTGCGCTTCCTCATGCGCAATCCGCGCCGCGTGCTCAGCAAGGCGCAGATCCTCGACCGCGTGTGGTCTTACGACTTCGGCGGCCAGGCCAACGTCGTCGAGCTCTACATCTCGTACCTGCGCCGGAAGATCGACGCCGGGCGCGAGCCGATGATCCACACCCGGCGCGGCGCCGGCTATCTGATCAAGCCGGCCATGGCCGCCACCACGTCGTCGTGAAGCGCAGGGGCCGGCCCCAGACGCTGCGTACCCGGCTGGTCGTCACGGCCGTCGCGCTGATGGCCGTCGTGGCGTCCGTGATCGGTGTCGTGTCCGCCGTCTCGCTGCACTCGTACCTGTACGACGAGCTCGACAAGCAGGTGAGCGGCATAGCGATGCGCGCGGGCGGGCCGAAGGGCGACTTTCCCGGGGCGGGCCCCATGGGACAACAGGACGTGGACGACCTGGCGTTCGTGACCGTGGGCTCCCCCGCGGGGACCCTCGGCGCCGAGGTCAGTGACGGGCAGGCCACCGACGGCAAGATCAGCGTCGAGGCGACGAACTCCGAGGGCGGCAGGCAACTCCAGACAAGCGGTCTGTCCCAGTCGGTGCTCGACGCCTTGGAAGAGGTCCCCCAGACCGCCGACAAGTCGATGCACACCGTCGACCTGCCGGGCCTCGGCAGCTACCGCGTCCAGTACGTCTCCGGGTCCAACGGCGACTTCTACGTGGCCCGCCCCACCGCCCAGGTCGACTCCACCGTCAACAAGCTCATCGTCACCGAACTGCTCGTCGCCGCCGCGGCACTCGTGGCCGCCGGCGCCGCCGGGGCGATCATGGTCGGCGTCAATCTGCGGCCGCTGCGCCGCGTCGCCGCGACCGCGACCCGGGTCTCCGAACTCCCGCTGCACAGCGGCGAGGTGACCCTCTACGAACGCGTACCCGAGTCCGAGGCCGACCCGAGGACCGAGGTCGGCCAGGTCGGCGCCGCGCTCAACCGCATGCTCGACCATGTGCACGGCGCCCTCGAATCGCGCCAGCAGAGCGAGACGCGGGTGCGCCAGTTCGTCGCGGACGCCAGCCACGAGCTGCGTACGCCGCTCGCCTCCATCCGCGGCTACGCCGAGCTGACCAGGCGCGGCCGCGAGGAGACCGGCCCCGACACCCGGCACGCGCTCGGCCGCATCGAGTCCGAGGCGCACCGGATGACCGGCCTCGTCGAGGACCTGCTGCTGCTCGCCCGGCTGGATGCCGGAAGACCGCTGTCGTACGAGCCGACGGATCTGTCGCCCCTCGTCGTCGACGCGCTCAGCGACGCCCGCGCCGCGGACCAGAGCCACTACTGGCGACTGGAGCTGCCCGACGAACCGGCCACCGTGCTCGCCGACTCCGCGCGGCTGCACCAGGTCCTCGTCAACCTGCTCGCGAACGCGCGTACGCACACGCCGCCCGGCACCACCGTCACCGCCCGCGTGCACGGACACGGCCCGTGGACCTGCCTCGACATCCAGGACGACGGCCCCGGCATCCCCGCCGAGCTGCTGCCGCACGTCTTCGAACGGTTCGCGCGCGGCGACTCCTCGCGGTCCAGGAAGGCCGGTTCCACCGGACTCGGCCTCGCCATCGTGCAGGCCGTCGCGGCCGCGCACGGCGGCGCCGTGACCGTCGACAGCGTGCCCGGCAGGACCGTGTTCACGGTGCATCTGCCGGCCCATGTCCAGGCCCCTTCACCGGCCGGTACGACGCACGTCACCCGCCCGCCCGCTTACTCACAGGCGGAGCAAAGCTTCACCACACAGCCCTAACAGGGCAGTTGGCGAATGTCGGTGGCATGCGAACCGACTCTTCTCCGGGCATCGACCCCACCGCCTCCGCGAGGTTCCGGGCGCTGCCGGCGCGGGAGCACCTCCCTGCCGGCAGCGGCGATGTGCCGGTCCTGGACGTTGTCATCCCCGTCTACAACGAGGAGAAGGACCTCGGTGAGTGCGTGCGCAGGCTGCACCACCACCTGGTCCGCACCTTCCCCTACCCCTTCCGCATCACCGTCGCGGACAACGCCTCCACCGACAGCACCCCGCAGGTGGCGCACGGCCTGACACAGGAGTTCCGCGAGGTCGAGAACTTCCGGCTCGAACAGAAGGGCCGCGGCCGGGCCCTGCGCACCGTGTGGTCGGCGTCCGACGCGCCGGTCCTCGCGTACATGGACGTGGACCTGTCCACCGATCTCAACGCGCTGCTGCCGCTCGTCGCCCCGCTGATCTCCGGCCACTCGGACCTGGCGATCGGCTCCCGTCTCGCCCGCAGCTCGCGCGTGGTGCGCGGCACGAAGCGCGAGTTCATCTCGCGCACCTACAACCTCATCCTGCGCGGCTCGCTCCAGGCCCGCTTCTCCGACGCCCAGTGCGGCTTCAAGGCGATCCGGCGCGATGTCGCGCAGGTGCTGATGCCGCTGGTCGAGGACACCGGCTGGTTCTTCGACACCGAGATGCTGGTGCTCGCGGAGCGGGCCGGGCTGCGGATCCACGAAGTGCCCGTCGACTGGGTCGACGACCCGAACTCGACCGTCCACATCGTCAAGACGGCCACCGACGACCTCAAGGGCGTCTGGCGCGTCGGCAAGGCGCTCGCCACCGGCTCGCTCCCCCTCGACCGGCTCGCGCGCCCCTTCGGCGACGATCCGCGCGACCGCAGCCTCACCGACGTACCCAAGGGCCTGGCCCGCCAGCTGCTCGGCTTCTGCGTCGTCGGCGGCCTGTCGACGCTGCTGTATCTGCTGCTGTACTCCGGCTTCCGTACGTTCTCGGGGGCGCAGCTGGCGAACGCAGCTGCCCTGTTCGTCTCGGCGATCGCCAACACGGCGGCCAACCGGCGCCTCACCTTCGGGGTGCGCGGCCGGGACAACGCCGTACGCCACCAGGCCCAGGGCATCGTCGTGTTCGGCATCGGCTGGGCCCTGACCAGTGGCTCGCTCGCCGCCCTCAACACGGCGTCCGGCGACCCGGCGCACTCCACCGAGCTGATCGTGCTGATCGCGGCCAACCTCGCGGCGACGATCCTGCGCTTCCTGCTCTTCCGGGCCTGGGTGTTCAACGACCGCTCCGACCGCGGCTCCTCCGCCCCGGCGGCCCCGAGCCCGACCCCGACCCTCCCCCCGACCCCCGTGAAGACCCCTCAGGTTCCGCAGACCTGGGACGACGCGACCGTGCCGATGCACGCCGGGAGCGCGCACCACCACGACTCCGACCCCGGGATCCAGCGATGACCACAGACCTCCGGCCTCCCCACGGCGCCGCCGACGCGGCGCCCGCCGAGTCCCCTCCGCCCGGCGCGGGACACGGCCGACCCAGGACCTCCTTCCTCACGCGCGTGTGGCGCGGCAGGCCCGATGACGCGCGCTGGGTGCGCCCGGCGTTCCTCGGACTGCTCCTCGTCATCGCCGCCGCCTACTTCTGGAACCTCTCGGCCTCCGGCTACGCCAACTCCTTCTACTCGGCGGCGGTCCAGGCCGGCAGCGAGAGCTGGAAGGCGTTCTTCTTCGGCTCGTCCGACGCGGCGAACGCCATCACCGTCGACAAGCCGCCGGCCGCGCTGTGGCCGATGGGCCTGTCGGTCCGCCTCTTCGGCCTCAACTCGTGGGCGATCCTCGGCCCCGAGGTGCTGATGGGCGTCGCCACCGCCGGTGTCCTGTACGCGGCCGTACGCCGCCGCTTCAGCGCCGCGGCGGGCCTGATCACCATGGTGGTCCTCGCGACGACCCCGGTCGCCGCGCTGATGTTCCGCTTCAACAACCCGGACGCGATCCTCGCGCTCCTGATGACCGTCACGGTCTACTGCGTGCTGCGCGCCATGGAGAAGGGCCGGACGAAGTGGCTGGTCTGGGCGGGTGCGGCCGTCGGCCTCGCCTTCCTGGCCAAGACGCTCCAGGCCTTCCTGATCCTGCCGCCGCTGGCGGTCCTCTACGCGGTGTTCGCACCGGTCCGGGTGCGCAGGCGCTTCGGTCAACTCGCCCTGTCCGCGCTCGCGATGATCGTGGCGGGCGGCTGGTGGGTGGCGATCGTCGAGCTGTGGCCCGCGTCCTCGCGGCCGTACATCGGCGGCTCCCAGAACAACTCGTTCCTTGAACTGACCTTCGGCTACAACGGTCTCGGCCGGATCAACGGCGACGAGACCGGCTCCGTCGGCGGCGGTGGCGGCGGTACGGGCGGCGGCACCGGCATGTGGGGCGAGACCGGCCTCACCCGGATGTTCAACTCCGAGATCGGCAGCCAGATCTCCTGGCTGATCCCCGCCGCGCTGATCCTCTTCGTCGCGGGTGTGGTCCTCACCTGGAAGGCCAGGCGGACCGACACGGCGCGCGCCGCGTTCCTCGCGTGGGGCGGCTCCCTGCTGACGACCGGCCTGATCTTCAGCTTCATGGCCGGCATCTTCCACCAGTACTACACGGTGGCCCTGGCCCCGTACCTCGCGGCCGTCATCGGCATGGGCGCGACCCTGCTGTGGGAGCGGCGAGCGCGGCTCTCGGCGTCGGCGACGCTCGGGGCGACCGTGGCCGTCACGGCGGTGTGGGGGTACGTGCTGCTCGGCCGGACTCCGGACTACCTGCCGTGGCTGCGCTGGGCCGTGCTGATCGTCGGGCTCGTGGCGGGACTCGGCCTCGCCTTCGCGGGCCGGCTGGGCCGCCGACTGGCGCTCGGTGCGGCGGGCCTGGGCCTCGTGGCCTCGCTGGCCGCGCCGACCGCGTACACCGTCTCCACGCTGAACACCGGGCACTCCGGGTCGATCGTGACGGCGGGTCCCTCCGGGGCCAGCGCGATGGGCGGTCCTGGTGGCGGCGGCAAGGGCGGCCCCGGTGGCGGCGGTATGCCGGGCCAGAACGGCAAGACCGGCCAGACCGGAAAGGGCGGCCAGATGCCGCAGCCCCCGACGGGCACCAACGGCAAGGGCAACCAGCAGGGCGGCTTCCCCGGCGGCGGCATGCCCGGCCAGGGCAACGGCAAGCAGAGCACGGGCCAGAGCAACCAGGGCACCGGCAAGAGCAAGCAGGGCTCCAACTCCCAGCAGCAGGGCGGCATGCCCGGCGGTGGAAAGGGCGGCGGCAAGGGCGGCGGCGGCATGGGCGGGCTGCTCAACGGCGCCGAGGTCAGCAGCAAGGCCAAGAAGCTGCTCCAGAAGAACGCGGGTGACTACACCTGGGCCGCGGCCACGGTCGGCTCGCAGAACCAGTCGAGCTACCAGCTGGCCACCGGCTCCCCGGTGATGGCGATCGGCGGCTTCAACGGCACCGACCCGTCCCCGACGCTCGCCCAGTTCAAGCAGTACGTCGAGGACGGCAAGATCCACTACTTCATCGCGGGACAGTCGGGCGGCATGGGCGGCTCCGACTCCGGCTCGGCGTCGAAGATCACGAAGTGGGTCAAGGCCAACTACAAGAAGGTGACGGTGGGCAGCGCCACGTTCTACGACCTGACCCGGCCCACGACGTAAAACCGTTTGTACGGCCCGCAGCGGTCCCTCTACGGTGTATGGGAAACGTATCCCATACACCGTAGAGGAGTGTCCATGGCCGCCACGGCCGACCCGGCCACCCAGGCACCCCCGACCGGCGCGGGCCACCCCCAGCGCTGGCTGATCCTCGGAGTCATCTGCCTCGCCCAGCTGACCGTGCTGCTGGACAACACCGTCCTGAACGTCGCGATCCCCTCGCTCACCCGCGAGCTGCACGCCTCGACGTCCGACATCCAGTGGATGATCAGCGCCTACTCGCTCGTCCAGTCCGGACTGCTGCTCACCGCGGGCAGCGCCTCCGACCGCTACGGCCGCAAGAAGATGCTCGCCGCGGGCCTCGCGATCTTCGGCATCGGCTCGGTGACCGCCGCCTTCGCCGGTTCCACCGGGCAGCTGATCGCCGCCCGCGCCGGCATGGGCGTCGGCGGCGCGCTGATGATGACGTCGACGCTCGCGGTCGTCGTGCAGATCTTCAGCGAGGCCGAGCGCGTCAAGGCGATCGCCCTGTGGTCCACCGTCAGCACCCTCGGCTTCGCCGTCGGCCCGCTCGTCGGCGGAGTGCTGCTCGACCACTTCTGGTGGGGCTCGATCTTCCTCATCAACGTACCGATCGCGGTCCTCGGCCTCGTCGCCGTGCTCGCCCTGGTGCCCGAGTCGAAGAACCCGCAGGGCGACCGCCCCGATCTGCTCGGCGCGCTGCTCTCCACCATCGGCATGACCGGCGTCGTCTACGCGATCATCTCGGGCCCGGACGACGGCTGGACGTCGGCGACCACGCTCACCTCGGCCGCGATCGGCGTCCTCGTGATGGCCGGTTTCGTGGTGTGGGAGCTGCGGATCCCGTATCCGATGCTCGACATGCACTTCTTCCGCAACCAGAAGTTCACGGGTGCGGTGGCCGGTGCGATCCTCGTCGCCTTCGGGATGGGCGGCTCGCTGTTCCTGCTCACCCAGCACCTCCAGTTCCTGCTCGGATACGGGCCGTTGGAGGCGGGACTGCGCACCGCGCCGATGGCCCTCACCGTCGTCGCGCTCAACCTCACCGGGGTCGGCGCGAAGCTTCTGCCCAAGATGGGCACGCCGCTGACCATTGCGTCCGGCATGACGTGCATGGCGGTGGGGCTCGCGGCGATCTCGCTGCTCGGCGGGGACGCGTACGGCGGGATGCTGCTCGGTCTGATCGTCATGGGCGCGGGCATCGCCCTCGCCATGCCGGCCATGGCCAACGCCATCATGAGCGCCATCCCGCCGGAGAAGGCGGGCGTCGGCGCCGGGGTCAACGGCACTCTCGCGGAGTTCGGCAACGGGCTGGGGGTCGCGGTCCTCGGCGCGGTCCTGAACGCCCGGTTCGGCTCGCTCGTGGCGGTGTCCGCGGCCTCGTTCCCCGCGGCGTTCGCGGCGGCGGACTCGGCGGCCGAGAAGGCCCGGATCAGCGACGCCTTCGCCTCCGGTCTCGAGGCCAGCCAACTGGTCGGCGCGGTCGCCGTGCTCGCGGGCGGGCTGCTCGCGGCGGTGTTGCTGCGCAGGGCCGAGCGGGCAGAATCAGCAGCGGTGACTTCCGCTTAGCATCGGGGCGGGCGGTCGGAGCGACCCGGCGGGCGCAGGCCGGGCCGCCCGCGTACGAGGAACTTCCGGGAAGGAACGCCATGGCGAAGGCAGCGCGGATGAGCGTCTGGCTCGAGGACACGGACGGCGCCGCGGAGCCCAAGCCCAGAGCGGAGCGCGGCCGGCGCGGCCAGCAGCCGAGCGGCCTCGACCGGGAGCGGATCACCGGGGCGACGGTGCGGCTGCTGGACGCGGAGGGGCTCGCCAAGTTCTCCATGCGGCGCCTGGCGGGCGATCTCGGGGTCACCGCGATGTCCGTCTACTGGTACGTGGACACCAAGGACGACCTCCTCGAACTCGCCCTCGACCACGTCTTCGGCGAGCTGGAGATCCCGGAGACGGGCGCGGACGGCCTGCCGGACTGGCAGACCCGGCTGCGGGAACTGGCCGCCATGTACCGGAAGTTGATCATCCGCCATCCGTGGATCTCGCCGCTCGTCGGCAACTACCTGAACATCGGCCCGAAGTCGCTGCTGTTCGCGCGGGCGGTGCAGCAGGTCATCGCCCGCACCGGCCTCACCATGGCCCAGCAGCGCGGCGCCGTCGCCTCCGTCTTCCAGTTCGTCTACGGATACGGCACGGTCGAGGGCCACTTCCGCCAGCGCTGCGCCGAGGTGGGCCTCACCCAGGACGAGTACTTCCACAGGGCCATGGCCGCGTTCTCCGTCCCGGAGGAGATGGCGGACGACTTCCAGCACGCCGAGCGGATGATGGAGGCGGTGGAGGATCTCGGCGACGTGGACGCGATGCGCGACGCGGACTTCGAGGTGGCGCTGGACCTCCAGATCGCGGGCATCGAAGCGCTGGTGGCGAAGTCGAGCCCCTGCGGCGATTGAGCAGCGGGGGCCGGGGCAGCGCCCCGCGACCGCAACGCTGTTGCGGCTTACGCCAGCCGCGCCGGAAAGCCACCCGTGGCCACGGGCCCCCACTTCTCCGGGGTGACGCGAATGATCGACTTCCCCTGCTTGACCATCGCCTCGCGGTACTCGTCCCAGTCCGGGTGCTCCCCGGAGATGCACCGGAAGTACTCGACGAGCGGCTCGACGGAGTCGGGGGAGTCGATGACCTCGGCCGAACCGTCGATCTGCACCCACGGCCCGTTCCACTCGTCGCTGAGCACGACGAGGCTGACGCGCGGATTCCGCTTCGCGTTGCGGGTCTTGGCGCGCTCGGGGTACGTGGAGACAACAATCCGCCCGGAGCCGTCGACCCCGCAGGTCAGGGGGGAGGCCTGCGGGGTGCCGTCGGCGCGGGCGGTGATGAGGAGGGCGCGGTGGCGGGGCCGTACGAAGTCGAGCAACTCGTCGACGGAGACACGGGTGTTGGTCGCGATGTTCGGAGCCATGACGGCACCCTAACCCCGGCCGCTGCCCGGCCCCCGGCTACATCTGGGGCAGCGCGTCGCCCTGGACGGCCTGGATGTCGAGCTCGACCTTCAGCGTCGCGCCGATCGCCGCGATGCCGGCCTGCACGACCTGGTTGTAGTTCATCGCGAAGTCCTCGCGCTTCAGCTCGGCCGTCGCCTTGAACGCCGCGCGGGTGCCGCCCCACGGGTCGGCGCCGGTGCCGAGGTAGCTGAGGTCGAGGTCGACCTCGCGGGCCACGCCGTGCAGGCTCAGCTGGCCGTGCACGGTCCAGCGGTCGGTGCCCGCGGGCTCGATGCCGGTCGACCGGTAGGTGATCTCCGGGTACGTCTCGACGTCCAGGAAGTCCGGGGACTTCAGGTGGCCGTCGCGCATGCCGTTGCCGGTGTCGATGGACGCCGCGTTGATGACGGCCTCGACCCGCGACTTCTCGACGTCCTGCGCTATGTCGATGCGCGCGGAGAAGTCGGTGAAGCGGCCGTGCACGGACGTGATGCCCAGGTGCTGGGCCGTCGCCGCGATCGTCGAGTGCATCGGGTCGACCATCCACGGTCCGGGCGGCGGCAGCTCGGCCCCGCCCTGCCGGTGCAGCACGATGCTGCCCACGTCGGCCCGGCCGCTCGCCGTCACCATCGCGGTGGAGGCGGCGGGGGCGTAACCGACGGCGGTCACGATCACCGTGTAGGGACCGGGCGCGAGGGAGGCCGGGTCGTGCACGGCGCCCTCGTCATCGGCCTCGGCCCGCAGCACCTGCGACCCGGTCATGTCGGTCACCGTGACGACGGCGTGCGGCAGGGCCCACCCGTCCCGCGTGCGGATCCGCGCGCTCAGTCCCATGCTTTTGGTCTCCTAGCTCAAGTTCTTACGTACGCAGGGGGTTGGTCGTGTCATCCCCTGCGTGGACGGGCCCCGGTCGGCGCGTCACGGCCGTCCCCTGCCGTTGGCGACGTCACCGGGTCCGGGGCCCATTCTCACAACCGGGCCTGTGTGGTCCGCGTCCGCTCAAAGCGCGAACCACACTTTCAAGTGGCCCGGGGTCGGTTACTCGCCGGGGTGGGCGAGCTCGATGTCGTGGCCGTCGACGCCACTGCCGTTCACGCTGAGACCGGTGGCCACCGGCGGGTAGCCGGTCGCGATGACCGTGTACTCGCCGCCGTCCAGGTCGGTGAAGGCGTACGCGCCGTCCTCACCGGTGGTGGCGGTGGCGACCACGTTGCCCGCCGCGTCCACCAGGGTGACGCGGGCGTCGTTCAGCGCGCGACCCGCGGCCCGGACGGTGCCCTGCACCTGGGAGCCGGAGTGCAGGTCGATCTCGATGCGGGTGACACCGGAGCCGGTGACCTCGACCGGCAGCGCGGTGGGCCGGTGACCCGGCGCGTTCACGGCCACGGTGACCGGGCCGGGAACCAGCTCGGCGAAGGTGAACTCGCCGCCCTGGCCGGACTGGCCGGTGGCGAGCACGTCGCCGCGCACGTCGGTGACGATGACCATCGCCCCGGCGACCGGCGCCTTGGTCTCGCTGGCCCGCACCACACCGGTGAGGCCGCTGGTGCCGCTGAGCAGGATGTCGTACGTGACCGACTCCTCGCCCACCAGGACGGTGGAGGCCTGCGGCTGGTAGCCGTCGGCCGAGGCGATCAGGACGTAGGAGCCGGCGCCGGGGGCGTCGACGCTGTACGAGCCGTCGCCCTGGGCCACGGCGCGGCCCAGCTGGCGGCCGCCGAGGGAGATCAGGGTGACCGCGGCGCGCGGCACCGGGGCGGACTCGGCGCCGCGGACGAAACCGCGGACCGGGGTGCCGCCGCCGACGGGCACGTCACCGGCGGTGGCGGCGACGGCCGCGAGCCGCTGGGTCTGGGTGTCGGCCGCGGGCTGACCCGCACCGACCAGGCTCGGGACCTGCTCCGGCATGGGGGCCGGGGAAGCGGCCGCGGCCTGGGCGGCCGGGGCGGCGGCGGGCGTCGCGTCGCCCTGTGCGGCCTGCTCGAGGGCTCCGGTGGTACGCAGGGGAACCTCCTTGATGAAGATCGTGAAGACGAATGCCAGGAACGCGATCGGCGCGGCGTACAGGAAGATGTCGGCGATGCCGGCCCCGTACGCGGCCTCCAGCCAGTTGCGGATCGGGCCGGGCAGCACGGACATGTCCGGCAGCGAACTGCCGGCCATCGCCTTGCCGGCCGCCTGCTGCTCCTGCGGGCTGAGCGAGCCGATGGTGTCGGTCGCGTGGTGGCTGATGCGGGTGGTCATCACGGAGCCGAGCGCCGAGACGCCGATCGTGCCGCCGAGGGACCGGAAGAAGGACACCATCGAGGAGGCGGAACCGAGGTCCTGGGGGGCCACCTGGTTCTGCGTGCTCAGCACGAGGTTCTGCATCATCATGCCGACGCCGAGACCCAGCAGCGCCATCCAGATCGCGACGCGCCAATACGGGGTGTCGTACTCGATGGTGCCGAGCAGCCCCAGACCCGCGGTCAGGAACAGACCGCCGGCGACGAGCCAGGCCTTCCACTTGCCGGTCCGGGTGATGATCTGACCCGAGACGGTGGAGGAGATGAACAGGCCACCGATCATCGGGATCGTCATGACACCCGACATCGTGGGCGTCTTGCCGCGCGCCAGCTGGAAGTACTGCGAGAAGTACACGGTGCCCGCGAACATCGCGACACCGACGAACAGCGAGGCGACCGAGGCCAGCGTGATGGTGCGGTTCTTGAAGAGGCGCAGCGGGATGATCGGCTCGCTGGCCTTGGACTCGACGAGCGTGAAGATCAGCGCCAGCACGATCGAGCCGCCGACCATCGTGTACGTCTGCCACGACAGCCAGTCGTACTTGTCGTCCGCGAAGGTCACCCAGAGCAGGAGCAGGCAGACCGCGGCGGTGATGAAGAAGGCGCCGGCCCAGTCGACCTTCACCTTCCGCTTGGTCACCGGCAGGTGCAGCGTCTTCTGCAGCACGATCAGGGCGATGATCGCGAAGGGCACACCGACGAAGAGGCAGTAGCGCCAGCCGAGCCAGTCGGTGTCGGTGATGACGCCGCCGAGCAGCGGGCCGCCGACGGTGGCGACGGCGAACGTGGCGCCGAGGTAGCCGGAGTAACGACCGCGCTCACGCGGGGAGATCATCGCGGCCATGACGATCTGCGCCAGGGCGGACAGACCACCGGCGCCGATGCCCTGGATCGCACGGGCGGAGATCAGCATGCCCGGGTTCTGCGCGAGGCCGGCGACGACCGAGCCCACCACGTAGACGATCAGGGCTATCTGGACCAGGGCCTTCTTGCTGAACAGGTCCGCCATCTTGCCCCACAGGGGCGTGGTGGCGGTCATGGCGAGCAGCGAGGCCGTGACGACCCAGGTGTACGCGGACTGGCCGCCGCCCAGATCGCCGATGATCTTCGGCAGGGCGTTGGTGACGATCGTCGACGAGACGATGGCGGCGAACATGCCGAGCAGCAGCCCGGACAGCGCCTCCATGACCTGTCGGTGCGACATGGGGGCACCCGCTTCGGGGGCGGACCCTGAATGCTTGGGATGGCTGCCCCGCACACCGGCTGGTGTGGTTGTTGCCATGGGATTCCTTTTCTTACGTCTTACGCGGGTGTACGGGTGGTGGCCTGTTGGGTCGACTCGGTGGTCGGCTCAGAGGCGGCCTGCGGAACCGTCGCTCGGGACCCCGTGGTGCGGCAGTCGCCGAAGCTGTCGCGCAGCCGGGTCATGAGGGCGATCAGCTGATCGACCTCGTCGTCGGACCAGTCGCTCAGCCGGTCGGCGAGCAGTTGGGTGCTCAGTTCGTTGAGCACCTCCAGCTGCTTCAAGCCGTTCTCGGTGAGGCTGAGGATGCGCGAGCGCTTGTCTGCGGGGTCGGGATGGCGCTCGATCCAACCGCGGTCCGCCACGTGTGCCACGTGTCGGCTCGCCACCGACACATCGACGGCGAGCAGCTCTGCCATGCGGCTCATCCGCATGTCGCCGTAGCGCTTGAGCAGCGTCAGAACGGCGGCCGAACCGGTCGGGCAGTCGTGCGGCATGATCCGCGCCATGTCCCTCTTGACGGCTCCGAAGGCGCTCATCTGTCGCGCCAGCTCGTCGTAGTGACGTTGTGCGGCCACGGCACCTCCTGACCTGAAGATTTTTATTTGTTGCTTAGGGCAACCATAGAAGCAGTTGGTTGCCGCAGGCAAACGAAAGCGGTTGATCGCGGATAAAATCGCGGCAAAGATCGAGTGCAAATCAGTAAAGTCGCAGCTCAGCGGCTGGCGCGCGGACTGTGGCGCCCTTCGCGGCAATTCGCTAGGGTCCTGCCCCATGGCTAACAACCCCCAAGGCCCCGGCCCCCAGGGCACACCCGACCCCGCGGGCAACACCCAGATGTTCCGCGCCTTCGTCGACGAGCCGCCTCAGGGACGCGGCCAAGCCGCAGCCCCCGCGAAGTCCGGCCCCGGCGCCGGCCTGGTCATCGGCATCGTGCTCGCGGTCGTCGTGATCGCGGCCGTGGCCTGGCTCGCGTTCAAGTAAGGCGCTCCCAGCGGGAGTTCACCTCCCGTCCGCGGAGTTCACTTCCAGTCGACGTCGACGTCCTTGGTCTCCAGGTGCATCCCGAGCGGTACGCGCCACTCGTCGACGCACACGGTCCACGTCTTCCGCTTCTTCTCCCCGGCCCCGATGGGTACGGGGAGTTTCTTCTTGACGTCGACGGTCGCCCAGTCGATCCCCAGCGCCCCGATGACATGGGTCTCGAAGCTCACGGTGCCGGAACGCACCGCGCTGCCACCGGAGTTGCGCAGTTCCAGCGTCACGTCCTGGCACCAGCGCTTGTCGGCCTTCTTGAGCACGGGGTCGCCGACCACCTTGAGCGCGGCGGGGCCCGAGGGCTTCGAGGGGGACGACGAGGGGGCGGCGTCACGGCCGGGGGCCGCGCTCCCGGAGGGCTTTGCGCCCGCAGACGGTGCGCCGCCGTCGGCGGGAGGCACATCGGCCGACGGGGCGCCGTCCGCGCCCGCACCGGTCTCTCCGGCCGCACCGCCCTCCCCAGCCGCACCGGCCTGCCCGCCGCCTGCCGCGGTCCCGCCCGCCGCGCCCTTGTCCGGGGAGTCCTTGTCCGCGGAGCCCTTGTCCCCCCGGCCCTGGCCGTCCGGCGTCGGGGAATCCAGCGGTACGAGTTCCACCTTGCCGGTGGGGGCGACCCGCTCGCCCGGCCGGCCGGTGGCCGCGCCCGCCGCGCCCACGGCCACGTAGCCGTCGCGCCCGTCGCCACCGTCGAGGGCGACGACGGCGCCCGCGCTCACACACACCGCGGCGACCGAAGCGGCCCCGACGGCGACCTTCCTGTGACCGAGCAACCAAGTCCGCAGCATCGCGCCAGTGTGTCTGACGGGTCGTCAATTAGGAACCCCGCGGACCGGTTGTCCGCGGGACCGGCTCCGGACAAGCGCGGCGGGGCCGGTCCGGAGTCCGGACCAGCCCCGCCGAAAGTCTGCGCCCGATCGAGCGGCAGTCGCCGGTCAGTCGGCGATCAGACCCTCCCGCAGCTGCGACAGCGTCCGCGTGAGCAGCCGGGAGACGTGCATCTGCGAGATGCCGACCTCCTCGCCGATCTGCGACTGCGTCATGTTCGCGAAGAACCGGAGCATGATGATCTGGCGCTCCCGCGGCGGCAGCTTCGCGAGCAGCGGCTTGAGCGACTCGCGGTACTCGACGCCCTCCAGGGCCGTGTCCTCGTAACCGAGCCGGTCCGCGAGGGAACCCTCGCCGCCGTCGTCCTCGGGGGCGGGCGAGTCCAGGGAGGACGCGGTGTACGCGTTGCCCACCGCGAGGCCGTCGACCACGTCCTCCTCGGAGACGCCGAGCACCGCGGCGAGCTCCGGGACGGTCGGCGAGCGGTCAAGCTTCTGCGCGAGCTCGTCGCTCGCCTTGGTCAGCGCGAGACGCAGCTCCTGAAGGCGGCGCGGCACCCGCACCGACCACGAGGTGTCCCGGAAGAACCGCTTGATCTCGCCGACCACCGTCGGCATCGCGAACGTCGGGAACTCCACGCCCCGCTCGCAGTCGAAGCGGTCGATCGCCTTGATCAGGCCGATCGTGCCGACCTGGACGATGTCCTCCATCGGCTCGTTGCGACTGCGGAAGCGGGCCGCCGCGTACCGCACCAGCGGCAGGTTCAGCTCGATCAGGGTGTCGCGGACGTACGCCCGCTCCGGGCTGTGCTCGTCGAGCGTGGCAAGACGCAGGAACAGGGAACGGGACAGAGTGCGGGTGTCGATGGACCCGCTCGTCGGAGGCGTCCCGGACACCTCGGGGCTCTCGGCGGCCTGGGCCGGAACCGACGTGGGCACAGGAGTGTCGATCAGCGCGGCAGGCGTCTGCTCGCTCAGGTCGTCGGTCGCGGCGGGCGCGCCGGGCGTGAGCGTGAGCACCTTCGAGCTGCCCTGGTCTGCGGACATGCCACCCCCTTGAGGTCGCGGACGGTCGCGGCGGACGCTCCCGTCAGGTAAGAGCGCAGCCTCCACCTGAATACCGGACGTGGAGCTGCGCCAAACGCCGTTCCAGCAGAATGTCACATGTCGGCAACACGCTGTAGTGACATGTCGACATGTATGGGATGGATCGGTGCAGGAAACAGGGGGTGTGGCGAACGGGGGCGGCGGATTCTGCCGAGAACGCGCCCCAGGAGCTCTCTACCCGTTCGAGCTAGGCATCGATCCTGTTTGCGGACCGAAGTCGGGCGAAGCTGCGGGCGAGGAGTCTTGACACGTGCATCTGCGAGACACCCAGCTCGGCGCTGATCTGGGATTGCGTCAGGTTGCTGTAGTAGCGCAGCAGAAGGATCCGCTGCTCCCGTTCGGGCAGCTGTACGAGGAGATGCCGTACGAGATCGCGGTGCTCGACGCCGTCCAGCTCCGGGTCCTCGTAGCCGAGCCGGTCGAGCAGGCCCGGCATCCCGTCGCCCTCCTGCGCCGCCTCCAGGGACGTCGCGTGGTACGAGCGGCCGGCCTCGATGCAGGCGAGCACCTCGTCCTCGCCGATGCGCAGCCGCTCGGCGATCTCGGCGGTGGTCGGGGAGCGCCCGAAGGCGGTCGTCAGGTCCTCGGTCGCGCTGTTCACCTGCACCCACAGCTCGTGCAGGCGGCGCGGTACGTGCACGGTGCGGACGTTGTCCCGGAAGTACCGCTTGATCTCGCCGACGACGGTCGGCATCGCGAAGGTCGGGAACTGGACGCCGCGGTCCGGGTCGAAGCGGTCGATGGCGTTGATCAGACCGATGGTGCCGACCTGGACGACGTCCTCCATCGGCTCGTTGCGGCTGCGGAAGCGGGCCGCGGCGTAGCGCACGAGCGGCAGATTCGCCTCGATCAGGGCGCCGCGCAGCCGGGAGTGCTCGGGGGTTCCCGGCAGAACGTCCTTGAGCTGGGCGAAGAGGACCTGGGTCAGCGCGCGGGCGTCGGCGCCCCGGCTCTTCGCGGGCGGTGCTTCTTGAGGCGCAGTACTGGCCGGCACGGTCAACTCCACCTCTGTTTCCGTCAACTCATCGGTCAAAAGCGGTCATAGCATCACAAGACATGTGCACTGTGTGCAAGCACCGCATAACGCCGTGTTGAAGGCCGAGTTGAGGGGCGGAACGGGCCGCGGGGCGCGAAAAAGCCCCTCACCGTTCCGGGTGAGAGGCTTCTCGAACGTGTGACGGTCGCGCGGATCCGCTCAGAACTCGTAGTCCGCGATCACCCACGTGGCGAACTCGCGCCACATCGCGACGCCCTCCTGGTGGGCGGGGTGCTCGATGTACCGCTTCAGGGCGTCGGTGTCCTCGACGGCCGAGTTGATCGCGAAGTCGTAGGCGATCGGCCGGTCGGTGATGTTCCAGTCGCACTCCCAGAACGTCAGCTCGGGGATCTTCTCGCCCAGGGCGCGGAAGGCTTCGACGCCCGCGGCCACGCGCGGTTCGTCACGGCTCACGCCGTCGTTGAGCTTGAAGAGGACCAGATGGCGGATCACGGATGCTCCCGGGGGCTACTTCCCACCGTTGACGACCCAGGTCATGAAGTCGCCTATGGACTGGGCGGCGGACGATACGCCTTCGAACCCTATCTGGACGTAGTCGGCGGCCGTCTTGGGGTCGGTGATGATCACGTAGAGCACGAAGACCACCCCGACGAAGAGCGCGATCTTTTTCGGTTGCACCGATGGCCTCCCCGTGCCCGCGTTCGTAACCCGTCTGACCCCTGTGGCCCCTGTTGCGGCGGCGAGTCTAACGCGGACGATCACTGACGCGACCTTTAAGGACCAACGGCCTCCCGTTCCGGGTCCTTTGCCGTCCTCCCAGACCCCCGCAAAGGGTCAGTATTGGTGATGAGCCCGGAGGGTCTGGCAGGAATCCGAAGGGCAGGGACGGACACCCCGACTGCGGGGTCCGCGCCGCAGCTTCCCCCCGAAGCGGCGCGGGCTACGGGAGACCGTCCTCGTCGGGGGGAGTGGTTTGTCCCCCCGATGCCACTCCCCCCGCCCCGACCACCCACAAAGGCCCCGGCACCTCTGAACAGGTGTCGGGGCCTTTCGGTGTTTCTGGCCGCGAAGAAGGCGGCGGGCAAAGCGAAGGGGCGGATCCTTGGTGGATCCGCCCCTTCGAACGGCGGTAGCGGAGGGATTTGAACCCTCGGAGAGTTTCCCCTCACTCGCTTTCGAGGCGAGCTCCTTCGGCCGCTCGGACACGCTACCGAGAGGAACTCTAGCCCATGGGGGGCCGTGGTCCGAAATCCGTATCTCTGAAGAAGCGGGTGAGCTGTGTCGCACACTCCTCGGCGAGGACTTCGGAGATCACTTCGGGCCTGTGGTTGAGCCGTCGATCACGGATCACGTCCCACAGCGAACCGGCCGCACCCCCCTTGTCGTCGCGGGCCCCGTAGACGACCCGGTCGACGCGGGACTGCACGAGTGCGCCCGCGCACATGGTGCACGGCTCCAGGGTGACGACGAGCGTGCAGCCGGTCAGCCGCCATTCGCCCACCCGTCTCCCACCGCCGCCCTTGCCGGAGGCGCTGCGCGCCGCTGTGCTCAACTCTTGCGCGGCCCTGCGCAGCGCCAGCACCTCGGCGTGCGCGGTCGGGTCGCCGGTCAGCTCGCGCTCGTTGTGCGCCCGCGCGAGCACGGTGGTCCCGTCCGGCGCCAGCACGACGGCGCCGACGGGCACGTCACCGCCGGCCGCGGCGGCCCCGGCCTCGGCCAGGGCCTGCCGCATCGACGGCTTCCAGGGGTCTCGTACGGGATCGGGTGCGGAGTCGGGGGCGGATACGGGGTCGGAGGGTGTCACGGCGAGGAATCTATCCCCGAGGCGGTCAGCGCACCGTTTCGAGGACCTCCGATGCGCCCAGGGCGTCGGCGATCTCGCTCAGCGCGTCCGCCCCGTCGAGGGTGAGCAGATTCTTCTCGGGGACGCCCAGGTCGGCGAGGACCCCGCTGTCGCCGAGCGGGCCCGGCGGGACCACCTCGGCGCTCGCGTCCTCCTCCTCGGACTCGTCGTCGCCGTCCGGTTCGCCGTCCTCCGTGCCGTCCAGGTCCAGGGCGTCCAGGTCGTCCACGGCGTCCGAACCGTTCGGAGCCTTGCCGAGCAGTTCGTCGGTGAGCAGGATCTCGCCGTAGCTGCTGCGGGCGGCCGCGGCCGCGTCGGAGACGTAGATGCGAGGGTCCTCCTCGCCGTCGATGCGTACGACGCCGAACCAGGCGTCCTCTTGTTCGATGAAGACGAGGATCGTGTCGTCCTCGGCGCCGGCCTCGGCCGCCGCCTCGCGGGCCAGGTCGGACAGGTCCGACAGGGTCTCCACGTCGTCGAGCTCTGTGTCGCTCGCTTCCCACCCGTCTTCGGTGCGCGCGAGCAGTGCGGCGAAGTACACCGTGACTCTCCCACTGGTCTTAAGGGTGCCGGTCGGGAATCCCCCCGGCGGGGCTTTTGGAGGCGGGGAGTGCAGTTCAAGCCCCGCCCACTCGGAATCGTGGCAGAAAGTCCGGCTCCAAGAGAGGTCTTCCGCGCGCTGTGTTCGCGGCGCGTCTTCCGCGGGGCCCCGCCGAGCGTGCATCCGGGCCGTCGTCACCAGCGAAACGTGCGCATGCGCATCTGCTGTCGCATCCGCGCGGCCCGGGCGCGGCGCGGCTGGACCCTGGCCCGCAGCTCCCGTGCCTCGGTCAGCTCCCGCAGGAACACGGCCCGCCTGCGCCTGCGCTCGGCGTCCGTCTCCGTCTCCGGATCCGGCTCGCTCTCCGGTCCCGGCCCGGCCCCTGCCCCCGGCCCGGCCCCTTGCGTCCTCCGGTCCGACCGCTCCCCGCGCTTCCCGTCCGCCATCGGCCACACCACCCCAGTCCGCCCAGTCCGTGCCAGTCGGCGAGTCCCTTCCACCTTCCCCCCGCACCGACGGTTGATGCCACCGCGCGGGGGAGCCGGGGCTTTCCGGCCCGGTTACTGTTGAGGACATGCGGATCCACGTCGTCGACCACCCTTTGGTGGCGCACAAGCTCACCACGCTGCGCGATCAGCGCACCGACTCCCCGACCTTCCGGCGCCTGGCCGACGAGCTGGTCACCCTGCTCGCCTACGAGGCGACCCGGGACGTGCGCACCGAGCAGGTCGACATCGACACCCCCGTCGCGCGGACGACCGGCGTCAAGCTGTCGCACCCGCGCCCGCTGGTGGTACCGATCCTGCGCGCCGGTCTCGGCATGCTCGACGGCATGGTGCGGCTCCTGCCGACGGCCGAGGTCGGCTTCCTCGGCATGGTCCGCAACGAGGAGACGCTGCAGCCCGCGACGTACGCGACGCGGATGCCGGACGACCTGTCCGGGCGCCAGGTCTACGTCCTGGACCCGATGCTCGCCACGGGCGGCACGCTCGTCGCGGCGATCCAGGAGCTGATCAAGCGCGGCGCCGACGACGTCACGGCCGTCGTGCTGCTCGCCGCCCCCGAGGGCGTGGAGATCATGGAGCGCGAGCTGGCGGGCACGCCGGTGACCGTCGTGACGGCCTCCGTGGACGAGCGGCTCAACGAGCACGGCTACATCGTGCCGGGCCTCGGCGACGCCGGGGACCGGATGTACGGGGTCGCCGAGTAGCCGACGCCGTACGGGAACGGAGAGAGCCGCGGAAGCAGGTCGTCCGCGGCTTTCCGGCTTCCGGGGCTCAGCAGCCCGGGCGGGACGCGGAAGGCGCCGGCTTCGGGTGGCTCAGCGCCGTCAGCGCCTTGTCCGCCGCGGGCTTCTTGGTCAGCTTCTTGAAACCGGAACCGATGATCAGGTCGACCTCGGTCGGCTTCTCGCGCTTGTCCGCCTTCAGCTCGGCCCCGGTCAGCTGCGTGCCGAGGACCGGGAGGGCGGCGTCGGTGGCCGCGGAGGCGCCGAGCAGTATGCCGGGGCCCTTGACCTTCTTGTCGTAGGCCTTCGTGGCGTTGCCCACGTCACCGATCTTGAAGCCGCGCTTCTTCAGCTCGTCCGCGGTGCTCTTGGCCAGGCCGCCGCGGGCCGTGGCGTTCAGCACGTTCACGGTGATCTGGGAGGGCTTCGGCAGCTTCTTCGCCGCCTTGCCGGGGGAGGGCGAGGCGCTCGCCCGCTGCTCGCAGGCGCCGGACTTCGCCGCGGCGCTGGCCTTGTCACCGCCCGTGAAGACATCGACCAACTGGAACGAGCCCCAGCCGATCAGTCCGATCGCGGCGACGGACGCGACGACCGCGAGCACGATCCTGCTGCGCGGACGACCGCGCCGCATGCGGGGGTACTTGTCCCCGGTGATGCGGTACTTGCCGCCCATGCCGGGTGGAGTGAGCATGCTCATGGACGCAGCGTAATCCTGTGCGGCGACGATGCCTATTAAATGATCACGGTCAGTCGCTCAGTCCAACCCAAAAGGGCCAATACGGTCCTGAGGCGCCGTCAGTCGTGAAGGGCGATCAGCCGAGCTCAAGTACGCGCGCGTGCAGCACCTGGCGCTGCTGGAGAGCGGCGCGCACGGCGCGGTGCAGACCGTCCTCCAGATAGAGATCGCCCTGCCACTTCACGACGTGCGCGAAGAGATCGCCGTAGAACGTCGAGTCCTCGGCGAGCAGGGTCTCCAGGTCGAGCTGGCCCTTGGTCGTCACCAGCTGATCGAGGCGGACCGGGCGCGGCGCGACGTCCGCCCACTGCCGGGTGCTTTCCCGGCCGTGGTCGGGGTACGGCCGGCCGTTTCCGATGCGCTTGAAGATCACACGGAAAGCCTACCGGGCAAGGCTCTCCGGGCGCAGCCACGGGGACGCACTGTGCGGCCTGGAAATACCGTGCTTAACCGGTTGCAACCGGGTCCAGTCGAGCCGCTCACAGGGGCCTGAAATGAGTGGCGCGAGCCGTGAGTTGGTTGAAAGAGGGCGTGTGTGTGGCCCTTCCGGGGTAGTGGGGCGCGCTGCGTTGACGGACGGGTCCCCGCGCCCGCACGGGGGCGCGGGGACCCGGTGTCAGCGAGCGTCCTTCTCGCCCGGTGCCCGCCGGTCCTGCGAGGTGGGCGGGGGTGTCTTCTCGGTCGAGTCGTGCGAGCCGCGTGCTTCGCGTGCGGCTTCCGCGCGCATCAGGGCGCGCAGGAGCGCATAGGGGTCCTTGGGCATGGGAGTGCTGCCGTCCTTTTGCGAAGTCGTGCATGTGTGCGAACAGGTCCGGGGCGGGACCCGTCAGCAGCGCAGGACGACGGTGCGCAGGGCGCGCCGGGACGGCGGCGCGGGATGCGCCGTGGTGTCGGGGCGTGCGGCGACGAGCGGGCGCGGCGGGGCGCTCGGCGGCGGGTTCGTGAGCAGCCGGACGGGATGCCCCGTGGGCAGCCGAAGCGCCTCTTCGGAGGCATCACGATTCCCCTCACCCGGCTCACAGGAGGAGGAGACAGCGGCGGGCGGCGCCGCGGACGCCCCGACGGGCACGACGGCCAGCGGCGCGACCAGCAGGGCGAGCACCAGCACGACCACACGCGCGAGGACCCGGACCGGACGGCCCCGGTCGGCCCGGGCGGTGGTGGCGCTCATGCTTCGTCTTGTGCCCGGTGGCGGGCGGGACGCGATCGGCGGGCGCGCAGATCCGCCCTCATGGGCTACGCGGAGGGCCGCAGGGTGACGCCGCCGGGTGCTGCTGCTCGGCCGGTTCTACTTGGCGGACTTCGCCGCCTTCTCCGCCTTCGCGGCCGCCTTCAGCTCCTGCTTGTGGGCCCGCACCTTCGTGAGGGACTCGGGGCCGGTGATGTCGGCGACCGAGCGGTACGCCTTCGGTTCGCCGTACGCGCCCGCCGCCTCGCGCCAGCCCGTGGGCCGCACCCCGAGCTGCTTGCCGAGCAGGGCCAGGAAGATCTGGGCCTTCTGCTTGCCGAAGCCGGGCAGGTCGTTGAGGCGCCGCAGCACCTCCTTGCCGGTGTCGACGCCCTCCCAGACGGCCGCCGCGTCCCCGTCGTAGTGGTCGACGAGGTACTGGCACAGCTGCTGCACCCGCTTGGCCATGGAGCCGGGGTAGCGGTGCACGGCCGGCTTCTCGGAGAGCAGCGCGGCGAAGGCCTCGGGGTCCCGGGCAGCGATCTCGTACGCGTCGAGGTCGTCGGCCCCGAGCCGCGTGGCGATCGTGCGCGGTCCCGCGAACGCCCACTCCATGGGCACCTGCTGGTCGAGCAGCATCCCGACGAGCGCGGCGAGCGGGCTGCGGCCGAGCAGTTCGTCGGCGGCGGGCTCCTGGGCG
The DNA here is from genome assembly GCF_054963755.1 of Streptomyces sp. EDA2-14. NCBI lineage: Bacteria > Bacillati > Actinomycetota > Actinomycetes > Kitasatosporales > Streptomycetaceae > Streptomyces > Streptomyces sp. EDA2-14. The sequence goes on from NZ_JBUEGE010000026.1 coordinate 27,192, forward strand.
AGGTGGAGGGTGACGTCCATACGGCTCATACGTCGATGATCGCGCCGCACCGTCCGCGTCGCCACGCCGGGGTCACCGCGCCGCCGCCGCCACGATCGGCGGCCATCGCGTCGCATAGGGCCGCCGTCCGAGGTAACCCTGACGTCATGACTTCCTCGACGCCCGCCCCGTTCGATCTCGCGGCCCTCGCCGACGAGCACCTGACCGCCGCCCGCAAGGCCGAGCACGGCCGCAGCGCGGCGCTCCTGATCAGGGAGGATCCGCTGCTGCGCCAGAGCGTCATCGCGCTGACCGAGGGCAGCGACCTGGAGGAGCACAACGCCCCGCCCGCGGCGACCCTCCAGGTGCTGCGCGGCCGCGTCCGGCTCACCGCGGTCTCCGGCGACATCACCCTCACGCAGGGCCAGCTGCACGCGATCCCCCAGGAGAAGCACGGGCTCGTCGCGCTGACGGACTCCGCGGTGCTGTTGACGGCGGTCACCGCCTGACCTGATCGTGTTCCCGTCGCCACGGGAGCCCTGTTGACGGGGCTCCGCGGTTCGGGTTCTGCGCAAAGGAGTGCGGGCATGCCGTCGTACGAGGAAGTCTTCCGAGCGAGCACCGAGGACCCCGAGGGCTTCTGGCTCGCGGCGGCCGGCGCGCTCGACTGGGACGTGCCGCCGACCAGGGCCCTGGACTCCTCGCGGGCCCCCTTCCACCGCTGGTTCCCCGACGGTGAGCTGAACGTCTGCCACAACGCGCTCGACCGTCATGTCGCCGCGGGCCGCGGAGCGCAGCCCGCACTCGTGTACGACTCGCCGGTGACGGACTCCCGACGCACGTACACCTACGCCGAGTTGACCGACCAGGTCGCCCGCTTCGCCGGTGTGCTGACCGGACTCGGCGTGGGCCACGGCGACCGCGTCGTCCTCTATATGCCGATGGTCCCGGAGGCCGTCGTCGCGATGCTCGCCTGCGCGCGGATCGGGGCGGTGCACTCCGTCGTCTTCGGCGGTTTCGCGGCGAACGAACTGGCGGTGCGGATCGACGACGCGGCGCCGAAGGTCGTCGTGTCGGCGTCCTGCGGCGTCGAAGGGGCGCGGGTCGTCCCGTACAAGCCGCTCCTGGACCGGGCGGTGGAACTGGCGGAACACAAGCCGGACGCCTGCGTGATCCTGCAACGCCCCGAGGGTCCTGCCGAGTTGACGCAGGGCCGGGACGTGGACTGGGCGGAGGCGGTGCGGGACGCGCACCCCGAGCCCTGCGTATCGGTGGCGGCGACGGACCCGCTCTACATCCTCTACACCTCCGGAACGACCGGAAAGCCCAAGGGAGTCGTCCGCGACTGCGGCGGCTACGCGGTGGCGCTGCGCTGGTCCATGGAGGCCGTGTACGACGTGGGCCCCGGCGAGACCATGTTCACCGCGTCCGACGTGGGCTGGGTCGTCGGCCACTCGTACATCGTCTACGCCCCGCTGCTCGCGGGCGCCACGACCGTCCTCTACGAGGGGAAGCCGGTCGGCACCCCGGACGCGGGCCAGTTCTGGCGGGTGGCGGCGGAGTACGGGGTGAAGACGCTGTTCACGGCGCCGACCGCGTTCCGGGCGATCAAGAAGGTCGACCCGGCAGGGGAGTTCACGCGCGCGTACGACCTGAGCGGCCTCAAGTACCTCTTCCTCGCCGGGGAGCGGCTCGACCCGGAGACGTACCACTGGGCCGCCGAGCTGCTCGGCATCCCGGTGATCGACCACTGGTGGCAGACCGAGACGGGCTGGCCGATCGTCGCGAACCCGGTGGGCATCGAGGCCGCCCCGGTGAAGGCCGGCTCCCCGACGTTCCCGCTGCCCGGCTGGGACGTGCGGGTCGTGGACGGCGAGGGCAAACCGGTGCCGCCCGGCGAGGACGGTGCGATCGTCGTACGCCTCCCGATGCCTCCGGGCGCCCTGCCCACCCTCTGGAACGACGACGAGCGCTTCGTCTCCTCGTACCTCTCGGCCTTCGACGGCTACTACCTGACCGGCGACGGCGGGCACGTGGACGAGGACGGCTACGTGTTCGTGATGGGGCGGACGGACGACGTCATCAACGTCGCCGGGCACCGCCTGTCCACGGGCGGCATGGAGGAGGTCCTCGCCGCGCACCCGGACGTGGCGGAGTGCGCGGTGATCGGTGTCGCGGACTCGCTCAAGGGGCAGGTGCCGCGCGGATTCGTGGTCCTGAAGGCGGGCGTCTCCTCCGACCCCGCGGTGGTCGAGGCCGAACTCGTCCAGCTCGTACGGGACCGGATCGGCGCGGTCGCGTCCCTGAAGGACGTCGCCGTGGTGGCGGCGCTGCCCAAGACCCGCTCGGGGAAGATCCTGCGCCGGACCATGCGCGGCATCGCCGACGGCCTGGACGAACCGGTGCCGTCGACGGTCGACGACGTATCAGTCCTGGACGCGCTGCGGCCGGTCCTCACGCGCGGGTCAGCGGCGCGCGCCGAGCAGTGAGCGGATCGCGACGCGGTCGAGGTTCGTCAGGCCGCGCACCAGCAGCGGCGTGAGGAAGACGAGCACGAACCCGACCGCCGAGACCGCGGCGATCTGGGCGGGCGACTCCACGTAGTACGCGTGGTGCACGCCGGCGTCCGTCGTGAAGTCGTAGAGCCGGTAGCCGGGCCAGTCCAGGTAGCGGTGGAAGACCCAGGAGTAGGTCGGGAAGAGCGCGACGACCCACCCGGTGACCAGGAACGTGAAGGACAGGACGAAGGTCAGCACCCGCCACGGGAACATCACCGTGTGGAACAGCAGCGCCTTCCACCCGGCGGCATCGGTGAGCCGCCCGCGCAGACCGGGCGCGGGGGCCGCGGGCGCCGCCACGTCCAGGCCGAGCAGGGCCCGCGCCCGCCCCCGCTCGGCCGCGCCGAGACCGCGGGCCCCGCCCAGCGCCGCCGCGAGGACCGGCAGCCCGATCCACACGACGAGCGTGCTCACCCCCAGGCAGAACATCGTCACGGCGAAGACGAACCCGGCGATCGCCACGGGCAGCGATGTGAGCGTGTGGCCGATCGCGCGCCAGGTGGCGGCGGCGAACGGGCCGCGCCAGAAGCCGGGCGCCGGAGCGGGGGCCACCGGGGAAGCGGTCCGGCCGCTGTTCTCCGCGTACGTGAGCGTCGTCGTCGAGGTCATGCCTCAAGCCTCGCGGTCGGACGGGCGCGGGGACATGGGGCAACGGGGTGTCTTGAGGGTGGGGTTAACCCCCGGTCGCACGGGTCACCGCGCGGTGGCGCGCTCGATCCAGGCGCGGTGGGCGGTCAGGTCCGTGTAGATGCCGGGTCCTGTGGCGCACTTCGGGTCGGCGTCGCCGTCGCGGCTGGTCGCGCCGATCAGCTCCCAGTTGCCGGGGCGGCCCTTGATCTGCGGGCCGCCGGAGTCGAGGATGCACGCCTGCGCGTTCCTGGTGGGGCTGTCGGTGCACAGCTCGTTGGCCGCGTCGTAGTTCTCGCTGCACCGGTCGTCGGCCACCAGCTCGGTGTCCAACTCCTGGAGCGTGACCGGCGGATCCGGGCACTCGCTGCCGTCCTCGCAGGTCATGCCCCAGCCGAGGATCCGGGTGTCGGTCCCCTTCGGCCCGGCCTTCGCGGCCACCTTGATGGGCTGCGCGTTCACGGGGTGGTCCAGCTTCATGACGGCCACGTCGTCGCGGAACGGCTCGTAGGAGAACTTCGGGTGCGCGACGACCTTGGTGACCTTCGCGGCGGCCCCCTTCGTACGGTCGTGGTCACCGACCCGTACGGAGAGCTGCCCGGGCTCGACGTTCACCGAGCAGTGCCCGGCGGTCACGATCCAGTCCCGCTTGATCAGGGACCCCCCGCAGTAGTGCTTGCCGTCCTTCTGAAGGCTCACCATGAACGGGTACGGGGAGGTGGCGTCGTGTCCCCCGATGATGGCCGATGCCGACGGTGCCGCCGCCAGGCTCAGCGCGATCGCGCCCGCCGCTGCCGCCCCCGCGCACAGTGCCGCCTTGCCGCGCTTGAACATCTCTCCTCCTGCGTCTGCCGTGTGAACCGGACGCCGTCGATCCTGTCCCCGCGGCCACCCCCGGCACATCGCCCCGACCTCCTGGCCGGGGTTGCCCGAAAGTCTTACGCCGACGCCGCCCGGTCATGCTGCGGAACGACCACGGGGCGGCGGCGGACGGCGGCTACCGTGGGCGGACGGAGTCGTACGTACGCGCACGAGGCGGAGGCGTGAGTGACCGTCGAGGTCGTCCTGCTCGATGACGAGGAACTGGTCCGCCGGGGCATCCGGCTGATCCTGAATGCCCAGCCGGACATCGAGGTGGTGGCCGAGGGCGGCGACGGCTCGCAGGCCCTCGACCTGGTCGCCGAGCACCGTCCGGACGTGGTGCTCACCGACATCCAGATGCCCCGCGTCGACGGCCTGGAGGTCACCCGGCGGCTCGCCGCGCTCCCCGACCCGCCCGCCGTCGCCGTGCTCACCACCTTCGACGTCGACGCATACGTCCACGCCGCACTCCAGCACGGTGCGACGGGATTCCTCCTCAAGGACACCTCGCCGCGCGAACTGGCCGAAGCGGTACGGGTCCTGGCGCGCGGCGACGCGATGCTCTCGCCGAGCATCACCACCAAACTGCTCGCGACCTTCGCCACGAGCGCGACGGCCCCGCGGGCCCGGGCGCGTACCCGCATGGCCGCGCTGACGGACCGCGAGCGCGAGGTCGCCGTGGCGGTGGCGCGGGGAAGCAGCAACGCCGAGATCGCCACCGAGCTGTCCGTGAGCCAGTCCACGGTCAAGGTCCACCTCGGCCGGATCATGACCAAGCTCGAAGCCGCCAACCGCACCCGGGTCGCGCTCATCGCCCACGACGCCGGACTGACCTGAACCGCGTACGCGTCAGACGCCGCTCGACGCCGCCGTGGGCAGCGCGGCATCGATCCGGAAGCCGCCGTCGCCGGTCGGACCCGACTCGATCGTGCCGCCGGCCAGCCGGACCCGCTCCGACAGACCGATCAGCCCGTGCCCGCCGCTGGGCAGCAGCGGATCGCCGTCGGCGGCCGGCTCCGCGGGCTTCCCGGCCGGCCCGTTGACGACGCGGACCCGTACGGTGCGCGGGTCGAAGGCGAGTTGGACCCGGGTCGTGGCGCCCGGGGCGTGCTTGTGCACATTGGTCAGGGCCTCCTGCACGACGCGGTGCGCGGCGCGCTCGACCGGTTCCGCGAGCGGCTGCGGCGCACCTTCCACGTGCACGGTGACGGGCAGCCCGGCGGTCCGGGAGCCGTCGGCCAGCTCGGTGATCCGGTCCACGGCGGCGCGGGGGACGGCCTGCTGCTCGGCCTCGGGCCCCGGGTCGGGCTCAGGATCGGCCGGCCCGTTCCTCAGGACGCCCAACATCTCGCGGAGTTCGGTGAGGGCGCGTCGGCCGGCCGTTTGAATGATCTCCGCGGTCTCGCCCGTGACCTCCGGATCGTGGGCGACGGCGCTGAGCACATTGGCGTGCACGACGATCAGGCTCACCTGATGGGAGACCACGTCGTGCATCTCCCCTGCGATGCGCCGCCGCTCCTCCTCCCGCGCGGCCTCGGCGACGAGCCGCTGCTCCCGCTCGGCGCGCTCCGCCCGCTCCACGAGACCGGCGACGACGGCACGCCGCTGCCCCATGTAGAGCCCCAGCAGCAGCGGCACCAGGCAGGAGAAGACGAAGTTGACCGAGAACCACAGCGCCACCGTCCGGACACTGGTCCACGCCTCCGCCTGCCAGGGCGCGACGACCACGAACCCGACGGCGGCCGAGGCCCAGACGGCCCGACGGCTGTGCGGACCGCGATAGGCGCCCTCCGCGTAGTAGGCGATGGGCATCGCGTACGCGGAGACCTGGAAGATCTTGGCGAGCAGCGCGACGGCGAGCACCAGTTCGGGCGCCCGTCGCCGGACGAGCAGCGGCAGCGCGCTCGCCGCGGCGATCATCACGTTCGCCCAGGGCGCGGCCGGCCCCATGTAGGGGTTCTGCAGGCTGTTCCACACCGCGAGCCCCAGCGCCACGACCGTGAGCACGACGTCCGCGGCGCGCGCGGGCAGCCGGGGCGCCTGCGGCCCGGACCGCTCCGCGCCCCCGCCGTCGGAGGGCACAAGAGCCCAGCTGCGCAAGGTGTTCCCGAAGCGGTGGGTGCGACTGGTGGTACTCACCAGGCGAGCTTAAAGGCGCCCCGTACAACCCAGTAGGGCCCCGCCGGTGACCGGCGGGGCCCTACTGATGCCCTGACGGGCGGGTGCGGAGGATACGAGATTCGAACTCGTGAGGGGTTGCCCCCAACACGCTTTCCAAGCGTGCGCCCTAGGCCTCTAGGCGAATCCTCCGCTGGAGACATTACATGACCGGAAGGAGTGCTCGCGAACTCGATCCCCTGGGTCGGATCGGTGGTCGGGACGCAGGTCCGAGCAGGTGGTTTTGGGCGGTCCGGAGCATGTACTCTGGGCGCAGCCCCTCACGTGGCGCTATCTGACTGAACTCCCCCAGGGCCGGAAGGCAGCAAGGGTAAGTCGGCTCTGGCGGGTGCGTGGGGGGCGTCTTCGTTCCCGGGAGCGGCCGGCGATACCCGTGGGCGGGTCCGGTTGTCAGTGGGCGCCTATAACCTCGTATGCGTGTCGTCTCTCGCGCTCTACCGCCGTTACCGCCCGGAGTCGTTCGCCGAGGTCATCGGGCAGGAACATGTAACCGACCCGCTGCAGCAGGCGCTGCGGAACAACCGGGTCAATCACGCGTACCTGTTTTCGGGCCCGCGCGGCTGCGGCAAGACGACCAGCGCGCGCATCCTGGCCCGCTGTCTCAACTGTGAGCAAGGTCCCACCCCGACCCCGTGCGGGGAGTGCCAGTCCTGCCAGGACCTCGCGAGGAACGGACCGGGGTCGATCGACGTCATCGAGATCGACGCCGCTTCGCACGGTGGTGTGGACGACGCCCGCGATCTGCGCGAGAAGGCCTTCTTCGGGCCCGCGAGCAGCCGCTACAAGATCTACATCATCGACGAGGCCCACATGGTCACGTCGGCGGGGTTCAACGCGCTGCTGAAGGTGGTCGAAGAGCCGCCGGAGCACCTCAAGTTCATCTTCGCCACCACCGAGCCCGAGAAGGTCATCGGGACGATCCGGTCCAGGACGCACCACTACCCGTTCCGGCTCGTGCCGCCGGGGACGCTGCGCGACTACCTGGGCGAGGTCTGCGGCAAGGAGGCCATGGCCGTCGAGGAGGGCGTGCTGCCGCTCGTCGTCCGGGCCGGCGCGGGCTCCGTGCGTGACTCCATGTCCGTCATGGACCAGCTCCTCGCCGGCGCGGGCGAGGACGGTGTGACGTATGCCATGGCCACCGGCCTGCTCGGGTACACGGACGGTTCGCTGCTCGACTCCGTCGTCGAAGCCTTCGCGACCGGTGACGGCGCCGCGGCCTTCGAGGTCGTGGACCGCGTCATCGAGGGGGGCAACGACCCGCGGCGCTTCGTGGCCGACCTGCTGGAGCGGCTGCGCGACCTCGTGATCCTGGCCGCCGTGCCGGACGCCGCGGAGAAGGGGCTCATCGACGCCCCGGCCGATGTCGTGGAGCGGATGCAGGCGCAGGCGTCGACCTTCGGCGCCGCCGAGCTGAGCCGGGCCGCCGACCTCGTCAACGAGGGACTGACCGAGATGCGCGGTGCCAACGCGCCGCGGCTCCAGCTCGAGCTGATCTGCGCGCGCGTGCTGCTGCCCGCCGCGTACGACGACGAGCGTTCGGTCATGGCCCGCCTCGACCGCATCGAGCGCGGCGGCGTCTTCACCCCGGGCGGGCAGGGTCCCGCGCCTTCCATGGCGTACGTTCCCGGGCCCGATGCCCATGCCGCTGCGCCTCCGCAAGCGCCTGTCGAGCCGGGGGGCGGGCCCGCCGCGGCCCGGGCCGCGGTCCGTGGTCCCGGCGCTCCTCAGGGCCAGCCTCAGGCCCCGGCCCCCGCGGCGCCGCCGATGGCCCCGCAGGCCCAGGCGCCCGCGCCCCCGGCCCCCGCGCCGACCCCCACCCCGGCACCTGCACCGCCCGTGGAGGCCCAGCCCGCTCAGCCCGCCCCGGCCGCGCCCGGCTCCTGGCCCACCGCCGCCCCGGCGGGTGGCGGTGGTGGCGGTGGCGGTCGCAGGCCCGGCGGATGGCCCACGGCCGCGGCCGCCGGTTCCGGCCAGCCGTCCGCCCCGGCCCCGGCCGCACCGCAGGCGTCGGCCCCGGCTCCCGGCCCCGCCCCGCAGCAGCAGGCACCGGCTCCGGCACCCGCCCCGGTCGGCGGCCCCGACCCCCGCACGCTCTGGCCGAACATCCTGGAGGTGGTGAAGAACAAGCGCCGCTTCACCTGGATCCTGCTGAGTCAGAACGCGCAGGTCACGGGCTTCGACGGCACCACGCTCCAGCTCGGCTTCGTGAATGCGGGCGCCCGTGACAACTTTGCGAGCAGCGGCAGCGAGGACGTCCTGAAGGCGGCCCTGTCCGAGCAGTTCGGCGTGAACTGGAAGATCGACGCGGTCGTCGACGCGTCGGGCGGAGGCGGCGCACCGCCGCCCGCTCCCGGCGGATACGGCGGGGGCGGCGGCTACGGCGGAGGCGGTGGGTACGCGCCCGCGCCCGCCCCGGCACCGGCGCCCGCTCCGGCCCCCGCGCCCCCGGCCCAGTCCCAGCCGTCCTCGTCCCAGTCCGCCCCGCCCAGCGCGGAGCCCGCCCCGGCTCCGGCCCCCGCGCCCGAGCCGCCCCGCCGCTCGGTGTCGGTGGAGGACGACATCCCGGAGGACGACGACCCGGACCTGGACGAGAACGCACTGTCGGGCCACGACCTGATCATGCGCGAACTGGGCGCGACGGTCGTCGAGGAATTCACGAACGAGTAGCGGCCCCCGGCCCCCGGCCGCCCAGCCTCCGGCCACTCGGCCCCCGGCCGCCCAGCCTCCGGCCACTCGGCCCCTGGCTCCTGGCCCCCGGCCGCCCTGCTCCCGGCCCCCGGCCACTCGGCTCCCGGCCGCCCTGCTCCCGGCCACTCGGCTCCCGGCTGCCCGGCTCCCGGTCACTCGGCTCCCGGCTGCCCGCCCGCCCGGCTCCCGGTCACTCGGCTCCCGGCCGCTCGGCTCCCGGTCACTCGGCTCCCGGCTGCCCGGCTCCTGGCTCCCGGTCACTCGGCCCCGGCTCCTGGCCCCCGGCCGCCCGGCTCCCGGCCCCCGGCCCCCGGCCCCCGGCCACTCGGCTCCCGGCCACTCGGCCCCCGGCTCCCGGCCACTCGGCCCCGGCTCCCGGCCCCCGGCCGCCCGGCCGACAGCCGGTCCTCCCCGGCCGACGGCCGACCGCGGGCTGGAGGAACCCACAAACGCTCGCTCGGTCCGCCTTGGGTAGCCCGTACAAGACCACCCCGGTCGGGCGGATAGGCTGACCGGCGTGAAGGTCCTCGTCATCGGCAGCGGCGCCCGCGAACACGCCCTGTGCCGCTCAATGTCCCTCGACCCCGACGTCACCGCCCTGCACTGCGCTCCCGGCAACGCAGGCATCGCCGACGTCGCGGAGCTGCACGCGGTCGACGCCCTCGACGGCGCGGCGGTCACCGCCCTCGCTCAGGAGCTGGCGGCCGAGCTCGTCGTCGTCGGCCCCGAGGCGCCCCTGGTCGCCGGTGTCGCCGACGCGGTCCGCGCCGCCGGCATCCCCGTCTTCGGCCCGTCCGGCGAGGCCGCCCAGCTGGAGGGCTCCAAGGCGTTCGCCAAGGACGTCATGGCCGGCGCCGGCGTGCCCACCGCCCGCTCGTACGTGTGCACCACCGCGGCCGAGATCGACGAGGCGCTCGACGCGTTCGGCGCCCCGTACGTCGTGAAGGACGACGGTCTCGCCGCGGGCAAGGGCGTCGTCGTCACCGAGGACGTCGAGGCGGCCCGCGCCCACGCGAAGGCCTGCGAGCGCGTCGTCATCGAGGAGTTCCTCGACGGCCCCGAGGTCTCGCTCTTCGCGATCACCGACGGCACCACGGTCGTCCCGCTGCAGCCCGCCCAGGACTTCAAGCGCGCGCTCGACAACGACGAGGGCCCCAACACCGGCGGCATGGGCGCCTATTCGCCGCTCCCGTGGGCCGACCCGAAGCTGGTCCAGGAAGTCCTCGACACGGTGCTTCAGCCGACGGTCGACGAGATGGCGCGGCGCGGCACCCCGTTCTCGGGCCTGCTCTACGCCGGTCTCGCGATCACCGGCCGCGGCGTCCGCGTCATCGAGTTCAACGCCCGCTTCGGCGACCCCGAGACGCAGGTCGTCCTGGCCCGCCTCAAGACGCCGCTCACCGGCGTCCTGCTGGCGGCCGCGAACGGCACGCTCGCCGACCTGGAGCCGCTGCGCTGGAGCGAGGACGCGGCCGTCACCGTCGTCGTGGCCTCGCACAACTACCCCGGCACCCCGCGCACCGGCGACCCGATCACCGGGCTCGACGAGGTGGCCGCACAGGACGCCCCGCACGCGTACGTGCTGCACGCGGGCACCAAGCGGGACGACGAGAGCGGCGCGGTCCTCAGCGCGGGCGGCCGCGTGCTGTCCGTCACGGCGACCGGCGGCGACCTGACGCAGGCCCGCGAGCGCGCGTACGCCGCCGTGGACCGCATCGGCCTCGACGGCTCGCAGCACCGCACGGACATCGCCGCGAAGGCCGCTTCCGGCAGCTGAACCGACTTCCGGTGAATGGCCCCGCTTCCGGCCACTGATGCGCCTTTCCGGCCATTTGTGCCGTTTCCCGGCTGCCGATGTCGAGCCGCGCCGGGCAGGCCGCACCCTCGCCTGCCTGGCGCTCGATGTCACCCACCTCTGCCCAAAGCCATTCCATCGAGTGACCGCTGGCCCAACCGGCTGACGAGGCCGGAACCCCCAACTAGGGTGCGGCGCACGGAGTTACGGCGCCCGCGCGAGCCGCGCAGAACCAGACGGACCACCGGCATTGCGATGTCAGTGGCGGGTGCCATTGTGGGGGAGTGAGCAACGCCACCAGAGCTCTGCTGCGGGCCTCGGCCCCTGGCTGGGCATTAGGCATGGGCAGCAGGGGGTGACATCGGTCGTGTCCGGTATGGGTGTGGAGATGGGTGCGCAGACCGCGCGTTCCCAAGCCCTCGCCGTGCTGCGCATCCGCAGCAGGGCGACGGCCCTCGCGGTGCTGCCCGCGGCCGCCTCCGTGGTGCTGCTCGTCGGCGGCACCACAGGGCATCTGACGGGCGGCGGCTGGGACATCGCGCGCGGTGTCGTGACCGCGATCGCCGTCGTGGTCCTGCTCGCGGCCGCCGCCGTCGCCCTCGTCGTGGCGCGCGCCCGCCCGGCCGTCAGTCCGACGGTCCCGATCGCCGAGAGCACCGCCCCGGACCTGTACCGGATGGTGCGCGATCTGGCCGACCGGCTCGACGTTCCGGCGCCCTCCGCGATAGCGCTCACCCCGGACTGCGACAGCTGGCTCGAGGACCGTACGCATCCGGCGCACGGCCCGCCCGCGCGCACCGGCCGCGGCGTCGGGCACGGCGCCCAGGAAGGCGCCGGTGATCCCAAGGCCCCCGCCGCTCCCGTCCTCGTCATCGGCTCCCCGTTCCTGTGGTGGATGCGGGTGGGCGAGCTGCGCGCCGTCCTCGCCCCGGTCGTCGCCGGTACGGGCCCCTCGGCGCACCCCGACATAGCGGCGGCCCGGCGCTTCGTGCGCGGCCTCGACGCCGCGGTGGCGGTCTCCTCCGCCGGTGGCCGCGGGCCGCTGGCCCGCGCCGTGCTCGGCGGTATCGGCCGGGTCGCCCGGCTGCTGCTCACCAGCTGCCGGGTGCACGCCGCCCAGATGGAGCGCGGCGTCGCCGCTGCCGCCGCCGAGCGCGCCCAGGCGGTGGACTACGGACTGCGGATCGTCGCCCAGGAGCAGGTCGGGCTCGCGTACGCGGGCTGGGACCGGCTGCTCACCCGGGTCGCGCTGCCGGCCTGGCGGATGGGCCGCTGGCCGGCCCGGCTCGACGCGGGCGTGGTCGCGGCGCTGACCGAGCTGTCCCGGCGCGACCGCCTCGCCGCGCAGGACGGGACGTTCGCGTCCCGGCTCGGCGAGCGCCCCGCGTGCGATCTGCTCGAAGAGCCCGGCACGGTCGACGAGGCGGCGTCCCTGCTCGCGGCCCGGCTCTTCCACGGCGGGCCCGCCGAGCGTGGGCCCGACTGGGCGCCGGTGGACTGGCAGGAGTATCCGGACGAGGTCGTGGACCGTAAGTGGCGGATGGATGCGGCTCGGTTGCACCGGGTGCTGGACACGCTGGGCGTCCGGGTTTCCTCCGGAGGTTCGGAGGGGCCGACGTTGGCCCGCGTGTTGGATCACCTGGCTGCGTCTGCGCCGAGGGCGTCCGCCGCGGAGCGGTCCCCTGAGCCTCGGGCGTCCGCCGCGGATCGGTCCCCCGAGCCCACGCCACGGGGCTCCGCCCCGGACCCCGCTGCTCAATCGCCGCAGGGGCTTGATTTTCCCGCACCCAGCGCCGAAGGGCTTGATTCTCCCGCGTCCAGCGCCGAGGCGCTCGATGTGGCTGCGCCCGGCGCCGAAGGGCTTGATTCTCCCGCGTCCGGCGCCGAGGGGCTTGATTTTCCCGCGTCCGGCGCCGAGGCGCTCGATGTGGCTGCGTCCGGCGCCGAGGGGCTCGATGTCGCTGCGTCCGGCACTGACGCTGATCGGGTTGAGGGTGACGGCGCGGGCTTGAGTGCCCTCGACACGCTCTCCACCACCCTCACCGCCGAGGTCGCCCGGGAGGAGAGCGCTCGGCCGGTGGCGGATGGGCCGCCCGCGGGGCAGGGTGGGCCGGACGGGGCGTTGTGGGACGAGGGGGCGCTGCCCCTGTTTCCGCTGCAACCGCTGCGCACCGGGCGGGACTTGCTGGCCGATCACGTCACCGCGATGGTCTGCTGCGCCGCCGTGGACACGGCAGGCGCGGCGCCGGGCCTGGACTGGCTGGACGGCCCCTCGCTCCTGGTCGACGGCGAGCGGGCGGCCGACCTGACGCCCCGCGTGCTGAGCCTGGTCGAGGACGGTGACGTGGAGCCACTCAAGGAGTGGCTGGCCCGCCGCGGCATCCGCGCGGAGAAGCCGGTGCGCCTGGTGTGAGGCGCCGCCTCACCACTTCCCCTCACCCCCCGGAAATCCGGAGGGAATCGTTCCACTCTCGCCAATTCGCGACGAAGGGTGACGGAGTGCGTGCGTAATGTGATGTGCTGGGACCGGCCACGGAACAAGCACGGCGCGTGAGGCTCGGGGGAGTGAGGGAGGGGAGCTGGCATGGGGCCTGACAGGGCGAGGCACCCGAAGGACCCGGCGAGCAAGGAGATGCCCCCACCCCGCGCGCGGACGCCCCGTTGGGAATCGGGCGCTCTGGCGCACGCGGTCTCGGACCCGTTCGGACAAGGACCGCTCCCCTGGCTGCGCGGAAGTGAGCACTATTTCGACGACACCGGTCATGTCGTTCCCTGGTACGTGGACCATGTGCCGAGTCCCGGCGCGCGCGACATCCCGGCCCCCCGCACCGGCGGCCCCCGCACCGCCGACGACGTGCACCGCCAGATCAAGGGTTTCACCTCGACCGGCGCGGTGGCGCCCGGCGAGGCGATCGACTTCCACGTCACGGTGGACCCGCCCCAGCAGTTCACCGTGGACGTCTACCGCATCGGCCACTACGGCGGTGACGGCGCCCGCAAGATCACCACGAGCCCGCGCCTCTCCGGCATCGTCCAGCCGCCCCCGCTCACCGCGGACCGCACGGTCTCCTGCCACCACTGGTGGCTGTCGTGGCGGCTCCAGGTCCCGTCGTACTGGAATGTGGGCGCGTACGTCGCCGTCCTCACCACCCTCGACGGCTACCGCTCGCACATCCCCTTCACCGTTCGCGACACCGAGCCCGCCGATCTGCTGCTCCTGCTCCCGGACATCACCTGGCAGGCGTACAACCTCTACCCGGAGGACGGGCGGACGGGCGCCAGCCTGTACCACGCGTGGGACGAGGACGGCCGGCTGCTCGGTGAGAGCGAGGCCGCGATCACGGTCTCCTTCGACCGCCCGTACGCGGGCGCGGGCCTGCCCCTGCACGTGGGCCACGCCTACGACTTCATCCGCTGGGCGGAGCGGTACGGGTACGACATCGCGTACGCCGACGCCCGCGATCTGCACGCCGGCCGCATCGACCCCACCCACTACCGGGGCCTGGTCTTCCCCGGACACGACGAGTACTGGTCGGCGAACATGCGCCGCACCACCGAGCTCGCCAGGGAGAACGGGACATCGCTCGTCTTCCTCTCCGCCAACACCATGTACTGGCAGGTGGAGTTGGGCCCGGCCCCCACCGGCGTACCGGACCGGCTGCTCACCTGCCGCAAGCGCAGGGGCCCCGGAAAGCCGACGCTGTGGCGGGAGATCGACAAGCCGGAGCAGCAGCTGATGGGCATCCAGTACGCAGGCCGGGTCCCCGAGCCGCACCCCTTGATCGTGCGGAACGCGGAGCACTGGCTGTGGGAGGCGACGGGTGCGCACGAGGGGGACGAGATAGAGGGGCTGGTCGCCGGTGAGGCCGACCGCTACTTCCCGCGCACCTGCCTGCCCGAGCACCAGGACCGCATCCTGCTCGCGCACTCCCCGTACCGCGACAGCGACCAGACCCGCAGGCACCAGGAGACATCGTTGTACCGGGCGCCGTCGGGTGCGCTGGTCTTCGCGTCCGGGACGTTCGCCTGGTCCCCTGCCCTGGACCGCCCCGGCCATGTGGACCCCCGTATCCAGCGGGCGACGGCCAATCTGCTCGACCGCATCTGCAAACGCGACTGACGAGCGCGACTGACGCGCGCGACCGACGAGACCGAGCCCACAGCGCTCCGGCGCGACCCGTGGCCAAAACCCGCCCCCATGTACGGGAGAATCAGAGGTACTCGTACAGAACCACGGGGAGGAACCGTGTCCGGATTCGTCGAAAAGCCCGAGCCTGTTCAGGTGCCGGGTCTGGTGCATCTCCACACCGGCAAGGTGCGGGACCTGTACCGGAACGCGGCGGGCGACCTCGTCATGGTCGCCACCGACCGCATCTCGGCCTACGACTGGGTGCTGCCCACACCGATCCCGGACAAGGGCAAGGTCCTCACGCAGCTGTCCCTGTGGTGGTTCGACCAGCTCCAGGACCTGATCCCGAACCATGTGATCTCGCAGGAGCTCCCCGAGGGCGCCCCGGCCGACTGGGCGGGCCGCACCCTCGTCTGCAAGAGCCTCGACATGGTCCCGGTCGAGGCCGTGGCCCGTGGCTACCTCACCGGTTCCGGACTCGTCGAGTACAACGAGTCCCGCACGGTCTGCGGCCTCGCCCTCCCCGACGGGCTGGAGGACGGCTCCGAGCTCCCCGCGCCGATCTTCACGCCCGCCACGAAGGCCGAGGTCGGCGAGCACGACGAGAACGTGAGCTACGAAGAGGTGGCCCGCCAGGTCGGCGCCGAGACGGCCGCCCAGCTGCGCCAGTCCACCCTCGCCGTCTACAGCCGGGCGCGCGACATCGCGCGCGAGCGCGGCATCATCCTGGCGGACACGAAGTTCGAGTTCGGCTTCGACAAGGACGGCTCGCTGATCCTCGCCGACGAGGTGCTGACGCCGGACTCCTCTCGCTTCTGGCCCGCCGACCAGTGGCAGCCGGGCCGCGCCCAGCCGAGTTACGACAAGCAGTTCGTGCGGGACTGGCTGACGTCCGAGGCCTCCGGCTGGGACCGCAAGAGCGAGCAGCCGCCGCCGGCGCTCCCCGACGAGGTCGTCTCCGCGACCCGCGCCAAGTACATCGAGGCGTACGAGCTGCTGACCGGCACGAGCTGGGACGCGTAGCGAGACGTGGCAACAGAGAAGGCCCCGGTCCGAGGAGGACCGGGGCCTTATCTCATGGAGCGAACGACGAGGTTCGAACTCGCGACCTCAACCTTGGCAAGGTTGCGCTCTACCAACTGAGCTACGTTCGCAAGCGCCGCTTGCGCGGTGCTGCTGCGCCGTGGCGCGACGCCAACTATACCCAACCTCGCTCGCGGGCGAGACGCACCGCCGCGTGCCGGTTCTCCGCACCGAGCTTCGAGACGGCGGACGAGAGATAGTTCCGGACCGTCCCCTGCGACAGCGCGGCCCGCTCGGCGATCTCCGAAACGGGCGCGCCGTCGGCCGCGAACTCCAGCACCTCGGCCTCGCGCGCGGTCAGCGGAGAGTCCCCGGCGGAGATCGCGTCGGCCGCCAACTCCGGGTCCACATAACGGTTTCCGTCGTGCACGGTACGGATGATCTCCGCGAGCCGCTGCGCGCTCACCGTCTTCGGTACGAAGCCGCGCACGCCCGCCGCGAGGGCCCGCTTCAGGTGCCCCGGACGCCCGTGACTGGTCACGATCATGGTGCGGCAGCCGGGCAGTTCGTCCCGGATCGATGTGGCCACCCTCACACCGTCGGCGCCCGGCATCTGCAGATCGAGCACGGCGACGTCCGGCTCGTGCGCCCGTGCCATGGCGAGCGCCTCGGGCCCGCTGGCCGCCTCGGCGACGACGACCAGGTCGTCCTCCAGGGCGAGCAGCGCGGCGAGCGCACCCCGGATGAGGTGCTCGTCGTCGGCCAACAGCACACGCACGCTCATCGGACGCCCTCCGCGGACGTCTCCCGCATCTCGGCCGCCCCCTGTGCGCCCGCCCCTGGTGTGCCCGCCCCCGGTGTGCCCGTCACCGGCACCTTCGCCACCACTCGAAACACTCCCGCCCGCACCTCTCCCGCCGCCAACTCCCCGCCCACCGCGGCCAACCGCTCCCGCAACCCTGTGAGCCCCGACCCCTGACCGCCCCCGGCCGCGGTCCCCGCCCCGTCGTTCTCCACCGTCAACACGATCTCCTCCGCCCCGGTCACCAGCTCCACCCGGCAGGCCTTCGCGTCGCCGTGCCGCAGCACGTTCGTCGTGGCCTCCCGCACCACCCAGCCGAGCGCCGACTGCGCCTCGCCGGGCAGCCCGACCGCCGACCCGGTCACCGTGCAGGTGATCCCGGCGGCGTCCAACACCCCTTGAGCACCGGCCAGTTCGACCGTGAGGTCGGCCTCGCGATATCCCCGTACGACATCACGTACCTCCTTCTGCGACTCCTGCGCGATGCGCTGCACCTCGACCATCTGCGCGACGGCCGCCTCGGTCCGCCCGCGCCGGGCGAGCTGCACAGCGAGCTCGCTCTTGAGGGCGACGACGGAGAGATTGCGGCCCATGACGTCGTGCAGATCGCGGCCGAAGCGGAGCCGTTCCTCGGCGACGGCGAGCAGGGCCTTGGTCTCGCGGGCCTCGTGCAGGTCCCACATGCCGCGCAGCGTCCATCCCGAGGGACGCATCGTGCACACGCCCCACAGCCCGCCGAACAGCACGCCGATCACCGAGATGACGATCCACCGCTGGTGGCCGGAGAGCGCAAGACCCACGCCCGTGGCGCAGGTCAGGGCGAGGATCGCGAGCAGGGCGGTCCTGCGCCGCGCGGTGACCAGGCTCAGCGCCCCGAAGTAGGGCAGCAGCGCCGAGCCGAGCGCGAGCACGAACATCGGGAAGTCGCCGGGGGCGACGAACGTGGCCAGAGCGAGCAGCGTGCCCGTCGTCGCCAGCATCAGGACGGCGCCGACCACGAACGCGTTCCGCTCGAAGGAGGCGCGCCCCAGATAGACGTCGAGGCCGCGCGCCGCCAGCCGGGTGTTCCAGAACCCCTGGGCCACCCCCAGGACGCAGGCCACCGCGATCAGCGCCCCGGGAGCCGCCGCGCGGACGGGCTCGGTCACCGACAGGGCGATCTGCGAGAGCAGCATCATCCAGACGACCACGTACAGCGTGACGCGTGTGTACAGCTCGATCTGCGCGATGTTGCTCCGGTTGTGCCAGCCGGGAATCCCTCGGTGGCGCGCCCACCACTGCCTTGCCCGCACCGCTATGCCCCTCGTCTCAATGCCGCGGTTCCCACCGGAACCGCTTCTGCACAGCAAACACCGCGACCACGATCCAGGCCACCGCGATGACGATCGCCTTCACGGCCTCCCCGCCGTCCAGGCTTCCGCTCCAGCCGCCCCGCACCAGCGTGAGTGACGACGTCAGCGGCAGCAGCTCGCACACGGTCGCCATCTTGTCCGGAAGGACCTCCAGCGGCACGACGGCGCCGGAGCCGATCATCGACACGAGCAGCATGGGCATCGCGGCGACCTGGGCGCTCTCCACGCTGCGGCTGAAGACCGTGGTGAGGGCGGCGAGCGCGACACACAGCGGGATGCCCAACAGCACGCCGAGCACGACCAGTTGCGGCGCTCCGGGCGCCCCCGCGTCCAGCAGGGCTGCACACAGGACGGCCACCGCCGTGCACTGCACGAGCCCGATCACGACGGACGGCACCGCGGCCCCGCTGAGGATCTCCAGATCGCGCAGCTCTCCGGTGCGCAGCCGCTTGAGGACGAGCTCCTCGCGCCGCGACGCGTACACGCTCACCAGGGAGCTGTACACGGCGAACAGCAGCGAGAAGGCGATCGCCGAGGAGATCATGACGGTGCCGAGGTTGAGACCGGCGTCCTTCAGATCGCTCTTGTCCATCGTCCGGGAGACGCTGAAGGGCAGGACGAGCGGCACGAACAGCGCCGTGAACAGCACGCCCTTGCTCCGCCCGATGAGCGTGAACTCGGCGCGCGCGAGCGCCTTGAGCCGTCCCGCCGAGGTCGTCAGCGCCGCCGTGCCCGTGCCGGTGGGTGCAGCCGTACCCGTGCTCATACCGCCATCTCCTTCTCCCGGTCCGCTTCCCCTGCGGAACCCTTGGCGTCCTGTGCGATCCGCAGGAACGCCTCCTCCAGCGAGGCACCCCGTACGTCGAGGCGGCGCAGTTCGACGCCCGCGTCCCTGGCCCACACGAGGAGTCCGGTCGCGGCCCGCTGCAGCTCCTCGGTGCGCAGCCGGATCAGCCGGCCCTCCACGTCGTGCGACTCGACGCCGAGCGAGCCCAGCGGCGGCAGGTCCCCCACGAAGTACCCCTCGGGCAGTTCGAAGGAGATGTGCGAGGGCTGCGCGGCGACGACCTCGTCGACGCGGCCCTCGGCGGCGATCCGCCCCTCGTGCAGGATCGCGAGCCGGTCGGCGAGCTCCTCGGCCTCTTCGAGGTAGTGCGTGGTCAGCAGCACGGTGGTGCCCTCGGCGCGCAGCCGGCGCACCAACTCCCAGGTGTCGCGGCGCCCTTCGGCGTCGAGGCCGGTGGTCGGCTCGTCGAGGAAGAGCACCTCGGGCCGCCCGAGCAGCGCGAGCGCGAGGTCGAGCCGCCGCTTCTCGCCGCCGGACAGCTGCTTGACGCGGACCTTCCCCCGCTTGCCGAGCCCCACCGCCTCCAGGGCCTCGTCGATCGGCCGGGCCCCGCTCGTGCACCCGGCCCACATCCGTACGGTCTCCGTGACGGTCAGCTCGCTGGGGAAGCCGCCGTCCTGCAGCATCACCCCGATCCGCGGGCGTACCCGTTCCCGTTCGCCGTACGGGTCGTGCCCCAGCACCCGCACCCGGCCGCCGGCCGGGGCCGCGAGTCCCTCGATGAGTTCGACCGTGGAGGTCTTTCCGGCGCCGTTGGTGCCGAGGAGGGCGAAGAGTTCGCCGCGGCCCACGGAGAAGCTGACCCCGCGCACCGCCTCGAAGGAACCCTTGGTGCTGTCCCCGTACACACGGCGCAGATCAGTGACGTCGATCACGCGCTCATTGCTGGTCATGGCTCCAGCCTTCCGCCCGGCGCGGGCGGTCGGCAGTGCGCGCTGTCATCGGCCCGCATGACAAATGTCAGGCGGCTGCGGTGAACAACGACGAAAGCCCCGGTCCGAGGACCGGGGCTTTCGTTCTCTGAGCGAACGACGAGGTTCGAACTCGCGACCTCAACCTTGGCAAGGTTGCGCTCTACCAACTGAGCTACGTTCGCACTGCTTGCATCAGCCTACCGTACCCACCGAAGTGATCGGTACGCGATGCAGAGCGGGTGACAGGAATTGCACACTGCGCCTTCCCCCTGGAAGGGGGATGTTCTACTACTGAACTACACCCGCATGTACCCCGTGAGGTCCGGCCCTGCGGCCTCGCCCCTCGGCGTGCTCCAGACTTTAGCCGACCCTCGGGGGTGCAGCGCAAGTCGGCTCCCGCGAGGGGCTCCTGACCGCGAGGAACGTGCGGGTCCGCGGGCTCAGTTGGCCGCGGCAAAGGCCTCGTAGACGCGCTTCGGGATGCGGCCGCGCGGCGGCACCTCGAAGTGGTTCGAGCGGGCCCAGGCGCGCACGGCGGCCGGGTCCGGGCTCAGGTCGGTGTGCTTGTACGCCTTGCCGGTCTTCCGTGACCGCTTGCGGCCCGCCTCCAGGTAGGGGGCGAGCGCCTCGCGGAGCTGATGGGCGTTGGCCTTATTGAGGTCGATCTCGTACGACGAGCCGTCGAGACCGAATGCGACCGTTTCCGTCGCTTCCCCGCCGTCGATGTCGTCAAAGAGGGTGACCACGACACGCTGCGCCACGAATATCGGTCCCTTCGTCCGGCACCCCGCTTTGACGTGCGGTGATGCAGACTGTCCAGCTGTTGTCAGGCAAAGCTCGAGCAATACGGCGACCCGAGTTCAGGCCCAGTGCCTGTATCTGCCAATTCCTTTTTACCCTGTCCGGCAATCCAGTGGGAAGACCAGTTAAAAGCCTCGGTGTGTCTCGGGGGGTGGATATCCGGAGTCTTTCCCTTAATTTTCCGTGGGGATCTCATGTCGTTGCCATAACGTGATCCGCATCTCGTAGCTTCCTACTGTCTACGCGAGTAGAAAATTTGGGCAGGTACGCTGAACGGACCAGCTCAACCCACACACCGGGAGTGCCAGTGGCACGCGTCGTAGTCGACGTCATGCTCAAGCCGGAGATCCTCGACCCCCAGGGCCAGGCGGTGCAGCGTGCGCTGCCGCGCCTCGGTTTCGACGGCATCTCCGACGTACGTCAGGGAAAGCGTTTCGAGCTCGAAGTGGCCGGGCCGGTGGATGACGCCGCCCTCGCCCGTATCCATGAGCTGGCGGAAACCTTCCTCGCCAACACCGTGATCGAAAACTTCACCGTCAAGGTGGAAGAGCCCGCGGTGGGAGCCGAAAAGTGACCTCCCACCCGTCTCCCACCACCGCCCGTGAAGGAGGCCCTTCGGGCCGCGGTAACACCCGAATTGGCGTCGTCACCTTTCCCGGTTCCCTCGATGATCGCGACACCCAGCGCGCCATCCGGCTTGCCGGGGCCGAGCCCGTCGCGCTCTGGCACAAGGACAAGGACCTGAAGCAGGTCGACGCGGTCGTCCTGCCCGGTGGTTTCTCCTACGGCGATTACCTGCGTGCGGGCGCCATTTCGCGTTTCTCTCCCGTCATGGAGACGCTGATCGACCAGGCGAAGGCGGGCCTCCCGGTCCTCGGGATCTGCAACGGATTCCAGGTCCTCACCGAGGCCCACCTGCTTCCCGGCGCCATGCTCGGCAACGACCACCTGCACTTCATCTGCCGCGATCAGAAGCTGCGGGTGGAGAACGCGGACACCGCCTGGACCGCCGACTACGAGGCGGGCCAGGAGATCCACATCCCGCTGAAGAACATGGACGGCCGCTACGTCGCCGACGAGCGCACGCTGGACATGCTGGAGGCGGAGGGCCGGGTCGCCTTCCGGTATCTCGACTTCAACCCGAACGGCAGCCTCCGTGACATCGCGGGCATCACCAACGAGGCCGGCAACGTCGTCGGCCTGATGCCGCACCCGGAGCACGCCGTCGAGCCCCTCATCGGGAGCGGCCGCACCGACGGCCTCCCGTTCTTCACCTCGATCCTCAAGAAGCTGGTCGCCGCCTCATGAGCCTCGACACCACTGAGAACGCCGCGAAGACTCCCCACGTCGAGCTGCCCTGGGCCGAACTCGGCCTGAAGAAGGACGAGTACGAGCGGGTCGTGGAGATCCTCGGCCGCCGGCCCACCGGCGCCGAGCTCGCCATGTACTCGGTCATGTGGTCCGAGCACTGCTCGTACAAGTCCTCCAAGGTCCACCTGCGCCAGTTCGGCGAGAAGGCGCCGCAGTCCGACGCGCTGCTCGTCGGCATCGGTGAGAACGCCGGCGTCGTCGACGTGGGCAACGGCTACGCCGTCACCTTCAAGGTCGAGTCGCACAACCACCCGTCGTACGTCGAGCCCTACCAGGGCGCGGCCACCGGTGTCGGCGGCATTGTCCGCGACATCATCGCGATGGGCGCCCGCCCGGTCGCCGTGGTCGACCCGCTGCGCATGGGCGCGGCCGACCACCCCGACACCAAGCGCGTGCTGCCCGGCGTCGTCGCCGGCATCGGCGGCTACGGCAACTGCCTCGGTCTGCCGAACATCGGCGGCGAGCTCGTCTTCGACGCCTGCTACCAGGGCAACCCGCTGGTCAACGCCGGTGCCATCGGCGTCATGCGGCACGAGGACATCCACCTCGCGAAGGCGTCCGGCGCGGGCAACAAGGTCATCATGTACGGCGCCCGCACGGGCGGCGACGGCATCGGCGGCGCCTCCATCCTGGCCTCCGAGACCTTCGACGACGCCAAGCCGTCGAAGCGCCCCGCCGTGCAGGTCGGCGACCCCTTCCAGGAGAAGCTCCTCATCGAGTGCACCCTGGAGGCCTTCGCCGAGAAGCTCGTCGTCGGCATCCAGGACCTCGGCGCGGCCGGTATCTCCTGCGCCACCTCCGAGCTGGCGTCCAACGGCTCGGGCGGTATGCGCGTCGAGCTGGACGACGTGCCGCTGCGCGACTCCACGCTCTCTCCTGAGGAGATCCTCATGAGCGAGTCGCAGGAGCGCATGTGCGCCGTGGTCGAGCCCGGCAAGGTCGACCGCTTCCTGGAGATCTGCGAGAAGTGGGACGTCATCGCCACCGTCATCGGTGAGGTGACCGACGGCGACCGCCTGGAGATCTTCTGGCACGGCGAGAAGATCGTCGACGTCGACCCGCGCACGGTCGCCCACGACGGCCCGGTCTACGAGCGTCCGCTCGCCCGCCCCGACTGGCAGGACGCGCTGCAGGCCGACGACGCGGGCAAGCTGCCGCGCCCGGCGAACGGCGCAGAGCTGAAGGACCAGGTCCTCCAGCTCGTCTCCTCGCCGAACCAGGCGTCGAAGAAGTGGGTCACCCAGCAGTACGACCACTTCGTGCAGGGCAACACCGTGCTCGCGCAGCCCGAGGACTCGGGCATGATCCGCATCGACGAGGAGACCGGCCTCGGCGTCGCCATCGCGACCGACGGCAACGGCCGCTTCGCGAAGCTCGACCCGTACACGGGCGCGCAGCTCGCGCTTGCGGAGGCGTACCGGAACGTCGCGACGACCGGTGCCAAGCCGCTCGCCGTCTCCGACTGCCTGAACTTCGGTTCGCCCGAGGACCCGGCCGTCATGTGGCAGTTCGCCGAGGCCATCCGTGGTCTCGCCGACGGCTGCCAGCAGCTCGGCACCCCGGTGACCGGCGGCAACGTCTCGCTCTACAACCAGACGGGCGAGGCGGCGATCCACCCGACGCCGGTCGTGGCCGTGCTCGGTGTGATCGACGACGTCACCCGCCGCACCCCGGTCGGCTTCCAGGAAGAGGGCCAGCTCCTCTACCTGCTCGGTGACACCCACGAGGAGTTCGGCGGTTCGGCCTGGTCGCAGGTCGTGCACGACCACCTCGGTGGTCTGCCGCCCAAGGTCGACCTGGAGCGCGAGCGCCTCCTCGGCGAGATCCTGATCTCCGCCTCCCGCGACGGCATGATCGACGCCGCGCACGACCTGTCCGACGGCGGTCTGATCCAGGCCGTGGCCGAGTCTGCGCTCCTGGGGGGCAAGGGTGCACGCCTGATCGTCCCGGAGGGCCTGGACGCGTTCACGTTCCTCTTCTCGGAGTCGGCGGGCCGCGCGCTCGTGTCGATCCCGCGCAGCGAGGAGCTCCGCTTCAACGACATGTGCGGCGCGCGTGGCCTGCCGGTCACCCGCATCGGTGTCGTGGACGGCGACTCCATCGACGTCCAGGGCGAGTTCGCGCTCTCCCTCGACGAGCTGCGGACGGCGCACGAGGGCACGATCCCGGAGCTGCTCGCGTAGCTGCCGCTCACGTAACACCACCGGCGTCGCACCACCTGTCGTACGGTTCCGTAAGGCCCCGCCCGTCGCTTCGGGCGGGGCCTTACGGTGCACGGGGGAACAGGGGGAGGGTGCCGTGAACGTCCCGGAGTGGGCGCGCAAGTCCGCGAACGTGGTGTTCTGTCTGGCCGCGGTCGCCGGTATCGGCTGGGGCGGGCAGCAGACCTGGCAGGTGCTGAGCGCCCGGCACCAGATCGACGCGGCCTGCGCCGGACTGGTCCCGGCCGGCCGGGTGCTCGCGCTGTCCCCGGCGGGCGGCACGGTCACGCACCGGATCGCCGACGAGGGCACGGTTCAGCTCGACGGTCTGGCCTCGGGCGAGGACTGCGAGATCTTCAGCACCGAGGCCGGTGAGAAGGCGGGCACGAGCACCGGTGAGCGCTGGTTCTTCACCGGCGCGATGGGGTCCGTGGCGCAGGAGACGTACCGGCCCGAGGACCCCTGGGACGATCTGCTCGACCCCGGCGGCCCGTACACCAGCCACACCTACCCGGAGCAGCCGCTCGGCGGCGGTGTCGCGGGGACCGTCGGCGACACCGGGGTCACCGTCCAACTGCCGTGCGCCAAGGGCCGGCTGGGCGGGCAGTCGGCGGGCACGCTGTGGGCGTGGGCCGGGCTCACCGAGTCCGATTCGCCGTTCACCGAGAACGGGCAGGTGACCGATCACGACCGCGGCGTCCTGGCCGACGCGGCCGTGATCACCGCCAACCGCCTCGCCGAGCGCGCCGGTTGCGCCGACCGCCTGCCCGACGCCCCGGACGAGGTCCCCGCGCTCACCGAGGGCCCGACGCAGGCGGCGAAGGCCTCGGGGACCTGTGCCTGGTACCGGAGTTCGGGACTGGCACGCGGCGCCTCTGCCGCCGACCAGGTGCTGCAGAGCCGCTCCGACGACCGGGTGTGGGACGAGCGGTGCGCGCTCGTCCTGTCCGCGCGGCGGGCGCACGCCGTCTGGGACGCCAAGGGCGAAGGGCTGGACAGCGTCTACTCCCCGGACCGCCCCGGCAAGTACTTCGCGTCCTTCCACACGTACTCCGGCGAGGCCGCCCGCCACGTCCAACTCCGCCGCTCCACCGCCTCGGACGCCCCGATCGACGCCGAGCCCGGTGAGGCGGGCCGCGACACCAAGGAGCCGGTCTGGTGGGCCTCGTCGGTCTGCGCCGGAAAGCCCCGGATCCACACCATGACCATGTCCTTCGGCTACGGGAAGGTGGCCTCGGCCGAGTACGAGCGGGTCTTCCGCGCCTACGTCGACGCGCAGGCCCGCCGCCACGACTGCGCGGACATCGCCTTCCCGCCCCACACGGACTTCCGCCGGTCATAGGCTCGACCCCATGCCACCGGCCAAGAAGAAGCGCCCCCGCGCGTACAACCTCGACAAGACCCGCACCGCCGTTCTGGCCCAGTTCGACGCCGTACGCAAGGCGGTCGAGGGACTCACGCCAGAGCAGCTGGCCGGGCCCACGCGGCTCGGGGAGTGGACCGTGCGGGAGCTTGCCGCGCACATCACGATGGCGGTGAGCGCCGTCGCCCGCGGGCTCGCCGCCGCCGAACCGGCCAAGGCCGAACTCATTCCGCAGGACTGGCCGATGACATCCGCGCCGTACGCGCAGGACGTCGCCGCGTACGTGACGGAGCTCGCCGCGGGCAACGACCTCGGCACGCTGTACGCCGAGGCCGCGCAGAGCCTCGAACAGGCCCTCGCGGACCACTCCGGCGACGCCCTCGTCGCCAACCGCACCGGCTCCATGACCCTCGCGGACTACCTGGTCACCCGCACCGTCGAGCTGATCGTCCACACCGACGACCTGAACGCCGCCGTGCCGGGCCTCGACATCCCGTACGACCGTCAGGCCCTGGCCGCCTGTACCCGGATCCTCGCCGACGCGCTCGCCACGAAGGCGCCCGGTGCCTCCACCGAGGTGCGCATCCCGCCGTACGCCGTCGTCCAGTGCGTCGAGGGGCCCCGGCACACCCGCGGCACCCCGCCCAACGTCGTGGAGACCGACCCGCTCACCTGGATCCGCCTCGCCACGGGCCGGACGAGCTGGGCCGCTGCGGTCGAGGACGCGCTGGTCAGCGCAAGCGGCGAGCGGGCCGATCTGGCGGGGCTGCTGCCGATCATGGCGTGATGCGTACGGGGGCGCTCCGCGGGCCGGAACCGGAACGGCGCCCACCTCGTCCCATTGCCATGCTCACGCTACGTACATCCCGCGTCCGTGTCCGTGCCCTGATGAGTACCGCCGCCCTCCCGCTCGCGGCGCTGGCCACCGTCACCGCCTGCGGCGACGAGAAGAGCCCCGGAGCCGAGCGGGCCGGCGGCGCCCCGCTCACGGGCGTCCACTGGAGCGTGCAGAGCGTCACGGTGGACGGGAAGACGACGAAGTCCCCCGGCAGCGCGTACCTCGAGTTCGTCTCGGACGAGCGGGTGCGCGGCAACTACGGCTGCAATGGCTTCGACGCCACGGCGAAGGTCACCGGCGACAGCGTCGACCTCGGCAAGGCGAAGCGGACCATGAAGCTCTGCGAGGGCAAGGGCGTAGGCGCCTTCGAGAACACCCTGGCCCGCACCCTCGCCGGGAAGCACACGATCAGGACCGGCGGGGACAAGAGCGACCGGCTGACCCTCACAGGGGAGAACGGCGACACCGTCACCCTCGCCAAGCAGCGCGACGCCGAGCTGGTCGGCACCAAGTGGACCGCCACCAGCCTGAGCGCCGACGACGCCACCCGCTCCCTGCCGAAGGCCGCGCAGGGCAGGGCCGACCTCGTCTTCGAGAAGGACGGCCGCGTCGGCGCCCGCCTGGGCTGCAACCGCGCCTCCGCGAAGGCCGCCGTGAAGGAGGGCCACATCACCTTCGGTCCCCTGACCAGCACCCGGATGGGCTGCATCGGAGCGGCCGGCGAGGTCGAGAAGGCGATGCTCGACGTCCTGAAGGACAAGGCGAGCTATGACATCCGGGGCAGGACGCTCACGCTGAAGAAGCCGGACGGCTCCGGCATCGGGTTCACCGCGGCCGACAGCACTCCCGGCCGATGAGTTCAGTCACATCTGCCCCGGTCAACCCGCGTAGCCCCGGTCCCCAATTCGGACCACTGGGGGATCACGTCTACACTCGGTGCCGTGCCACGTGGTGACGGTCGACTCAATCACGACCTGCTCCCCGGCGAGAAAGGCCCCCAGGACGCTTGTGGCGTCTTCGGTGTCTGGGCTCCGGGTGAAGAGGTCGCAAAGCTCACGTACTTCGGGCTCTACGCCCTCCAACACCGGGGTCAGGAATCCGCGGGAATCGCGGTCAGCAATGGCTCCCAGATCCTCGTCTTCAAGGACATGGGACTCGTCTCCCAGGTCTTCGACGAAACATCCCTAGGGTCCCTGCAAGGTCATATCGCGGTCGGTCACGCCCGCTACTCGACCACCGGGGCCTCCGTATGGGAGAACGCCCAGCCGACGTTCCGTGCGACCGCGCACGGTTCGATCGCCCTCGGGCACAACGGCAACCTGGTCAACACGGCGCAGCTCGCCGAGCTGGTCGCCGAGCTCCCCAAGGAGAACGGCCGCGCGACCCAGGTCGCGGCCACCAACGACACCGACCTGGTGACGGCCCTGCTCGCGGGGCAGGTCGACGAGGACGGCAAGCCGCTGACCGTGGAGGACGCGGCCGCCAAGGTGCTGCCCCAGGTCAAGGGCGCCTTCTCGCTCGTCTTCATGGACGAGAACACGCTGTACGCAGGCCGTGACCCGCAGGGCATCCGTCCGCTGGTCCTCGGCCGCCTGGAGCGCGGCTGGGTCGTCGCCTCGGAGACCGCCGCACTCGACATCTGCGGCGCCAGCTTCGTCCGCGAGATCGAGCCGGGCGAGTTCGTCGCCATCGACGAGAATGGCCTGCGAACGTCTCGCTTCGCTGAAGCAAAGCCCAAGGGCTGTGTCTTCGAGTACGTGTACCTGGCCCGTCCCGACACGGACATCGCGGGCCGGAACGTGTACCTCTCCCGAGTGGAGATGGGGCGCAAGCTCGCCCAGGAGGCTCCGGTCGACGCGGACCTCGTCATAGCCACTCCGGAATCCGGGACTCCGGCCGCGGTCGGCTACGCCGAGGCCTCCGGAATCCCGTTCGGCAACGGCCTGGTGAAGAACGCCTACGTGGGCCGGACCTTCATCCAGCCCTCCCAGACGATCCGCCAGCTCGGCATCCGTCTGAAGCTGAACCCGCTCAAGGAAGTCATCAAGGGCAAGCGACTGGTCGTCGTCGACGACTCGATCGTGCGCGGCAACACGCAGCGCGCCCTCGTCCGCATGCTCCGCGAGGCCGGCGCGGCCGAGATCCACGTCCGGATCTCCTCCCCGCCCATCAAGTGGCCCTGCTTCTTCGGCATCGACTTCGCGACCCGCGCGGAGCTGATCGCCAACGGCATGACGGTCGAGGAGATCGGCACCTCCCTCGGGGTCGACTCGCTCTCGTACATCTCCATCGACGGCATGATCGAGGCGACCACCATCGCCAAGCCGAACCTCTGCCGTGCCTGCTTCGACGGCGAGTACCCGATGGACCTCCCCGACCCGGAGCTCCTCGGCAAGCAGCTCCTGGAGACGGAACTGGCCGCAGGTCCTGCGTCCACGGCTGCGTCCGACGCGATCCGTCGCCCGTAGACCCCGTACACCCAAGCGAAAGATCCCAGGCAATGTCTGAGACCAATACCGGTGCTTCTTACGCGTCCGCGGGCGTCGACATCGAAGCCGGCGACCGCGCCGTGGAGCTGATGAAGGAGTGGGTGAAGAAGACGCAGCGCCCCGAGGTCCTCGGCGGCCTCGGCGGCTTCGCCGGCCTCTTCGACGCCTCCGCCCTCAAGAAGTACGAGCGCCCGCTGCTCGCCTCGGCCACCGACGGCGTCGGCACGAAGGTCGACATCGCCCGCCAGCTGGGCGTCTACGACACGATCGGCCACGACCTCGTCGCGATGGTCATGGACGACATCGTGGTGTGCGGCGCCGAGCCGCTCTTCATGACCGACTACATCTGTGTGGGCAAGGTCCACCCGGAGCGGGTCGCCGGCATCGTGAAGGGCATCGCCGAGGGCTGCGTCCTCGCGGGCTGCTCTCTCGTCGGCGGCGAGACGGCGGAGCACCCGGGTCTGCTCGGCCCGGACGACTTCGACGTCGCGGGCGCCGGCACGGGTGTCGTGGAGTACGACAACCTGCTGGGCCCGGATCGCATCCGTAAGGGTGACGCGGTGATCGCCATGGCGTCCTCCGGTCTTCACTCGAACGGGTACTCGCTGGTCCGCCACGTCCTCCTGGAGCGCGCGGGGATGGACCTGCGCGAGCACGTCGAGGAGCTCGGCCGCACGCTCGGCGAGGAGCTCCTGGAGCCGACGAAGATCTACTCCCTGGACTGCCTCTCGCTCATCAGCACCACCGAGGTCCACGCCTTCAGCCACATCACCGGCGGCGGCCTCGCGGCGAACCTGGCCCGCGTGATCCCGGACGGCCTGCACGCCACGGTCGACCGCTCCACGTGGACCCCGGACCCGATCTTCGACCTCGTGGGTACGAAGGGTCAGGTCGAGCGCCTGGAGCTGGAGAAGACGCTGAACATGGGCGTCGGCATGATGGCGATCGTGCCGCAGGAGTCGGTGGAGGTCGCCCTCGCGACCCTGGCCGACCGCGGCGTGGACTCCTGGGTGGCCGGCGAGATCGTCGACCGCGCAGGGCACACCACGGGCGCCGAGCTCACGGGTGACTACGCGAAGTAGTCCCCGTGGGGGCGCGCCCCCGGGGACCGCTGTCCGGCCGGTCCGCCGTCCGGACAGCACAAAACCCGGTCCGGCGTGGTGACCACCCCGGACCGGGTGAAGTGCAGCGACTGCGACGCCGCTGACGTGCTACGAGGTCAAGCGCCGCGGCGCTGTGACGAAGGACCGGACTCGCCGTCCTCGTCCTCGTCCTCGTCGTACATATCCGCGTAGCGGGCGTACGGGTCGTCTTCCTCGTCGTCATCCTCGAAAGGCTCGCCGTTCGGCGGCTGATTCGATACTGGATCCGACGTGGATGCGCCTAGCTCGTTGGCCAGACGCGACAGGTCAGTCCCGCCGCTGTTGTACTTCAGCTGGCGGGCGACCTTCGTCTGCTTGGCCTTGGCCCGGCCGCGCCCCATGGCTCGACCCCCTCGGTGATGGGGCTTCATGGCCCCAGAGTCTTGACACGCGTTCATGATCTGGAACGGACTCCCCGCAGGGAGACCGGTCCGTAGGGCTTCCACGGTACCTGAGCCCACGCCCATACGGTACGTCGCCCGCAGGACGCGCCTGTGCGCAGGACCAGCAAGGAGCCCTTTCCTCGCTGGTCAGCTGCGATTTTAACCTCTTCCTGACGAGCGACCCGCCGAGGGGCGTGATGCTCGTTACCCGAGGGCCCTCGTCACGCCCTGCCGCGCGCCTCGGCCATCCGCTGCTCGGCGATCCGGTCGGCCGCCGCGGCAGGCGGAATCCCGTCGGTCTTCGCACGAGCAAAGATCGAAAGCGTGGTGTCGAAGATCTTCGCGGCCTTCGCCCTGCACCGGTCGAAGTCGAAGCCGTGCAGCTCGTCGGCGACCTGGATCACGCCGCCCGCGTTCACCACGTAGTCGGGGGCGTAGAGGATCCCGCGGTCCGCGAGGTCCTTCTCCACGCCCGGGTGCGCGAGCTGGTTGTTGGCCGCGCCGCACACCACCTTCGCGGTCAGAACGGGAACGGTGTCGTCGTCGAGCGCGCCGCCCAGGGCACAGGGCGCGTAGATGTCGAGCCCCTCCACCCGGATCAGCTCGTCGGTGTCGGCGGCGACCGCGACCTCGGGGTGCCGGTCGGTGATCTGCCGCACGGACTCCTCGCGGACGTCGGTCACCACGACCTCGGCGCCGTCCTCCAGGAGGTGCTCGACGAGGTGGTGCCCCACCTTGCCCACGCCGGCGATGCCGACCTTGCGGCCGCGCAGCGTGGGGTCGCCCCACAGGTGCTGGGCGCTGGCCCGCATGCCCTGGAAGACGCCGAAGGCGGTGAGCACGGAGGAGTCGCCCGCTCCGCCGTTCTCGGGGGAGCGCCCGGTGGTCCAGCGGCACTCGCGCGCCACGACGTCCATGTCGGCGACGTACGTACCGACGTCGCACGCGGTCACGTACCGGCCGCCGAGCGAGGCGACGAAGCGGCCGTAAGCGAGCAGGAGCTGCTCGCTCTTGACCGTCCGCGGGTCGCCGATGATGACGGCCTTGCCGCCGCCGTGGTCGAGCCCGGCCATGGCGTTCTTGTACGACATGCCGCGCGCGAGGTTCAGCGCGTCGGCGACCGCCTCCTCCTCGGAGGCGTACGGGTAGAAGCGCGTGCCGCCGAGGGCCGGGCCCAGGGCGGTGTTGTGGAGGGCGATGACGGCCTTGAGGCCGCTGGCGCGGTCCTGGCAGAGGACGACCTGCTCGTGCCCGCCCTGGTCCGAGTGGAACAGGGTGTGCAGAACGTCGGAGGTGCCAGAGGTGCTGACAGCGTCGCCGGTCACATCGGTCACTGTGGTGACTCCCAAGTACATAGCGGCGGTTGGGCGGAATCCCGTGCGGGTGGCGGGCCTTCCGTGGTGCTTGTGGGCAAGAGATTAGGGCGTGCGGTCGGCCGCCACGGCCGCAGTGCGAAGGATCACTCTCTCGCGCCCATGGGTGCGGGAAGTACGACCGAATCCCGTCGCGTCGCCACGTGGGACGATTTGCAGTGTTTTCCAGCCGGTGGGCGGGGGAGGGAGCAGCCGTGCCCAAGGTGTCGTCGGTGACCGTTCCGTACGCTTCGTACCTCCGCGTGTACGAACCCCTCGCAGCTTTCCCGCAGCCCGAGCGCGGCCATTGGGAGCGCTACGCGAAACGCGAGTGCCTCCCCTCCTATCAGGATGAATTGCGCCGTTCTTTGGCTGATTTGCTGCCCACTCCGCCGGTGCCCGTGCCGGTCCACGAGAGCGACGACGCGTTCGTGATCGTGATCGACGGGGTGGTCTGCGTCTGCCCGTGGCGGACCCGGCTGCGCGGCTGGCAGGCCCTGGACGAACTGCCCGGGGAGCTGCCGCCCACGGTCCTGGACGCGGCGATCCCGCCGGTGGTGCGCCGGCAGTCGGCCGCCGACTACGACCGCTGGCTGGAGCGCAATCCGGACGCCCGGCCGTGGATCCGTACGTCCACCTGGCAGGTACCGATCAACTGGTTCGTGCTGGTGTCGGACGACGAGCGCGAGTACGAGCAGAAGAGCGCCGACGAGGGGGCGGGGGGCGTCGGCGTCCCGCGGCTGCGCTACCGCACCCCGATGGTGCAGGCCAGGCGCCGGGTCGCGCGCGGTCTGAAGGCGCTGAAGGACGCGATCGACGAAGGTCCGCTGATCGACGGCCTGGTAGATGTGGGTCGCTGGCTGGAGGAGTTCCACCCCCGTTCGTACGTCGAGCTCGACTACGGCGGACTGGTGCACGCCCTGCCGCAGGACTTCCTGGAGGAGGACCACTCGGCGGCGGACGTCGCCGAGGGCATCGCGGCTCTTCGCTCCGGCGACGAGGACGGCGCGGGCGAGGCGTACGCGAGGCTTGTGGAACGCTGGCGGTCGGCGCGCGACCGGCAGTTCGCCAACTGACTCCCCAAGTGAGGCCGCTCACAGCGGCCTTCGGGACCTAGGTCCCGATCCGGGCTTTTGCCTCAAGCGTGACGGACGGCACTAACGGGAACCTTGCGCCCATCACCCCTCCTCGTGTCAAAATAGGACAAGGAGTCCGGGGAGGGCTCCTTCCGTCCAACTAAGTCCAACCATGGACGGATTACTCAGCATTGCACTGCCGCTGGGGGGTCTGATGGCTCCTGATCGCTCTGTGACTGATCGTCACTGTGGCGTGACTGTCCGCTATGGCACGGTCCATCGGCA
Organism: Streptomyces sp. EDA2-14; assembly: GCF_054963755.1. Taxonomy (NCBI): domain Bacteria; kingdom Bacillati; phylum Actinomycetota; class Actinomycetes; order Kitasatosporales; family Streptomycetaceae; genus Streptomyces; species Streptomyces sp. EDA2-14. The sequence continues at coordinate 60,246 of NZ_JBUEGE010000026.1, forward strand.
TCCGTCGCTGATGAACACCTGGGAGGGCAATTCCATCGGTTTGGCCGACGTGGCTGGACGGATGGTGTAGTTGTAGTGCCGAGGACAAGCCGTTCGTCCTATTACCGACTCGACTCGCGTCCGCCATTTCGGGCAACGCGGGTCAAGGTGCAGAATTTAGAGGAATGAACCGAGAAGGTTCGGTTCTCCGAGGAGGCCGCTCATGACCGCTCGCACCCCTGATGCCGAGCCGCTGCTGACCCCCGCTGAGGTCGCCACGATGTTCCGCGTCGACCCCAAGACGGTCACGCGCTGGGCGAAGGCTGGCAAGCTCACGTCGATCCGCACGCTCGGCGGACACCGCCGTTACCGCGAGGCCGAGGTCCGCGCCCTGCTTGCGGGCATCCCGCAGCAGCGCAGCGAGGCCTGAGGCACCGCACAACGCAGCAATACCGGGCGTTCCGGGTCCCCCAACCCGTCAGACGCCCACCCATAGCTCCACTCGACGCGGGTCCTGCCCCAACAGGACTCCTTCTTTTGAAGGCCGCCGAGGCGTCATCTCAACTGCCTCATGGAAGCGTCGCTCGATCGCGCTGGACTCCGCCGGGTCCAGCGCGATCTTTTTTGTGCGCGCGGCCGGCCTGCGGTGGGGGTTCGTGTGCGCCCCTGTGGTCACCTGTCGTAGGTGGTGCAATTGCACATATTAAATTGAGCCGTTGTAGGGCGGGGGTAAGAAACGGCGTTTCCAAAAGAACTTCGGTGACTCCCGTCACACGCCTCGTCACTTGTTGCAGGTGACACCCTTGCGCTAATGGGGATTCCGGCGTCGGCGGGTGGTCCTGTCGAACCACCGACTCTCCCTAGGCTCCCACCAGTTGAGGCCGCGCAGGGTCGGCTTTGGTCACCCCTTCGGGGGACTTTCGTCCCGGCCGCCCTCACAGGCGCTCCAGAGGCGCTTCAGGGGCCTTCGTGGCACCCCTGGGCGGGCGCCCCGGCGGATCCATTGCCAGGCGCAGGAGTTGATGGCAGGCCGGGCAGTGACGGGTGAGGTGCCGACGGCCGCCGGCGGCGGAGAGGTGGGCGCGCAGCAGCGCGCGGAGGTCGTCCCGACGCATGCCTCCGGCCTATCGACCGGCTGGCGGGGAGTCAAGACGTCCACGGCAGACGCAAGAAGGCCCGCACCGAACGGTGCGGGCCTTCTTTACTGCGGTCCTGACGGGATTTGAACCCGCGGCCTCCACCTTGACAGGGTGGCGAGCACTCCAAACTGCTCCACAGGACCAGGTTTTCGCTGCGCTGTTCCTCGTTGCGCTGCGAGACAGGACTCTACAGCAGCGCAGGCCGTGCGGTCGAACTCACCGAGTGTGGTCGACCGGTCACGGCACCTGCGCGTCGATCGCCTTCACGATCCGCTTGTCCGAGACGGGGTACGCGGTGCCCAGCGCGTGGGCGAAGTAGCTGACCCGCAGCTCCTCGATCATCCAGCGGATGTCGAGCACCTCCTGCGGCACGGGCCGCCCCTGCGGCATCTGCTCCAGCAGCCACAGGTACTCGTCCCGCATCTCGTGGACCTTCTCCATGCGGGTGGTGTCCCGCTGGACGTTGGTCGGCATCTGCTGTAGCCGGCGGTCCGCCGCGACGAGGTAGCGCATCAGGTCGGACAGCCGTCGCAGACCGGTGGCGGTGACGAAGCCAGGCTTCACCAGCTCGTTCAACTGGGTGCGCACGTCCTGGAGGTTGGGCAGCAGCACCGCGCTCTTCGTGGACTTCAGGCGCCGCTCGCAGGCCTGCCACGCGGCGAGCACCTGCTGCACCTGGCCGACTGCCTTCACCGTGGTGTCGACGATCTCCGCGCGCACTTTGTCGTAGAGCTTCCGGTACGACTCCTCGTCCCAGGCGGGTCCGCCGAAGTCGCCGATGAGCTTGTCGGCCGCCGCCATCGCGCAGTCGTCGAAGAGGGCCTGGACGGAACCGTGCGGGTTCGCGGACAGGGCGAGCTTCTGCGGGTTGGTCAGCTTGTCCGAGGCGAACTTGCCGGGGTTCACCGGGATGTTGCGCAGGATGAGCCGGCGCGTGCCCTTCCACATCGCCTGCGCCTGCTCGGCCTCGCTGTCGAAGAGGCGTACGGAGACGGTGTCGCCGTCGTCGACGAGGGCCGGGTAGGCCTTCACGGGCTGGCCCGCGCGGCGGGTCTCGAAGACCTTCGACAGCGTGCCGACGGTCCAGTCGGTGAGGCCCTTGCGCTCCACGGACGGGCCGCCGGAGCGCTCGGCGGTGGCCTTGGCCGCCTGGGAGATCGCCTGCCGGGCCTTCGGCTTCAGCTGGAGCTTGAGCGCTTCCAGGTCCTTGTCCTCGGCGAGCTTGCGGCGCCGCTCGTCGACGATCCGGAACGTGATCTTCAGGTGGTCGGGGATACGGGTGAGGTCGAAGTCGTCCGGTTTCACCGGGACGCCGACCATCCGCTGCAGCTCCCGCGCGAGCGTGACCGGCAGCGGCTCCTGCAGCGGCACCGCGCGCTCCAGGAACGCCTTCGCGTAGTTCGGCGCGGGCACGTAGTTGCGCCGGATCGGCTTCGGCAGGGACCGGATCAGCTCGATCACCACGTCCTCGCGCAGTCCGGGGATCTGCCAGTCGAAGCCCTCGTCGGTGACCTGGTTGAGCACCTGGAGCGGGATGTGGACGGTCACACCGTCCGCGTCCGCGCCCGGCTCGAACTGGTACGTCACCCGGAACTTGAGCCCGCCCTGACGCCAGGAGTCCGGATAGTCGTCCTTGGTGACCGCCTCGGCCGACTCGCGGATCAGCATCGAGCGCTCGAAGTCGAGGAGTTCGGGCTCCTCGCGCTTCTTGTTCTTCCACCACGAATCGAAGTGGGCGCCGGACACGACGTGTTCGGGGACCCGCTGGTCGTAGAAGTCGAAGAGGGTCTCGTCGTCGACCACGATGTCGCGGCGCCGCGCCCGGTGCTCCAGCTCCTCGACCTCGGTGAGGAGCTTGCGGTTGTCGGCGTAGAACTTGTGGTGCGTGCGCCAGTCGCCCTCGACCAGCGCGTTGCGGATGAACAGCTCGCGGCTGACCTCGGGGTCGATCCGCCCGTAGTTCACCTTGCGCTGGGCGACGAGCGGGACGCCGTACAGCGTGACCTTCTCGTACGCCATGACGGCCGCCTGGTCCTTCTCCCAGTGCGGCTCGCTGTACGTGCGCTTCAGCAGGTGCTCGGCGAGCGGTTCGACCCACTCCGGCTCGATCTTCGCGTTCACGCGCGCCCACAGGCGCGAGGTCTCCACCAGCTCCGCCGACATCACGAACCGCGGCGGCTTCTTGAAGAGGGCCGATCCGGGGAAGATCGCGAACTTGGCGTTGCGGGCGCCGATGTACTCGTTGCGCCCGCGATCACGGCCCGCCTGCTTGGGGTCCTTGGCCTGCGACTCCTTGGACTCCTTCACGTCCTTCATGCCGATGTGCGAGAGCAGACCGGACAGGAGGGAGACGTGGACGGAGTCGCCGGCCGCGTCCTGGTCGTTGAGATGGATGCCCATCTGCTTCGCGACCGTTCGCAACTGCGTATAGATGTCCTGCCACTCGCGGATGCGCAGGAAGTTCAGGTACTCGCGCTTGCACATGCGGCGGAACGCGGAGGAGCCCAGCTCCTTCTGCTGTTCGCGGACGTAGCGCCAGAGGTTGAGGAAGGCGAGGAAGTCGCTCGTCTCGTCCTTGAAGCGGGCGTGCTGCTGGTCGGCCTGCGCCTGCTTGTCGGAGGGGCGCTCGCGCGGGTCCTGGATGGAGAGCGCCGCGGCGATCACCATGACCTCGCGCACGCAGCCGTTCTTGTCGGCCTCCAGGACCATGCGGGCCAGGCGCGGGTCCACGGGCAGCTGGGCGAGCTTGCGGCCCTGCTGCGTGAGCCGCTTGCGTACGTCCTTCTGCTTCGGGTCCAACGCGCCCAGCTCCTGGAGCAGTTGGACGCCGTCGCGGATGTTGCGGTGGTCCGGCGGGTCGATGAAGGGGAACTTCTCGATGTCGCCGAGGCCCGCCGAGGTCATCTGGAGGATGACGGAGGCCAGGTTCGTCCGGAGGATCTCCGCGTCCGTGAACTCCGGGCGGGCCAGGAAGTCGTCCTCGGAGTACAGGCGGATGCAGATGCCGTCGGACGTACGGCCGCAGCGGCCCTTGCGCTGGTTGGCGCTGGCCTGGCTGACCGGCTCGATGGGCAGCCGCTGCACCTTCGTGCGGTGGCTGTAGCGGGAGATACGAGCGGTGCCCGGGTCGATCACGTACTTGATGCCGGGGACCGTCAGGGAGGTCTCCGCGACGTTCGTGGCGAGCACGATGCGGCGGCCGGTGTGGCGCTGGAAGACGCGGTGCTGCTCGGCGTGGGAGAGCCGCGCGTACAGCGGCAGCACTTCCGTGAACTTGTACTTCTTCTTCTCCAGCGCGTCCGCCGTGTCCCGGATCTCGCGCTCGCCGGAGAGGAAGACCAGGACGTCGCCGTGGCCCTCCTTCTGCAGCTCCTCGACGGCGTCCGTGATCGCGGTGATCTGGTCGCGGTCGGAGTCGTCCGAGTCCTCCTCCAGGAGCGGGCGGTAGCGCACCTCCACCGGGTACGTACGGCCGCTGACCTCGACGATCGGGGCGTCCCCGAAGTGCCGCGAGAAGCGCTCGGGGTCGATGGTCGCGGAGGTGATGACGACCTTGAGGTCCGGGCGCTTCGGCAGCAGCTGCGCCAGGTAGCCCAGCAGGAAGTCGATGTTCAGCGACCGCTCGTGCGCCTCGTCGATGATGATCGTGTCGTACGCGCGCAGCTCGCGGTCCGTCTGGATCTCGGCCAGCAGGATGCCGTCCGTCATGAGCTTGACGAACGTGCCGTCCTGGTCGACCTGGTCGGTGAACCGGACCTTCCAGCCGACCGCCTCGCCCAGCGGCGTGTGCAGCTCGTCGGCGACGCGCTCGGCGACCGTGCGGGCGGCGATGCGGCGGGGCTGGGTGTGCCCGATCATGCCGCGCACGCCCCGGCCGAGCTCCAGACAGATCTTCGGAATCTGGGTGGTCTTACCCGATCCGGTCTCACCGGCGACGATCACGACCTGGTGGTCGCGGATCGCGTCGGCGATCTCGTCCTTCTTCTGGCTGACCGGAAGCTGCTCGGGATACGTGACGTCGAGGGCCTCGCGGCGCTCACGACGCGTGTCCGTGCGGACGGCGGCCTTGTCGGCCTCCGCCTCGATCTCCGTGAGGACGGCGGCGCGGGCCTCCGGCTTACGTATCTTCCGGGCACCTTCGAGCCTGCGCCCGAGCCGGTGCTCGTCGCGCAGGGAGAGCTCTGTCAGGCGCCGCGCTACGGCGGCGAACTGATCGGCGGCGGGGGCAGGCTGCGTAGACATACGTCCCCAAGGATCTCACCTCGGCGAAATCCGTGGCGACCGGTTTTGCGGCCGGTGCGCCGGGGCGGCCGGGTCCCGCGCCGGGATGTAGAGCGACGACGCGTGCCTTAACGTGCGGATATGTCGCACTTGCCCGATGGGTCGGAACCGGAGAAGGCACACCCGCCGCACGGCGCGCACGGGCGACCGCTGAGCGGGGCCGAGCGCTGGGCCGGCTTCAAGCAGTCGCCCTTCTTCCCGGCGACCGTGCTCGTGCTGATCCTGGCCGCGGCGGCCGCCCTCTTCGCCGGCTCGTACACGTACTCCATGGCGAACCCGACGCCGCACCACATCCCGACCGGGGTCACCGGGGAGCACGACGCGGTGCGGCGCAGCGAGTTCGTCGCCGCCATGGAGAAGTCGCTCGACGCGCAGCTCGACCTGAAGGAGTACCCCTCGCCCGCGGCGGCCCGCGAGGCCCTCGACGCCCAGAAGATCTTCGCGGTCCTGGACGTGCAGGGCGGCGGGGACCGCGTCCGTCTGGAGGTCTCCGGGGCCTCCGGGGTCACCGTCGCCCAGGTCTTCACCGAGGCGGCGGTCCCGGTCAGCAAGGCGACCGGCATCCCGGTGACGGTGAAGGACATGAACCCGCTCCAGGCCGGAGACCCGCGCGGCCTCACGATCTTCTACATCACCCTCGCCGCGGTGATCATCGGCTTCGTCGGGGCGATCCAGCTCAGCGTGCACGCGCGCGGCCTCAACCCGGCCGAGCGGATCGCCTTCACGATCGCCTACGCGCTGCTCGGCGGGTTCGCGGTGGCGGCGGTCGCGGACTGGGGTCTGGGGGCCGTGAAGCTTCCGTTCGTGCAGTCCTGGCTGATCCTCGCGCTGACGATGTTCACGTGCGGGATGGTCTTCACGATGTTCAACACGTTCTTCCACCGCTGGGCGATGATCCCCACGTGGGGCCTGCTCGTCCTGCTGGGCAACCCGGCATCGGGCGGCGCGGTGGCGCCCCCGCTGCTGCCCACGGTCATCGGCCGCCTGGGGCAGTGGCTGCCACCGGGCGCCTCGTACAACGCGCAGCACACGGCGGTCTACTTCCAGGGCAACCAGCACGCCTTCCCGTTCCTGGTCCTGGCCGGCTGGTCCCTGGTCTCCTGCGCCCTCTTCTGGTTCTGGCGCCACAAGCATCCGGGCGGCCGCGGCACGGGCCCGCTGCACGCGGCACCGGTGTGAGACCCAGTGGGAAACGCAGTAGGCCCCGTCCGAAGACGGGGCCTACTTTTTTGTGGCTGGGGCCGGGGTCGAACCGGCGACCTTCCGCTTTTCAGGCGGACGCTCGTACCAACTGAGCTACCCAGCCACGAAGTTCACGAGGAACTTCAGCGGTCCTGACGGGATTTGAACCCGCGGCCTCCACCTTGACAGGGTGGCGAGCACTCCAAACTGCTCCACAGGACCTTGCTGTTGTGCGAGACAAGCGAGAGCAAGTGTCTCACACGGTTGTGCGTGCCCCCAACGGGATTCGAACCCGTGCTACCGCCTTGAAAGGGCGGCGTCCTAGGCCGCTAGACGATGAGGGCTATCGGCCCGCCTGCGCGCTTTGCAGCGCGTCGGGGACGTGAGAAGCATATGGGATGCAGGGAGCTATCGCCAAAACGGTTTACGGGGAGCTCTCCCCGGGGCTCGGCGACGGGGTCGCTCCGGGCTGGTTCTCCTGCGGCAGATGGCGGCTGACCTCCGCCTTCGTCAGGCCCAGGCCACCCAGCCGGATCTCGTCCCAGGCCTGGAGGCGCTTGCTCTTGCGGTCCAGGTAGAGGACCGAGGCCTCGACCGGATCGGGCTTGCCGTCGTCCACCGCGCGCAGGCCGCTGCCGCCGGTCGAGCCCTCGATGCGCAGCCGGGTGCCGAGCGGCAGCGTCTCCATCTCCTGGTGGTGGACGTGACCCGCAAGGACCAGCGGCACCGCGCCGTCCACCTCGCGGGCCGCGACCGGCTCATGGGTGAGGGCGATGTCGACCGGGGTGCCCGCCGCCTGCTGGTCGCGCAGCGCCGAGGCCAGCCGGATCCCCGCCAGGCGCTCGGCCGGATCGCCCTGCGCCTTCACCGCCCGGTCCGGGGTGTACTGCGGGTCGCCCATGCCGGCGAAGCGCAGACCCGCGACCGTGGTCGTCCTCCCGTCGTCGAGCACACGGACGTTCTTGAAGCCCTTGCGGTCGGCGAGGTACTTCTGCGTCGCGTTCTTCGAGTCGTGGTTGCCGCGGATCCAGACGTAGGGCACGCCCAGCTTCTTGATCGGGTCGAGGAACGCGTTCTCGGCCTTCGAGCCGTGGTCCATCGTGTCGCCGGTGTCGACGATCGCGGAGATCTTGTACTGCTCCACGAGCGAGGCGATGATCTTCCACGACGCCGGGTTGAGGTGGATGTCCGACACGTGCAGGACGCGGATCGTCGAGGGGTCCGGCGCGTACGTGGGGAGCGTGGACGTCGCGTCGTACAGCTTCGTCACGTTGGTGACCAGGAGCGCCAACTCCTTCTGGTACGCGTCGAATTCGGTCACGATCGAGCGGGCGCTGCCGACCACGGAGGGCGCCGAGGAGAGCAGCCCGGAGAACTTCGGCTCCAGGACCGACTCCGGGTTCCACGTCGCGTACGCGGTGCCGCCGGAGGCCGCGAGCAGGGTGAGCGCGAGGCCGCCCGCGGCCAGCGCGCGGCGCGGGCGGCGGTAGACCACGAGACCGAGCGTCGTGGCGCCCGCGACCACCGCCACGCAGGAGCGGAGGGCCAGGTCGACGGTCCCGTGCTCGACGTCGCGCGCCACCTCGTCCTGGAGCCCGGAGAACCGCTCGGGGTGGTCGACGAGGGCCTGGGCGCGCGCCGGGTCGAGGCGGTCCACGTCGACGTCCAGGCGGATGGGGGCGGTGTGGGAGTGCAGCTCCAGGGCGCCGAGCGGCGACACGTTGATCTTCGTACCGCCGGTGAAGGAGGGCCGCAGTGTCATCTTCGTGTCCATGGGCCCCACCGGCGTCCGCACGCTGCCGACGATCAGCAGTCCGAGCCAGGCGCCGAGCAGTACGACGGCCACCAGACCCACGGCGCGTACGTAGGGATGCGGCGGGTGGACCAGCTCGATCACCGGGCGCGGATGCCGGTCGCGGTAGTGGCGCAGGAGAGCCGACGGTGCTCCGCGAACGCCCCGTGTGCGGCGGCGGACTCCACGTATGGCGGCGGCTGGCGAGCGGGCCATTGCTCCCGTATGCCCAAGCGCGCGGGTGGATATGCGGGCTGTAACGGACAATGGCCGTGTGCTGGAGATGACGCGCGAGACGTTCGAGGAACTGGTCGCCGAGGCGCTCGACCGGATCCCGCCCGAGCTGACCCGACTCATGGACAACGTGGCCGTGTTCGTGGAGGACGAGCCGCCCGCGGAAGACCCCGAGCTGCTCGGGCTCTACGAAGGGACCCCGCTGACCGAGCGGGGCGAGTGGTACGCGGGGGTGCTGCCCGACCGGATCACGATCTACCGGGGGCCGACGCTGCGGATGTGCGAGTCGAGGGAGGACGTGGTCGCGGAGACCGAGGTGACCGTGGTGCACGAGATCGCGCACCACTTCGGGATCGACGACGCGCGACTGCACGCGCTGGGCTACGGGTGAGGCGCTGAGGTGCTGAGGCGTTCTGGGCGTTCTGGGCGTTCCGGGTGTTCCAGGCGCTCCAGGCCTTCCATGTCTTCTGAGGGTCTGAGGGTCTGAGGTTCCCGCACTGATTGTGGGGGCTTTGTGCGGTGCTCGCGCGGTGCGTGTCCTCGCGCCGGGAGTGGGAGTTGGGAACGGTACCCCCCCCGTGGTGAACCCGTCCCGTGCACCGGAGGTGCCCGCCCGTGCGCCAGCTGTCCGTATCGCAACGCGCCCTGTCGATCAGTGCGCTCCGTCTGGGCCGGTTGGCCGCGACCACGGTGGCCGTCGCCGCGGCCGCGGGCTGCATGAGCGTGGGCGCCGACGGCACAGGCGCGGCCACCCACTCCCCGCCGCAGCGGGGCTCGGACGCCGCGCCCGACGGCGGCGCCAAGGTCCCCGACGGCGGGGCGGAGGTCGGGACGCGGGGCGGTACGACCTCGGCGGTGCCGCCGCAGCGGCCCGACTCGCCCGCCGCCGCGCCCACGAAGTCCTCCGCCTCGCCGTCCCGTGAGCGGGAGTCCGTCCCGGCCTCGCCGTCCTCCGCCTCACCGTCCCGCAGCGCGTCCGCACGGCCCTCGCAGCGGCCCGGCCCGCCCAGCGAGACGCCCTCCACCCCGCCCACGAAGACGTCCCCCGCGCCCTCGTCGTCGCCGCCGACCGCCGAGCCCTCGTCGTCGGCGCACGAGGAGACCGCGAGCGAAGGGGCCAGTGAGCCGCGTCCGCAGGCGGGGTCCCCCGCCTAGAGCCCCGGGTCCTGTCGGCTCCGGGGCCTCGGTCGTTCCTGGTCGAACGCGGGATCGTGTGACCGGGGTCTCAAGGATTTGGTTTGCTTCGGTGGGTGGGGGGTGCGTATGGTGGTAGATCGTTTGATCCCATTTGCCCGGCGCCGCTGAAGAGCGCCTCGTGGCGCGTACTCTCCCTTGCCGTGGCTGGACCGCATTGAGGCGGTCGATTTGCTGAATTGCGAATACACGGAGTTGCGGGCGCGTGCCGAGACTCCGGAAGGTTTCGCATTTCGCATGTCCATTTCCACTGAAAACGTCGCTGACCAGGCCCTCGAGGCCGTCGAGAACGCCGAGAACCTGGCGGCCGACACCGTCGACCCGATCGACACCGACAGCACCGTCGACGTCATCGAGAACGACGAGCCCACCGTCACCTTCGCCGACCTCGGTCTCCCCGAGGGCGTCGTGCGCAAGCTCGCGCAGAACGGTGTGACCACCCCCTTCCCGATCCAGGCCGCGACCATCCCGGACGCCCTGGCCGGCAAGGACATCCTCGGCCGCGGCCGCACCGGCTCCGGCAAGACCCTCTCCTTCGGTCTGCCGACGATCGCCCGCCTGGCCGGCGCCCGCAGCGAGAAGCACAAGCCGCGCGCCGTCATCCTCACCCCGACCCGTGAGCTCGCGATGCAGGTCGCGGACGCGCTCCAGCCGTACGGCGACCAGGTCGGCCTGAAGATGAAGGTCGTCTGCGGCGGTACGTCGATGGGCAACCAGATCTACGCCCTGGAGCGCGGCGTCGACATCCTCGTCGCCACCCCGGGCCGTCTGCGCGACCTCATCAACCGCGGCGCCTGCGACCTGGGCAACATCGAGGTCGCCGTCCTCGACGAGGCCGACCAGATGTCCGACCTGGGCTTCCTGCCCGAGGTCACCGAGATCCTCGACCAGGTTCCGGCCGGCGGCCAGCGCATGCTCTTCTCCGCCACCATGGAGAACGAGATCAAGACGCTCGTCACCCGCTACCTGAACGACCCGGTCAGCCACGAGGTCGACAGCGCCCAGGGCAATGTCACGACGATGTCGCACCACATCCTCATCGTGAAGCCCAAGGACAAGGCGCCGGTCACCGCGGCCATCGCCTCCCGCAAGGGCCGCACGATCATCTTCGTCCGCACCCAGCTGGGCGCCGACCGCATCGCCGAGCAGCTCCGCGACTCCGGCGTGAAGGCCGACGCGCTGCACGGCGGCATGACGCAGGGCGCCCGTACCCGGGTCCTCGACGACTTCAAGAAGGGGTACGTCAACTCCCTCGTCGCCACCGACGTCGCCGCCCGCGGCATCCACGTCGACGACATCGACCTGGTCCTGAACGTGGACCCGGCCGGCGACCACAAGGACTACCTGCACCGCGCGGGCCGCACCGCCCGTGCCGGCCGCACCGGCACGGTCGTCTCCCTGTCGCTGCCGCACCAGCGCCGCCAGATCTTCCGCCTCATGGAGGACGCGGGCGTCGACGCCGGGCGTCACATCATCCAGGGCGGCGCCGCCTTCGACCCGGAGGTCGCCGAGATCACCGGCGCCCGCTCCATGACCGAGGTGCAGGCCGAGTCCGCGGGCAACGCCGCGCAGCAGGCCGAGCGCGAGGTCACCGACCTGACCAAGCAGCTGGAGCGCGCGACCCGTCGCGCCACCGAGCTGCGCGAGGAGGCCGACCGCCTCACCGCCCGCGCCGCCCGTGACCGCGGCGAGGACGAGGAGGGTGTGGCCGCGGCCGTCACCGCCGCGCAGGAGGCCGCCGCCGAGCAGGCCGCCGCTGCCGCCGCTGCCGCCGAGGAGGCGCAGCGCCAGGAGCGTGCCGAGCGTTCGTCCTCGTACGAGCCGCGTCAGCGCCGCGACGACCGGGGCAACTTCGAGCGTCGTGACCGTCGGGACAACGACCGGGGCGGCGACCGCGGTGGCCGTTCCTTCGAGCGTCGTGACAACGACCGTGGCGGCTTCCGCCGGGACAACGACCGTGGTGGCCGTTCCTTCGAGCGTCGTGACAACGACCGCGGTGGCTTCCGTCGGGACAACGACCGTGGTGGCCGTTCCTTCGAGCGTCGTGACGACCGGGGTGGCGACCGTGGCGGCTTCCGCCGCGACGACCGCCGGGACAACGACCGTGGCGGCGACCGTGGTGGCCGTTCTTTCGAGCGTCGTGACGACCGGGGCGGCGACCGAGGTGGCGACCGTGGCGGCTTCCGCCGGGACAACGACCGTGGCGGCCGTTCCTTCGAGCGTCGTGACAACGACCGTGGCGGCTTCCGTCGGGACAACGACCGTGGCGGCCGTTCCTTCGAGCGTCGCGACGACCACCGTGGCGGCGACCGTGGCGGCTTCCGCCGCGACGACCGTCCCTCGGGCCACCGGGGCAGCGACCGTCCGTTCAACCGCGACCGCCAGGGCGACCGCCCCTCCGGCGGCCACCGCCCCTACGGTCGCCGTGACGACCACCGCGGCACCGGCTCCGGCTCCTCCTTCGGCGGCCGCCGCGACGACAAGCCGCGCTGGAAGCGCAACGGCTGAGACCGTGCGCTGACGGCCGAGGCCGAGCACTGAAGCGGGCCCGCTCCTTCTGGAGCGGGCCCGCTTTGTCGTACGCCCGTACGGCAAAGGATGCGGAAGAGATGGCATGTGCCTGCTAATCTCCCGATGCCCCGTGCAGAGGGCATGTTCTGCTCGAGGGGCCCCACACCCTCCGATGCGTAGAAGGCGCGCCGCCCGTCCGCGCGCCCGTTTCGGGAGGGGACCCATGGGGGTCGTACACAGACGTTCCACCGCGGTGGCCGTCGGCGCCGTACTCGCGCTCGGCGGGGCACTGCTGCCCGTCGCCGGTGTGCCGGCGAGCGCCGCCGACGTACCGGGCGAGAGCGTGATCGCAGCTCAGCCACGCTTCCTGCCGCGGTCCGAGGTGCTCTACACGGCAGGGAACACCGGCTACCTGCACGTACGGGAGGGCACGGGCGGCACCCGCTGGACCGACGCCGCCACCGGAGCGGAGCGGTCGGCGACCTTCGGCACGGTCAACACGGGACTCAGCGCGGTCCGGTCCGCCTCGCCCTCCCGCGACGTGACCGTCACCGACCTGGACACCGCAGGCACCACCGTCTTCACCGTGCCCGCCGGGCAGAGCTGGCCGAACACGTACGGCGCGTCGGTGCTGCTGACCACCGTGAACGACACCGTCGCCGGTGTCACGACCTCGCTGCACCTGATCTCCGCGGACGGCACCGACCGGACCACCGACGCCCTGCCGCCCGGCGTGGCCTTCAGCCGCATGGTGGCCCAGGACCGGCACGGCGCGGTGCTGCGGTTCAATGCCTCCGACGGAGCGCACCTGTACGCCGTCGACTACGCCACCGGCGCCGTCAGCGAGGTCTTCGCCTCGCTCGACCGGTCCGAACTGCCCGCGGCCGTCGCCCTGTCGAAGGACACGGTGCTCGGCTACACGGCCACGAAACTCACCGCGTTCACCACCGAGCGGGGCCGCGCCGACGCCCCCGTCACCCGCACCTCGGTGCCGGGGCCGGCGAACTCCACCAGCACCCCGAACGTGCGGATGGCGCTCGCCGGGCACCGCATCCTCGCCGTCCACGAAGAGGCCCAGCCCACCTATTCGCAGGGCCAGAAGCTGTACTCCGTCGCGATCGGCGGCGGCGCCACCGAACTGCTCGCGCACGCCGACGAACGGATGGTCGCGGCACCCGACGGCAGCGTCCTGGCCGTGGGCGGCGCCGCCGCCGGGGACTGGGCGGTGCGCCGCTACACGCCGGACGGCGGCGCATCCGTGGTCCGCGCGGTGGAGCCGGTGACCGCCGCCGTCGACGGACTGTCCGTCTCCTCGGGCCGGCTGTCCGTGGCCGCCCTGTCCGAGGGGGACTCGGAGCACGGCCTGTACACGTACTACCTGGACGCCTCAGGAAAACCCGGCGAGCGCACGCTGAGCCACCGCATGGGCAGCTACTACGCGAACTGCGCGCCGGGCTCCAAGTGCGTGCAGCTCTACGGCACCGGGGCCGGCGCCACCGCGTACTCGGCGGGCAGCTCGATCCGGGTCCCGCTGACCCGGGACAGCTACGCGGTGATCGCTCCGTCCGGGGTCTCGGACGCCCGGATCGTCGACGTGTCCGGGCGCTATCTGCTGATCGAGTCGGCCGCCACCGGGAAGCAGTACGTCGGCGACACCGAGGACCACGGCGCGGACGACGTCGTCCACACCCGCTCCCGCTCCGCCGCCGCCCTGTGGGGCACCAAGCTGTGGAAGCCCGCGACGACGACCGGCAGCGTCAACGCGTACGACCTGAAGACGAAGAAGACGTCGGCCGACGTGAAGCTGGGGTCGGGCTGTGTGCCCAAGGAGCTGCAGGCGGTGGGGCGTTGGCTCTACTGGAACTGCGGGCCGTCCGGCAAGGCGGGCGTGTGGGACACCACCGCGGGCAAGAACGTCACGGTGCCCTCGGGCGGCGACGCCCTGCTCGGCGACGGGTTCCTCGTACGGCACGACAAGGGCGCGGACAAGCTCGTGCTCACGGACTTCCACGGCGGCGCGGGCACGTCCGTGACCACACGCGACCTCGCTGAACTGCCCGCCGGGAGCGAGCCGACCCGGCGTCACGTCACCTGGGACGTCGACCGGTACACCGGCACCGTCGCCTACGCGGACGCCGCCCAGCGCATCCACATCCGCCCCACCGGTGTCCCGCGCACCTCCGTCACCAGCATCGAGTCGACCACCGACACGTTCATCAACCTGGGCTGGGTGAACGACGCCGAGCAGAACATCTGGCACGGCGCCTTCCAGCTCAACCGCCCCGCCGCCCGCTGGAAGCTGACGTTCAAGGACGTCGCGGGCCGCACCGTGCGCACCGTCACGGGCGGCGACGCGCAGGGCGCGCGCCTCTCCCTCACCTGGAACGGCAAGCGCGACGACGGCGCGGTCGCGGACGGCGGCCGCTACGCCTGGTCCCTGAGCGTGGACGCCGGCGACGGCTACCGCACGGCGAAGACGGGCACCACGGAGGTCGCCGGTGCGAAGACCACGCACCGCGACTACGACGGCAACGGCTTCGGCGAACTGTTCGGCTTCAGCTCCAGGGGCACCCTGCACGCGGACGAGTTCCACGGTTCGGACGGCATGTGGTCCTCCAGCAGCTCGGGCTGGCCGACCGGCAACCGCTTCTTCCCGTTCGGCGACCTGAACGGCGACCGCTGCAACGACGTCCTGGTGCGCACCTCGGGCGGCACCCTCTACCGCTACGACGGGTCGTGCGCGGGCGCGGTCCGCACGACGAGCCCGCACGTCTCGCTCGGCACGGGCTGGTCCGCGTACACCTACCTGACCTGGGCCGGTGACCTGAACAAGGACGGTCGCCCGGACCTGCTCGCCCGCAAGACGTCGACCGGCGACATCTATGTCTTCGCCGGTACGTCGGCGGGGAAGCTCGCCGCGGGCAAGAAGATCCGCTCGGCCTGGAACACGTACAACCAGATCCTGGGTGCGGGCGATCTGACCGGGGACGGGGTCGGCGACGTGCTCGTGCGCCGCAAGGACGGCACGCTGTTCCGCTACGACGGCGCGGGCGACGGCACCCTGAAGGACCGCAAGACGGTCTTCACCGACTGGGGAGCGTCGTACCGCAAGGTCATCGGCGTCGGCGACATGAACTACGACGGCCACAACGACCTGCTGGTCTACGACACGTCGGGCCGTGTGTGGCGGAACCTCGGCGACGGCAGGGGCTCGTTCTCGTCCCGCTCTCAGGTGTGGGACGGCTATACGAACTACGCGGGCGGCCTGTCGTAGCGAACGCGGGTCCGCCCCGCGGGCTCTTGATCAGGAGCATGTCGGGCCCCCGGCACGGGAATCGCTGGGGGCATGACAAGTGAAGCGAACGAAGCCGTCACCCCGGAACCGCCGACGGCGGCCGCCGGCTCCGACGAGGAGCGGCTTGCCGAGCTCGGCTACACGCAGGTCCTCGCCCGCCGGATGTCGGCCTTCTCCAACTACGCCGTCTCCTTCACGATCATCTCCGTCCTCTCCGGCTGCCTCACCCTCTACCTCTTCGGCATGAACACGGGCGGCCCGGTCCTGATCACCTGGGGCTGGGTCGGCGTCGGCCTGATGACGCTCTTCGTGGGCCTGGCGATGGCCGAGATCTGCTCGGCGTATCCGACGTCGGCGGGGCTGTACTTCTGGGCGCACCGGCTCGCGCCCGAGCGGTCGGCGGCCGCCTGGGCGTGGTTCACCGGCTGGTTCAACGTGCTGGGGCAGGTCGCCGTGACCGCCGGTATCGACTTCGGGGCGGCGTCCTTCCTCGGGGCGTACCTGAATCTCCAGTTCGGCTTCGAGGTGACGCCGGGCAGCACGATCCTGCTCTTCGCGGGGATCCTGCTGCTGCACGGACTGCTGAACACCTTCGGCGTACGCATCGTCGCCTTCCTCAACAGCGTCAGCGTGTGGTGGCACTTGCTGGGTGTCGCGCTGATCGTCGGCGCGCTCGCCTTCGTGCCGGACCACCACCAGTCGGCGTCCTTCGTCTTCGGCGAGTTCGTGAACAACACCGGCTGGGGCAGCGGCCTGTATGTCGTCCTGATCGGGCTGCTGATGGCGCAGTACACCTTCACGGGGTACGACGCGTCGGCGCACATGACGGAGGAGACGCACGACGCGTCCACGGCAGGCCCGAAGGGCATCGTCCGCTCGATCTGGACGTCATGGATCGCCGGCTTCGTCCTCCTGCTCGGCTTCACCTTCGCGATCCGCTCGTACGACGGGGCCCTCAACTCGCCGACGGGCGCGCCGCCCGCCCAGATTCTTCTGGACGCCCTCGGCGCGACGGCCGGGAAACTGCTTCTTCTGGTCGTCATCGGCGCCCAGCTGTTCTGCGGGATGGCGTCCGTGACCGCCAACTCCCGCATGATCTACGCCTTCTCGCGCGACGGGGCGCTCCCCTTCTCCCGCGTGTGGCACACGGTGAGCCCGCGCACCCGCACCCCGGTCGCGGCGGTCTGGCTCGCGGCGGCGGGCGCCCTGGTCCTCGGCCTGCCGTACCTGATCAATGTCACGGCGTACGCGGCCGTCACCTCCATCGCCGTCATCGGCCTCTACATCGCCTACGTCATCCCGACGCTGCTGCGGCTGCGCAAGGGCGAGGCGTTCGAGCGGGGGCCGTGGCACCTGGGCCGCTGGTCGACGGCGATCGGGGTGGTGGCGGTGGTCTGGGTCGGCGTCATCACGGTCCTCTTCATGCTGCCGCAGGTCTCCCCGGTCACCTGGGAGACCTTCAACTACGCCCCGATCGCGGTCCTCGTGGTCCTCGGATTCGCGGGCACCTGGTGGGCGGTCTCGGCCCGCCACTGGTTCCTTCGCTGACCCGGGATCCGCACGGAACCCGATACCCGATCGGTCTCCCGGCCTCGTCGGGCTATGCTCGGGGGTGCGTCGGCTCCGGTCGGCGCGTGGACCCTTAGCTCAATTGGCAGAGCAGTGGACTTTTAATCCATTGGTTGTGGGTTCGAGTCCCACAGGGTCTACGGATGTGGGGGAGGGGTTAGCCCCTCTGACCTGCTACTTAGCGCTCGGGTCGGCTTCGGTCGGCTCGGGCGCTTCTTCGTTCGCGAGCCATTGCGTGAGCGATGCGTGAGCGGATGGGTCGGCAGGTGTGTGCGCGGGATCGGGCCCGCCGCCGCCCTGCTGCGCCCGGTTGGCCAAGAAGCGGCGGTGCCGTCGTCCCCATCGAGCATAGTGATGCCGCGGTTACATCACACTGGACTCTTCGGGAGGCTGGCGATGCAGCGTCGTTCGTTGTTACGCACCCTGGCGGTGGCCGCTCCGGCCGCAATCGGGACCGGCACGGCCGCGGCTCCGGCGGTGGCGGACGGCAGTACCCACAGGCGCCGGGCCCTGCGGCCCGTCCCCACCACGGAGGCCGACTGGAAGCCGGTGGCGGATGCGCTGGGCCGGGTCGGTGTGCTGATGGACGGGACGGTGTACCGGGTGGGGTTCCCGCGCCGGGACCTGGCCGTGAGGTCGTACGGGGTACAGGTGAAGGCGGGCCTGTCGCTGAGCTCGTACGCGGCGTTCGCCCGCTACCGCGACGGCAAGGCGATGGTGATGGGTGACCTGGTGGTCACCGAGGCGGAGCTGCAGCCGCTCACCGACGCCCTGCACGCGCACGACCTGGACCAGACCGCGCTGCACAAGCACCTGCTCGCCCACACTCCCGACGTGTGGTGGACGCACTTCCACGCCATCGGCGACCCCGCCGATATCGCGGCAAACATCCGGGTCGCCCTGGACGTCACGGCGACCCCGCCCCCAGCACCTCCGACCACCCCGCCGCCCATCGACCTGGACACCGCTGCCATCGACGCCGCGTTCGGCACGCCGGGCAGGAACGACGGCGGGATCTACAAGTTCTCCTTCGCCCGCGACGAGACCGTCGCCGTGCACGGCCGGGTGGCGACGGCGGCGATGGGCGTGAACACCGCGATCGGCTTCCAGCCGATCGGCGGCGGCAAGGCCGCTGTCAACGGCGACTTCGTGATGGCCGCCCACGAGGTCCAGGACGTGATCACGACCCTGCGCGGTGGCGGTATCCAGGTCGTGGAGCTGCACAACCATGCCCTCGACGACGAACCCCGCCTGTTCTACATGCACTTCTGGGCCGTCGCCGACGCGGCCGCGCTGGCCCGTACGCTGGCCGCCGCCGTCCGTACGACCTGCGTGCACCCCGCCTGACCGGGGCAGGACGCGACTACGCAGTCGTCCATGGCTTCCCCGGATCTCCTGAATCAGGACACCTGAACGGCCGAGCCCGCCTCGCCCGCTCACGGAACACGGGGTCCCCTGAGGTCAGCACGGGGCAGAGCATGGTCGCCGACCGAGCCCGCACCGATGGCCCGACCAGGGGCGTCAGCCGCACAGCCGGCCCGGAAGGGGAAGACCCATGGCGTCTGCCGATGCGGGCACGGTCCGCAGGATGACCGACACCCTGTTCATCGAACGGGACTTCAGGAGCCCGAGCTCGACGCGTTTTTGGGGTCTGCTCGTGCTCGCGGCGGTCATCGCGAGCGCCGGTGTGGTCGGTGACTCGACCGCGACCGTCATCGGCGCGATGATCGTCGCCCCGCTGATGACGCCGATCCTCGGCAGCGCCCTGGCGCTCGTTCTCGCCGATCGCGCGCAGGTGGTGCGGTGCGCGGCGCTGGTGCTCGGCGGCGCCCTCGTCGTCGTGGCGATCGGCATGCTGCTCGGCTGGATCGCCGCCCCGCCGGATGCCTTCGCCTCCAACAGCCAGGTCTCCTCCCGGATCAGCCCGCGCCTGATCGACCTGCTCGCCGCGCTCGCGACGGGTACGGTCGGCGCGTTCGCGCTCGTCCGGGCGGACATCTCCGACACCTTGCCGGGTGTCGCGATCGCCATCTCGCTGGTGCCGCCGCTCGCCGTGACGGGCCTGCTCATCACGGTCGGCCGCTATCACGACGCGAGCGAGTCGGCGCTGCTGTTCGCGACCAATGTGGCGGCCATCGTGGCCACCGGCACCGTCGTCTTCCTCGTCTACGGGATCCGGGGCGCGGCCCTGGAGTCCGGCCTGGCCGTACGAGAGTTCCACGGACGCACGCTGGCCGCGGTCGTCGTGGTCGTCCTGCTGATCGCGGTGCCGCTGACCACCGGGACGGTCAGCGTCGCCCGGGACCGTTCGCTGGCCGCCGACGCCCGCCCGGTCGCCGAGCAGTGGGCCGCGCCGGGCAAGTGGCAGATCGCGTCGGTGGAGGCGCGCAACGGTGTCCTCGTCATCGGTGTCCTCGGACTGCCGCCGCAGCCCGCGCCGACCGCGCTGCGCGCCGCCCTCGACAAGAACGGCATGCGCGACGCGGACCTCGAACTCCACCTCGTGGGTGGCCGTACACACTGGTGCCCGTCGGACACGGACACCTGCACGGTGCGGGACTCCTCCGTGGGCTGACCCCGGCCGGAGTGCTCAGGAGCGGAAGGCCCGGGCCTTCTCGGTGGCCAACTCCCGCGGGTCAGGGGGTGACGACGGGGAAGTCCCGGTCACCGGGGTCGAGCACCGCGGTCAGCCGCTGGAGCGCCGACGCGTCGCCCTCGACCCGGACGCCCGCCCGCTCCAGCCCTTCCGGGGTCAGACCGGTGACGGCGAGGTGCGCAAGGGCCGGGACCGTGCTGGTGAGGGTGACGTCGGCGGCGGTCTTCTGGGAGGCCGCGCTGTAGGTGAGCACGCCGTTGGTCAGGCGGACCCGGTAGCGCTCGTCGACGTCGGTGAGCCGGATGTCCACGCTGAGCTTCTCGTCCCGGGCCCTGGGGCGGTCGATCTGGATGGCGAGGGCGTCGAACAGCATGGTCGGGGAGAGGTTCGCGATGATGTCGGGCGCCGCGGTGACCGTGGGCGTGCCGAACCGGCCGTCGCGCAGTTCGGTGGCGCCGGAGAGGAAGAAGTTGCGCCAAGTGCCGTTCTCGGCGCCGTACCCGAGCTGTTCGAGGGTGTCGGCGAGCAGGGTGCGGGCGGTGGCGTGGTCGGGCTCGGCGAAGACGACGTGGCTGAGCACCTCGGCCGTCCAGCGGTAGTCGCCCGCGTCGAAGGAGCCGCGGGCCTTGTCCACGACGGCGTCGGCGCCGCCCATGAACTCGACGTAGCGCTTGCCCTGCTCGACCGGCGGGTGCTGCCACAGGTGGGCCGGGTTGCCGTCGAACCAGCCCATGTAGCGCTGGTAGACGGCCTTGAGGTTGTGGCTGACGGAGCCGTAGTAGCCGTGGGTGTTCCACGCGGCCTCCAGGGCCGGGGGCAGTTCGAGGTGTTCGGCGATCTCGGCTCCGGTCCAGCCCTTGTTGATCAGGCGCAGGGACTGGTCGTGCAGGTAGCCGTACAGGTCGCGCTGGGTCTCCAGGAACCGGATGGCCTGCTCCTGGCCCCAGGTCGGCCAGTGGTGCGAGGCGAACACGACGTCCGTGGTGGCGCCGAACAGGTCGATCGTCTCGGTGAGGGCGTGCGACCAGACGTGCGGGTCGCGGACGACGGCGCCGCGCAGGGTCAGCAGGTTGTGCAGGGTGTGGGTGGCGTCCTCGGCGGTGCACAGGGCCCTGAAGTCGGGGAAGTGGATGAGGAGTTCGGCCGGTGCCTCGGTGTTGGGCGCCATCTGGAAGACCATGCGGACCCCGTCGACGGTCTCCTCCTGCCCCGTCGTGGTGACGACGACGGTCGGCGGGATCAGGGTCACGGTGCCGGTCGAGGTGGTCTGGCCGAGCCCGGCGCCGACCTGCCCCTGCGGGCCGCGGTCGAGCGCGGCCCCGTACATGTAGGCGGCGCGACGGCCCATGGCGGTGCCCGCGTACACGTTCTCCGCGACGGCGTGCTCCGTGAAGCCCTCCGGCGCGAGCACGGGCACCCGCCCGGCCTCGACGTCCTCCTGCGTGGTGACCCCCTTGACGCCACCGAAGTGGTCGACGTGCGAGTGGGTGTAGACGACCCCGGTGACCGGGCGCTCGCCTCGGTGCTCCCGGTACAGGTCGAGTGCGGCCGCGGCGGTCTCGGTCGAGATCAGCGGATCGATCACGACCACGCCGGTGGTGCCCTCGATGAAGGTGATGTTCGACAGGTCGAGCCCGCGCACCTGATAGATGCCCTCGACGACCTCGAACAGGCCCTGCTCCGCGACCAGCTGCGACTGCCGCCACAGACTCGGGTTCACCGTGTCGGGCGCCTCGCCCTTGAGGAAGGCGTACGTGTCGTTGTCCCACACGACGGTGCCGTCCCCGGCGACGACGGCGCCCGGTACGCGGCGGGCGATCAGCCCGCGCGCCGCGTCCTCGAAGTCCTGCCGGTCGGCGAACGGGAGGCGCTCACGAAGCTCCGCCTGCTGCTGCGTGATGAACGGCTGCGCTGCCTTGGACGTAGAAGTCATATCGCCAGATTCACACCACCGGACATGAAATGGGGAGCGCGACTCGCGTCACCTGTTCAGCCGCCGGGACGAGCCGCCGGGACGAGCCGGGACGAGCCGCCGGGACGAGCCGCCGAGACGAACGGATCAGGTGGGCTCCAGGTGGAGTTGGCCGGTGACGATGTCGTGGGCGATGTCGCGCAGGGGCTGGTTGTGGGTCCAGGCGTGGCTGCGCAGACGCAGGAGCGCCTGGTCCATGGGGATGTCTAGCTGGACCGATGTGATGCCGGCGGCCTGGTGGACCTCGGCGCGCAGCAGGTCGGGGGCGATGGGGGAGAGGTGGGTGGCGGTCTGCAGGAGGGGGTGGATCACGGCGTGGGCCAGGACGGTGAGGGTGTCGAGCTCGCCGGGGGTGAAGGGGGTCGGCGTCGTGCGGTAGGCGGTGAGGATGCCGGGGACGACGACGCCGAGGCGCAGGGGGACGGCGGCGACGGCGCGCGCGGGTGAGATGGCGGGGGCGGCTTCGGCGAGGGCGGGCCAGTCGGCGGCGCTGGGCAGGTCGGGTGTGGTGACGAGGCTCCGGGTGCGGGCGGCGTCGGGGGTGGGGCCTTCGCCGAGGGTGTACTGGAGGTCTTCGAGCGGGGGGCCGACCGGGTCCTTCGGGGCGGCCCACAGCAGTTCGAGGGCGCCTTCGGCCGAGATGAGGGTGAGGGTCAGCGAGTCCACGCCGACGTGGCGGGCGCTGGTGCGGGTGGAGAAAGCGGACAGGTCGTGGCCGGTGCGGACGGCGCGGCGCATACGGGTCAGGAGGGCGGCGAAGTCACTTTCGGTCATGGCGGGTCCCCAGCAGGGGGGCGGGGCGTCCCGCGGGCGCGGCCGACGTCATCAGCGGGCCGTTTCGATCAGTGAGTCGGGGATGTCTCCGCGGGCGATCCGTGTCGACAGGGCGGTCAGGGATTCCTGGTGGGAGCGGGCGTGGTCGCGCAGGGCGATGAAGGCGGTGTCGACGCTGACCTGGAGGCGGGCGGAGAGGACTCCCTTGGCCTGCTCGATGACGATCCGGCTGTCGAGGGCGCTCTGCAGCTGGCGGATCACCTCCTCACGGTCCGCGGCGTCGCGACGGTGGGTCAGGGCGAGGGTGGCGGCATCGGCCAGCAGCTGCGCCAGGTCGAGGTCGGTGCGTTCGGGCAGGGGCGGCCGCTCACTGAGGAGGTTGAGGGCGCCCAGCATGAGGTCGGGAGTGTGCAGCGGCACGGCCGCGACGGAGGTGATGTTCGCGGCGAGGGCGTGCCGGGAGAAGCTGGGCCAGCGGGCGGTGGCCGCCGGGCTGTTCAGCAGGGTCACGGGCAGCGGGCGGTGGCTGTGGGCGCTGTCCAGGCACGGGCCCTCGTCCAGGTCGAGCTGGTCCTGTTCGAGGCGGCGGCACAGTTCGTCGGAGGCGGTGAGGTAGGCGACGTCGCCCCCGTCGTCCAGCACGGTGACACCGGCGCGCAGGGACAGGAGGGCGGCGGCATGGAAGGTGAGGTCGTGCAGCAGTTCCAGCACGTCCAGATCGGTGGGCCGCCGCACCAGGTCGAATACCGCGCGTGCGGTGCGCAGTTCGCGTCCGGTGACCGCCATGACCGGCCTCCACCCCGGAGGGAGCCTCCGTCGTTCGGATCCGCGGGGACAGGGCGGCGACATGTTCGGGAACCATCCGGGAGGACTCGCCCCGCCGGTCCTGCGGGACGGGAGCCGACTCCGGGAGGGTTTTTCCGCGTCTCCACGCTACTCGCCGGGCGTCCGCTCCGGCAGCCCTCGAAGCAGACCGCGGTTTACACCCTCGGCGCTCTGACCTGGTGTTCGTAGAAGGATGGGGTCAGTCGCCCCGGGACCAGGCGGCGCACGGCAGCGACAGGTAGATGCCGAAGTCGTCGAGCCCGGTCGCGGCGTGGACGGCCGCGTGGAGTCCGTCCACGCGCTCCTGCGGCTCCTCGGGGCACTCCACGGCCAGGGACACCAGATGCGGCAGTACGGAGCACAGTTCGCGCAGTTGGGGCTCGGGAACCGTGGGCGCGTGGGTCACATCGACAAGCGGCATTCCCGAAACCCTAGACGCGGACCCGCCCGGGCAAGGAACCCCCTGACCGGCCCCGGCACGGCACCCTCCGGTTCCCGACCGGCGCAACAGATACTGCGTCGGCCCTGCTGACACGTCAGGCTGCCAGTGATCCGACCGGAGGTGTTGCATGGCAGCGGGCGCGCGGAAGCGACGTGTTCTTCTGGGGAGCCTCGTGCCCCTGTTGGTGGTGGCCGCGACGGCGTGCGGCGGGGCGTCCGCCCGGACCGACGCCGATGTGGCCGCGCGGCCCGAGCACCGCCCGGCCGGCAGCACCTTCGCGCACCCCGGCGTCCTGGTCGGCAAGGACCAACTGGCCGCCGTACGGCAGCACGTGGCCCGTAAGCAGGAGCCCTGGCTCTCCGCGTACAAGGAGATGAGCGACAGCAAGTACGCGGACCTCGACTACGAGGCCAAGCCGTACGCGACGGTGAAGTGCCCCTTCGACGCCGAGACCGGGCAGGGCTGCGTCGAGGAGCGCGAGGACGCCATCGCGGCCTACACGCAGGCGCTGCTGTGGAACATCACCCGCGACAGGGCGCACGCGAAGAAGGCCGTGGAGATCATGGACGCCTGGGCGGACAAGATCACCGGGCACAGCGAGGACAACGCGGGGCTTCAGGCGGCCTGGGCCGCCACGTCCTGGGCGAAGGCCGCCGAGCTGATGCAGTACACGTACGAGGACTGGCCGGACGGGCAGGAGCTGAAGTTCCAGCGGATGCTGCGCGAGGCCTATCTGCCCGAAGTGCGGGGCGGCTCCGCCGACTTCAACGGCAACTGGGACCTGGTGATGGCCGACGCGACGATGAGCATGGGCGTCCACCTCAACGACCGGTCCGCCTTCGACCAGGCCGTCGCGCACTTCCGCGCCCGCGTCCCCGCGTACTTCTATCTGTCGTCCGACGGGAAGCTGCCGGTGAAACCGAAGGGCAGCGCCATCGACACCCCGAAGGAGCTGCGGACGTACTGGTTCGGGCAGACGACCTTCAAGGACGGGCTCGCCCAGGAGACCTGCCGCAACTTCAAGCACGCCGGCTACTCCCTCGCCGCGACCTCCCACATGGCAGAGACCGCCTGGCACCAGGGCGTCGACCTGTACGGGGAGGTGAAGGACCGGCTCGCCGCCGCGCTCGAACTGCACTCCAAGTACCAGCTGGGCGCCAAGCCCCCGGCCTGGCTGTGCGGCGGGAAGGTGCAGCGGGACCTGGGGCCCGACACGGAGGTGGGCCTCCAGCACCTTCAGGGGCGGCTGAAGAAGGACCTCCCGCAGACCGAGAAGCTCACCGAGAAGGAGCGGCCGGAGGGGACGGACGACCTGTTCGTGGCCTGGGAGACGCTGACGCACGCCGCCGCGTGAGCCGTCGCGCGAGGCGATTCGCGTTCACTCCCCCTGATGGCGTAGAGTTGTGAACACAACGGCGCGGGGTGGAGCAGCTCGGTAGCTCGCTGGGCTCATAACCCAGAGGTCGCAGGTTCAAATCCTGTCCCCGCTACTGATACCGGGGCCGGAATCTCTTCAGATTCCGGCCCCGGTTTTTTTGTGCCCGGCGCCGGTCCTCGTCCCGCCCCGTGTTGCGCACGTCACGTTCCCCACTCGTACGGCCCACCCCTGCTCGCCTCCGCGCCTCCGTGCGGGAACTCTTGGTGAGACGCCGGAAGCAGGCAGGGAGCGGCAGGAGACGACTGGTGGGGAAGCGAGAAGGAGGCCGAGGGGGGAGACGGGGGCGGCACGGGGCCGAGGCCACGAGCACCCGGCTCTTCGTGCGGTTACTGCCGCTGCTCCTCATCCTCGGCGGCACGGTCTACGAGTACGTCACCCCCAAGGGCTTCCCCGGCGCGCCCCTGTACAGCGCGGCGCCCCTGGTGGCCGCGCCGTTCTTCTCGCTCTGCGCGACGGCCGTGATCGGCGTGGTGTCGATCGGCGCGATCGCCGCCGTGCACCTGCGCTTCACGGAGAGCCTCGACTCCGTGTTCGTCACCGAGATCGTCACGGTGGCCACCGTCTGCGTCCTGGCCTGTCTGCTCAACCGGATCGTGCGCCGCAGCTACGAACAGCTGGCATCGGCCCGCGAGATCGCCCAGGCCGCGCAGCTGGCGGTGCTGCCGGAACCGGCCCGGCGGCTCGGCGGCTTCGCGATCGCGGCGCGCTACGAGGCGGCGCAGGCCGACGCGTTCATCGGCGGTGATCTGTACGCGGTCCAGGACACCCCGCACGGCATCCGGATCATCGTCGGCGACGTGCGCGGCAAGGGGCTTGGCGCGGTCGCGGCGGTCGCCGTCGTCATCGGCGCGTTCCGGGAGGCCGCCGAGCAGGAGGTGTCCCTGGAGGCGGTGGCCCAGCGCCTGGAGCGGGCCCTGGCCCGGGAGGGCGGCCGGCGCAGGGGCATCGACGACTTCGAGGGCTTCACCACCGCGGTGCTCGCCGAGATCCCGCACGGCGTCGAGCTCGTCCGCGTCCTCAACCGCGGCCACCCCAGCCCGCTGCTGCTGCTCGGCGACGGCACCGTACGCGCACTCGACCCGTCCCAGGCGGCGCTGCCGCTCGGCATGAGCGAGCTCGGCAGCTGGCCCGACCGGGCCATTGAGGCGGAGTTCCCGAGCGCGGCCACGCTGCTGCTCTACACCGACGGGCTCTCCGAGGCGCGCGACGCGGGCGGTGATTTCTACGATCCGTCGGCCCGGCTCTCCGGCCGGCTCTTCCCCGGGCCCGAGGAACTCCTCGCGGCCCTCGTGGCGGAGGTCCGCGCCCACACCGGGACCGGAACACGGGACGACATGGCGCTGCTCGCCGTGCGCCGGACCTGAGGCCTTGATCGTTGTTACTTCAGGTAGCTGACGGTAGTCGAACGGCGTCGCTCCGCATAACAATTGACGCACTGTCAGAGGTGTGAGTTCGACACATGTGGGGACGGTGTGCGGTCAACTCGGCCGGATTTGACCCCTCGTGATCCGATAAGTCCAGGCCAGAGTCGTGAACGATCAGTGGGAACCGCTTGGAATTACTGTCTGCTGTCTATTAACGTTCGATAACGCAGCGCGGTCGTCCCAGCCGTCACAAGAGACGGCTCCGTGCGCACACGCTCAATCCCGCAAGGGAACCGGGGAACCACCAACTTGGGGTGAATCGGACACCTTTGGTGTTCGTAGGAGACCTTCCTGCTCCGAACCCGTCAGCTAACCCGGTAGGCGAGAAGGAAGGAAAGGAGAGCGCCCCCGTGGCGTCGAACCGGCCTGCCCCCGAGTTCCTCCACGGCCCCGAAGGCGACTTCGGTGTCGAGCACGAGACCTGGGAAGAGTGGAACCCCACCGAGGAGTCAGTGGCTCCCGTCCGCGGCCGGCACCGGGTAGCCCGCCGCCGCAATGGATTCGCGCGCAGCTCCACCGTCCTCGGCGTCGGCGTGGTCGCCGCCGTCGGTGCGGGCGGCATCGCCACCGCGCAGGGCGGCAAGCCGCCGGTGCACATATCCATGCCCGACCTGTCCGCGGTCAAGGACTCGCTGCCCGAGGCCAAGTCGCTGCCGGGCGTGGGCTCTCTGATGTCCGACGGTTCGGACTCCGATGCCGACTCCGGCGCCACGGCCTCCCCGCTGAGCGGCGCCGGTGTCACTCAGGCGGACGCCGCCGAGGGGCAGGGCGGCGCCGGTGAGGCGCTGCGGGCCCGCATCATGCAGCAGGCCGAGACGCAGCAGGACGCCGCCGACGCCTCTGCGAAGCAGGCCGCCGAAGAGGCCGCCGCGAAGCAGGCCGCCGAGGAGGCCGCCGCCAAGCAGGACGCGGCCAAGGCCAAGGCCCTCGCCGAGAAGAAGAAGGCCGAGGCGGAGGCCCGCCGCAAGGCGGAGGCCGAGCGCCTGCGCAAGCTGGCCGCCAGCTTCAAGCTCCCCGTCGCCTCGTACACGCTCTCCGGCACCTTCGGCCAGCCGGGCGCCATGTGGTCCTCCGGCTACCACACGGGCCTCGACTTCGCGGCCTCCACCGGTACGCCGATCCGCGCCATCCACTCCGGCACGGTCACGGAGGCCGGCTGGGCGGGCGCGTACGGGTACCGCACGGTGCTCACCCTCGACGACGGCACCGAACTCTGGTTCTGCCACCAGTCCTCGCTCAATGTCAGCGCGGGCCAGAAGGTCTCCACCGGTGATGTCATCGGCCGCGTGGGCGCCACGGGCAATGTCACCGGGCCGCACCTGCACCTGGAGGTCCACCCCGACGGGCAGTCCACCGGGGTCGACCCGGCGTCCTGGCTGCGCGACAAGGGCCTCACTCCCTGAACCGGTGAGCTCCGGCGGTCCTGGCGCTCACCCCCCGACGTCAGGGCTGCCGGTTTGCCCATTCTTGGGGCGATTCCCGGCGTGATCACGGAATACCGTATTCCGTACGGGTGTTGAGACAGGGCATGACTTCCTCCTCTCCCTCGCTGCGCAAGCTCGGCACCTCCGACCTCGACGTGTTCCCGCTGTCCCTCGGGGGCAACGTGTTCGGCTGGACCGCCGACGAGGCCACCTCCTTCGACGTGCTCGACGCGTACGTCGCCGCGGGCGGCAACTTCATCGACACCGCCGACGTGTACTCGGCCTGGGTGGACGGCAACCGGGGCGGTGAGTCGGAGACCGTCATCGGCAAGTGGCTCGCCTCGCGCGGCCGCCGCGACGACGTCGTCATCGCCACCAAGGGCAGCCAGCACCCCGAGTTCCAGGGCCTGTCCGCCGCCACCATCAAGGCCGCGGCCGACGCCTCCCTGAAGCGCCTGGGCACCGACCACATCGACCTGTACTACACGCACTACGACAAGCCCGAGGTGCCGGTCGAGGAGATCATCGGCGCCCTCGACGAGCTGGTGAAGGCGGGCAAGGTCCGGCACATCGCCGCGTCCAACATCTCCGCCGAGCGCCTCCAGGCCTCCCTCGACTTCTCCGAGCGCGAGGGCCTCGCCCGCTACGTCGCGCTCCAGCCGCACTACAACCTCGTCTCGCGCGACACGTACGAGGGCGCGCTGCAGGACGTCGCCGCCCGCGGCGGCCTCGGCTCCGTGCCGTACTACGCGCTCGCCTCCGGCTTCCTGACCGGCAAGTACCGGGCCGGGCAGCGGGTGGACAGCGCCCGCGCCGAGAAGGCCGGCGCGTACCTGGAGACCGAGCGCGGGCAGAAGGTCCTGACCGCCCTCGACGAGATCGCGCAGGCGCACGACGCCGAGATCGCCACGATCGCCCTCGCCTGGCTCGCCGCACAGCCGACCGTGACCGCGCCGATCGCGTCCGCGCGGATCCTCGACCAGCTCCCGGCGCTGCTCGCGGTGGCCGACGTGGAGCTGACGCAGGCGGAGCTCGACCGGCTCACGGCGGCTTCCGCGTGAGTCCCCGGTCCCGCTGCCCTCAGTACCGGTAGGGGTTGTAGGTGTACGCGGCATACGCGGAGCCTTGCGGCAGTGGGGCCTGGTACCCCGCGTACACCTGGGGCAGCCACATCGGCGCCGCGATCTGCGCGCCGTACGCGAGCGCCGGGCGCGCGTAGCCGCGCCGCGCCCACAGGGCGTCCAGCAACTCCCGCTCCCGTGCGACGAAGTCCGCTCCCGCCCTGCCCCTGCGGCCGCGGTGGCGCAGCAGCGCGAGGGACGTCGCGTACGCCTCGTACTCGGCGACCGCCGCCGCGGCCTGCCGGCCGCCGTAGTGCGCGGCGAACTCGCGGGCCAGCCGCCGCGCCTTGAGGGAGCCGAGGGCGAACGGGTCCGGCGGCGCGAGCCAGCCCGCGGCGACGTAGGCGGGCAGCTCCTGGCGGACGGTGCGCAGCTCGTGCTGGCGCACGTACACCGAGAGCCAGGTGAGCACACCGAACACCGGCACCATGAACGCCGCGTACACCGCGAAGAACCCGTACTCGCCGAACGACGACGAGCCGTTCCAGAACGCGTGCATGCCCATCGCGCCGAGCAGCCCGGCGAGCGGGAGCAGCATCCGGCGCATCCGGCCGCGGCCGGGCGCCATGGCCGCCGCGATGCCGAAGCCGATACCGGTCAGCACCGTGAACAGCGGGTGCGCGAACGGGGACATCACGACGCGCACGAAGAAGGTGGCGGCGGTGACCGAGGTCAGTCCTGGTCCCGTGCCGGTCAGCTGGTCGGTGCCGAAGGCGTTGCCGAGATAGAGGATGTTCTCGGTGAACGCGAAGCCGGTCGCGGTGACCCCGGCGATGACGACCCCGTCGACGATTCCGGTGAAGTCCCGTCTGCGGAACAGGAAGACGAGCAGCACGGCCGCCGCCTTCGCGGACTCCTCGACGATCGGGGCTATCACGGTGGCGCCGAGGGTGTCGGCGCTCGACGGGTCGGCGGTCGCGGTCTCTATCCACCGCGTCGCGAAACTGTTGGCGACGATCGCTATCAGCGCCGCCGCGCACGCCCCCCAGGCGAAGGAGAAGATCAGATTCCGCCAGGGCCCGGGCTGTACGCGGTCCAGCCAGCGGAACGCGGATATGAGCAGGGGGACGGGCAGCACGGCGAGCCCGAGTCCGACCAGAAATCCTTCCGTGCCAGTCTGCTCCCGGACGAGGGCGAGGATCACGGCGCCGGACATCGCGAGCAGCGTCGCCAGCGCAGCGGCCCGTACGCCCTTCCGCTCCCACCAGCGTGGATGCGGTACCGCACCGTGCGGGACCGCGCCGCCCGGATGCGCTCCGAGGGCGTCGTCCCGAGGGTGCGGGCAGGCGGGATACGAGGCCACGGATTGACCCTAACGAGGGATGCGGGCCGCCGCGACGGGGCCGAGCGATCCCGGCCCCGACCAGGGAAAGCTACCGGCGGCGGAACAGCAGGTCGTGGACCACATGGCTCTTGTCCAGGCCCTTGCCCTCGAAGCGGGTCAGCGGCCGGAAGGCGGGGCGGGGCGCGTAGCCGCCGCCCTCGACCGTGTTCACGTAGTCGGGGTGGGCGTCGAGGACCTCGAGCATCTGCTCGGCGTAGTCCTCCCAGTCCGTCGCGCAGTGCACGAGCGCGCCCGGCTTGAGCGGGCCCGCGACGAGCGACAGGAAGTCGGCCTGGATCAGCCGCCGCTTGTTGTGCCGCTTCTTGGGCCAGGGGTCCGGGAAGTAGACGCGCAGCCCGTCGAGGCAGTCGTCGGGCAGCATGTCGCGCAGCAGCACGATCGCATCGCCGTTCGCCACGCGTACGTTGTCGATCCCGGCGCGGTCCGCCAGGTTCAGCAGATTGCCCTGGCCCGGCGTGTGCACGTCGACCGCGAGGATGCCGGTCGTCGGATCGTCCTGCCCCATCTGCGCCGTGGCCTCGCCCATGCCGAAGCCGATCTCCAGGACGATCCGCTCGACGCCGGGGAACAGCTCCGGCAGGTCGATCCTGTGCTTCCCGTCGATGTCCAGGCCCCACTTGGGCCACAGCCGCTGCAGGGCATCGGCCTGCGCGTCGGTGACCCGGCCGCGACGGGGCTGAAAGCTGCGGATGCGGTGCTCGTAGTGCGACTGCGCGGGGTCGGGCCGTGGCCCGTCGGGGAACCGCGGCTCGTTGGGGCGGGCGGTGGGCGCGGGGGTTTCAGACGACTCAGACACAGTGATTCCAATTTTACGGGCAATCCAAGCCCCGGCTGGGCGCCCCGGTAATTCAGGCATTGCGGCGGGCGGCCGTACATTCAAGCCCCTGCAGGGGGCACCTCCCAGCGGTAGCTGGGGGAGATTGAGCAGCGGGGTCCGGGGCAGCGCCCCGGGACGTCAACCCCGCCGCGGCCTCACAGAAGCGCAAGAACCCGCCGCGCAATCTCCCGCCCGATCGGCAGCGAAGCGGTGGCCGCGGGCGACGGCGCGTTCAGCACATGAACCGCCCGCGCCCCCTCCCGTATCAAGAAGTCGTCCACAAGCGTCCCGTCCCGCAGCACCGCCTGCGCCCGCACCCCCGCCGCCACCGGCACCATGTCCTCCGCCTCGACCGCCGGCACGAGCCGCCGCACCGCCTCGGTGAACGCCGACTTCGACACGGACCGGTGAATCTCCCCCGCCCCGTACCGCCAGTGGCGCCGCGCCATCCGCCACGCCCCCGGCCACGCCAGCGTCCCCGCCACCTCCGTGGGCCGCACGACGCCCCACCCGTAGCCCTCACGCGCGAGCGCGGGCACCGCGTTGGGCCCCACGTGTACTCCGCCGTCGATGCCGCGCGTCAGATGGACCCCGAGGAACGGGAAGGCCGGATCCGGCACGGGATAGACGAGCCCGCGCACCAGGTCCGGGCGGCCGAGCTCGAAGTACTCGCCCCGGAACGGCACGATGCGCATCTCCGGATCGTCCCCGGTCAGCCGCGCCACCTCGTCGCAGCGCAGCCCCGCGCAGTTGACGAGCACGCGCCCGCGCACCACGTCCCCGGCCCGCGTCCGCACGGCGACCCCCCGGTCCGCGCGCCGGTCGACCTGCACGACGTCCGCCCCGTACCGGATCTCGGCGCCGGACGCCTCGGCGAACCGCTCGGCGACCGCGCGGTAGTCGACGATCCCCGTCGTCCCCACGTGGATGGCGGCGAGGCCGCGCACCTCCGGCTCGTACTCCTGGATCTGGGCGGGGCCCAGCTCGCGCACCGGAATCCCGTTCTCCCTGCCGCGCTGGACGAGGGCGTGCAGGCGGGGCAGCTCCTCCCGCTCGGTGGCGACGATCAGCTTTCCGGTGACCGCGTGCTCGATCCCGTACTCCGCGCAGAACTTGACCATTTCGGCGGCGCCGCGCACCGCGAACCGGGCCTTGAGCGAACCGGGGCGGTAGTAGATCCCGCTGTGGATGACCCCGCTGTTGCGCCCCGTCTGGTGTCTGGCCGGGCCCTCTTCCTTCTCGAGGACGACGACCCGTGTCCCCGGCGCGGCCCGCGAGACCGCATACGCGGTGGAGAGCCCGACGATCCCCCCGCCGACCACCAGCACGTCCCCGTCGTAACCAGCCGCCCCCACGGGCCTCACCTCCACTCCCGACACACCCAGCATCTTGCCCGACCCCACTGACAATCAGACCGGGGCATCGGTACGGACCGTCGTGTCCCGGTCAGCGGCGCGACGCAGCGCCGGTCTACGCCGGAGCCATCAGCAGCGGACGGGCCCGCTCCCGCAGCTCCACCACCCGCGGCTCGTCCCCGTACGGCTCCAGGCGGTGCAGCAGATCCCGCACGTACTCCGTGGTCCGCGCGGACGAGATCCGCCCCGCGACCTCCAGCGCCCGCGTCCCCTGCTCGCACGCGGCGTCCAGGTTCCCCGACTCCAGCTCGGCAACCGCCGACACCACGAGCCGCAGCCCGTGCGAGCGCACGAACTCCTCGGTGGGCTTCGACAGCGCCTGCTCCGTGAAGCGCCGCACCTGACGGGGCGCCTTCAGATCGCGGTAGCACTCGGCCGCGTCGGCCGCGAACCGGTCGTACGAGTAGAAGCCGAGCCACGAGGGATCGGTGTCCCCGTCGCGGGCCCGCTCCAGCCAGCCCTCGGCGGCCCGCAGCGCGCCGCCGGCCGCGTGCCCGTCACCGGCGCGCGCGTGCGCGCGTGCCTCGATGAGCCGGAAGAAGCTCATGGTCCGGGCCGTCGCGAGCCCCCGGTTGCGCTCGATGGCGGCCTGCGCCAGGTCGACGCCCTCGTCACCGAACCCGCGGTAGGTGGCCTGCAGCGACATGGAGGCGAGGACGTAACCGCCCAGGGGGACGTCCGCCGCGGCCCGCGCCAGGCGCAGCGCCTGGATGTAGTACCGCTGCGCCGCCTCCTGTTGCCCGGTGTCGAACGCCATCCACCCGGCCAGGCGCGTCAGTTCGGCCGCGGCCCCGAACAGGGAGCGGCCCACCTCGTCCGAGTACGAGCCGAGCAGCAGCGGCGCCGCCTCCACCCGCAGGCACTCGGGCACCATCGACGAACGCCAGTCGCCGCCGCCGTACTTGGAGTCCCAGCGCCGCGCGTCCTCTGCGGCCTCGCGCAGCTTCTGTACGTCGCTGTGGCCGACCTTCTGGGGCGAGCCCTCCTCCACGTGGTGCGGGTCCCGCGCCACGGAAGTGTCGGCCGGTGTAATCAGCCACCGCGAAGCGGGCGTCGCGTACGCGCTCACGGCGAAGGAACCGGCCAGCGACTGCCAGATCCCGCCGCTTCCCGCCCGCCTCCCGGCGAGATCGAGCCGGTACAGCTCCGTCGCCGATTTCACCGCCTGCCGTACGTCGCGCGGGAAAGCAAGGCCCACCTCGGGCGCGGGGTCCGCGTCGGCCAGGCCGATCTCGTGCAGCGGCACCGGTCGGCCGAGTTTCTGGCCGATCGCGGCGGCGATGAGGTGCGGGGCCGCGCCTTGCGGCACCATGCCCTTCGACACCCAGCGCGCCACCGAGGTCTTGTCGTAGCGCAGCGTCAGACCTCTTTGCGACCCGAGGTCGTTGACGCGGCGTGCCAGTCCCGCGTTGCTGATTCCCGCGAGGGCGAGAACGGCACCGAGCTTTTCGTTCGGCCCGCGTTGCTCCCTGGACATGAGCCACCCCTCGACACAGACGGCTGCCGCGCCGGGCACCCCGTCGACTTTTCGGCCTGGCATAACCGCGCGGCATTCGTACACTCAGCGTAGTTCGCCGCATCCCAAGCGTTAAGGGTGGGCATTCCGGATGGCGGGATTGTTGTCCGTACTGAAGTACGGCGCAGGCCACGCCGTGTGACCGTGTGCTCCTGGCGTGGTGCCGTGCGCCCGTGCGTGCGCTCTTACCCGGACGGCCGGGCGGCTGTTGCATGGGACCTGCGTGGGTCGGCCCGCTGTACTGGATCCAGTGGGCTGGGGGACACCGCCGCCTACATCCCCGCGGGCGGCGGACCGGTCCGGGAGGTGAAGTGCGCCTCCCGGACTGTGCGTTGCACGCTGTGGCCGAAGCGGGGTGTTCAGCTCCGGCCATCAAGAGCCGATTTGGCCGAATCTCGCCCCTGCAATCCCGAGTGAACAGGGTCGTGCCACGGTTCAACCACGGCTCAAATGGGGCGCATTAGGGGGAGCGTACGCCATTTTCCGCTCTCCACTTGCGCCCTCCTTGGCGCCGCCTTCGTGGCAGCATGGGGATCCCTTGTGTTGTCCACAGTGTGTGGAGGCGGCGATGCGCTGGTTGGTGGGGTGGAGCAGTGCCGCCACCGGGCCCGTTGCCGTCGGCTCCGCGGGCGCCATGGGGACAGAGGGCGAAACGGTCCATCCGGTGGGTTCCCAACTCCTTTGGGGCGATCCGGATCCGCTGTGGGCGGTCGGCGACTGGCGCCCCGACGAAGTGCGCATCGTGAAGGCCGACGACCAGACCCGGATCGCGGTCCTCGGCGTGTGCGGCGCCTCCGACGAGCAGCTGCGCGTGGGCCTGTTCGCGGCGCGCGGCGGCGCCCTGCGCCACCTCACGGCCTGGCCCGGCAGCTACACGGCGGTCGTCCAAGTGGGCCGCCGCGTCACGGTGGTGGGCGACCTCGCGGGCGCGCGCCCGGTGTTCCACACGCCGTGGGCGGGCGGCACCGCGTACGCGACGGCGGCGCTCCCGCTCGCCGACCTCATCGAAGCCCACCTGGACGTCGGGCACTTGGCCGCGCTCCTCGCGGCGCCCGACGTCCCGGAGGCGCTGCACGACTCGACCCCGTACCAGGGCGTGCACCGCATCCCGCCGGGCCACGCGCTGATCCTGCGCGCCGGGTCCCGCGAGATCGCCGGCTACGAGCCCGTGGCGTCGCTCGCCGTGGGCGCGGGCCCCGTCGACCCCGACCGCGCCGTGGACGACGTCAGGGACGCTCTCGTGGACGCCGTGCGGACCCGCCTCGCGGCGCCCCGGCACGTGCCCGGCACCGACCTGGACCCCGGCCCCGTGCCTGGCATGGGCCCCGCCGAGCGGCGGGCCGCCCGCGGCATGCCCGTGCCCGGCATCGGCGCCGACGTCTCGGGGGGCCCGGCGTCCGGCACCCTCGCCCTCCTCGCGGCGGGACTGCCCGGCATGCCCGGCACGATCCTCGGGCACGGCACGGGCGCGGGCGAGCGCCTCCTGGCCGTCACCTTCAACGACCGCTCGTCGCGGGCGGACCAGCACGAGGCCGAGCTGGCGAGGGCGGGGGCGCTCGCGGCGAACCCGCGTCTCCACCACGTCGTGGTGGCGGCGGGCGAAGAGGCGCTCCCGTACGCCGAGCTGGAGGGACCGCTCACCGACGAGCCGAGCCCGTCCCTGGTCACCGCCGCCCGCCACCGCGCCCGCCTCACCTCCGGAAGCGCCGACCACTTCACCGGCTACGGGGCCCGCCAGGTCCTGGACGCCCACCCGGCGCGCCTCGCCGACCTGCTGATGGACCGGCGCAGGCGCCACATGGTGCGCCCCATGGCCGCGCTCACGAAGGTGGACGGCTCGCTGAGCGTGCCGGCGCGCGTCTACGGAGCGGCCAGGAAACTCGCCCGTACGCCCTACAAGGCGGGCCTCGAAGGGCTCTCCAGCCGCCTCCTGCAACGCAGCTTCGAAGAGCCGGGCGGCGCCGTGGGGGCCTCGCTCGCCGCCCTCGCGTGGGCGAGACCCGGGCCGGCGGCGCGCTGGCTGACCGGGGAGGCGCTCGCTGAAGTATCGGTTCGTCTCCACGACGGCACGTCCCGCCCCGGACCGGGCCCCGGACAGCGCCCCGGCGAGTTCCGGGCCCGCGCGAGCCTCGCCCGGCACGCCGCCGACCTGCGCATCCTCGAACAGGCCGCGGAGGTCCGCTTCCAGCGGCTGCACGCCCCCTTCCTCGACAACCAGGTCGTCCGCGCCTGCCGCGCCCTGCCCGAGGCGCTGCGCGTCCAGCCGGGGGCCCGCGCCGAGATCCTGCGCCGCGTCCTCGAAGGCGCGGGCGTCAGCGAACTGCCGTCCGGCTGGGGCGCCCCCTCCCACGCCTCGTCGTCCGCCGCGACCCGCGCGGGACTGCGCCTCGCGGCGGACCACCTGATCGGCCTCTTCGACACACCGCTGCTCGCCCAGACGGGCCTGGTCGAGGCCCGCGTCGTCCGCAAGGCCGTGCGCGCCGCGGCCGACGGCGAACCGCTGCCGCTCGACGGCCTGGCCGAGCTGGTCGCCCTCGAACTGTGGCTGCGCCGCCTCCTCGCCCGGCGCGGCACCTGCTGGACCGGCACCCCCGCACGCGCGCGTGCGGTGCCGACGGGAAGCGTCGTCCCGGAGCGCGCCCTGGGAGCGGGACCGAGGTAACCGCCGCGAGCGGGACCGGGCGGGCCACGGCGCACCCACGGCCGGGCGGGCCACCGGGGGCCGACGGCCGGGCGGGGCAAAAAACTGGGCCCTGAAGCCGCGGGGCGGCGACAATGCCTCAGTGCAGTACAAGATCCTGGGAACCACACAGGCATACGACGACGAGGGCACCCCCGTACCCGTGGGCGGCCCGCGGCTGCGCGCACTCCTCGCCTCGCTGGCCCTGCACACCCCGCACACCGCCCCCACGGACGCGCTCATCGACGAGGTCTGGGCCGCCGACCCGCCCGCCGACGCCCCGGCCGCCCTGCAGGCCCTGGTCGGCCGGCTCCGCCGCGCACTCGGCAAGGAGGCCGTCACCTCCGAGGCCGGCGGCTACCGCCTCGCCGCGCACCGCGAGGACATCGACCTGTACGTCTTCGAGCGCCTGACCCGTGAGGGCACCGCGGCCCTCGCCGCGGACGACCCGGAGACCGCCGCCCGCACGCTGCGGGAAGCACTCGCGCTGTGCCGCGGACCGGCCCTCGTCGACCTCCCCGACGACCCGGCCGCCACCCGCCACGAGGCCCGCCGCCAGGACGCCACCCGCGCGCGCGTGGAGGCGGACCTGCGCCTGGGCCGCGCCCACGACCTCGTACCGGAACTGCGGGAGCTGACCGCCGCGCACCCGTACGACGAGCCGCTGCACGCCCTGTTGATCCGTGCGCTGCGGGACGCGGGGCGCGGAGCGGATGCGCTGGCCGCGTATGAGGGGGCGCGGTGTGTGCTGGCGGAGGGGCTGGGGACGGACCCCGGGCCGGAACTCGCCGCTTTGCACATGGAGTTGCTGAACGCCCCCGCCCCGAGCGCCCAGCCGGGGGCGACGTCGCGGGGCTCTGCCCCGGGCCCCGCTGCTCAATCGCCGCAGGGGCTCCATGTGTTCGCCCCGCGCCCCCGAACCGGCAACCTCCGCCCCCGGCTGAACTCGTTCGTCGGGCGGGAACCCGAACTCGCGGCCATCCGTTCCCACTTGCGAGGAGCACGCCTGGTCACCCTCACGGGCCCCGGCGGCTCCGGCAAGACCCGCCTCGCGGAGGAGGCCGCAGCGTCCCTCTCCCACGCCTGGCTGGTCGAGCTGGCGCCGCTCGACGATCCGGGGGCGGTGCCGGGTGCGGTCGTCAGCGCCCTGGACCTGCGCGAGACGGTCCTGATGACGAACGAGTTGTCGAGTCCCCAGACGGACCCGACCAGCCTCCTCGTAGAGCACTGCGCCCACCGCAGCCTGCTCCTGATCCTTGACAACTGCGAGCACGTCATCGGCGCCGCGGCCCAGCTCGCCGAGACCCTCCTCACGCGCTGCCCCGGCCTCACGATCCTCGCCACCAGCCGCGAACCCCTCGGCGTACCGGGGGAGTCAGTGCGCCCCGTCGAGCCGCTTCCTCCGGACCCCGCCCACCGCCTGTTCGCCGAGCGGGCCGCCGCGGTCCGCCCCGGTTTCGACCCCGGCCGGGACCAGTCGGCCATCGCCGAGATCTGCCGCCGCCTCGACGGGCTGCCGCTCGCCATCGAGCTGGCCGCGGCCCGCCTCAGACTGCTCACGCCCCGCCAGATCGCGGACCGGCTCGACGACCGCTTCCGCCTGCTGACCGGCGGCAGCCGCACGGTGCTGCCCCGCCAGCAGACCCTCCGCGCGGTCGTCGACTGGTCCTGGGACCTGCTCGACGAGCAGGAGCGCACCGCCCTGTGCGAGCTGTCGGTCTTCGCGGGCGGCTGGGACCTGGAGGCGGCGGAGGCCGTGTGCTCCGCCGGAGAGGCCGCCGACGTCATCGGCTCCCTCCTGGACAAGTCCCTGCTCGTCGCCGCGCCCCAGCAGGAGCAGCGCGACGCCGGGATGCGCTACCGCATGCTGGAGACCATCCACGAGTACGCGACGGAGCGCGCCGCCGGGAACCCCGGGCTGCTCGCGGCGGCCGAGCGGCGGCACATCGCCTACGTACGCGCGCTGGTCGAGGAGGCGGACCCCAAGCTGCGCTCCGCCGAGCAACTCCCGTGGATCCAGCGCCTGGAGACGGAGCTGGACAACATCCGCGCGGCGCTGACCCGCGTCAGCTCGGGCCCCGGGACGGCCGACCTGGAGTCGGCGATGGCCCTGGTGCTGAACGTGGGCTGGTTCTGGTGGCTGCGCAACTACCGCCACGAGGGCTCGAACTGGGTCGAGCGCATCGTGGCGATGCTGCCGGAGCACGAGCTCCCCGACGACCCCGGGGACCCGCTGTACTGGCCGCAGATGAACCTGCGGCTGCTCGCCCTGTTCCTGCGCTCCGAGGTCTATCCGCACACCGCCCTCGCCGATGAGGAGCAGCGCGCGTACGCGCTGCGCGTGCAGAAGGTCTTCGAGCCGCCGAACCCGCAGGGAGCCCGCTTCCCCGGCATCATCTGGCCGTTCACGCTGTTCCTCCTCGACGGGCGCGACGTACGGGCCGACCTCGACGCCGCCGTCGCCAACTGCCGCCGCTTCGGCGGCGAATGGGAGCTGGGCGTCACGCTGATGTTCCGCGCGCACATGGCGGTCGACATGCCGGGCAACATGAGCGGTGTCGACGACGACCTGGCCGAGCTGCGGGCCTTGAGCCGCCGCGTCGGCGACCGCTGGATGCGGGCCCAGGTGTGCAGCGCCGCGGGCGAGGCCGCCATGGGGCGCGGCCGGTTCGAGGAGGCGAAGGGCGAGTACGAGGAGGCGCTGCTGCTCGCCTACGAAGTGGGGGCGTACGCCGAGTCGCCCTTCCTCATGGCGCGCCTCGCCGAGATCGCCTTCCGCGCGGGCGACCGCGCCACCGCCCAGAAGACGCTCGACATGGCGACCGACGAGGCCGAGCGGTACGGGGTGGTGGACACGGCGGCCTTCGCGCGGCTGCTGTGGTCGTACCTGATGCTGGCGGACGGCGACGTTGCCGCTGCGCGCGAGCACTGCGACGCCGCGCGCGCGGTGGCCGCGGGCGGCACGCCGCCACCGCAGTTCGTCGCGGCCCTCGGCGGGGTCGACGTGCGCATCACGGCAGCCGAGTCGGGCCCGGAGGCCGCCCTCGCGCAGCTGGTCCGCCTGCTGCGCGACCAGGCGCTCGGACTGATCGCCGAGTCGGTGACCGCGGGCCTCGTCGACGTCGGAGCGAAGCTGCACGCGCGCGCCGGAGACACGGCGCGCGCGGTGCGCCTGTTCGCCGCCGCCGACGGGATGCGCGCCGGTCTGCCGAGGTCGATGCCCGAGCGCGAGGAGTACCAGGGCGAGGACGACCGGGCGCGGGCCGAGCTCGGTGACGAGCGGTACGAGGCCGAGCGGGTAGTGGGCGGCACGCTCACGCACGAGCAGCTCCTGGCGGAGCTTTCGGCCGACATCGACGCCGACGCCGACACGGACACCGACATCGACACCGACATCGACGCCGACACCGATGCCGGTACGGGTGACTGACGCCGGGTGATCAGCTGCAGGTGAAGCGGGACTCCGCCCAGTCGGCGAGCGCCACCGCATCGGCCGGGCTGTCCGGTTCGGCCACGAGCCGGATCGTCTTCGCCCCGGACACGTTCACATGCACCGGTACCGCGGGCGACCCGCCCTTGACCACGGGCGAACTCCAGGCCCGCGCCCCGTCGACGTAGACGGAGAACCGGACGGCGCCGAGACCGAGCGTCATGTCGTCGACCCCGGCATAGGCGTCGTACGCCGTGCAGCTGCGGTTGAGGTCGATGGTGACGGAGGACTCGGAGTGCGTCGTGACGCCCTTCGCGTACTGCTTGCCGTCGATCGACAGGCCGTAGCGCTGCCACACCCAGCTGCTCTCGCCGAGTCGGATCTCCGGATCCGAGCCGTCGCCGAGGGTGTCGTACTTCAGCTCGTTGACCGGATAGACGGCCGGTGCCGGCGGGGGCGTCGGCTTCGGCGTCGGCTTGGGCGGCGTGGGCTTCGGGGTCGGCTTCGGCTTCGGGGGCGTCGGCTTGGGCGTGGGCTTCGGCGTCGGCTTGGGAGCGGGCTTCGGCGGTGGCGGTGTCGGCTTGGCCACCGGTGGCTTCGGCTCCGGCGTCGGCTTCTTCGGTTCGGGCTTCGGCTTCTTCGGCTCGATCGGCTGGGCGGCGGGCGGCGGCGACTTCTTGTGCGCCTCCGGCTTCGGCTGCGGGTCACCGGTGAGCGCGATCGCCAGCGCGACGGCGGTACCGGCCGCCACCACACCGGCCGCGATCCCGGCCTTCGCGGGGGCGCCAAGGCCCTCGGACGCCGCGCCGCCGGCGGCACCGCTCGTGGAGCCGCCGCCCGTCGCCGCGGCCGCACCGGCCCCGGCCGCGCCCGCCGCTCCCGCGGCACCACCGCCGATGAACGCGGCGGCCTTCGCGTACCCGGCGGCGCCGAACCAGCCGATGACCGCAATCGGTACGACACCGGGGATGCCGCTGGCGACTTCCTTGAGCTGGCCGGCCGCGAGGCGGCACTTGGCGCACTCCTCCATGTGCTTGCGCAGGCCGCGCTCCGCCCGCGTGCGCAGACTGCCGCGCGCGTAGGCACCGAGCCGGTCCGCGTAGCGGGCGCACTCCTCGGACTGGGTGAGCGTGGTCGAGACATGGGCCTGGAGGTAGGCCTCCTTGAGGCCCTCGCGGGCGCGCTTGGCGAGCACGCGCGTGCCGTTGGCGTCGAGCCCGAAGAGCGTGGCGACGTCGCTGGGCGACTCCTCCTCGACCTCCGTGTGCCACAGCACGGCCTGCCAGCGCTCGGGCAGCGAGCGGAAGGCCTGCATCGCCATCGACTGCTCGGCCTCGTGCATCGCGCGGACGTCGGCGCCCAGGTCGAGGGTGTCGTCGTCGCTGGCCTCCCGCGAGCGGGCGTCCTGCGTGGCGAACACGGCGAAGTCGTCGACGAGGTGCTCGCGCTTCGCCGACTTCGTCCAGTTCGCGGCGACGCGGCGCACCGTGGTCAGCAGGTAGGCGCGCACCGCGTGCTCGGGGCCGCTGCCGCTGTGGACGGCCTGAAGGGTGCGGGCGAAGACCTCGGCCGTCAGGTCGTCGGCGGTGTGCCCGTCGCGGCAGCAGGTGCGGGCGTAGCGGCGCACGGCCGCGGAGTGGCGGCGGTACAGCTCTTCGTAGGCGCTGTCGTCGCCCGCGCGCATGCGGCCGATCAGATCGGCGTCGGACGCGGGGACCTCGCCGTCGGCGGCCCCGGACGAGCCGCTCTCGCGCTGCGACGGCACGGATGTCTGGACGGGCGGCTGCTCGGCGGGCGTGCGCCCCGGACCGCCCTGGCTCGGTACCTGCTGCGGGCGAGGGTTCTCGGCGCTTGTGCCGCCGCCCTCGGGCCGCTGCTCGTCGCGCCCGTCAACGCTCATTGCGGAATGCCCCCGACCGCCCACTCTGACCCGATCACCGGGAAAGAGTGCCACACGGGAGGGGCCCCGCAGCGGGTGCTGCACGGCAACCACTCATCCGTGGAGATTTCGCGTACGCAATCCCTAAGGATCACTCGTTCGGGGAAGCCCCAACTGCCGTGCCCGGACGGCGGGTTGACCGCGAGTGACGGTGTGGTCAACCCGCGG
Organism: Streptomyces sp. EDA2-14; assembly: GCF_054963755.1. Taxonomy (NCBI): domain Bacteria; kingdom Bacillati; phylum Actinomycetota; class Actinomycetes; order Kitasatosporales; family Streptomycetaceae; genus Streptomyces; species Streptomyces sp. EDA2-14. The sequence continues at coordinate 102,748 of NZ_JBUEGE010000026.1, forward strand.
TGACGTCGTCGTTCCGGCGGGGGCTCGGCCGGTCCGACCTTGTCCGGTCCATCTTTTTTGTCCGGTTGCCGCTCGGTCACGCGGGCCGCGAGCGCAGCCCTTCGAGCAGGATGTCGAGCAGCCGGGACGAGGCCGCCGCCTGCTGCGCGGCGTCCGGAAGCGACGGGGCCGCCGTCGCGATGACCAGCAGTACGTCCGACACCGTCACGTCGGAGCGCAGCTCACCGGCCTCCCGCGCGCGATCCACGAGCCGGCCCACGACCTCGAGGAGCGCCGCGGCCCCCGCGTCGTCCGCGGGCAGGCCCTCGCCACCGACACCCGGCCGCTGCTCGACCAGCCGCAGCTCCGGTGTCGCGGCGCGCTGCTCGGGGACGCGCACCTCGTCGCGCGCGCCCTCATCGGAGTCGGCGACCCCCACCCGCAGCACCTGCGGGGGCAGCAGCCGGCCCGCGCCCGAGGCGACCGAGGTCCGCAGGAAGCGCGAGAGCGCCGACCACGGTTCGTCCTCCTGTCCGAGCGCCGTGCGCGCCTGATCGGTCAGCCGAGCCGTCTCCTCCTCGGCTATCCGTCGCACCAGTACGTCCTTGCTGGGGAAACGCCGGTACACCGTGCCCACCCCGACGCGAGCGCGCCGCGCCACGTCCTCCATGGGCGCCCCGTACCCCAGCTCGCCGAAGACCTCCCTGGCCGCGCGCAGCACATGCTCCAGATTGCGCTGAGCGTCCACCCGCAGCGGCGTGGAGCGCGAACTGTCGCCCGCCCCACGCCCGTTGGCCCCTGCGCCGGCGCCCGCGGGCGCGACGGCAGAGGTCGAGGTCCAATGAGAGTCCTGAATGTGCATATGTGATCCCCCGGTAATGACGTCTCCCCCCGGAGACACTCCCCGCCATTGTCTGTCGGAGGCGCAGGAACTGACAGCGATTTCCAGGACCGCTTCCCGATCCGCCCGCGTATCCCCCCGGACACCCCGACAGGAGACGAACATAGTTCAGCGGGGGGCGATTCAGAAGAGGCAGGTTCCGCACCGGGTGCCCCTCGAAAGAAGGAAGTACTGGATTGCGCCATGACGGCCACTCCGCCCGAAGACCCGCCCCGCGCCCCCGCTTCCAACCCTGACCTGCGCAGCTAACGCGCGCGCAGGCCCGCAGCCGGGCCGGGAAGGGTACTTCCGGTCGTCATACAAATGGTCGGGGCTGTGGACAAACGCATGGGCCCGATGCGTCATGGGAGGGTGAGGGAACCTGCGCGCATTCTTGTAGTCGGCGGCGGTTACGTCGGGATGTACACGGCTCTGCGGCTCCAGAAGAAGCTCAAACCGGAGCTCAAGAGCGGTGCCGTGGAGATCGTCGTGATCACCCCCGACCCGTACATGACCTATCAGCCCTTCCTGCCGGAGGCCGCCGCCGGATCCATCTCGCCGCGCCACGTCGTCGTCGCGCTGCGCCGCGCGCTCGACCAGTGCCAGGTCGTCGTCGGCGAGGCGCGCTCCATCGACCACGCCAAGCGCACCGTCACGTACACGACGCTGGCCAGTGAGGAGGAGGGCACGGGCGCGGCCACCCTCACATACGACGAACTGGTCCTCGCGCCCGGCTCGATCTCGCGCACCCTCCCGGTCCCCGGGCTCGCCGACTTCGGCATCGGGTTCAAGACCGTCGAAGAGGCCATCGGCCTGCGCAACCACGTCATCGAACAGCTCGACATCGCCTCCTCCACCCGCGACCCGGCGATCCGCGACGCGGCGCTGACCTTCGTCTTCGTAGGAGGCGGCTACGCGGGCGTGGAGGCGCTCGGCGAACTGGAGGACATGGCCCGGTACGCGGCGAAGCACTACCACAACGTCAAGGCCGAGGACCTGAAGTGGATCCTCGTGGAGGCCTCGGGCCGGATCCTGCCCGAAGTGGGCCCGGAAATGGGCCAGTACACGATCCGCGAACTGCGCGGCCGCAACATCGACGTGCGCCTGGAGACCCGCCTCGAATCCTGCGAGCACCGCGTCGCGGTGCTCAGCGACGGCTCCCGCTTCCCCACCCGTACGGTCGTGTGGACGGCCGGCGTCAAACCGAGCCCGCTGCTCGCCGCCACGGACCTGCCGCTGACCGAACGCGGCCGCCTCAAGTGCACCGCCACGCTCGCCGTCGACGGCGCCCCGCACGCCTGGGGCGCGGGCGACGCCGCGGCCGTCCCCGACATCACCGCCGGCGAACCCGGCACGGAGTGCGCGCCCAACGCCCAGCACGCGGTGCGCCAGGCCCGCGCCCTCGCCGACAACATCACGGCCTCCCTGCGCGGCGAACCGCTCGCCGACTACGAGCACGCGTACGCCGGTTCGGTGGCCTCCCTCGGACTCCACAAGGGCGTCGCGCATGTCTACGGACGCAAACTGAAGGGCTACCCTGCCTGGTTCATGCACCGCGTCTACCACCTCAGCAGGGTGCCCACCGTGAACCGCAAGGCCCGCGTCCTGACCGAGTGGACGCTCTCCGGCCTGTTCAAGCGGGAGATCGTCTCGCTGGGTTCGCTGGAACGGCCCCGCGCCGAGTTCGAACTCGCGGCCGGGACGGTCCCCCCTACGGACCCATCTGGAGGACCCACCCGCGACACCCCGCCGGGACCCCCGGAAAACCCGAAGGGATCGCCCTGAGCGAGCCGTTGAAGGACCCGACGCACCACCGGTGACCGGAGCGTGGAACTCCCGCCCACGGACCGGCGTCTGACGTTTGTCAGTACGGTCGGCCAGACTGGTCCACGACCCTGGGCGGGCCCCTCGCCCGCCCTCGACCCCACGAGGCTTTCCCCCTGTGAACTTCACGCGCTGGAGCGCCCGGCTCCCCGGAACGCAGCGCCGCGCCGCGGCGCGGGCCGACCACAGTGGACACCAGCGGGGCGACGGCGCGGTGCCCGCGGCCCGCGCCGAGCACCTGTCCGAAGAGGAGCCACGCGACGAGAGCGGCGCGGCCGCAGCCGTCGGCGGCGTCGACGAGCTGCACGTCCGCAAGGTCCTCGACCGCATCCCCGCCCTCGTCGCCCTGGTGCACGGCCCCGACCACCGCGTCGAGTACGTCAACGACGCCTACGTCGCGGCCTTCGGCGAGCGCCCCACGGGCGAACCCGCGCACACGGCCCTGCCCGAGCTCGACGAACTCAGCCTGCTGCCGCTCCTCGACCAGGTCCTGCGCAGCGCCAAGCCCCGCACGGTCAAGTCCCGTAAGACGTCCGGAGGCCGCTCGTACACCGTCACCTGCACCCCGCTGGAGACCTCTGAGGGCCCCGGTGTGCTGGTCTTCGCGGCGGACGTCACGGACCACGCGGAGGCGGCCGAGCGCCTGCGCACCAGCGAGCGCGAACAGCGCGAGACGGCGGTCACGCTCCAACGCTCGCTCCTGCCCCAGGAGTTGGAGGAACCGGACGATCTGCGCATTGCGGCCACCTACCAGCCCGGCGGCACCGAGGCAGCGGTCGGCGGCGACTGGTACGACGTGATCACCCTCGGCGGCGGCCGCACGGCCCTCGTCATCGGGGACGTCATGGGCCGCGGCGTGCGAGCGGCGGCGGTGATGGGCCAGCTCCGCACCGCGGTCCGCGCCTACGCCCGCCTCGACCTCCCGCCGCACGAGGTGCTCCAGCTGCTCGACGGGCTGGCTACGGAGATCGACCCGCATCAGATCGCCACCTGCGTCTACGCCGTCCACGACCCGAACGAGGGCCGCCTCGTCTACGCGTCCGCGGGCCATCTGCCGATCCTCGTACGCGACGAGAACGGCAGGATCCACCGCGGCGACGAACCCACGGGGCCGCCGCTCGGCACCGGCGGCTGGCTGCACGCCTCGGGATCGGTCCCGCTCGGTGCCGGATCCACGGCGGTCCTCTACACCGACGGCCTGGTGGAGCGGCGCGACGAGGACATCGACGAGGGAGTGGCCGCGCTCGAGAACGCCCTGGCGGGCGCGACCGGCACACCCCAGGTGATCTGCGACCGCCTGATCCGCGCGGCCGGTGTCACCGCCGACCACGACGACGACGTCGCGGTGCTGGTCCTCCAGCACCCGGCCCGCAAGGGCACCGAGGGCGAGCGCTTCCGCAACGCGGCGCTCGAACTCCTCGGTGGTGTGGAGGCGGCGCCACGCGCGCGTGCCTTCGCGTCCGGCGTCCTCACCAGCTGGCGCTTCGCCGACGAACTCCACGACCTGGGCGTCCTCGCGGCCAGCGAACTCGTCGCCAACTCGCTTCAGCACGGCACCCCGCCGATGCGGCTGCGCCTGCGCCGCACGGACCGCCGCCTGATCATCGAGGTGACCGACGGGGACGACCACCTGCCGCGCCGCCGCCGCGCGGAACCGGCGGACGAGACGGGGCGCGGCATCGCGATCGTCGCCACGATCGCCTCGAACTGGGGATCGCGGCGCACGCCGGGCGGCGGCAAGGCCGTGTGGTGCGAGTTCGTCCTCCCACCCGGCAAGGGCCAGGAACCGCCCCCGGCGTGAGGGCTCAGCCGGACGTGACGGCGGCGGGCTCCGGCGAGCTCTGCATCACCACGCGGGTGCCGGCCAGCGACGGCTGGTCCTGCACCGGCGTGAGCCGCTTGCCGAGCCGCAGCGCCAGCACGGTGATCGCCAGCGAGAACAGCACGAACGTCACGATGTACGGCCCGTGCAGCGCCGCGCCCATCGGCCCGCCCACCGCGGGCCCGACCGCCAGCGCGAGCTGCTTCACCAGCGCGAAGGCCGAGTTGTACGAGCCGACCGAACCGGCCGGAGCGAGATCGGCGACGAGCGGCGCCACGGTCGGCGACAGCATCGCCTCACCCAGGCCGAACAGCGCGTACGTGGAGATGAACGCGGCGGTCGCCATCGCCTGGCTGCCGTGCCCGAGCCCCGCGTACCCGGCCACCAGCCAGGCGAAGGTCCAGATGAGACCCACCGCGGCGATCACCCGCGTGCGCTTGCGGCGCTCGACCAGCTTGAGCACGGCGAACTGGGCGACCACGATCATCGCCGTGTTGGCGGCGAGCGCGATGCCGAGCGTGGACGCCGAGATCCCGGCCGCCTCGACGCCGTACGCGCTCAGACCCGACTCGAACTGCCCGTAGCAGGCGAAGAACAGGACGAAGCCCAGCACGCACAGCTGCACCATCGCCCGGTGCCCGAGCAGCGCCCGCATGCCCCCGTGGCCCTCGCCCTTCGGCATGCCCTCGGCGAGCGCGGGGGCCTGCGGCATCCGCACGGTCAGCACGATCCCGGCGAGCACCAGGAACATCACGGCCTCGATGCCGAAGAGCAGCAGGAAGCTGTCCGGCCGGGACTCGTCCACGATCTGTCCGCCGATGAGCCCGCCGATACCGAGCCCCAGGTTCTGCAGAAAGAACTGCGTGGCGAACGAACGGGTCCGCGTCTCCGGCGCCGAGCACCACACGATCATCGTCGCGAGGGCCGGCTGCAGCACCGCCGTACCCGCACCGAGCACCGCGGCGCCGAGGATGGCGGCCGGCTCATTGGTGGCGAACCCGAGCGCGACCGCGCCCACGGCCGCCACGACCGAGGCCGCGACGAGTACGGGCAGCGGACCGCGCCGGTCGATGGCGCGACCGACGAAGGGGAGGGCGACCAGGGCGGCCATGGCGAACGCGGCGAGCACGATGCCCGCCGCACTGGAGCCAAGGCCCCGGACCTCCGCCACGTACACGTAGAGGAACGGAACCGTGAAGCCGATGCCGAACGCGCTCAGCGCGCTTCCCACCTGAATCCGGCGCATCGCAGCGCCCATCGCCCTGGTCACTTTCACCTGCCCTTTCACTGCTCGGGGCCTTACCCCTGAAGACTTCGAAGCTAAAGTTAGAAGCTAAAGAGTACACACCCAAGGACTTCAACGCCAACCAAGGTCGTGCCATACTGCGCGGCATGGCGGACACCCAAGGCGCGCCGGCTGCCGAGCCGACGCTCGAAGAGCAGATCGCCGCGTACCAGCGCGAGTTCCAGGCCCTCGACCCCCAGGTCGAGCAGATCGTCTCGGCACTCGGCAGACTCAACCGCCGCATGAACGTGGCGTACGGACGCCAGACCGCCGAGATCGGGATCAGCAACACCGACTGGGAGGTCCTCAAGGCCCTCGTCCTCTCCGGCGCTCCCTACCGGCTGGGCCCCGGCGACATCGCCAAGCGCCTCGGCCTGACCCCCGCCGCGATGACCCACCGCATCGACCGCATGGTCCAGGAGGGCCTGGTCACCCGTGACCGCGACGAGAACAACCGGGTCCGCGTCATCGTGGAGCTGACCGCGGAGGGCCGCGAGAAGTGGCTGGAGGCGATGCGCCTCGCCACCGTCTTCGAGGAGGACCTCCTCCAGGACCTCTCCGCAGCCGAGCGCGGCGCCCTCGGCGAGGTCCTCACCCGTCTTCTACGTCGGGTGGAGGACGCCCAGCCGGACGCCGGCGGCCGCCTCAACGACCTCGACTGAAAACCACTTGAAGTTCGACGCCGGGGAAGGTTGACACGCCCTCGGCCGGTCCGTAAGGTACTTCGAGTTGCCACGGGGCCGTAACGGTTCTGCGACAGCAACTTCGCCGCTTCAGCGGCACCAAACCTCAGCACGACCTTCCAACCGGGATTCTATTCGGCATGCCCGAATTCAATTCCGAACCCCCGATTAGCTCGGGGACGGGGAATCCGCTAAAGTTTGGAACGTCGGAACGGCCCAACAGCCGCGAGGACAAGCCCCG
>NZ_JBUEGE010000027.1:0-102855 GCF_054963755.1 Streptomyces sp. EDA2-14
AGCCCGCGAGGTGCGCGCCGAGGGCATCACCGCCTCCTTCGAGCTGGACGAGAACTCCCGCTGGCGGCTGCTGAACGGCCTCGACGACATCAGCATCACCCTGCGACATGAACCGGCCATCACCGCATACGAGACGCGGCGCCCGGCCTTCAAGCCGAACACCGTTCCGCCGGACCTGTCCGTCACCCACTGAAAGTTCGGCCGTACCAGGGGGCGTCCGACCGTATTCGAAGGACGTTCATGGGACGGGGCACGCAGTTCACCGAGCGCCTAGCCTCCTGTGCGGGCGCCCTCACGACACTGCTGCAACGAACCAAGAAGGTACAGCCATGCCCCTGCCGACCAAAGTCGTCACCGTCATCGCCAAGGATCTCCCCACGGGCGTCGCCCTGAACACCGCGGCGCTGCTGGGGATCAGTCTCGGCCGTCACGTTCCCGACCTGGTCGGCGGGGAGAGCCGGGACGCGACGGGACACGTCCGCCCCGGCATGAGCACACATGCCGTGCCCGTCCTGAAGGCCACCACCGAGCAGCTGCGCACCCTGCACGAACAGGCGAGCCGGCAGGCGGAGTTGGTGGTCGTCGACATGAACCACGTGGCCCAGGAGTCCCGCACGTACGAGGCGTTCCTGGACTCCCTCAGCGGCACCAAGCCGGAGGACATCCGTTACCTGGGGTTGATGCTGTTCGGCCCTCGGCAGGACGTGGACTCCCTCACGGGGCGGCTGAGCCTCTACCGCTGAAGCTCACCGCCGCCACCACTCAGAGGAGCCCCATGACCACCGACGCCGAGTCCCCTTCCGTCCACATACCCTCCGCCGCCCCGCGCAGGACGTCCGCCGTCCTGTTTCTGACGGTGCTCGCCGTGTGCACCGCGGTGACCGCATCGACCATCTATCTCGCCGCCCCGCTCCTGAACCAGATAGCCCGCTCCTACCATGTGTCCCCGTCCACCGCCGGGTGGATCGTGTCGGTCGCGCAGTTCGGCTACGCGGCGGGCCTCATCCTCTTCGTACCGCTCGGGGACAGCCTCTCCCGCCGACGCATGATCGCCGTCTTGTCGCTGACCTCCGGCGTCGCGCTCGCCGTGGCCGGAGTCTCGCCTGACCTGCGCCTGCTGGCCTGCGCGGTGCTCGTCGCCAGTGCCACCACCACGGTGCCCCAGCTGCTCGTCCCGCTGGTGTCCGAGCGGGCGCCCGCCGAACGGCGCGGACAGTACGTCGCCGCCCTGATCTGCGGCATGTTCACCGGCTGGGTGGCGGTCCGGGTCCTCGGCGGGCTCGCGGGACAGGCGTACGGCTGGCGCGCCGTCTATGTGACGGCGGGCGTGCTCACCGTTCTCGTCGGGCTCGCCGCGTACGCGGTGCTGCCGACCGAGACGCGCGCCCGCAAGAAGCCCCGTCCACTGGCCGCGATCGCCGATGTGGCGCGGGTGCTCGGCTCCTCGGCCGCCCTGCGCCGGGCCTGTCTGAGCCAGGGCGCGATGTACGGGGTGTGGTCGGCGCTGTGGACCACCATGGCCCTGCTCCTCACGGGGAGCACCTACCACTGGTCGACGGCGTCGGCGGGCCTGTTCGGCCTGTTCGGCCTCGCGGCCAGCGCGGTCGCCCCGGTCTCGGGCCGCCTCGTCGACCGGTTCGGCGCCCGGAAGGTCGCCGAGTACTCCCTGGTCGTCGTGGCGCTGTCGGTGCCGTTCTTCTGGTTCGGCAACCGCGGCATCGCCGCGCTGTGCGTGGCCGGTGTGCTGATCCACGCGGGTCTCGTGGCAGGGCACGTGGCCAACCAGACGCGCGCGCTCACCGCGACCGACACTCCGTCCACCGCCAACACCGCTTATGTCGTCGCGGTGTTCGGCGGCGGCGCCACCGCGTCGGCCGTCGCCCCCGTCGTCTACGGGGCCTGGCACTGGCACGGCGTGTGCGGCCTGGCGGTCGCCTGTCTCGCGCTGGGCGCCGCCGTGCCGGCGATCGAGCGCCGCTCCGCGGCCTGACTCCCCCGCACCCCACCACCCCGGCATTCCACATACTGAGACGCACGGATCACATGGCGGCTCAAGTCCCCTCGGACGATTGACGGTTCATTCGCTTCCACGCGAGCCCGGGGGCACCTTGCCGAATACCTGCGAGCTCTTTCGACGAATTTCCCGCAGGAAGTTTTCGGCCGCCCCCGGCGCCCTTCAGGCTGGGTTACGGTCCTGATCGAACACAGGCAAGCGGCCCGCACAGCCATCCTGTTTCCTGCCACCTGACCATGGGAGAAACATGCCGTCCTCTGCGGCGCGACGCATATCCGTATTCGACACGACCTTGCGCGACGGCGAGCAGGCCCCGGGCAATGCCATGACTCCCGAGCAGAAGCTCGAAATGGCCTTGCGTATCGAGCAGTTGGGGGCCGACCGGATCGAGGCCGGTTTCCCGGCCGCCTCGCCGCGGGACTTCGAGGCCACCCGGCTCATCTCGAAGAATCTGAAGCATGCTCAGTTCGTCACCTTCTGCCGGGCCGTACGCGCCGACGTGGCGGCCGCGGTGGACGCCGGCGGCACCGAGCGCCACCAGGTCGAGACCGTCACCGTCGGCAGCGACATCCACCTGGAGCACAAGCGGGGAATCACCCGCGCGGAGGCGATCACGGAGATCGTCGATGTCGTCAACTTCGCCAAGTCCTACGGGGTCGAAGAGGTCGCGGTGGCGATCGAGGACGCCACCCGCGGCGCCGACGACCACCTGCGCAACATCACCGAGGCCGTGCTCGAGGCCGGCGCCAGCTGCATCGTCGTCCCCGACACCGTGGGCGCCATGGTGCCCGGGGAGTACGGCGAACTCATCGCCAAGTTCCGCGCGTGGGCGCCGGACATCCGCCTGTCCACGCACTGCCACGACGACTTCGGCCTGTCCCTGGCCAACGCCCTGGCGGGCATGGAGGCCGGCGCCGACGAGATCCAGGTGACACTCGGCGGCATCGGCGAGCGGGCCGGCAACACCTCGCTGGAGCAGCTCGCCGCGACGCTCGCCTACAAGCAGGACTTCTACGGCGCGTACACGGACATCGACCTGGCCGGCATGTACGGGGCCTACACCGCGCTGCGCGAGATCATCAAGCTGGAGCAGCCGCGCAACAAGCCGATCGTCGGCACCTACGCCTTCGGCACGGCCGCCGGCATCCACCAGCAGGGACTGCTGCGCAACGCGGAGACGTACGAGTACGTCGAACCGGCCCGGTTCGGCCGCGAGACGGAGATCCTCATCGGCCGGCACTCCGGCCGCGCCGTGCTGCGCCACCTCCTCGACGACCTCGGGATCGTGCCCACCGACGAGCAGTTGGAGGAGCTCTACCGGGTGCACATCATCGACCGGCCCGGCAGCGACTGCGAGGACCTGTCGGTGGTGCGCGAGCGGCTCGACACAGAGCTCGCCTCCTGGCCGCGCGAGGCCCGGTGAGCACCGTGTCCCCGCACCCTTCCCTCGCCCGTCGCACCGCAGAAGAGCTGGTGCGCAGCTACTACGAGCGGGTCGATGCCGACGACGTGGACGGCATCCTCGCCCTCTTCTCCCCCGACGCCGTCTACCGCCGCCCCGGCTACGAGCCGATGAACGGACGCGGCGAGCTGGAGTCCTTCTACCGCAGCGAGCGGATCATCGAGCGCGGTACCCACACCGTCACGACCGTGACCGAGCAGCTGCCCCGGGTGGCAGTTTCCGGCGAGTTCACGGGACTGTTGAAGAATGGCCGCCAAGTGACCCTGGAATTCGCCGATTTCTTCACCCTCGGCCCCGACGACCTGTTCATTCGGCGGGACACGTATTTCTACGCTCCCTTGGTGTGAGTGAGGAAATAGTGGCTGGCAACGCCAAGACCATGGGGACGTCGGTGACCAGTCGGGCGCTGGCCATTCTGGGCGCGTTCGACGCGGTGCACAGTGGCCTTTCGCTCTCCGAACTGTCCCGGAGGGCGGGCCTTCCGCTGGCGACCGCCCATCGACTGACCGGAGAACTCGAAAGCTGGGGCGCACTCAGCCGCGGTACCGACGGCCGCTACCGCATCGGGCTGCGCCTGTGGGAACTGGGCGCACTCCACACGGCCCGGATCGAACTGAGGGAAGCCGCCCTGCCGGTCCTGCTGTCCCTGTCCGAGGCGACCCGCGGCGAGGTCGAGCTGATCGTCGAGGACGGCGGCGACTCCGTGTGCGTCGAGTCCCTGGGGGCACGCGGCGACAGCGCGCACTCCGCGGGACGGCGCAGGCTGCGCCGTCCTCTGGACGAGTCGGCCGGCGGTCTCGCGCTCCTCGCCCACCGGGGTGCCGACGGCGAGACGGTGCGGCCCTGGCTGCTGCAGTACCGCAAGTACGGCTGTGTCATCCACGCCGATGACGCGCGCCCCGACCGGACCACGATCGCGGTGCCGGTGGTCGACGACGACCTCTCGGCAGTCGCCGCGCTCACCCTGACCCTGCCGGAGACGACGGCTGTCGGACATGGCCGACAGCTGCTCATCCCCGCCACGTCCGCCATCCAACGCGCGCTCTCGCGCGCCAAGGCCGTCGCCGCCTGACCCGGCCGCGACCCGGGCGCCCGGCACACCCCAGGCCGGGCGCCTTCCCATGCCCGCACGCACCTCGTCCCAGTGGGGAACCGTGACCAAACAAATCGTCGTCGTCGGCGCAGGCGCCGCCGCCGTGAGCGTCTTCAGCCATCTCGCGACCCTGCCCACCGTGTCCCGCGTGACGTTCGTGTCCCCGGGCACGGTGGGGCTCGGCACCGCGTTCGGCACCACCGATCCGGCGCTGCTGTGCAACACGTCCGTGGACGTCACGTCGCTGCGCGCCGAAGGCCCCTCCGACCTGCTGTCCTATCTCGCCTCCCGCGGGCACCCCGCGCACCGGGACGAGTTCGTCCCGCGGTACCTCGTCGGCCAGTACTGCCGCGAGCGCTTTCTGCGGCTCGCCCGCGAGGCCCGCCGCCGCGGCGTACGCGTCGCCCACATCCGGGACCGTGCCGTCGGCGTCCGCCGCACGGACGGCGGCCAGTACCGGGTGGAGCTGGCCGACGGCGGTGCGGTGACCGGCACCGACGTCGTGTTCAGCGCCGGGGTCGACACCCCGTACCTGCCGCCGCTGGTGCGTGCGTACGCCGACGATCCCCGCCTCACCCCGTCCCCGCACCCCGCCCACCGGCTGCACCGGATCCCCGAGGACGCCCGGGTGCTGTTGCTGGGCACCAAGCAGTCGGCGATCGACGCGGCCCTCGTGCTGTGCGGCCGCGGGCACCGCGAGGTCGTCATGACGTCCCCGTCGGGCGCCCTGCCCGCCGTGCGCAACCGCCTGCGCCGCCCGGCAGCCCCGCGGCTGAGCGCCCGGACCTGGCCGCGGCCGGGACAGGGTGACGCCGCCTTCGACCGGGCGGTCACCCGGCTCATGGTGTCCGCCGTACGGGCCGTGGCCCCGGGCGAGCCGGTGCGTCCCGCCCTGGCCCGTGGGCACGCCGAGACGCTGCTGCGCGAGGAGCTCGACCGGGCCGTGCGGGCCGGCGTGCCGTGGGAGGACGTCATGTCCGAACTCATCGACACGCTGAACGCGTCCGTGCCGCACTGGTCGGCGCAGGACCGCGCCCGGATCCTGCCCCGCTACCGGCCCCTGATGTCCCGCTACATCTCGGCGATCCCCGTGCGCAACGCCGAACTGCTCGCCGGGCACCTGCGGACGGGCCGGCTCGCGGTCGCCCCGCGCACGCCGACCGCCGTGACGCCGCACGCCGACGGCTGGCGGGTGACCCGGCCGGACGGCACGGCCGAGGAGTTCGACCACGTGGTGTGCGCCACCGGCTACCGGGTCGGGCCCCTGAGCGTCGACGGCGACGGCGGGCTGCGGATCGGCGAGGGCGGCACGGGCCCCGCGCCCGAGCTCCTGGACGACCTGCGGCTGCGGCTCCGCCCCGGGCAGGACGCCGAGCGCGTCTGGGTCGTCGGAGCGGGCGCCGCGAGCCGCTACCCCATCGTCAACTACCTGCGTGCCGCGGCGCAGCACGCCGCCGTCGTGGCCGAGCAGCTCGCCCACCCCGACGGCTCGGCACCCCACCCCCTCGTGGAAAGGACCGCCCTGTGATCGCTCTCGTCAACCCTGTCTCCAGCGGGGCCCAGCTCGCCGACGCCCTGCTGGAGGAGGGGGCCTCTTTCGTCGAGGTGTACACCCGCGAGCACACCCCCGCGGCCCCGCTGCGCCCCCGTAAAGCCCTGACGCACCACGAACTCGACGCAACGGCGCATGAGTTGAAGGCCCTCGGTGTCACGGCGGTGGTCGCGGGCAGCGAGTTCGGGGTGACGCTCGCCGACGAGATCGCCGAGCGGCTCGGCCTCGCGCACCACCGGCACGAGCTGCGCGCGGCCCGCCGCGACAAGTACCGGATGGCGCTCGCGCTGGCGGACGCGGGCCTGCCGCACGCCCGCACGGCCGCCGTGCACAGCGCGGACGAACTCGGCAGCGTCCTGGCCGAGTGGGACGGCTACCCCGTCGTGGTGAAGCCGTTCAGCAGCGCGGGCGGCGACGGCTGCCGGATCTGCCCGGACGCGGCGGCGGCCCGCGCCGCCTTCGACGCCGTCGTCGGACGGCGCAACCTGATGGGCGAGATCAACGAGGGCGTGCTCGTCCAGGAGTTCCTGGAAGGCGCGCAGTACATCGTGAACACCGTCGGCGCCGGAGGTCGTCACCTGGTGGCCGAGGTGTACGCGGAGCGCATCGACCGACTGGACGGCGAGCCCGTGCTGCGGCACATCATCACCCGCACCGCCCTGGACGAGGCGGAGCAGGAACTCGTCGACTACGTGCGGCGCTGCCTGGACGCACTCGGTGTGCGCGAGGGCCCGGCGCACACCGAGGTCATGCTCACCGCCCGCGGACCACGTCTGGTGGAGGTCAACTCCCGCCTCATGGGCCCCCACCTGTCCGCGGACGCCTACCACGCCGCGTACGGCTACAGCAGCGCGCACCTCGTCGCCGAACGGCTGCTGCGCCCGGCCGACTTCGCGCACCGCTTCGACCTGCCCTACGGTCCCGTCGGCTCCCTCGCCAAGGTGTATCTGCGCGCTCATCGCAGCGGCACCCTCGCGGCCCTCGACGGGCTGCGGCTGATGCGCCGGCTGCCCGGGTTCCACAGCGTGGTCCGGCTGCCGGTGCCCGGTGACACCATCAGCCACGAGCATCTGACCACCGGCGGCTGCGGCATCGCCTTCTTCGTGCACGAGGACCAGGAACTGCTGGAACACAGTCTGGGCATCCTGCACGACCTGGAGGACTCCGGTGCCCTGTACCGCGTCACGGAGACGGGGGCGTGAGGGTGCCGGCGCTGTGCATCGTGGCCTCGGTGCTGCTGCAGGCCACGGTGTACGGCATGGTGTCGGGCCGGCTCTCGGCGGCCGACAGTCTCGCCCTGTCCTGTGCCGGGTTCGGCGCGGCGGCCCTCGTGTTCAACGTGGTGCTCCTGCTGCGCCGACGGGTCGACCGGGGCCAGGACCGGTCTGCCCGGCCGCCCTGGCGGGCGGGTTCGCTGATCCTCGTGAACGTCCTCACGGCCGTCACCTTCCTCAGCTTCTACGTGGCGCTGAGCTGGGTGCCGTCCGCGCTGGCGACCGGGGTCGAGACCGCGGTCGGCCCCCTCGTCATGGCGTTTCTGGGCCTCACCCGCCTCGGCTCCCGACCCGGCCGACGCGCCTGGGCGGGCGCCCTCCTCCTGGCGCTGACCGGGCTCGCCGTCGCCCTCAGCTTCAACGACAGCGTCGACCTGGGGCGGGGCCGGGCCCTCGCCGGACTCGGTCTGGTGCTGCTCGCGGGGATCGGCGCCGCGCTGCTCGCCCTGGTGTCGGCCCGCCTGGGCCGCCAGGGGGTCGACGCGGTGCGCGTCACGGCGCACCGCTTCCATCTGACGTACGTGTGCGGGGCGTTGCTGCTGCTCGGCACTGCCGCCGACGGGCAGCGGCCGACGTGGGAGGCACCGGAGCTGATCGTGACCGGCGTGCTCGCGGTGACCGTGCCCCTGTTCCTGCTCCAGGCCGGTCTGCAGCGGACCGATCCGATGGTGAGCATGGTCCTCCTCACCTGCCTGCCCGGCGCCACGTACCTTGCGGAGGCCTCCTTCCACGGCGGTTTCCGGCCGCTGACCCTGGCACTGATCTGCGCACTGGTCGTGGTCGCGGCCTGGTCCGCGCGCGGCGGCCGCCGGCCGGTGGCGCCGCGCGCGGTCCGGGAGCCGGCCGAGGTGGCGGCACGGTCCCGGTGACCGTGGCGCGTCAGCCGTCCAGCACCGCGAGGACCGCCGCGCCGGTCTGCTCGCAGCGCAGCAGGTCCTTGCGGGCGACATCGATCCACGTCTGGCGGACCGTGCGCGCGCCGTGCGGGAAGATCCCGCCCTCGGAGTCCGCCGACCGGATGTGCTCGACGTCGCCGGGCCAGTCGGCCACGCGCGTGTGGTGCGCGGCGACCAGGTGCCGGGTCCATGTCTCGTACGCCGCCGCCATCTGTTCCGCGCCCGCCACCGCCTCCCGCTCGTCGTCGCTCACCGGGCGCAGCGCGGCGACGGCGTGCTCGCGCACCTGAGTCACCAAGGTGTCGACCACGCCCTCCGGATCGTCGTCGAGCGCCGCGAGGACCTCGACCCCCGGCAGCCGGTCCCCGGGCACGCCGAACTGCCCCAGTGCCTGCCGGTGGCTGGTCACCAGGGGCGTACGGGTGTCGGGTTCGGCGTCCAGGAGCAGCAGCCGGGGCGGCAGGCCCGGTTCGGTGCCGCGCACCTGCGCGGCCACCGCGAAGGCGAGCGGCGCGGAGGCGCAGTACGCGGCCACCGCGGCGACCCGGGGCCCCGCGCCGTCGAGGAGCGCCCGCGCGTAGGCGTCGCCGCGCGTGTGCCGGGGCAGCGGCCCGTCCAGCAGGTTCCGTACGACGGCCCGTTCAGTGGGCAGCCGCAGCTCGGCGAAGCGCGCCTCGGCCCGGTAGCCCGGGTAGTCGAGCACCAGCAGGGTGGGCGGCTGGGGTCGGTTCATCGCTGTGCGTCCCTTCGGTCGGGGCCGGTCGGGCGTGCCGCCACCACGGCGCGCAGCTGACCGGCCATGAGTGCCTCGGAGGTGTCGAGCAGCCGCCCCAGCGTCTCCAACTGCCGTACGGCGAGGCGGGCCTGCGGTGCCGCGCCGTCCGGGGCGGGAGTGGCCGGGGGTGCGGGAGGCGCGGCCTGAGCGGGCCGCGCGGCCGGGTCCGGGACCGTGAAGCGCTCACCCTGGAAGGGCCGTCCCGGCAGGGAGACGCGCCGCCCCGCCGTCACGCGTGTCCAGTCGAAGCGGATGCCGTGCCGGTACAGCGCGCCCACGGCCTCGGCGGCGCTCCCGCGGCCGGAGGACCATCCCGTGCCGGGAAGCGCGGCGCGGCTCAGCCGGGTCAGCACGTCGCCGGGGCCCAGCTCGACGAAGTCCGTGTGCCCCAGCGCGTGCACGGCCGCGAGGGTGTCGGCGTAGCGCACGGGCCGCCGCGCCTGGCGCACCAGATGGTCCGCGTCGACGACGGTGCCGACGGGCAGGACACGACCGGCGGCGCTGTCGCCGCACTGCGTGTGCGAGGGGGTGTACCGGATCCGGGCTGCTGCCTCCCGCAGCCCGGGCAGCACCGCGTCCAGGCACGCCGAGTGGAACGCCCGGTCCACCGCCAGCTCACGGCACGCAAGGCCTCGTTCGGTGAGCCGGGCGGACACCTCGTTGATCAGGTGTGCCGGTCCGGACAGGACGTGGGAGCGGGGGCCGTTGGCCGCGGCGATGTCCACCCCGCCGTCCGCCGCGGCCTCGGCCACGGTCGTCGCGTCCGCCGCGACCGCCAGCATGCGCCCCTCGCACCGGGCGTCGGCCATGATCCGGCCCCGTTCCGCCGCGAACCGGATGCCGTCCTCGACCGGGAAGGCACCGGCCACGCACAGCGCGGCCAGTTCACCGAGGCTGTGCCCGAGTACGGCGGCGGGCTCGATCCCGTACGACCGCCAGAGCGCCGCCTGCGCCACCTGCACGGCGAACAGCGCCGGTTGGACGTCCGGCGCCGACTCCACGGCGGCCGGGGCGAGGAGGAGGTCGCGGACACCGGGGTGCCCGTCCGCGCGCAGGGACTCCTCGCAGGCGTCGACCACGTCCCGTACGGCAGGGTGTTCGTGGTACCAGCCGAGGGCCGCTCCGGCCACGGGCACCCCCTGGCCGCAGAAGGCGAAGGCGGGCTCCGTCGCTTCACGCGCGGGGTGCGCGGCGGCGGATCCGTCGAGGAACTCGTCGAGGCTGTCGGCCAGTTCATGGGCGTCGGTCCCGTGCACCACGGTGCGCAGCGGCAGGTGCGCGCGTCCCGTGGCGAGGCTCGTCGCGACGTCGTGGGCCGGGAGTGCCGGGTGGGCGCGCAGATGGTCGCGCAGGGCGCGGGCGTAGCGGTGCAGCGCGTCGGCGGAGTGCGCGCTGAGCGGCAGGACCGCGGGCCGCGGGGCCGCTTCGGTCCTCGGTCGCGGCGGGGGTTCCTCCAGGACGAGGTGGGCGTTGGTGCCGCCGAAGCCGAGGGCGCTGATGCCCGCCCGCAGCGGGGTGTCGCCCTCGGCCTGCCATGGGCCGGCCGCCGTGACGAGTCGGAACGGGCTCTGTGTCCACGGCAGTTCGGGGTCCGGCGCGGTGTGCCCGACGGTCGGTACCAGCGTGCGGTGGCGGAGCATCAGCACCGTCTTGACCAGGCCCGCCATCCCCGCGCAGGTGTCCAGATGGCCCACGGAGGGTTTCACGGAGCCGATTCCGCAGCGCCCGGTCTCCCCGTCCGTTCGCCGGTAGCCGCGGGCCAGCGCCGTGAATTCGACCCGGTCGCCCAGTTCGGTGCCCGTCCCGTGTGCCTCGACGTAGCCGACCGACGCGGGCTCGACCCCGGCCCGGTCGAGCGCCGCCCGCACCGCGTCGACGTGTCCGCGCACGCCGGGCGCGGTGAAGCCCGCCTTGGCGTCGCCGTCGTTGTTGACCGCGGAGCCGAGCAGGACGGCGTGGATGTCGTCGCCGTCCGCGAGGGCCCGGTCGAGCCGTTTCAGCAGCACCGCGGCGACTCCGCTGCCGCCGACGGTGCCGTCGGACGCGGCGTCGAAGGCCCGGCACACACCGCTCGGCGACAGGATGAACCCGGGTTCGCTCCGGTCTCCGCCCTCCTGCGGCAGGCGGACGGCCGCCGCCCCGGCGAGCGCCAGGTCGTTCTCGCCGGTCAGCAGCGACTGTGCGGCCAGGTGCACCGCGACGAGCGACGTCGAGCACGCGGTCTGCACGCTCACGGCGGCGCCGGTGAGTCCGAGCCGGTACGCCACCCGGCTGGCCAGGAAGTCCTGCTGGGAGCCGATCAGCCCCTGCATGCGGGCCGCGGCTCCCCCGTCCTCCGTCCCGGCCGCCGCAGCCGCGCCGCGCCGCGCGTGGTACGGCGGCTGCGGACCGTACAGGTTCATCCCGGAGCCCGCGTAGACACCGACCCGGCGGGCCGCCTCGCGGTCGGCGTACCCGCCGTGCTCGAGGGCGTTCTGGCAGACCTCCAGGAAGATCCGGTGCGCGGGGTCGGTCTGCTCGGCCTCCCGGCCGCCGATGCCGAAGAACGCCGCGTCGAACCGGTCGACGTCGTCGAGCACCCCGGCCGCGTGCCCGGCCTCCGGCCCGAGGGTGCGCACGGCGCAGACCCCGTCCCGCAGATTGCGCCAGTACGTGTCCAGGTCCGGGGCGCCGGGGAACCGGACGGCCATGCCGATCACCGCGACGCGCCGCTCGCCGCCGGGCGGGGCGGCGGCCGGGGCGGGCGCGGGGACGGGGTCCGCCGGCCCGGCGGACAGGTGTGCGGCCAGCGCGGACACGCTGGCGTGGTCGAAGAGCGTGCTGTCGGGCAGGTCACGGCCGAGCTGCCGTTGCAGGGCGAGGCGTATCCGCGTCAGGCCGAAGGAGCTGAGCCCCAGGTCGAAGAAGGACGTGTCCGGGTCGGCGGGGCCCGCCAGCATGTCCTCGACGGCCGTACGCACCAGCGCGCGCCACTCCCCCGCGGTGCGCGGCGCCATCAGGACTCCTCCGTTCGCAGCCGCCGCGCCAGCGCACGGACAGTGGGGGCGCGGAAGAAGTCCGCGACCAGGACGCGCTGCCCGTGCTCGGCCCTGATCCGCTCCAACAGCCGTACCGCGGAGAGGGAGTTGCCGCCGAGGTCGAAGAAGGAGAGGTCGAGGTCGAGTCGGTCCGCGTCGTCCCGGCCGAGCTCCACGGCCCACAGCTTGCGCAGCGCCCCGTGCAGGTGCGCGTCCGGGTCGCCGGACGTGGTCGCGTCGGCGGAGGGCACGGCGGGCGCGGCGCCGTCGCGCAGGGCGAGCAGCGCGTCCCGGTCGAGCTTGCCGTGCACGGTGTACGGGAGCCGCTCCAGCCGGGTCCAGGACTGCGGGACCAGGTAGCCGGGGACCGTCGCGGCCAGCTCCTGCCGCAGGGCGGGCAGCGGGTCGACGGTGTCGGGTGCCGTCTCCAGGGCGACGTAGGCGGCGAGTTCGGTCTCGCCCGACCGGTCCGGACGGGCGAGCACGGCCGCCTCCCTGACGCCCGGCAGCGCGGCGAGCAGACACTGCACTTCGTCGGGTTCCACGCGGTGACCGCGGATCTTCACCTGGTCGTCGATCCGCCCGAGGCAGTCGAGCAGCCCGTCCGGGCGCAGCCGCACCAGGTCGCCGGTGCGGTAGAACGGCCCGGGCAGTTCACCGACCGGATCCGCGACGAACCGCTCCCGCGTCAGTTCCGGCCGGTCGAAGTAGCCGAGCGCCACCTGGGCTCCGCCGACCAGGAGTTCACCGCGTGCCCCGACGGGGGCCGGGCGGTCCGCGTCGTCCACGACGCGTACCAGGACGTTGTCGACGGGGCGGCCGATCGGCGCGTGCGTCGTCGTGTCGTCGAGCGTGACCCGGTGCGCCACGACCACGACGGAGGACTCGGTGGGGCCGTAGTGGTTGTGCAGTTCGAGGTCCGGGCGTGCGGTGGCCAGCGCCCGCAGTTCAGGGGTGAGCACGAGCGGCTCCCCGCCGATCAGCAGCTGCCGCAGCGAGGGGACTTCGGTGAGGTGGGGCGCGAGGTGCCGCAGGGGTGTGTACGGGATGCTGAGCCGCTCGACCTCGTGGTGGCGCAGTTCCTCGGCGACGGCCGCCGGGTCGTAGCGCGTCTCGTCGTCGAGGGTGATCAGCGCGGCGCCGGAGGCCAGCGTCGCGAAGATCTCCTGCACGCTGACGTCGAACCCCGGCGAGGCCCACTGCGCCGTGCGCAGCGCGCCCAGGGTCCGCAGCTGCCAGCGGATCAGGTTGGCCGGTCCGCGGTGCAGCACGACAACGGCCTTGGGCTGCCCGCTCGTTCCGGAGGTGTAGATGTGGTACGCGGCCGTCTCCGGGTCGCGGGGCCGGTCGGGCGGCGTCGTCGGCAGTTCGGTGCCGACGTCGTCGACGAGCTGGACGGGGCAGGGCAGTTCGCCGCCCGCGCCCTCCTCGTCGGTGACCACGAGCGCGACCCGGCTGTCCGTCAGGACGAAGTGGCGTCGCCGGTCGGGCTGGGCGCGGTCCACGGGCACGTACGCGGCGCCGCACTTGAGCACGGCCAGGACCGCGGTGACGAAACGGGTGCCGCGGGGCAGCAGCACGCCCACCCGGTCCCCCGCGGCCACTCCCCGCTCGACCAGTCGGTGTGCGAGCCGGTTCGCTGCGGCGTCGAGCTCGCCGTAGGCGATCCGGTCACCGGCTCCGGCCACCGCCACCGCGTCCGGAGTCGACCGCGCCTGCTCCTCGAAGAGTTGATGCAGGCAGGCGGGTGTGTCCTCGGTCGGCTCGCCGTGGGCCACGGCCCAGTCCGCCCGGTCCCCGGTGGTCAGGGCGGGCAGTGCGGACAGCCGCTGCCCGGGCGCCTCGACGGCGTGGCGCAGCAGGTGCTCGACGTACTCGACGAGGCGTCGCACGGTGGACTCGTCGAAGAGGCGGGTGTCGTACTCGACGGCGCAGCGCAGGCCGTCGGCGCGGTCGGACAGGTACCAGGACAGGTCGAACGGCGCCTGCCGCCGGGCCACGTCGAGCGTCCGCGCGGTCAGCCCTGTGCCGGCGAAGTCGGGACGGCTCGCCGTGTCGTCCCCCTCGTACTCCACCATCACCTGGAACAGCGGGTGCACGCCGGGCTCCCGGTCGGGGGCGAGGGCGTCGACGACCTGGTCGAAGGGGGCGTCGAGGTGCTCGACGGCGCCGCTCGTGCGGTCCCGCGCGCGCCGCACGACGTCCGCGAAGCACGGGTCGCCGGACAGGTCGAGGCGGAGGGCGACGCTCTCCACGAACATGCCGATGACGTTCGCGGCGTCGGCCGGGCGGCGACTGACGGCCGTGCCGATGACGACGTCGTCCTGGTGCGCGAACCGGCCGAGCACCGCACCGACGGCCGCGAGCAGCGAGCTGAACACGGTGCAGCCCGCCGCACGGCTGAACTGCCGTATACGGGCTGCGAGTTCGGCGTCCAGGTCGTACGTGAACGCCTCGCCGGCGGCCGGGACCGCCTCCGTACGGGGACGGTCGAGCGGCAGCGCCAGCACGGGAGCGTCGGCCAACTCGCGCCGCCAGAAGGCCAGCGCCCGCTCGGCGTCGCCCGGTTCCGGCTCGTGCGGTTGCCACGAAGGTGCCGCCCCGAGGCCGTCCGGCTCCCCCGGCCAGGCCCGGTAGAACGCGGCGACGTCCGCGAGGAACACCGGCGTGGACAGCGCGTCGAAGACGATGTGGTGGGCGACGAGGTACAGCAGATGCCGGTCCGGTGCGATCCGGCCGAGCCAGGCCCGGAGCAACGGGCCCTCTCTCAGGTCGATGTCCGAGGCGTCCGCGAGATCGCGCAGCCGCTCCAGGGCGGTGGCGTCGTCCAGGCCCGTCACGTTCACGACCGGGCAGTCGAGGCGGACGGAGTCGAGCGTGATCTGCCGCAGGTCGCCGTCGGCCTCGTCGTCCCTGAAGACGGTGCGCAGCTGCGGGTGCCGGTCCACGGTGCGCCGCAGCGCCACCCGCAGCGCGTCCTCGTCGAGGGCGCCCTCCAGGAGGAGCGCCTTGGGTTCGTGGTAGGTGTGCCGACCGTCCTGCATCTGCTCCAGGAGCCACATCCTGCGTTGCAGGGCCGTGGCGGGCACGGAGCGCGGCGGTGTCTTCCGCAGCTTCGGGGCGTGCGGCGCGGGAGCCGCGTCCGTCTTACCGTCGGCCGGGCGCCGGGCGCCGCGTCTGCGCACCTCGTCGAGGTACGGCAGCGCGTCGAGCATCTTGCGCGGGTCGACACCGAAGTCGATGAAGCACCCCACTTCGTCCACCCCGGCGTCGGCGAGGGTGTCGAGCACCGGCGCGACGCTCGACGGGTCGCCGATGAGGGCGCGTTCGCGGCGGTAGCTCTCGTAGGCCCGGTCGAGGACGAACGTGAGGTCGTCCTCGGGGGTCGCGGCCAGGTCGACGTCGATCCCGAGGCTGTTGGCCATGGTGTCGAACAGTTGCAGCGAGGAGCGCAGATAGCGGCGGAAGGGCTCCCGCGCCTCGGCGACGGCGCGCTCGGCGTCGTCGGTGACGTAGCTGTGCACGAGTACGGTGACCCGGCCCGCCGCCGGGTCGAGGCCGTGTGCCGCCCGGGTCCGCCGGTAGCGGGCGATGTTGTCCCGCAGGTCGTCGATGCTCTGCACCATGAGGTTGGTGACCACGTCGAGCCCGGCGGCCGCGGCCCGCTCGAAGCTCTCCGGGTTGGCGAGGACCGCCACGGCCAGGGGCGGTTCCTGCTGTACGGGCCGGGGATGCAGCGTCACGTCGAGCTGCTCGCCGGTACCGGAGCGTACGGACACGGGGCGGCCCGACCACCACTGCCGGAACACGTCCAAGTGCTCGTAGAGGACGTCGCGCTGGCGGCCGTAGTGCTCCGGCGCGAGGACGAAGTCGCGGGCGTGCCAGCCCGACGCGAAGCCGAGGCCGACGCGTCCGCCGGACAGGTTGTCCACGACGGACCACTCCTCGGCGACCCGCAGCGGGTGGTGCAGCGGCAGCACGACCGATCCGGCGTGCAGCCGCACCCGTGAGGTGCGTGCCGCCAGGGCCGCGGCGAGGACCGAGGGGTTGGGGAACAGGCCGCCGAAGGAGTCGAAGTGGCGCTCGGGGATCCACACGGCGTGGAAGTCGTGCTCGTCGGCGAAGACGGCCGCGTCGAGCAGGTGACCGTAGTCGACGGCGGCGTCCCGGGCCGGATAGTCGCCGAAGAAGTACAGGCTGAAGTCCGGTCCGTCAGCGGCTTGTTGGATGCCGGGTGACGGTACGGGGGTGGGTGCGGCGGCGGGCGAGGCGACAGGTGCGGCGGGCGCGACCGGGATCGGGGCCGGCGCCGGGGCCGCGGCCGTGGCCGGAGTGACAGCGCTCTCCAGCGCCCGCAGCTGGTCTGCGGCGAGCCGGGCGAAGGTGTCCAGCATGTTCTCGGTGAACCGGAGCTGACCGTTGATCACGTCGAGCACGGAGCCGGGGTCCGCCGCGTCCGGAACCCGTGGCTGGGGCGCCACCGCCGGCGGCGTCACCATCGGCGGTGTCACCGTCTGCGGTGCCACCGTCTGCGGTGCCACCGGCGGTGGTCCCGCCACCCGGTCCGCCAACTTGTCCGGGGTCTCGGCCCCTTCGAAGAGCTCACGCACCGGAACCCGCACGCCCCACCTGGCCTCCACCTCGCGGGCCAGAGCCATCAGGGTGAGCGAGTCGGCGCCCGACTCCACGAACGTCCGCCCCGGGTCGATGTGCCCGCCGGGTACGCCGATCCGCTCGGCAACCAGATCGAGCACGTCCTGCCGCTGAGCCGTCACCGCGCACGCCCTCCCTCGACCTGACCGCTTCCGGTGCGGCCGCTTCCGGCACGGCGCCAGAACGCGCCGAGTCCGTCGATGTCCTCGATCGGATCGTCGACCCCGTGCTGTGCGCGCCAGTCGTGCACGGCCTCCCGGCAGACCGGGATGTGGTAGTCGTCGACGATGACGAAGCCGCCGGGCGACAGCTTCGGGTACAGGTGGACGAGGGTCTCCATGGTCGACTCGTAGAGGTCGCTGTCCAGGCGCAGCACCGCGAGCCGGTCGATGGGCGCGGTGGGCAGCGTGTCCTTGAACCAGCCGGGCAGGAACTCCACCTGTCCGTCGAGCAGGCCGTAGCGCTCGAAGTTCCCGCGGACCGTGTTCAGGTCCGTGGCCAGGAAGGCGTTGT
This sequence comes from Streptomyces sp. EDA2-14, assembly GCF_054963755.1. Lineage (NCBI taxonomy): Bacteria > Bacillati > Actinomycetota > Actinomycetes > Kitasatosporales > Streptomycetaceae > Streptomyces > Streptomyces sp. EDA2-14. The sequence goes on from NZ_JBUEGE010000027.1 coordinate 17,250, forward strand.
AGCGGTCCGTGGCGAGTTCACGGTCACCGTCGTGCCCCGCCTCGTCGGCGGGCGGCATCCCCTGGAACGAGTCCGCGACCCACACCCGCCGGTCCTCGACGCCGTGGGCCTTGAGGACCGCGCGCATGAAGATGCAGGTGCCGCCCCGCCACACACCGGTCTCGATGAAGTCGCCCGGCACCGCGTCGCGCAGCACCGTCTCCACGCAGTGCTGGACGTTCTCCAGGCGGCGCGCGCCCACCATGGTGTGCGCCGCGCTCGGCCAGTCCACGCCGAGTCTGCGGTTGAGCTCGTCGTACTCCTTCGCCGGGGCCCAGCTCGCCGGGATCGGAGCGTCCTCGTAGATCGTGTTGGTCAGGACCCGCTTCATCAGGTCCAGGTACAGCTGCGCGGTCTCGGGCACGGAAACCTTCCGGTCAGGGCACCAGTGGCCCTCGACCATAAGGAGGCTTCGCCCCGGCGCCGCGGCCGTCTTCCGGCGAGCGGAAGCCCCGGTCCCGCCGCCCCCGTTCCGTGCCATGGTCACCGGGGCCGGGCGCACGGACCTGGAGGAGCCGCAGCGAAGGAGACGCCGCATGCCCACGCCGCGCGTGGTCGAACTGATCGCACACCAGGCCCGGCAGGCCCCGCACGCGCCGGCCTGCGTGACACCCGGGGAGAGCCTCGACCACGGCGGGCTCGACCGCTGGGCGTCGGCGCTCGCCCACGACCTCGTACGCCTGGGAGTGCGTCCTGGAGACGTGGTCCTCGTCCAACTGCCGCGCGGTACGGCGCTGGCGGCCGCCGTCCTCGGTGTCATGCGGGCCCGGGGCGTGCTCTGCGTGGTCGACCCCGGCTACCCGCAAGAACGCGTACGGCACATGTGGCGCACCGCCGGGGCACGGGTGGCCCTCGTCGACCGCACGGCCCAAGTGCCCTCATCGACCGGTGTGTCGACGCTGCACGACCCCGAGGCGTCCCGCGCGCGAGCCGTGCCGACATCGGCCACCCTCGCGCCGCCCGCGCCGGACGACCTGGCGTACGCGGTCTTCACCTCGGGGTCGACCGGCGGCCCCAAGGCGGTCGCCGTACCGCACCGTTCCCTGGACAACCTGATCGGCTGGACCCTGGCCGCCACGTCCGGCGCACCGCTGCGCACCCTGCAGTTCGCGCCCCTCGGCTTCGACGTCTTCCTTCAGGAGGCCTTCACGGCCTGGTGCTCCGGCGGCTGTCTGTACCTGCCCGCCGACACGGAACGCGGCGACCTCCAGAGCCTGCTCGGCCGGCTCGCCGAGTGGCGGATCCAGCGCCTGTTCGTGTCCCCGGTGGCGCTGACCCGGCTCGCGGACCTCGCGCACACGCTCGGCCCCTTCCCTGCCGAGCTGCGCGAAGTGGCGGCCGCGGGCGAGGCGTTGCGGATCACGCCGGGGATCCGCGAGCTCTTCGCGGCGCTGCCGGAGGCGCGGCTGCACAACCATTACGGTCCGGCCGAGACCCATGTGGCCCTCGCGTACACCCTGACGGGACCGCCCGCGCTCTGGCCCGACCTTCCGCCCATCGGTCACCCGTTGCCCGGCACGACCGCCCACCTCCGCCCGGCCGGACCGGACGACGGGGCAACCGAGCTGTGGCTGTCCGGCGTGGGTCTCGCGGACGGCTACCTCGGCGACCCGGCCCGCACGGCCGAGCGCTTCACCGGCCTCGACACGGAGCGGGGGACGGTCCGCGCCTACCGCACGGGCGACCTGGTGCGGAGCGGGCCCGGCGGCGTTTTCGACTACGTGGGCCGTGTCGACGACCAGGTCAAGATCCGCGGATACCGGGTCGAGCCCGGCGAGGTCGAGGCCGCGCTGGCGGGCCACCCGGCGGTCCGGGAGTGCGCGGTGACCGCCTGGCAGCCGTCGCCCGACGCCGAGCGGCACCTGGTGGCCCACGTGGTGCCACACCCCGGTCGGCCACTGGAGACCGCCGCGCTGCGCACCCACCTCGCGGCCCTCCTGCCCGACCACATGGTGCCCCGGCACGTCCTGCGCGCCACCGCTCTGCCCGTCTCCCCCAACGGCAAGATCGACCGCCGGAGTCTGCCCACGCCCCCGACCGCGACCGCAGTGGCCGATCCGGGCGACACCTCACCAGAGGCCACGGTCCGCCGCATCTGGAGCGACCTGCTCGGCGCCGAAGTCCCCGACACCGCACAGGACTTCAGGGACCTGGGCGGCACCTCGCTCTCGGCGGCCGTCGTGGTCACCCGCCTCCATCACCGTTTCGGCGTCCGGATCGATCTGCGCGAGTTCCTCCGCACACCCACGGTGGACGCTCTGTGCACGCTCATCCAGGAACGGACCCAGCGGTGAGGCCGACCGCACCCGCCTCCGCCTGGCTGCGCGCCTTCCACCCGCCCGCCCCGACCACGGCGAACGGCGAGCGCCGCCGGAGACTGATCTGCTTCCCGTACGCGGGCGGGTCCGCGGGCTTCTACTTTCCGCTGTCGGCGGCCCTCGCTCCGGCCGTCGACGTCCAGGCCGTGCAGTGTCCGGGCCGTCAGGACCGTATCGACGAGCCACCGGTCGAGAACCTGACCGTCCTCGCCGCCGAGATCGCCCGGCGTGTGGTGGCACTCGACGGCCCCGCGCCCGTCCTGTTCGGCCACAGCATGGGCGCGCTGCTCGCCTACGAGACGGCCTGCCGCATGGAGTCCGCGCACGGGGTCACGGCGGCGCGGCTGATCGTCTCGGGCATGACGCCGCCCGGCGACACGCGGCCCCCGCGGCTCGGCGACGACGACGAAGTGCTCGCCGAACTCGCCCGCGAGCGCGACATCGATCCCGCCCTGCTGCACGGCCCCGAACTGCGCACACTCGTCCTGCCCGCCCTGCGCGGCGACCACCGGGCCCTGCGCGCCTACCGCCCGAGCGCGAACTCCGCGGTGTCCTGCCCGATCACCGCGTTCACCGGCACGGACGACCCTCTCGTCGCCCCGGAAACCGCCACCGGCTGGTCCCGGCACACCCGGCGTGCCTTCCGGCTCCGGGTCTTCCCCGGCGGCCACTTCTACCTCGACGGCTTCCCGCCACCGGTCACCGCGGCCGTGAAGGCGGAGACGTTCCTGGCCTGAGGGCCCCGACCGCGCGAGAGGACCGCCCACCCCGATGCCCGTACTGCCCACTCGTCCGCCACGCCCGCCCCGGCGTCGGGCGCCGCTGCCCGCCTTCCTCCATCTCCTCTCCCTGGGCACGTTCTTCATCGGCACGGATGTCTTTGTGATCGCCGGCATGCTGCCCGACATCAGCCGCTCCCTGGACGTGGGCATGCCCGCCGCGGGCCAGCTGATGACCGTCTTCTCCCTCGGCTACGCGGTTCTCGGCCCGGTCCTGTCCACCGCTCTGGCCGGGCGTGCCCCGCGCACGGTGCTGACCGGCGCCCTGACCGCGGTGGCCGTGGGCAACCTGGTGTGCGCGAGCGCCCCTTCCCTGGCCATGGCCCTCCTGGGGCGGCTGCTCGTGGCGGCGGGCGCCTGCCAGTTCACTCCCTTCGTCGCCACGCTCGCCTCCGCGTCGGCGCCCGAGGACCAGCACGGCCGGGCGCTCGCGCGGGTCAACGGCGGCCTGGTCGCGGGGTCCGTGGCCGGCGTCCCCCTCGGCACCTGGGCGGGCGCGGCGGTGAGCTGGCGGATGTCGCTGACGCTTCTCGCCCTGGGCACCGCGCTCGTCGCCGTCGGCCTGTGGCGAGGGCTGCGCGGACCGGTGCCGCACCCGGCCCCTGCCGGCACCCGCGCCCGGCTCACGGCACTGCGCTCTCCCCGGATCCGTACGGTACTGACCATCACCGGGCTCGCCGTGATCGCCGAATACTCCGTACTGACGTACGCAGGCGCGGTGTTCGCCCGCGCGACGAACCACGAGGGCGGCCAACTCGCGCTGCTCTTCCTCGTGTTCGGACTCGGCGGCCTGGTGGGCAACGCGGCGGCGGGCGCACTCCTCGACCGCCCGTGGGGCCGCCATCTCGTCCTGATCTCCCTGGCCGGGATGACAGCCGCGTTCCTCGCCATGCCGTGGGCCGCGACGCACCTCGCCACCGCCCTGCCCTGCATGGCGCTCTGGGGCGTCTTCGGCTGGATGTACGCCACACCCCAACAGCACCGTCTGATCTCCCTCGCCGGCCAGGCCGCCCCGCTGGCGGTCTCGGTCAACAGCTCACTGATCTACGTGGGCGGAGCGGCAGGCGGCGCCCTGGGCGGCCTGCTCCTCGCCGAGCTCCCGGCCCACTGGGCCCCGGTCCCCGCGGCCCTCTTCTGCGTCTTGGCCCTCCTCCCGGAACTCCGCTACCGCGTCCAAGCGAAGTCCCGGTAGCAGGTCACCCCTGTGAGCCGAGGCCCTACGCCGACGCTTCCGCTCGACGCCCCCACGTATAGACGGGATCCGACCCGTCGCGCCGCGCGGCGACCCACGTGGGGTCGAGGCCGTCGGTGAGGGTGACGACCCGCGACTCGTCGAAGACGACGACGCGGTCCGCGATGCCCCAGGCGCTGTCGCGGCGCTCGAAGCGGTCGACGTAGCGGCAGCGGATGATCGCCAGGTCCTGCTCGCCGCCGGGCTCGGCGGGTGCCTGCCGCAGGAAGCACAGACAGTAGGACTCGACGTCGGCGCTGTCCTCCCCGGTGAACTCCACGAGCACGTTGGAGATGAAGTGCTGGGAGGAGTCGATGGTGCGGTGCCGCGCGCGGATGTCCTCGACGAGTCCCGCGGCGTCGCCCGTGTAGGCGCCGTGGACGTCGGTCGCGTCGTCGAAGTAGCAGGCCGCGATGGCGTCGTAGTCCAGTCGGTCGACCGCGCGGGCGTAGCGGAACAGGACGTCCTGGATCTCGAAACGGTCGTCGGCGCGGCTCATGCGGGGACCTCCTCGGCGCGGGACGACAGACCGGCGGCGCGTGCGGCGGCTTCGCGTCCGGCGACCCGGCCGAGCACCAGGGCGTGGGCGACGGAGTTGCCGCCGCCGACGTAGCGTTCGCCGAGGATTCCGCCCGCGGCCTCCCCGGCGGCGTACAGGCCGGGGACGGACCGGCCGTCGGTGCCGAGCACCCTGGTGGAGGCGTCGATCTCCAGGCCGGTGTGGGTGCAGACCAGTTCGGCGGGGAGCATGCGCACCGCGAAGAACGGCCCGGTGGCGATGGGCGCGAGGTGCGGGTCGGCGCCCTTGGCGGCCAGTGACTCGTGGCGCAGGAAGTCGGTGTCGTGGCCCTCGGCGAACAGCTCGTTGAACCGGCCGACGCTCGCGGTCAGGTGCGTCGCGGGTACGTCCATCAGGGCCGCGAGTCCGTCGAGGGTGTCGGCGCGCAGCACGACGCCCTTGGCGACCTCCTCCTCGATCCGCTCTGCGGTCCAGTCGGCGTAGCCCTCCGGCAGTGCGGTGCGGGCGGCGTCGTCGAACACCGACCAGACCCAGCCGCCGTGGTCCTTGAGGATGCCGGGGCTCACCGCGTACGGGGCGTCCTCGTCCATGCAACGGCGGCCGTCGGGGCCGACGTTGATGCGCGAGGCGGGCGGGAATCCGCTCTGCCAGTGGTGGTGGCGCTGGAACTGGGCGGTCACCAGGAGCAGTCCCCAGCCCTGGCCGAACAGGGCCAGGTCGTGCCGCTCGGCGAGGCCTACGTGGTCGCCCCGCGAGCCCGGTGCGGCGACCACGAACAGGGCGTCCCCGGCGATCTCCGCGTCGGGCAGGAACCGGCGGACGAGGTCGGGGTCGGCCGCGACTCCCCCACTGGCGACGACGACGGCCGCCGCGGTGGCCTCCTCGCCGTCGATGACGACACCGCGGACGACGCCGTCGCGGACCACCAGGTCCTCGACGCGGCTGCCGAGGGCGAGGTCCACGTCGAGGCGGGCGCGTGCCTTGTCGAGCACCTGGACGAGGCCGTAGCCCTGGTCCTTGGGCACGTGGCCGCGCCAGACGTCCTCCACTCCGGCCCGGGTCAGACCCGGCTCGTGGGCGCTGTGCGAGACCTGCGCGGGAATCTCGACGCCGAGGTCGAGCAGCCAGTCGACGACGGCGCCGGACTCCTCGCAGAACATGCGGACCGGGCCCGGCCGGACCCGCCAGCCGTTGAGGTCCATGTAGTGCTGGAACATGCGCAGCGGCGAGTCCTCGACGCCGAGGCTCTGCTGGACGCCGGTGGCCGAGGCGGTCAGGAGCCCCGCGGACAGCTGGGTGGACCCGCCGATCTCGTCCTCGGACTCCAGGAGCAGGACGCGCGCGCCGGCCTGGGCGGCCGAGACCGACGCGGCGAGTCCGGCGCCCCCGGCGCCGACCACGATGACGTCGTAGTCGTACGCCCCGTTGTCGGGCTCAGACATGCTGCGAGCCTCCGTCCACCGGGATGTTGGTGCCGGTGATGTACCGGGCGCTGTCGGAGAGGAGGAAGTAGAGGGCGGCGAAGACCTCCATGGGGGCGCCGATGCGGCGCAGCGGGACGGTGGTGAGCGCGCGATCCATCGCGGCGGGGTCCTCGCGGACCCAGCGGGTCATCTCGGTGTCGATGTATCCGGGCGCGATGGAGTTGACGCGGATGTTGTCGGGGCCGAGCTCGACGGCCATGCACGTGGTGAGGTGCTTCACCGCGGCCTTCGAGGAGTTGTACGTGGCGCGGGTCGGCCGGGCGCGCACGGCGGCGACCGAGGCCATGTTGACGATGGCGCCGCCGCCGACGGTGCGGAAGTGGCGGGCGGCCGCCTGGCCGCCGTAGACGACGCCGTTGACGTTCACGCCGTAGGTGAGGGCGAGTTGCTCGGGCGATATGTCGGTGAACTCGGCCTGCGGGAAGACGCCGGCGTTGTTGACCCACAGGTCCAGCCGTCCGAACTCGCGTAGCGCGGCGGCGACCATCGCGTCGCCCGCGGCCGGGTCGGTGACATCGGCGCCGACCCCGACGACGCGGCCCGCGCCGTCGACGCCCGCCAGGTTGGCGTTGATCTTCTCGGCGACGGCGGCCATCGCCTCCTGGTCGAGGTCCGCGCCGACGCCGTTGACGCCGCGGCGCGCCAGCTCCTCCAGGAACAGGGCGCCCATGCCGCGGCCCGCGCCGGTCACGACGACGGTGCGGCCGGCCAGCTCGGGGTTGAGGGCGGGGAGGGCGTCGTAGTTGACGCGGCCCGGGTTGTCGGCGGGCGTCTGGGTGGTCACGAGAGCTCCTTGCGGTGTGGTGCGGATGCTGTGGGCCCGGCGCCGTCGCGTGTCACGCGGCGGCGTACGAGCTTCAGGCCGGCGGGGTCCTCGGGTGCGCGGCGCAGCCGGTCGTCGATCGTGGTGACGCGGTCGATGCGGGCCGCCCCGGAGGCGAGGTCGTGGGTGGTGACGATGAGGAGGTTGGCGCGGACGTCGTACGCGCCGGGTTCGTCGGCGGGCCGGACCAGCACGTTGGTGATGACGTGGTGCAGGTGGGGCGCGGCGGCGTGCAGGTCGCGGGCGAAGGCGGCGAGTGCGGCGCGGCCGGTGACCGGCTCGTCGTACGTCGGGGAGTCGAACTCCCCGTCGGCGGTGAACGTGTCGGCCCATCCGTCGGCGTTACCGGTGTCGATGGCGTGCGACTGGGCGGCGTAGAGGTGCTGGACCTCCAGGAGGGTTTCGAGCAGCGGGGTCACGGCTTCGCCTCCAGGCCCGCGAGGATGCGGTGGTAGAGCCCGCCGGAGGTGAGGCCGCCGTCGACGACCATCTCCTCGCCGGTGATGTACGCGGCGTCGTCGGACAGCAGGAACGTGACGACGCGCGCCATCTCCTCGGGCGTCGCGAGGCGCCCGGCCGGGACGGACCGCAGGCTCTCGTCGACGAAGGAGGTGTCGGCGGCCTGGTGCAGGAGCGGGGTGCCGGTGAGGCCGGGGTGCAGCGAGTTGACGCGGATGCCGTGGGCGGCGAGTTCGAGCGCGCCGACCTTGGAGAGGCCGCGTACGCCCCATTTGCTGGTGCCGTACGTGGCGGAGAAGTAGCCGACCATGCCGGCGATGGAGGAGATGTTGACGACGGCCGCGCCGCCGTCCCGGGCGCCCCGCGTCAGGGCGGGGGTGAGGGTCTTGAGGCCGTAGAAGACGCTGGACAGGTTGATGTCCATGACGCGGCGCCACTGCTCGACGGTGGTGTCGGCGATGGACGCGCGCAGGCTGACCCCGGCGTTGTTGACGAGGCCGTGCAGCGGCCCCGCGGTCTCGATCTCGTCCGCCAGCGCCGTCCAGGAGTCGGGCTCGGCGACGTCGAGCCGGACGGCCCGGCCCGATCCTCCTGCCGCGGCGAGTTCGGGGACGAGGGCCTCGGCGGCCTCCGTGTCGAGGTCCGCCGCCCAGACATGGGCTCCTTCGGCGGCGAGGGCGAGGCAGTCGGCCCGGCCGAGGCCTCCGGCGGCGCCGGTGACCACGACCGAACGCCCGTCGAAGCGGCGGCGGTTGTCGGATGCGGGGTTCACAGCTGAAGCTCCGTCCCGCGCGTCTCCTTGAGGAAGAAGGTGGCGACGAAGGTCATGAGCGCGGTCGCGATGAGGTAGCCCGCGGGCGCGAGGTTGTTGTCGGTGACGTTGATCAGCAGCGTGGCGATGAAGGGGGCGGTGCCGCCGAGCGCCATGTTGGTGACGTTGTTGCTCATGGCGATGCCGCTGTAGCGGTAGCGCGCCCGGAAGAGCTCGGCGTACGCGGCGAACGAGACACCGTTGACCAGGCCGATGAAGAAGGTCAGCGAGCTCTGGGCGAGGACCGCGAGCACCGGCCCGCCGTCGCGCATCAGCATGAACGCGGGGAGTCCGATGACCGCGGTGACGCCGCTGCCGAAGAAGAACACGGGACGGCGGCCGATGCGGTCGCCGACGTATCCGGCGATCGGGAGGCTGATCACGGCGACGATCATGGCGATGCACGTGGACGTGAACGCGAAGTCGGCGGAGTGTCCGCCCTCGGTCTGGAGGTAGCTGGCGGCGTACACACCGGCGACGTAGTAACCGCCGACGATCAGCGCGCCGAGGAAGATGACGAGGACGATCTGGCGCCAGGCGTGCGCGAACACATCGGCGATGGGGTACTTGGCGACCTCGACGGTGTCGCTCTCCTTGACGGCCTCGAACTGCTCGGTCTCGGGCAGTTGGCTGCGGATGTAGAGGCCGATGACACCGATGACCGCGCTGAGCAGGAACGGGATGCGCCAGGCCCAGTCGTGCAGGGTCTCCTCGCTGACGCTGGAGGTCAGCAGGAGCGCGACGAGGGAGGCGACGAGCGAGCCGAGGTAGGTGCCGGTGTTGACGAACGAGGTGTGGAACGCGCGGCGCTGCGTCGGGGCGTGCTCGGAGACGAACGCGTTGGCTCCGCCGAGTTCACCGCCCGCCGCGAAGCCCTGGATGCAGCGGCACAGGACGAGGAGGAGCGTCGCCCACAGGCCGAGGGTGGCGTACGAGGGGATGAGGCCGATGCCGGTGGTGGCGACGGCCATCAGCAGGATGGTCCAGGTGAGCGCCTTCTTGCGGCCGTACTTGTCACCCATGTGACCGAAGAGGATGCCGCCGGGGGCGCGGAGGAAGAACGCCACGGCGAACGCGGCGAAGGTCGACAGGAGCGCCGTGTTCGGGTCGCTCTCGACGAAGAAGTGCGCCGCGATCAGGGTGGCCATGTAGCCGTAGATGCCGAAGTCGTAGTACTCGACGACGGTTCCGAGGATCGCCGCTCGGATGACCTTCAGGGTGGCGCGGGGACTCCCGCCGTCCGGTGGTGACGCGGCGGCTGTCGGCTCACTCGTCGGCGTCGGTTCTGTGGCCAGGTTGTCCATGGGTCGGTCCTTTGGGAAGCGCTGTGCGGATGGTCGATCGCCCTTCGGTCTCCTCACGTCTGCCGTCCGGCCCAGACCCAGGCGTACTTCTGGTCGTCGGCGGACCGTCCGCCCTCGCCGAGTTCGAGGGGGCGGAAGGTGTCGACCATGACCGCGGACTCCTCGAAGTACTCCGCGCCGAGAGAGGCCTCGATCGCCGCGGGCTGCGGGCCGTGGGCGTGGCCTCCCGGGTGCAGGGAGACGGAGCCGATGCCGATGCCGGAGCCCTTGCGGGCCTCGTAGTCGCCGCCGACGTAGAACATGACCTCGTCGCTGTCGACGTTGGAGTGGTAGTACGGCACGGGTACGGCGAGCGGGTGGTAGTCGACCTTGCGCGGCAGGAAGTTGCAGATCACGAAGTTGTCGCCCTCGAAGACCTGGTGCACCGGCGGCGGCTGGTGGATCTTGCCGGTGATCGGCATGTAGTCCTCGACGTTGAACGTGTACGGGTACAGGCACCCGTCCCAGCCCACGACGTCGAAGGGGTGCGTGTCGTAGACGAACCGGGTGCCGAGCACGCCGCTCGGGCCGCCGCGGTGCTTGACCAGCACCTCCACGTCACGTGCCTCGTCGAGGTGGACCTCGTCCGGCCCGTGCAGGTCCCGTTCGCAGTAGGGCGCGTGCTCCAGGAGCTGCCCGTACTTCGACAGGTAGCGCTTGGGCGGGGCGATGTGGCTGTTCGCCTCGATCGGGTAGAGGCGGCTCGGGCCGTCCGTGGTGTCGGGGACCCAGCGGTGCGTGGTGGCGCGCGGCAGGAGCACGTAGTCGCCCGCCCGGTAGGGCAGCACACCGAACACCGTCTCGACGACTCCCGCGCCCGCCTCGACGTAGACGCACTCGTCGCCGATCGCGTTGCGGTAGAGCGGGGAGGGTGTGCCGGTCACGACGTAGGAGATGCGTACGTCGCCGTTGCCGAGCACGAGGCGGCGCCCGGTGACGGCGTCGACGGTCCCGGCCTTCTCCGCGTCGAAGAGGTCGTGCAGCTTGAGATGGCGGGGCTTGAGCGGGTGATTGGGCGCCGTCGACTGGTCGGTCGGCTCCCAGACCTCGCTGGCGACGATCGCCGACGGGACGCCGCGGTGGTAGAGCAGCGACGAGTCGGAGGAGAAGCCCTCCTCGCCCATCAGCTCCTCGTAGTAGAGCCCGCCCGCCTCGTCACGGAACTGGGTGTGCCGCTTCGACGGCACCGCGCCGACTCGACGGTAGTACGCCATGACTCCTCCGGCTTAACCGATAAGCGAACACCAGTGTTCGCATTTCGATGATCCTGAGTTAGGGTGTGGCGCATGTCAATACCCCTCGTCTTCCGGCACCTCGTGGACGACGCCGCGGTGTTCCCTCCCGGCCTTGCCCCGTTGCCACGTGCCGTGACCGAGCACGCGGGGCACCTCACGTCCGCCCACGCCGGTCTCGTCGGCCCGCTCGTCGTCGCCGCGGCCGACCTGGACGACCTGCCCCGGCTTGCCGCGCCCGACCTGTTCCCCGCGGGCCTGCGGGTGAGCGTCGTGGCCGGGTGCGCGGCCGTCCCGGCGGTCCTTGAGGCGGTCGGCGGGACCGACCGGCTCGTGCTCGCCGCCCTGGAGCTCAAGCCGGATCCCGCGCTCCCGGTGGGCGCCCAGCTCGCCGACCTGGCCTCATTGGACCTGCCCGCGACCGTGTATGTCGAGGTCCCGCGCCCCGGCCGCCCCGCGTGGGAGGAGGCCCTCGCCGCGGTCGCCCGGCACGGCTTCCGGCTGAAGTTCCGGACCGGGGGCACCGAGGCCGCCGCGTTCCCCACCGAGGACGAGGTGGCGGCGTGGATCCACGGCGCCGTCGCCGCGGGCGTCCCCTTCAAGTGCACGGCCGGGCTGCACAACGCGGTCCGGCACACGGGCCGTGACACCGGCTTCGAGCACCACGGCTACCTCAACGTCCTGCTCGCCGCCGCGCGGGCCCGCGCCGGGGCCCCGCTGACCGATATCCGGTCAGCGCTCTCCGAGCGTGACCCGGAGACGGTGGCCCGCGCGGTCGGCGCGCTCCCCGAGGCCGACGCGGCCGCCGCCCGGACCGCCTTCACCTCCTACGGCTCCTGCAGCGTCCTCGAACCACTGGAGGACCTGGTCACCCTGCGCCTCCTGGAACCGACCACCGCCTGATCCCTCCACGCCACCACGCCTGATCCCTCCCGAGCCACCACGGAACTCCGAAAGGGCCCCACACATGACCACCCCGCCCGCCACCTGGGTCGAAGCTGCGGCCGACAGCGCGTACGACGTCGACAACCTCCCGTACGCCGTCTTCTCCACCCCCGACACCGGCCGTCGCGTGGGCGTACGGATCGGTGACCACGTGCTCGACCTGGGCGCCGCGGCCACCGCCCTGCGCCCCGAGTGGACGGCGCTGCTCGACGCCCCCGCGCTCAACCCGCTCATGGACGCCGGTGCCGCGACCTGGGCGGCCGTCCGCTCCTGGACGGTCGAGCTGCTCACGGACGCCGCGCACCGCGACCGCGTGCGGCTGGTGCCGCTGGCCGACGCCACCCTGCACCTGCCGTTCGAGGTCGGCGACTACGTCGACTACTACGCCTCCGTCGACCACGCCACGAACGTCGGCCGGATCTTCCGCCCCGACGGTGACGCACTGATGCCCAACTGGCGCCACCTGCCGGTCGGTTACCACGGCCGCTCGGGCTCCATCGTCGTCTCCGGCACCCCGGTCCACCGCCCCTCCGGCCAGCGCAAGGCCCCCGCCGACCCGGCGCCCACGTACGGCCCTTCGCTGCGCCTGGACATCGAGGCCGAACTCGGCTTCGTCGTGGGCCGTTCGGTGCCGCTCGGCCAGCGGGTCGCGACCTCGGAGTTCACCGAGACCGTCTTCGGTGTCACCGGCGTCAACGACTGGTCGTCGCGCGACATCCAGGCCTGGGAGTACGTGCCGCTCGGCCCGAACCTCGGCAAGTCCTTCGCCACCACCATCAGCGCGTGGGTCACCCCGCTCGCCGCACTGGAGCACGCCCGCGTCGAGCTGCCCGGCCAGGACCCGGCCGTCCTCCCCTACCTTCAGGAAGAGGGCCCCTCGGGCTACGACATCACGGTGGAGGTCGAGGTGAACGGCACCGTCGTGGCGCACCCGCCGTACTCCTGCATGTACTGGTCGCCCGCGCAGATGCTGGCGCACCTCACGGTCAACGGCGCCTCGTTGCGGGTCGGCGACTTCTACGCCTCGGGGACCATCTCGGGCCCGGAGGAGGACCAGCGCGGCTCGTTCCTCGAACTGTCCTGGGGAGGCAAGAAGACGTGGACGGCGGGAGGCCAGGAGCGCACGTTCCTGGAGGACGGCGACGAGGTCGTCCTGCGCTACTCCGCGCCCGGGGCCCGGGGGCGCATCGGCCTCGGCGAGGTCCGTGGCAAGATCCTCCCCACCGTATAGCCGAGATTCGCACAGCTCGGATTAACAGCTCAGATTCACCCAGCTCAGATTCACCCAGCTCAGATTCACCCAGCTCAGATTCACACTGCTCAGATTCACACTGCTCAGATTCGCAAGGAGGTGCCGTGGCAGCGGCGAACGACTCCGACAGCGGCGGCTCGCAGACCCTCGAGCGCGGATTGACCATCCTCGTCGAGCTCGGCCGCCACCCCGAGGGGCTGAACACCAGCCAGGTGGCGGCCGCGACCGGGTTCCACCGCTCCATCGCGCACCGCCTGCTCGTGTCCCTCCACCGGACGGGGTTCGCCTCGCGCGACGACGACGGCCGCTATGTCGTCGGCCCGTCCGTGGCCGGGCTCCTCGGTGGTACGGGGCCCAACCTGCGCACCATCGCCGAGCCCGTCCTGCACCGCCTCGCGCGCCAACTCGACGCCACGGCAAGCCTGGTCGAGGTCGTCGGCGACGCCGCGGTCACCACGCTCGTGGCGGAGCCGCCGACCGACGGGCCGCTGTTCTGGTACCGCCGGGGCAGCCGAGACCCGCTCGACCGCGGCGCCGGAGGCCTGGCCGCCCTCGCCTCCGGCCCCCCGGCCCCCTCCGAACCGGACCGCGTCGGCGAGATCCGCGAGGCCGGCTACGTCGTCACGCACTGCGAGGTCAACGTCGGCGCCCACGGCATCGCGGCCCCGCTGCCCGGCTGGCCGGTCCGCGCGGCGGTCAACATCGTCACGGCCGACCCGTCCCTCGCGGACAAGGCGATTCCACGGGTCCTGGACGCGGCTTCGGCGATCGGGACGCTGAACGACCACCTGTGAGACGGCCTGCGCGTGGGCAGGATGTCGGCGCCGCCCCGGCGAAAGCCGTGCGGGAGGGCTGCGCAGCCCTCCGCCCGGGGGGAGAATGGCGGCGTCCGGCTTCCCCTCGGGGGAGCCCCGCGTTTCGGGGGAATCGCGATGAAGGATGAACAGAACAGGGGACCGCTCGCCGAGAAGGCGCCGAGGGCAAGGCGCGGGCGTGGGCGTGGGCGCGGAAAAGTGTGGGTGCTGATCGCCGGCCTGGTCGTGGGACTCACCGGCTCGCTGGTCGCCGTCGGCTTTCTGACGGCGAACGGGGAGCACGGCGGCCAGCCGGCCGGGAACGCGCCTCCGTCCAGTGTGGCGCCCAGCCGCAAGCCGGAGCAGGTGGTGTTCCGGGACGACGTCGCCGCGGATCGACGGTCGCTGCTGGCCGGGGTCATCAGCTGCCCGGAGAGGCTTTCGGCAGATGTCGGCGACTCGGTCATTCTCGGCGTTCTTCTGAACGCGGTGCCCGCATCGGCCGTCCCCGAGTCCGCGCCGCCGTCGGGTGCCGTCAAGAGGTGGGCCTTCCCCGTGGGTGGGGTGCAGGGCGCCTCGCTGACCGCCGCGAGCAGTCACGTCGAGGTCCGGCCGCTGGGCGACAGCAAGGCCGAGCAGGTCATTGCCGAGACAGGGGACACCGCCTTCTGGGAGTGGGCTGTGGCTGCGAACACGCCCGGGGTGTACGCCCTCAAGCTGGGGATGACGACCTTCCGTGGCACGTCGGACCAGGCGCTCGCCGCGCTCAGTCCGCCGCTCACCATCCGCTTTCAGGCGCACAACACGGTTTCCCACAGCGTGAGTTGGCTGCGTACCGAGGTGGTGGCGTGGGGCGGTGCCGCTGTCGCGCTGGTGGCGCTGCTGGCGTTCCGGGCCCCGCTGCTGGCCTTCGTCCGAGGGCGCCGTGAGACACGGCAGGAGCGTCGCGACCGGGGGCGTGACGGCTACATCTGACGCACCTGACGCACGTCTGCCGCGGTGCACACCGGTCACCGCCCCGCCGCCCCGCCGCCATCACCCTCACCATCACCATCACCGGAAGGCGGTCAGTGGCTGTTCAGGGGGTTGCCGTACTTGTGGGCCGTGGAGAGGTACGGAAGGCCGAGGGTGCGGGGTGAGAAGGCCTTCGAGTTGGTGGCCGTGCCCTTGGGGAGGAGCCAGGCGGCGCCGAGGGAGGCGTTCTCGCCCGGGGAGCCGACGGTGACGTCGGGGACGGAGTCGGCGTTGTAGTCGCCCGCGGAGACCGCCGCGCCGAAGGCGTCGCCCGTCTCGGCGACGCCGGGGACGCCGGACGTGTCCTGGTTCCACGCGATCGACCTGGCGGCGCCGCCCGCGTCGAGCAGGCCACGGGCCCCGCCGTGGAGCAGCCAGGCGGCACCCGCGCGCGCCCTGCTGCCGATGGCCTCGCCGGGAGCGCCCGCGATCAGGTCGTCGCGGCCGTCGCGGTCGACGTCGGCGACGGCGAGGGCGGCGCCGAAGCGGTCGCCGTCCTCGGCCACGCCGGGGACGCCCGCCGTGTCCTGTTTCAGGGTCTGGGCGCGGCTGCCGAACGAGCCGTTCGCGGCGCTTCCGTAGTGGACGTGGACGCCGCCGCCCTCGGCGAGTTCCTCGGGGCCGCACGGGTCGTCGATGTTCTCGTCGGCGATCTCACGGCACTCGCCGAGCGCCAGGTCGTCGTGACCGTCGCCGTCGAAGTCACCGGCGGCCAGGGCGCTCACGCCGGCGTTGTCCGTGTTCCAGAAGTTGGCCATCCCGGCCTGCTCGGCGTCCCACTTCCAAAGACGCACGTGCGACTGCGTGTTGGGGGTGCCCGCGGTCCAGTACGCCACGGCCAGGTCCGCCACACCGTCGCTGTCGAAGTCTCCGGTGGCCAGGACGGGGGCGCGGCCGCCCATGGGCGCCGCGACGACAGTCGTGATCATGCTGTCCTCGCCCCGGATGACACGGGCGACGACCTTGTCCGTGCCGCCGATCACGATCTCTTTGTTGCCGTCTCCGGTACCGGTGAGGTCGGCCGCCGCGACCGACTTGCCGTACGCGGCCGACGACGACGGCCCGCTGAGGACCGACGCCCCCGGTCCCGGACCGTTCTTCGAGCCGCCCACGGCGATGACCAGGCCCACGTCCGTACCGCGGCCCGTGATGTCCTCGCCGGGGACACCGACGAGGAGTTCCGCGATGCCGTCGCCGTTGAGGTCCGTCAGGACCACGGAGGCGCCGAAGCGGTCGCCCGCCTCAGGGGATCCGGGCACCTCTGCGGTGGCCTGGGTGACGCGGACGCTTCCGTGGGCGCCGACGCCCCTCGGGCCGCCCAGGACCACGTTCACGTACCCGGCCTTGGCCCGGCCGCCGACGGTTCCGTCGGGAACGCCGACGGCGAGGTCCGCGTAGCCGTCGCCGTTGAAGTCGCTCATGGCGGTGCGGGGCGCGGCAGCGGTGGCACCGGCTGGGAAGGCGAACCCGGCGGTGGCCGCGACGGCGACGGCTGTGGCGTACATCAGGATGCGGCGTCTGTGTGGCACGGGGCACTCCGGTTCGGTCGACGGATGCGAGGGGGCATCTGGTGTGACCGTCGAACGGCGGAGCTGGTTGTACGCGGGGCGCGTTCGCGTGAGCCCCGCGTCGACCGCGAGTGCGGGGCGGCTACACCTCCGCCGTCCCGCGTGCGTGCTGTTGTCGTGCTGTCTCCAGCAGGGACCGCCACGAGTCGACCCCGGGGCGGCGGCGCAGGAGAGCACGGCGCTCGCGTTCCGTCATGCCGCCCCACACGCCGTACTCGATGCGTTGATCCAGTGCGTGGGCCAGGCACTCGGTGCGCACGGGGCACGGCGTGCAGATGCTCTTCGCGCTCGACTGCGCGGCGCCGACGAGGAACATCTCGTCGGGATTCACGGCGCAGCAGCTCGCTTGCTCTTCCCATTTCACAGCACCCGGTTGCCCCGGTTCGCGGCTTGTACGCCGTCTGCCGCGCAACCCGGCGATCACGTCATGGGCACCCGGGTTCACCGTCGACGCGACGTTCTGCTGCGCGTCCAGCCTCCGGCTCCCGCCAGATGGAGTGCAAGCGCGGTGAGGCCGAGGAGCATGACGTTCACTGAGGCGAAGACGTCGTTCGTCGCGATGTCGGCGGCGTTGATCAGAAATGCGAGGAAGAACAGCACGGCAGCGGCTATGGCGAACATGAGAAGTCCTGTCCCTCGTAGGTGTCGTTGACTCCCGTGTGCCCGCTTTCGTGTTCCGTACTGCTTCCGGGGTAACAGGAGGGAGAGCGAGGACGCAGTGTCGCGGCCCTTGTCGAACGACAGACACCATGGAGGCGTCATGGCCGGCATTCTCGACCGGATCAAGCAGTTCAGCCGCAGCCCGCAGGGCAGGCGGGTGATCGCGACGGCGCGCCGGACGGCCTCGGACCCCCGTAAGCAGGCCCAGGCTCGCGCATGGCTCGCTCGGCTGCGCCGCCGGTAGGCGCACGGCCCGGGACACCGGCACCCGGCGCACCGTTGAGCCTCGCACCGTCCCCCGCAGGGCGGTACGAGGCTCAACTCCTTTGCATACAGGTGCTATTGCTCTGCCATCAGACCGGTACGCAGCTCGGCGACGACACGGGCGATCAGGCGCGACACATGCATCTGCGAGCAGCCGATCACCTCGGCGATCTGCCGCTGGGTGCGTTCCTCGACGAAGCGGAGGTGGATGAGGCGGCGGTCCCGCTCGTCGAGGTCGGCGATCAAAGGCGCCAGGCAGTGGAAGTTCTCCACGAGTTCGAATCGTTCCTCGTCGAAGCCGAGGAAGTCGCCCAGCAGGACTTCGGCCTCGTTGTCCCTGCTGGTGGTGGCCGCGTCCAAGGAGACACTGTTGTAGCCGTTGGACGCCTTCTGCGCCTCGGCCACCTCGGACGGGTCCAGCTGCATCAGCTCGGCGAGCTCGGCCGTGGAGGGCAGCCGGCCCAGGCGGGCGCGCAACACCTCGGTGGCTCGGGACAGTTCGAGCCGGGCCTCCTGCAGACGGCGGGGCACGTGCACGGCCCAGGAGGTGTCCCGGAAGAACCGCTTGATCTCACCGGTGATGTACGGCAGGGCGAAGGAGGTGAACTCGACCTCACGGCTGAGTTCGAAGCGGTCGATCGCCTTGATCAGACCGATCGTGCCGACCTGTGTGATGTCTTCCATGTCCTGCGGCCCGCGGTGCTTGAACCGCGACGCGGCGTACTGCACCAGGGAGAGGTTCATTTCGATGAGGACATTGCGTACGTAGCTGTGCTCGTGCGTGCCCTCTTCGAGCCCGGCGAGGCGGGCGAAGAAGTGCCGGGCGACGCCCCGGGCGCCCTTCGGCGCTATCGAGGCCGGGTCCGCACAGGCACGCGCGACCAGACTCTCCTGGTCCGCGCCGGCCTCGTCGACCGCTCGGTGAGTCTGCTCGCGTTCTGTCACGTTGGTCATGCGTCCGCCTCTTCGAATTAGTGGTCTGCTGTCGTGCTCGGTCACCTGCCGCAGCCCGATGGCGTCCGGTGTGGTGTCGTGGGCCGGTCAGGGAGCGGGCCCGCCTCGGGTGTGGCCGTTCGCGGCCGCGAGGTGGCTGGTGCGCGGCGCGGTGATGGCGAGGACGGCCGTGTCGTCGTGCGGTCCGCCGTCGACCCATTGCGCGGCGACCATCTGGAGCCGTTCGGTGACCGCTTCGGCCGGCAGACCCGCGCACTCGGCCAGCGTGTTGTGCAGGCGCTGTTCGCCGAACATGACATCGCCGAGCGGGCCGCCGCGGGCTTCGGTGATGCCGTCGGAGTAGAGGAGACATGTCTCTCCCGGTGCGAGGTCCACGGCCGCGGTGGTGGCCTTGAGCCGGTCCGTCGGGAGGACACCGATCAGCACCCCCTTGGTGTCCGCCTCTTCCACCCGTCCGTCGGTACGCAGGATCAGCGGGGCGGGGTGTCCCGCGCTGGAGACCCGCAGCCGCACGCGGCTTCCTTCGCGCCGGGCCGAGGCCAGGGCGAGTGTCGCGAACCGTGTCTGATGCGAGGACAGCAGCGCGTTGTTGAGCAGCGTGAGCAGCTTGAGGTGGTCGGCGGCGAACGGCAGCAGCGCCTCGATCGTGTTGCGGATCTTCCCGGTCAGTACCGCGGCCTCGAGTCCCTTGCCGCACACGTCGCCCAGGACCACGAAGGTCTCCGCGTCGTCGCTGTCGGCGGGATGGACGTCGTAGAAGTCGCCACCGATCCGGTCGGTGGCCGACGCCGCCCGGTAGCGGCCGGAGAAGTCGATGCCGTGCACGCCCTCCAGGGCCGGGGGCAGCAGATCCCGCATGAGGACGTCCGTGATGTGGGCCTGCTCGGCATAGATCCGCGCCGAGGACAGGGCCACGCCCGCGCGGGCGGCGAACAGCCCGGCGAAGGCCTCCTCGGTCTCGGTGAACGCCGCTTCCCGGCTCTGCCGCAGCAGCACGAGGGCACCGGCCGGGACACCGTGTCCGGGCAGCGGCACCACCACGATGGAGCCGATCTGCGCGCGTTCGGCCGTGAACTGCTCCGGGACCGCCCAGTCGGGGACGAGACCCGGGTCGATCCATCGCGAGGGCACGGGTGGGAAGCCCGCCAGCGCCTCCGCGAGCCCCGGCATGCTCTCCGGGTCCAGCGCGGCCTTCTCCTGCTCCACCGGCCCGCCGGTGACACAGCGGGTGACGGGGTGCAGGCGGCCGGAGCGGATGCCGACGACGACCACCGCGTCCGCGAGATGCCGCGCGGCCAAGCGGGCGGTCACCTCCATGCACCGGTGCACGTTCAGCGATGCCAGAAGCTCGCTGGACACCTCTTGCAGGAGCCGTGAGCGACCCCTCTCGTCGTCCAGTTCGGCGCGTACGTCGCGCAGTTCGCGGTCGTCGACCAGCCACCACGACACTCCGCCGTCGGCCGCCCGGCTCGGGAACGCACCCACCGCCGCCCCGCCGATACGGCCTCTCACCACCACGGACGGACCCGCTCCGCCGTCCGCAGCGGTTCCGGCGACGTCGGCGTGCGCCTCGGTCAGCCAGGAAGGCGCCACGTCCGCGAGCAGCACACCGGTCCGCACGCCTTCGAGGAGGACGACGGCCTCATCGTTGCAGGACAGCACGCGGCCCGCCCCGTCCACCGTGACCGACGGGTACGACGCGCCGCGGCCGGCAGCGGGGCCGGTGCTTCGGGAACTCACTGAATCCGTTGGGGACTTCATCGCGCGGGTCCCGCACAGTGCGGGATCCCCACCCCCCTTCGCCGGAAGGCCCGGGGCAGCCATCAACGCCGATGGCCGCCTCGGGCCACTCCATGATCGTGACCAATCGTCATTGTTGCCATAGGGCAACAGTCGCACGATCGAAGGGTACGCGACAACCACGCCCACCGCGGTACCCCCACGGCCCCGCCGTCCGACAAGAGTTGTCGGCCCGTCACAAGTGGGCGCCGGGTACCCCGGACAGCGGAGACAAACCGAAATCGCAGGCAGAACAGGCCCTTTCGGTGCCCGTCGACACGTCCCGCCCGCGTCCGGACCCGAGGTGTTCCGCCAAACCTTCACGGCCGCTCCGGAGACCGACACGGCACCGGACGGATACTTTCCGCGTAACGGGAATACGGGGAGCAGGAGTACCGACAGCCTCATCTCGCGAGAGGTTCACTTCATCTCATGCACGACCGTGACGGCCCCGGTGACTTCACCGGCCCGCCGGCAGCACCCGGACCATCTCTCGCGCCGGAAACGACGGCAGCGGTCGACATGCTCGTGACCTTGTGGACGCGTACCGCCAGAACCGGCACGCCGCACCTCTCCGCCCTGCAACTCCAGGCGCTGCACACGACACGGGCCACACCCGGCATCAATCTCGGCACCCTGGCCGAGACGATCGGCACCGTGCCGTCGGCCGCCAGCAGACTGTGCGACCGGCTCGAAGCGGCAGGCCTGATCCGCCGCGAGCCCGCACCGGCCAACCGCCGCTCGATCGGCCTGACCCTAACCGGCCGAGGGCACGACGCGCTCGATGCCGTGTCCGCCCGGCGCGAGCGCCTGCTCGCCGAGGTGCTCGACCGCATGCCGGACGACGAACGCCGACAACTGCTGACCGGGCTGCACGGCTTCGCCGCGGCGTCACGCGCCTCTGACACCGACGGGTCGAAGCCCTCCTGAGGCGGTCGCCGGTCAACCATCGGCCTGTCCGGCGGCACGGAACGCAAAGGTGGGCCCGGCCGTCCCGGGCCGGGCCCACCTTTCAGCGCACGCCTTGTTCAGGCGCGCATCACCATCTGTACCACCGGCCCTTTCGGCCGCCGCTCGCCGCGGGCCGGATGACGAACCCGAGCAGCCACACCACGAGCACGATGACAGCGATCCACCACAGGGCCTTCAGCGCGAAACCCGCACCGAAGAGGATCAGAGCCAGAAGAAGAACCAGAAGCAGGGGAACCATTGTTATTACCTCCTGGCCACCCAGTGCTCGCATCCCACACCCACAAACACGGGAAAGGCGCGTTATCTTCGCGAGGTGAGGGGTATTCGACCCGGATTTGGGTGCCCCATTCCTCCCTGCTGACGTACAGAATCCAATGACGCCGAAGATGTTTGTCCCGCCGCTGAGCGGTCAATCGGAGGGCAGCACGTGACGTCGACGCCAAGGGAGTGTGAGCGGAGATGACCGCCGGCAAGAAGGCCAAGGCAAAGGCCGAGCAGGTCACTGGCGCCGCCAAGGAAGCCGCCGGACGCGCCATGGGCAACGAACGCCTCACGGCGGAAGGCCGCGCCCAGCAGATGAAGGGCGACGCACGCCAGGCCAAGGAAAAGACCAAGGACATCGGAAAGCACTGAATTCACTGCGCTCTGGCGCGTGGTGGGCGGCACCGTTCATGGAGCCGCCCATTACGCGTGCGCGGCCGGACATCAGGAGCCGGCGTCGCGGCCGAACCAGTCCAGGCACAACACCAGCGCGTCGTCGGCGACTTCGGGCCCGGATCCCGCATCCAGGTACTCGGACAGCTCGTGCAGGACCGCGCGGGGCACGGCGGCGGCCGGCAGGAGACGCGCCGCCTGGATCGCACGCGCCAGCCTCTTCTCGCCGAAGGCCTCGCCCTTGTCCGAAACCGCCGCGAACACGCCGTCGCTGACGAAGACCAGACGGTCCCCCGGCACCACCTGGAAGTCCTGGGTGACGTAGTCGGTCTCCTCGAACATGCCCAGCGGCAGCTGTTCGTCGAAGGAGATGTGCTCCACCGTCCTGCCCCGATGGCGCCACAGCTGCGGAGAGCCTCCGTCGACGACCTTGACGCGTCCGGTGTCCAGATCGAAGGAGAGCAGCAGCGTCGCCACGTACTGCTCACCGCGGTACTGGGCGTACAGGGCCTGGTCGGCCAGCGCCGCCTGGTCAGCGATGTCGATCCCCGCCCGCCGCGCGTTGCGCAGGGCGTTGACGGCCAGGCTGGTCAGCAGCGAGGCCTGGATGCCTTCGCCCATCCCGTTGGTGATGCTGAGGGTGAGCGTCTTCGCGGTCTCGGCCCAGTCGAAGTTGTCGCCGTAGATGGCGTACGCGGGCTCCAGTTGGGCCCCGATCGCGTACTCCTTGCGGCCGCAGGCCCGTCCGGGCAGGAGGTGCCACTGCACCTCCGCCGCCAGCGTGAGGCGACTGGCCCGACGGGCCTGGAGGTATACGTCCGTGTCCCGTTCCGCGACGAGGATCTCGTGTCCGATGACGTCGGCGATCTCCGTGACCTCGTCGACGACGTGCGGCGGGGCCTTCTCCTCCGGCAGCCGCACGGACAGGATTCCGAGCCGGTCGCCGTGCGCGGTCACCGGCACGTGCATCTCGAGGGAACCTTCGTGCAGGACGGTCTGCGCGGACTCACGGCCGTCGAAGGCCCGTCCCTGCGGGCTGCCGTGGACCGGCAGCGTCCGACCGCCGTCCGGGCCCGCGTCGACGGATCGAAGCACCTTGGAGCTGTAGTCGACGAGCAGCAGATCGACGTGCAGCGCTCCGTAGTGCTCGACCAGCGCGGCCCGCGCCGCGGGCAGGAGATCGTACGGTGCGGCGGTGCGCAGCGCGCGCTCCACGGCCAGGAAGTTGGTCACGGCAGCCTTCGTTGGTGGTGCGAGCACAGCTCAGCGGTGGTCGGAGAGATCACGGCGAGCACATCGTAGCCGCTGGGCAAATATTGCCATGGGGCAACGGTTCGGTGCATCTCCCGCCCGAAAGGGGGTCGGGAAAGCGGGATCAGGCAGTCTCGGACGTGTCGTCGTCCGCGGCCCGCTCCAGGCCGACGTGGGCCGTCGCGGCCTGCTGCAGCTGCTCCAACCCCTCGGACAGCATGCGGAGATGAGCAGGCTTCATCGTCCGCAGCACCGCCTCCACTTCGCGCGTGCGCGCCAAGCGCAGTTCCTCGAGCACCTTCGCGCCCTGAGCGCTCAAGGTCAGTTCGATCTCGCGCCGGCTCGTCGCACTGGGGACCCGCTCCAGCAGGCCGGCGGCCTCCAGGCGGTCGCACAGGCGGCTGACGGAGGACGGTCCCGTTCCCAGCACGTCTCCCAGCGTGCGCTGGTTGACACTCCCCTGCTCCTCTATCGCCTTCAAGGCGCGCAGCTGTGAGGGAGGGATGGGCCCCGACGGCGTCTTCTCCCGGGCCCGCCCCCACAGCACTTCGAGCAGCTCGCCCACGTGGTTCGCGGTGTGCGCCACCTGCTCAGGATTACGGGGAGGAAGATTGCGGGGCATTCATGCACCCTCTCTGTCGGAGAGTGACGTGGCTGACTGTCGGACCAGATTAGTCGGACCAGATTAGTGGAAGTGCTACCTGTTGCGCCGGGCGATGTCGGCGTTCAGAGCGGTGGCGAAGGTGCACCACGCCGCGTAGGGAATCAGGGCGGCGGACGCCGTGCGGTCGATGCGCGCGGTACGCCTCACCAGGTCCCACGACGAGAGTGCGGTGGCCGCGGTGACGGCGAGTCCCGCGTACGGGGTGCGCGCCTTGAAGAACGACCAGCCGAAGCCCGCGTTCAGTACGAGGTTCACCCCGAACGCCCGCCCCCACCGACGGCGCTCGTCTGCCGGAGCCTTGCGCAGAGCGCGCCCTCCGGCGCCCGCGATGGAGAGGTACAGCGGCGTCCACACCGCGCCGAACGCCCGGGGCGGCGGCTGCCACGGTGGCTTCTTCAGCGACCGGTACCAGGCGCTGCCGGGGTCGATGGCCAGCGAGCCCGCGACCGCCGCGGCCACCACTGCGGCGCTCGCCACGCCATGGCTTCGCAGTGCGCTCGGTGTCGACCGGTGCGCCGAGTCCGTCAAGGTAGTCAATAGCCGCATACCTTCGCCGTTCCCTGCGCACGAGCAAATACTCTGCCCGAAACCCTGTGGTCTCACGGCGTCGCGCGCTCCCGGCCACACTGCGGGCAAAACCGGAAGCGGCTACTCCCTCCGGCCGGCGGACGGACACAGACATCCGGCCCACGCCGCGTTGGACGAGATCAAGGACGACGAACCCACATCGCGCAGCATCCCCAGAGGCTTCTCCTCCTGGAAGGAGTTCCTGCGCTTCGTTCTCGTCGCCCTGGTGATCGCCGCGATCGCCGGACTGACGTCGGGAGGCCTCCGCATCGCCCTCCTTGCCACCATCACTCCGCTGCTGGTCCTCGCGCTCGCCTATCTGGACTCCCGAGAGTCCCGCGCCGCGCGAAGGTCCGGCCCCCGCGCGGCCGACAGGTGAGCGGCCGGGCGGGGGAAGACTGTCCCCGTCCGGCTCCGGCACGACGACATGGCTCTGCGCCGCCCGGACGGGCGGCGCAGCACACTCAACTCTCGCACCAATGGGCGTTACTCCGCCGCCATCAGCCCCTCACGGAGCCTGGCCACCACCTTCGAGATCAGGCGGGACACGTGCATCTGGGAGTAGCCGAGTTCGTCGGCGATGTCCTGCTGGGTGAGCTCCTCGACGAAGCGGAGGTGGATCAGGCGCCGGTCCCGCTCGTCCAGGTCCGCGATCAGCGGGGCGAGCGAGTGGAAGTTCTCCACGAGTTCGAAGCGGTCCTCGTCCATGCCGATGAACTCGGCGAGCATCGTCTCGGACTCGTCGTCGGCCCCGTTCACCGCCGCGTCCAGGGAGACGCTGTTGTAGCCGTTGGCCGCCTTCTGCGCCTCGGCCACCTCCGCCACGTCGAGCTGCATCAGCTCCGCAAGCTCGGCCGTCGAGGGCGAGCGGCCCAGCCGGGTGCTCAACTCCTCGTTCGCCTTGGACAGTTCGATCCGTGCCTCCTGCAGCCGGCGCGGCACATGCACGGCCCAGGACGTGTCGCGGAAGAACCGCTTGATCTCACCGACGATGTAGGGCACGGCGAACGACGTGAACTCGACCTCACGGGTCAGCTCGAACCGGTCGATCGCCTTGATCAGGCCGATCGTGCCCACCTGGACGATGTCCTCCATCTCCTCGGGCCCGCGGTGCTTGAACCTGGAGGCCGCGTACCGCACCAGGGAGACGTTCACCTCGATCAGCACGCTGCGCACGTAGCTGTACTCGCGCGTGCCCTCCTCCAGCTGGGCGAGGCGGTCGAAGAAGTGCCGGCCGATCTCACGGGCGTCCCTCGGACGGACAGATGAAGGATCGACATAGGCCCGCTCGATCAGACCCACCTCGACCCCGTCGGCCGTGAGGTGCGTCTGCTCGTCAACTGCCGCCGTGGTCATTGCCGCCAGCCCCTGTCTCTCGACGTGTGTTCTTCGGACGTCCCCGTACGCCTGCGATTACCCCCGAGTCATGCACGTATACATACGGTCAGGCATGTTCTGTGCACACTTCGTTCACGCCAGCGCCAGAACCGCCGTGACCGTCTTCCCGCCCGGCTCCCTGTCGACCCGCACGCGCGAGCACAGGCGCTGGACTATCTGCCAGCCGTATCCGCCCTGCCGGCCGGGCACCGGCGACCTTTCCTGCGGCACCTCACGGCTGGCATCGCTGACCCGCAATTCCAGCTCGTCCCCGACCAGTCGGGCGGAGAAGCGGGTCACCGCACCCGCGTGCATCAGCGCGTTCGTGACCAACTCACTGACCACGAGGAGCGCGTCGTCCCGCAGCAGCTGCGCGCGGGCCAGGGGCAGGCCGCAGCACACCTCCATCAGTACCGAGCGGACCTGCATCCGGGCGTCTGCGCAGCTGATCTCCTCGCCCTCCACCTCTGTTGCCGCTCCCCCCGCTTCAACAACGGTCGTCGCGCCGTCGGCTGTGGCGTCGTACATGTACGGTCACCGCTCTCATCGAATCGGTCCGTTTCCGTCTGCCCGACCCGGCAGGCACCACACGTTGCGCGGCGTTCACACCTGCCCTGTCACGGTCGGCGCGGCCCGTTCCGCAGGGGTCCGACGGGATCCGACGAGGAAACGGTGCAGGGCATGTGGGACGCTCTGCGGGTGAATTCCGACAGACAGAGCATCGAGCTCGCCCGTCATGAACGGGTGGTCATCGTCCCCCTGCGCAACGACCTGGACTTCTCGCACGCGCCCGAGGTCATGCTCGCGCTGGACAGCGCACGCTCCGACCCGGACACCGACGGCACGCTCCTCGACCTGGCCGGTCTGACCTTCGCCGACAGCACGCTGCTGAACCTGATCCTGCGCGCCCACACCGATCACCAGGCGGCATCGAGGCCCTTTGTCCTGGCCGGCCCCTACCAGAGCCCTGTCGAAAGGCTCTTCGACATCACCGGTGTCGGCGAGTTCCTGGACCGGGCCGACAGCCGCGAGGACGGGGTGCGGCGCATCCACGCGCTCCTCGACGACGACAACGCCCCGACGCCCGACGAACCGGCCCACTGACCGCGGCCACCGGCCGCGCCGGGCCCGCCCGGACGGGCGGGCCCTCACGGTGCCGGTCACTGCGCGCTGGAGCGCGCCGCGTCCAGTTCGGTGGCGGCGTCGGCCGTGGCGAGGGTGCCACCGGCGGTCTCCAGGTGGGCGCGCACGAACCACTGGAACTGCTCCAGGTCCCGCAGCTGCCCGATCAGCAGGTCCTCGGTGGCCGCGTCGATGGCCCCCACTTCCTTGACCGCGGCACGCAGGTCGCCGATCACACCGGTGTAGACGAGATCGAGCGCGCCGAGGTGGGCGATGGCGTCGGCCCGGCCCACGCTGTAGTCCTGCCACGTGCGCTCCGCGACCAGCGCGCCCGGCGTACCCTTGGCGACCCCGCCCAGGGTGGCCATGCGCTCGGCGATGTCATCGACCATGGCCCGGACGCTGTCGACCTGCGGGTCGAGCATTTCGTGCACGGCGATGAAGTGCGGGCCCACGACGTTCCAGTGCACGTGCTTCAGCGTCAGGTGAAGGTCGTTCAGCGCGTGCAGTCGCTGCTGGAGCAGCGCGATCATGGTTCCGGCATCCTTGGTCGTGATGCCGGGCACGGTGTACTTCGGGGCAGCCTCGGAGGTCAACGTCATATCTCCTGTCTCGTAGGGGATTGTCCCGCCCCCATTACCCGGCTTCCCGCTCGGTATGTCCGCACAGATGCCCACGAAAAAAGTGATGCGATCGAGCGGAAATGGTGCGCATGCCACGCGAAGGCCGGGGCAGTTGGTGTCCGACACCCCACAGGACAACAGAACAGGCGGAGCCTCGTGCTGAACCCCGACCCGAAGGCCGTCCGGACACTTCTGAGCCGGTATGCCGACGTGCAGTTGCGCTACTCGGAACGGCCGACCCAGGAACTCGAGCGGCAGCTCGACGACGTCACCTACACGTTGTGCGTCAGCACCGGGACCCGGTCCGTGCGGGACGCCCTGATGGCGGCCGACCGCATCCTGGAGGACGCCGCGGCGGCACACTCCGACGACGAGCCACAGGCCGCCTGAACTCTTCCGCCACGCGTGCTCGGCACGACGGCGGCATGCCATGATCCTACTCTGCAGTAGCTTCACGCTGCGCGTCGGAAACCGAAGGTCGACACTCGTCCACCGCATGCCGTCAGTTGGAGGAATCCCGTGGCCCGCGTCTTCACCGTGAGCGACAGCATCGACATCGCCGTGCCGGCGGACGCGGCCTACGAGGCCGTCAGCCGCCCCGCCGACATGGGGCGCTGGAGCCCGGAGAACCTCGGCACGACGGGCGAGTCCCCCGCGGAGCCGGCCGGTCTCGGCACCACGTTCGTCGGCCGCAACAAGCGCGGGGCGTTCCGGTGGGCGACCCGGTGCACGGTCACCGCGGCCGAGCCGGGTCGCCGCTTCGCGTTCCGCGTCCACGCGATCGGGCTCAAGCGGCCCTTCCTGCGCGGCCCCATCGCCACCTGGGAGTACCGGTTCGAGCAGGTCGACGGCGGCACCCGCGTGACGGAGACCTGGACCGACGACCGGCGCGCCTGGCCGACGTTCGCGGCCAACGCCTTCGACCGAGTCGCCACCTCGGGGAAGACGTTCGCCACCTTCCAGAAGCGCAACATCGAGGTGACGCTGCGCAACCTCAAGCGCGAACTCGAACTCGGACACGACACCGCGCACTAAGCGCGCCGGCCCTGCGGGTCGGCGCGGGTCAGCCCACCAGGTCGGGAGAGCGCAGCATCTCCGGCGGGATGCCCCACGCGTCGACGAGGTCGACCGCGAGGGGCCTGACCTTGTGGCAGAGGTTGTTGATCTCACGGCTGATCGTCTTGGAGCGCTGGACGGTCAGCCGGCCGTGTTCCATGAACCACGCCCGGTCGGCCTCGATCGTGGACAGGGCGAACAGGTCGCACAACAGCCCCAGTGCCACCTTGTTCCCGTCGTCCGGCAGCGTGCGCAGCTTGTCGACGAACGCCTCCAGGACCAGGCGCTCGACGTGCGCGCGGGCCACCGAGATCACGTGATCCTGTACGTGGGAGAAGACGGCACCGGGATCCCGCTTCTCGTCCACCCCGCGCTTGAGCCGCCGGGCCAGGCCGGCGAGCATGTGCTCCTCGCGGAAACGGACCATGGCGAGCTGGTAGTCCGGGTCGAGCAGACCGGCCTCCTGGTCCCACTCGTCGCCACCGGGCAGCAGGTCGCGCACGCGCTCCAGGAGCTTGTGCACCGAGGTCTTCTCGATGACCGTCTCCACGGCCTGCCCGGTCACGAACCGGACCATGCCGAGCTGGTCGAGGTCCTCGAACTCGTGCGCGTAGTTCGTGAGGAGCCCCTTCGCCACGAGCTGCAGCAGGACGTGGTTGTCGCCCTCGAACGTGGTGAAGACGTCGCTGTCGGCCTTGAGCGCGGCGAACCGGTTGACGGCCAGGTAGCCGGCGCCGCCGCACGCCTCGCGGCACTCCTGGATCGTCCGCGTCGCGTGCCAGGTGCCGAGCGCCTTCGTGCCGGCGGCCCGTGACTCCAGCTCCCGCCTGGCCTGCTCGTCGTCCTGGTCCCCCGAGAAGACCTCGTGCAACTGGGTGCGCACCACGTCCTGGGCGAAGTGCAGGGCGTAGGTGCGGGCGAGCAGCGGCAGCAGGCGGCGCTGGTGCATCCCGTAGTCGAGCAGCAGCTGCTCTCCTCCGTCCGCCGCCGCCTCGAACTGCCGACGGCGCACGGCGTACTTCGTGGCGATCGCCAGGGCGACCTTGGCCGCGTTGATGGCGCCGCCGCCGACGCTGACCCGCCCCTGGACCAGGGTGCCGAGCATGGTGAAGAAACGGCGTCCTGGATTCTCGATGGGGCTCTCGTACACGCCGTCGGGCGTGACGTCGGCGAACCGGTTGAGCAGCGCCTCGCGCGGCACCCGCACGCCGTCGAACCAGAGGCGACCGTTGTCGACGCCGTTGAGCCCCATCTTCCGGCCCGCGTCCTCGATCCGTACGCCCGGTGCCGGTGCGCCGTCGACACGGACGGGCACGACGAACGCGTGCACCCCTTCTTCCTTGTCGCCCACCTTCAACTGGGCGAAGACGACCGCGAGTTCGGCGTGCCGGGCGGCGTTGCCGATGTAGTCCTTGCGCGCGGCGTCGCCGTGCGTGGTGATCACGAACTCCTGGCGCGTGGCGTCGTACGTCGCCACGGTGCCGAGCGCCTGGACGTTCGAGCCGTGCCCGGTCTCGGTCATCGCGAAGCAGCCCATCAGCTTCCCGGTGATCAGGTCCGGCAGATACGCCTGGTGGTGCCGCTCGGTGCCCAGGTGGAGGATCGCGCCGCCGAAGAGGCCGAACTGCACCCCCACCTTCACCAGGAGCGACAGATCGCCGTAGGCGAGTGTCTCGAACGCGGCGATCGACGCACCGATGTCGCCTCCCCCGCCGTACTCCTTCGGGAACCCCATCCCCGTCTGGCCCGTCGCCGCCAGCTCGACCGCGAGCTCGCGCACCCGCTCGCGGAACGCGTCGATGCCGAGCTCCTCGGCCTCTTCGAGGACGGAGGCGTGCGTCGACAGGTTCGTACGCACCAGATCGCGGATCTCGGCGTACTCGCCGTCGAGCAGCGCGGTCAGGGCCGGTACGTCGACGTCGGACGGTACGTGGCCGCCGGAGGACTGGGAGGCGTCGTTGATCATGGACTTCTGGTACCCCGTGAGGACGGAATGCAAGCGGTCCGAGTTTCGCGCGGCCCGGGGTGGCGAGGGAGGGCAGGCTCGTCGGACGTCAGGCGTTGTCGGCGATGAAGCCCGTGATCGCGGTGACGACAGCTTCGGGCTGCTCGTCGGGGATGAAGTGTCCGGCGTCGGGCACGACGACTCCGGTGACGTTGTCGGCCCAGGGGCCCAGGGAGGCGGCCATGTCCGGGACGGAGCCGTGGCTGCTGGAGATTCCGAGGACGGGCACGGTCAGGTGCCGCCGCTCCAGCGCCTCGCGGTTCTTGCGCGCCGACTCCCCGGCGTCCCGGTAGTACGCGAGGGAGGCGCGCAGGCCGCCGTCGGCGGCGACGGACGCCGCGTAGTGGTCGAGCTCGGCGTCGTCGAACGTATCGGGAGACAGGGCCTTCACCTTCAAGAACCAGCCGACGTATTCGCGTTCGCGCCCGGCGAGCAGCGCCTCGGGCAGGTCGGGCACGGTGTGGAACGCGAAGTGCCAGGTCTTCCACGCCCGGTCCGGGTCGGTGGGGATCGCCTCGGGGAGCGTGATCCCGGGGATTCCGGCGTCGAGCAGGGCGACCGCGCGCAGCTCGCTCTCGAAGCCGAGCGCGAGGGAGAAGGCGACCCAGGCGCCGATGTCGTGGGCGACCAGCGAGTAGGTCGACACGCCGAGAGCCCGCACGGCGGCGTGCACGTGTGCGGCGAGCACGTGCGTGTCGTAGCTGCCCTCCGGACGCTCGGAGTGGCCCTGACCCGGCAGGTCGATCGCGATGACGTGGAACCGGTCGGCGAGGCCGGGCATCACCTTGCGCCAGGCCCACCACGTCTGCGGGAATCCGGCGAGCAGGACGACGGTCGGGCCGCTCGACCGTCCGCCTTCGACGGCGTGCAGGCGGACGCCGTCCGCGTCGACCCAGCGGTGGGTGAATCCGGCCAGATGGCGCAGGGGCAGCTCGGGGACAGGGTTGCTTTCGGGGACGTGCGGGCTGCTGGTTGCCGGGGCGGTCACGTGGATCCTCCATCGGTGGCAGGCGTGCGGTGGGTGCGGGTGGGCGACGGTGACCACTGCTGAAGGCTACATCATCTTGAACTGATCAGTTCAAGATAGAATGGTGGGCAGCACGGTCCGCACCATCGACGCATCAACGAGGAAGTGCCGCGTGGCAGGCAAGAAGCAGTTCGACATGGACACGGCGCTCGACGCCGCGACGGTCCAGTTCTGGCGCGACGGCTACGCCGACACCTCACTGGACGACCTGTGCCGGGCAACCGGCCTGAACCGCAGCTCCATCTACTCCTCCCTCGGCGGCAAGGACACGCTCTTCCTGCGCTGCCTGGATCGCTACACCGCGCGCTACGGCGAGCAGTACGACGCCGCCCTGTCGGGTGCGGCCTCGGACCCCGTCGGCGCCGTGCGTGCGTTCTTCGACGTCACCCTCAAGCGCCTCGCCGACCCCGAACTGCCCGACGGCTGCCTGATCGTGCAGTCGGCCATGGCGATCCCGGTGCTGAGCCCGGGCGTCGCGGCGCACGCCAAGCACGCGCTCGGCCTCCAGCACCGGCGCCTGCACGCCGCGCTGAAGGCCGGCCGACTGGCCGACCAGGACGCCGAGGCCTTCGCGATGCACGCGGCGGCCGTGAACCAGTCGCTCGCCGTCATGAGCAGGGCCGGGGCGAGCCCGGCGCAGCTGCGGGCCATCGTGGGCGTGACCGTTGACGCACTGTCACAGGCGGTGCCCGCGTGACGCATCAGCGTGTGCCGTCGGCCGGCAGCTCCAGGTGGAGTTCGTAGCCGCCGTCGGACGTCGGGCCGGCCGCGACGGTGCCGCCGAGGAGTTCGGCGCGCTGGCGCAGGCCGAGGTGGCCGTGGTGTGCCCCGGGGAGCCGGAGCGCGGGGCGGGTGGACGACGTGTTGGTGACGGTGACGTGGAGGGTGCCGTCGTGCCGGTGGATGCGGACGGTCGCGGTCGCGCCGGGGGCGTGCTTGCGGACGTTGGTGAGCCCTTCCTGGACCGTGCGGTAGACGGCGCGCTGGACAGTGGGCGGAAGAACGTCCGGTGGATCGGTCTCGAGCCGGACCGGTATGCCACTGTCGCTGATCAGCCGGCGGAGATCGGCGAGTGAGGGCTGCGGGGTCAGCTCGGTGGGTCTGCTGCCGGATGCGCGCAGGACGCCGACCATGTGACGCAGTTCGTCGAGCGTCTGCACGCTGAGATTGCGGATCACGGCCCCGACCCGCTGCGCCTCCGCGTCCCGGCCGCCCACCTGGAGTGCGCCCGCCTGCACGGCGATCAGGCTCACCTGATGGGCGACCACGTCGTGCATCTCCCGCGCCAACTGCGCACGTTCCTTCGCCAACACGGCCTGCGCGGTGAGGAGTTCCTCGTGCTCGCGCGCCTGCGTGATCTCGGCGAGTCTCAGCGACAGTTCTCGACGAGCCTGAACAAGCTGCCCGAGAAAGACAGGGGCGACGGCCGTGGCCAGGGTGTAGGTGATGTGGACCCACGTGTAGGTCTCGGACAGTTCCTCGGGCTCCAGAGTCGACCACGGCCAGGGCATGAAGTCGCAGAACGCGAAGGCGAGGGCGCACCCCGCGAGCAGTACCCGGCGGCTGCTGAGCGCGGCGAGTGTGTAGAGCGCCACCATGGTGGCGAGGACGGCGTCGCCGACCACAGCGGTGGGGATCGTGAGCACGAAGACCGGCAGCGGTCTGATCCGCCGGGCCGCGAGCGCCGCGGCCGACAGGAGCCCCGCCGCGGTGGCGAGCCGCTCCTCGCTGTCGACATTGGTCCACACGTCGAGCAGGGCGACACCGACCAGCAGCCCGTCGAGCACCGCCGGAGGCGGCCACCGGAAGTGCATCACAGCGCACCGCCCGGGCTGGTCCCCAGCAGACCCGCGCGTTGGGCGATCAGCGCCGCTCGGACGCGGTTGCCGACCCGCAGTTTGTCGAGGATCACGCTGACGTGCCCCTTCACCGTGCCGGCGCTCAGGTGCAGCCGTGCGCCGATGTCGGCGTTGGCCAGTCCTTCGGCCATCAGCACGAGGACAGCGCGCTCACGTTCGCTGAGCGTCCCCACGAGGTGGACGGCGGCGAGCTCGGGAGCCCCTTGGTCGAGGTAGCCGTTGACGACCGTTCGCGTCACCCGGGGCGACAGGGCCGTGCCGTGTGCGGCCAGGAGACGTATCAGGCCCGGCAGTTGTTCGGGGTCGGTGTCCTTGAGGAGGAACCCTGCGGCTCCCGCCCGCAGTGCGGCCGCGACGTACTCGTCTGCATCGAACGTCGTGAGCATCGCCACCACGGGCGGAGCCTCCAGGCGCTGCAGCTCGGCCAGCACCGTCAGACCGTCCACGTCCGGCATACGAATGTCGAGCAGCACCACGTCGGGCACCAACTCTCGGACAGCCGAAACAGCTTGACCACCCGTCACACCGGACACCGCCTCGATGTCGTCGGCGGCATTGAGGATGAGGGCGAAGCCCGTGCGCACGAGCGCCTCGTCGTCCACCACCAGTACTCGGATCATCGGCGCTCCGCTCGTCGTCCGGCCCTCCCCTGTTCCGTACCATCCTCGGGGCCGGTTGTCCTCACGGCAGTGTTCGTTCCGGACGATCGGCTGGATGCTTTCGGACGATCGACGGGGTGGATCCGGAAGGCCGACGGGTGGGCCACCGCGCGCCATGCGCGAAACCTGGGGTGATGGCACACAACGCATCCCCCACCTCTCAACAGGCGGCGTGGACCGAGGCGGCGGCGGAAACCCCCTCCCCCGCCGCCGCCTCTTCACCGACCAGGCGCTTGATCGGCATCGACCTGGCACGCGGACTCGCCGTCCTCGGCATGTACTCCGCCCACGTCGGCCCGGACGTCACGGTGGGCGGCCCCGTCGGCTTCCTGCTGGAGACGGCGCGCGGGCGCTCCTCCGCCCTGTTCGCGCTGCTGGCCGGGATCTCGCTCGTCATCATCACCGGCCGCCCACGCCCCCGCACGGGTCGCTCCGGCCGCCAGGCCGTGGCCAGGGTCGTGATCCGCGCCCTCGTCCTCCTCGCGCTCGGCTACGCCCTCACGGCGCTGGACACCGAGGTCGACGTGATCCTCAGCTTCTACGGCCTGCTCTTCCTCGTAGTCCTTCCGTTGTACCGGCTACGGGCGTCGACGCTGGCTCTCATCGCCGCCGGCGGAGCCCTGGTCCTGCCTCAGTTGCTCCACGCGATACGCAACTCGATCGCGCTCGACGGAGGTTGGGCGGACACCGTCG
This sequence comes from Streptomyces sp. EDA2-14, assembly GCF_054963755.1. NCBI lineage: Bacteria > Bacillati > Actinomycetota > Actinomycetes > Kitasatosporales > Streptomycetaceae > Streptomyces > Streptomyces sp. EDA2-14. The sequence goes on from NZ_JBUEGE010000027.1 coordinate 52,048, forward strand.
TCCAGGCAGACCCGCTGGCTCGGCTCACGGACACGGACGGGCTCGTCGAGTTGCTCTTCTCCGGTGCGTACCCGGTCCTCACGTGGGCGCCGTTCCTGATCGCGGGCATGGCCGTCGCACGGCTCGACCTCGCCCGCCCCCGGACCCGAACCCGGCTTGCGCAGGTCGGTGCGTCGCTCGCCGTGCTCGGCTACGGACTGTCCTGGCTGCTCCTGCACCTCGTACCGAACGCCCTCACCACGATCGCGGGGGCCACGGACGGAGGCTCCGCCACATCGGCCTGGTGGTCCGACACGGTCGGCGAGCCGGGGAACGCGACCCCGCTGTCCTGGCTGCTGGTGGCCGCACCGCACAGCCAGACCACGTTCTCCATCCTGGGCAACACCGGAGTCGCGCTCCTGACGGTGGCCGCCTGCCTGACCGTCACCGACCGACTCCCCCGCCTCACGCGCGCCCTCTCCCCGGTCTCCGCGGTCGGCAAGATGGCCCTGACCGCCTACGTCCTGCACATCGTCGCCCTCTACCTCCTGCTCAACGTCTGGTACGTGGCCCCAGTCGACGGCGACGGACTGTCCGCCCTGCCCGTCCTGCTGGCCTTCATCACGTCCGCGCTGCTCCTGGCGGTGCTGTGGAACCGCCACTTCCGCAGGGGCCCACTGGAATACCTCCTCCACGCAGCCACCTGGCCCACACGCCGCGGCAAGCGCCCACCACCCACCCCGCCCCACCCCTCAAACGAGCCGCGCGACGCCTGACCCCTGTGCACGCCACAGCCTGCCCTCACCGCCGCACGGCAAGTCCCCGCTCGTCATGGGTGGCGGCAGGCCAGGGGCGCCGCGTGCGGCTGAGGGACCGCTGGATCCAGTCGGCGATGGTGTCCAGCTCGGCGTGCAGTTCGCCGCTCTCGATCCGGATGTCCGGCGCATCAGTGCGCCGCAGGAAGGCAGGGAGATTAAGGAGCTGCTCCCGGATCCAGGTGACGGGATCCGCCGTCAGTCCGGCGTCGAACACCCGGTCTCCGGGCTCACCGTCCTTGACGACCGGGTGCCAGTGAATGCGGTCGGCACGCCCGGGAGCGGACTCCAGGAGGTCGAGCCGGCAGAAAGCGGGCCGGAGCGACCAGCGGTCCGACGCGTAGATGCTGCCCTCGTGATGCTCGTCCACGGCCCGGAACTCGACCCGCAGCCCTCTCTCCCGGACATCCGGTCCCGTCTCGGCCGGATCCAGGAAGTCGATCTCCTCGGTTGTGATCGCCAGTTGTCCGAACTTCCAGACCATGTGCATCTCGGCTCCTCCTTGCCATCCGTACACACCAAACATTCCAGACCACGACGGCCTCGTGGGTGGTTCCGGGGGGGAGCTGAGGTCGAGCGGTGGCCCGCGGAACACGGCCTGCCGCGAACCGGCCGGAGTCGGCGAAGCCCCAGCGTGGCGGAACGGTCCCGGGGCGCCGTGTTCTACGGTGCCGGGATGTTGCGAGTTCGGGAGATGACCGAGAACGACATCGACGCGGTTTCAGCGATACGGGTACACGGTTGGCAGGCCGGTTACGCCGGCATCCTCCCGCAGCCGTACTTGGACGGTATGACCGTCGAGGACGACGCCCGTGAACGCAGGGTCCGGTTCGGCCGATCGCCGCGCGACGTGCTGAACCTGGTCGCCGTGGACGACCGTGCGGGGGTGGTGGGCTGGGCATGTCTGGGGCCCTGCCACGGCGACGCGCCCCCGGGAACCGGCGAGGTCTACGCCCTGTACGTCCGCCCCGAACTCACCGGGAACGGCATCGGCACCGTCTTGATGAACGCGGTTCATTCGCACGCCAACGACCAACGTCTCAGCGCATTGACGCTCTGGGTGCTGCAAGACAACGTACGCGCCCGCCACTTCTACGAATCGCTCGGCTACGCCGCCGACGGATCCTCTCAAAGCGACAGCTATGGCGGCACGTTGATCCCCGAGGTGCGTTACCGACGCGCCCAGCCCTGACGGCTCACAGCCCAGTTGCGTCGGGCGAAGGGCCGGCGGACGTTCAGGCGGCATGTGTCTCATCCGTGCAGTGCCCGATAGGCGGCCAGCGCCCCCGGGTGCAGTGCGATGCCGCCCGTGCCGATCAGGCTGCGGACGTCGAGGAACTGGGTGCCGACGGCGTTGCCCGGGACGAGGGAGCCGGCGTGTTTCACCAGCAGGCGGGTGAGCGCCTCCGCCACGTCGCGGTGGAGGTCGGGGCGGCACACCAGCAGGTTGGAGACGCCGATCGTGGCGACACCGCCCGCCGCGCGGTACGCGCCCTGCGGCAGCGGCACCTGCTCCAGGCCCGCCGCGGCGCGGCTGTCCCGGTCGCCAAGCCGGGGCAGCAGCTCGGCGAGCGGCAGGAAACGCAGACCGGGCCGCTCGTCCAGCTCCTTCAGCGCCGGCAGGGGGACGCCGCCCGCCACGAGCAGTCCGTCGACGCTGCCGGCCCGCATGGCGCCCGCCCCGTCGCTGAGCGGCAGATGACGCACCCGCACGTCCGTGCGGGCCGACAGACCCGCGGCGCGCAGCAGCCGTTGCCCGAACACGGCCGCGCCCGAGCCCGGAGGCCCCAACGAGACGACGTGTCCGCGCAGGTCGGCCACGGTCCGCACGCCCGCGTCCGCGCGCACGGCGAACTGGAGGTACGTCTCGTAGACCCGGCCGATCGCCCGCAGCGGCACGGGGCGGGGGAACACGTCGGTGCCCGCGGCGTCCCGCGCGGTCGCGGTGAGGGTGAGCGCGAGGTCGGCCCGGCGGTCGCGCAGCAGCTCGATGTTGTCGACGCTGCCCGCGGTGGTGCGCACACGGCAGCTCAGGCCGGGGTGCGCGGAAGTGAGTTGATCGGCCAGGAGGTGGCCGAAGGCCTCGTAGAACGCGGTCGGTTCCCCGGTCGCCAGGCGCAGGACACCGCTGGGCCCGCGGCCGCGCCCGGACACGTCGCCGGTGAGCGCGCCGCCGAGGGCGACGGTCGCGGTGGCGCCGAACGCGGCCCGCAGGGCGGTGCGGCGGTTCACCGGGCACCACCCGCCTCGTCCGCCCGCGGCAGGACCGCCCGCGCGCACAGGCCGTGCGGCCGGGAGGGGCGCAGCTCCAGGCGGCCGCCGCGGCCCGCCAGGAGCTGTTCGGCGATGGCGAGGCCCAGGCCGGTGCCCGTCGTCGAGCCGGTCTGGCGGCCGGAGCGCCAGAACCGCTCGGTGGCGCGGGTGAGTTCCTCCGCGTCCAGGCCGGGGCCGTCGTCCACCACCGTGAGGACCGCGTGCGGGCCCTCGGCGGCACAGCGGAGTGTGATCCCGGAGCCCCGGCCCGCGTATTTGATGGCGTTGTCGAGGAGGACGTCGGTGATCTGGACGAGCTCGTCCTCGGTACAGGCCACCAGGACGGGGGTGGCGGCGCGCAGGACGAGGCGTGTTCCCGCGCGGCGGGCCACGGGCTCCCACCGGCCGTGCTGCTCGGCCGCGACCGCCGCCGCGTCGCAGGCGGCGAACGGCCCGTCGGTCATGGCCAGTTCACCGGCACGGTGTTCCGCCGTGGCGAGTGCCAGCATGTCGTCGAGCAGGGTCTCCAGGCGGTCGACCTCGGTGGTGACCCCGGTGTAGGTGCGGTCCGCGGACGCGGGCAGGTGGGTGTGCAGGGCGTCGACGCGGAGCCGGAGCGCCGCCATGGGGTTGCGCATCTGGTGGGAGGTGTCGGCGACGAGACGGCGCTGCTGTTCCAGGGCCGCGGTGACCGTGCTCGCCATCCGGTTGAATCCGGTGGCCAGCTGGCGCAGTTCGGGCGGGCCGGTGGCGCGGGTGTGCTCGGGGGGCAGTCCCGCGGCGAGCTGGCCGACGGCGCGGTCGAGGCTGCGCAGCGGCCGGACCACCCAGCGGGTGACCGCACGCGCCAGGGCCGTGCAGGCGAGGGCGACCAGCGCCGCGGCGGCGAGGACGGCGGCCCAGCGCCACGTGATGTCACCGGCCGCGGTGCGCACGGAGGCCCGCAGGACCACGGCTCCGGAGACCCTTGTGCCGGTTCCCGCGGGCTCGGCGAACATCCGGTGTCCCCGCGACCACGGCGTCAGCGAACCCTTCGGATGTGCGGTCTGGTTGCGCAGGGCGGCGTCGGTGAGGCGGGACACCTCCGGGTCGGCGGCCCGCATGCCGCCGGTCTCGACGACAGGTCGGTGACGTGTGTCGGTGACCACGAGTGCCTCCCCGTACAGCCGGGTGTAGCGGCGCGCCTCCGCGACGACCGCGGAGGTGTCTCCCGTCGTCGCGGCCTGGTCCATGAGGGAGCCGAAGCGGTCGAGGTCGGAGCTGCGGGCCAGCACCAGCTCCTGCGTACGGTCCGAGGCGGTGACCACGAGCAGCGGTACGGCGAACGCCGCGACGGCGAGCACCACGAAGGCGAGCAGCGCGGCCTGGACCCGGTTGCGCACGGCGTGGCTCCTCAGCCCGTCGCGTCGCCGAACCGGTAGCCGAAGCCCCGGATCGTGGTGAGGAGGTCGGGGCGGCTCAGCTTGGCGCGGAGCTGGGTGAGGTGCACGTCGAGGGAGCGGGACACTCCGTGGTGGGCGTCGCCCCACACCTGGTCGAGGACCTGCTCGCGGCTGACGGCGGTGCCGGCGCGCGCGGCGAGGACCGCGAGGATGTCGAATTCCTTGGTGGTCAGCTCGATGTCTGTGCCTCCGGCCGTGACCCGGCGTGCGTCGAGGTCGATCTCGACGTCGCCGACGCCGACCTTGCGGGCCCCGGGTGCGCTCCGGGCCGCCGTGCGGCGGGTGACGGCGTCGATCCGGGCGAGCAGTTCCGCGAGTCGTACCGGTTTGACCAGGTAGTCGTCGGCTCCGAGGCGCAGCCCGCGCACCACCGAGCGTTCGTCGCCGCGGGCGGTGAGCACCACCACCGACATGTCACTGACCGCCCGCAGCGAGCGCAGTACCTCCAGTCCGTCGATGTCGGGCAGGCCGAGATCGAGGAGCAGCAGGTCGGAGCTGCGGTGGTAGGTCAGCACGTCCGAGCCGTGCGTGACCCGCCTGGTGTCGTGTCCGTGGTCGTAGAGGACCTCAAGCAGCGCGCCGGCCACTCCGTCGTCGTCCTCGGCCAGCAATATGTGCACGTTTCCCGGCCTCCCCTCAGCGGTGTCTGTGCGGTTGCCGCCGGCCTACGAATGTAGACCACGTCCCTGAGACACGTGTCTCGGGTGACCGCCGGGTCCCGCATGTTAAGGGACGGTTAGTTCCGTGTGCGGGGCGCTCGCACGGTCCGTACGGCGGGGTCAGGGTGCGGTCGTCGACGACGATCCGTACCTCCGAAGGACACCACCATGATCATCGACTGTCACGGTCACTACACGACCGCGCCACCCGCGCTCGCCGCCTGGCGCGAGCGGCAGATCGCCTCGCTCACGGATCCCGCCGCGGCCCCCGCCCGCGCGGACCTGAGGATCAGCGACGACGAGCTGCGGGAGACCGTCGAGCCGAACCAGCTGCGGCTCATGGACGAGCGCGGCATCGACCTGACCGTCTTCTCGCCGCGCGCCTCCTTCATGGCGCATCACGTCGGCGACTTCGCCACCTCGGCGGCCTGGGCGTCGATCTGCAACGACCTGTGCCACCGCGTCGCCCGGCTGTACCCGCGGCGATTCGCCCCCGCCGCGATGCTGCCGCAGTCCCCCGGCGTCGACCCGGCCACCTGCGTCCCCGAACTCGTGCGCTGCGTGGAGGAGTTGGGCGCGGTCGCCCTCAACCTCAACCCCGACCCGTCCGGCGGGCACTGGACGGCGCCGCCGCTCACCGACCGCTCCTGGTACCCCGTCTACGAGAAGATGGTGGAGTACGACATCCCGGCCATGGTTCATGTCAGTACGAGCGTGAACCCCGCCTTCCACACCACCGGCGCGCACTACCTCAACGCCGACACCACGGCGTTCATGCAGCTCGTCCAGGGCGACCTGTTCACCGACTTTCCCACGTTGCGCCTGGTCATCCCGCACGGCGGCGGCGCCGTCCCGTACCACTGGGGGCGCTTCCGCGGGCTGGCGATGGCCCTCGGCAAGCCGCCGCTGGAGGAGCACGTCCTCGGCAACGTCTTCTTCGACACATGCGTGTACCACCAGCCGGGCTCGGACCTCCTGTACGACGTCGTACCGGCCCGGAACATCCTCTTCGCCTCGGAAATGATCGGCGCCGTCCGGGACATCGACCCGTGCACCGGCCACCACTTCGACGACACCCGCCGGTACGCGGAGGCGGCACGGCTGCCCGCGGACGATCTGGCGGCCGTCCAGGAGCACAACGCCCGCGCCGTGTACCCGCGCCTGGACGCGCTGCTGAAGAGCCAGGGCCGCTGACCACCGGCCGCCACTCCACCACCGCGAGAGACCGGCGGCCACCCCACACACCGCGAGGGATCAGACCCGTGCACACACTTTCCCCCAAGACCCCCGGCTGGCTGGACTGGTACCAGAACCCGTCCGAGCCGACATTCCGGCTGCCCGCAGGAGCCGTGGACACCCACTGTCATGTCTTCGGCCCGCAGGCCTCGTTCCCCTTCGCGCCGGAGCGCAAGTACACACCCTGCGACGGCGGCAAGGACCAACTCTTCGCCCTGCGGGACCGCTTGGGCATCACCCGCAATGTGATCGTGCAGGCCACCTGCCACGGCGCGGACAACTCCGCGATGGTCGACGCCGTGCGCGCCGCGGACGGCAGGGCCCGCGGCATCGCCACCGTCCGCCCCGACATCACCGGGCGCGAGCTGCGCGACCTCGACGCCGCGGGTGTACGCGGCGTGCGCTTCAACTTCGTACGGCGCCTGGTGGACACCTCGCCCACGGAGGCGCTCACCACCATCGCGCGGAAGATCGCCCCACTGGGCTGGCACATCGTCCTCTACTTCGAGAGCGTCGACCTGCCCGAACTGGAGGGATTCTTCGGCTCGTTGCCCACTCCCCTGGTGATCGACCACATGGGGCGCCCGGACGTGCGCCAGCCCGTGGACGGCCCCGGGTTCAGCCGGTTCCTGCGCTTCGTGGACCGTCATGACGTGTGGGTGAAGGTGACCTGCCCCGAGCGCCTCAGTGTCACAGGACCCGCCGCGCTCGACGGGCAGCGGCGCGCGTACACGGACGTCGTCCCCTTCGGCCGCCGCGTGGTCGAGGAGTTCGGCGACCGGGCTCTGTGGGGCACGGACTGGCCCCACCCCAACCTCACCGACCACATGCCCGACGACGGACTCCTGGTCGACCACGTGCCGCAGGTGGCGGTGACCGAGGAGGAACAGCGCAGGCTCCTCGTCGACAACCCGATGCGCCTGTACTGGCCCGGCGAGCCCCTCTGAGTCCTGCCCCTCCCCCTGAACCCACTCACCTGACTCATCTGACGAAGGCGTCACATGTCCCCCTCCAACGCACTCAACCGGATCGACAGGCTGCCGATATCCCGGTTCCACAAACTCACCCTGCTCGCCGTGTCGTTCGCCTACTTCTTCGAGTTCGCGGACATCAACAGCTTCGCCGTCACGGCGCCGAAGCTCGTGACCATCTGGGGAGTGACGGTCAATCAGATCGCCTATGTCACCTCCCTCTCCTTCGTCGGCATGTTCATCGGTTCGGTCGTCGGTGGCGCCGTCGCCGACCGGTGGGGGCGCAAACGGGCGCTGGTGCAGACGACGTTCTTCTTCGCCTTCTTCTCGTTCGCCTCGGTCTTCGCCTGGGACCTGGTGTCCCTCGGTGTGTTCCGCATCCTGACCTCGGCGGGCCTGTCGGCGATGACCGTCGTGGCCGTCGTCTACGTCAATGAGCTGTATCCGGCGGCGGTGCGCGGCAAGTACCAGGCCTACGCCATCGTCATCGGCATCTGCGGCACGCCGGTCACCAACCTGATCGCCAGCGCGGTGGTCCCGCTCAGCGACTGGTCGTGGCGACTGGTCTACCTGTGGGGGTCGCTCGGCATCCTGCTGGTCCTGTTCACCCGGCACCTCAAGGAGTCGCCGCGCTGGCACGAGAGCCGGGGCGATCACGCGGCGGCCGACCAGGTGCTGTGTGAGATCGAGGAGCAGGTCGCCGCGGAGAAGGGCCCGCTGCCCGAGCCGGCACCGCCGATCGAGGACGTCCCCGCCCAGAAGGCGCCGTTGAAGCTGCTCCTGCAGAAGAAGTACCTGCTTCCGACGCTCCTCCTGACGGTCCTGTGGGTGACCCAGACCATCGGCTTCTTCGGCTACTCGAGCTGGGCGCCGACACTGCTCGCCAAGGAGGGCTTCAGCGTAGAGAAGTCCGTCTTCTACGTGGCGCTCACCACGGTCGGCGCGCCGCTCGGCTCGTATCTGGCGTCCCTGGTCACGGACCGCTTCGAGCGCAAGTGGTCGCTGACGGTGTTCGGCACGGTCATCGCGGTGTGCGGCCTGCTGTACGGGCTCACCTTCAGCCCGGCCTTCATCGTGGTGTTCGGCTTCCTGGTGAACTTCTTCGAGCGCGGCTACACGGCGCTGGCGTACGCCTACTCCCCCGAGCTCTTCGACACCCGTGGCCGCTCCCTGGGCACGAGCATCTCCTACGGCCTCGGCCGGCTGTCGAATGCCGCGGGCCCGCTCATCGTGGCAGCGCTCTACAACGGGCACGGGTACCGGAGCGTCTTCTACTTCATCGCCGGGACCTGGATGGTCGGCGCCGTCGTGCTGGCACTGTTCGGCCCGCGCACCCGCCGGGCCCGCCTCGTCCTGGCCGAGGCACGCGGAGCGGCGGCCGCGTCCGGCCCTCGTCGGGAGGCCGGGTCGCCAACCTCTCCGGGGCAGTGACGCGGCGCATGGACCGCGGGCACGGGGTACCCGCGCAATCAGCCGCGTGCCGCAGCGCGGCTGCGCCCTCACCGTGGTCAGCTGGAACGGACTCAGCGGGTTCGGGAGCAGCCGGCCCGCCTGCCGCGCCGGTGCTCGCCGGTCCGCCGATCCGCCGATCCGAGGGAGATGTTGCCGCCATGTCTTTCGCGGACGCGTTCGTGGAGCGTCTGGACCCGGAACTGTGCGTCGTCACCGCCGCGGTTGACGGCGAACGGGCGGGGTGCCTGGTCGGCTTCTCCTCACAGTGCTCGATCCGCCCCGTCCGCTACCTCGTGTGGCTCTCGAAGGCCAACCGGACGTACGGGATCGCCAAGAACGCCGACCACCTCGCCGTACACCTGCTGGGACGTGATCAGTACGCCCTGGCCCGGCTGTTCGGCGGCGAGAGCGGCGACCACGTGGACAAGTTCGCGGCGGTTGCCTGGGCCCCGGGTCCGCACGCGACCGTGGTGCTCGGCGCGGCCCGGGCCTGGCTGGTGGGCCGCGTGGTGACGCGGCTCGACGAGGGCGACCACGTGGGATTCGTCCTCGCCCCGGAGGCCGCGGGCACCGACGGCGCGCCCGAGCGGCAGCCGTTCAGGCTCTCCGACGCCGAAGGCATCGCACCGGGCCACCCGGTCGACTGAAGACACCTGCCGACAGGACCGGGCCGCTGGGCACCATCGGCTCAGGCCTGGTGTGTCGTCGGCGTCGCCCCGTCGTGGTCGCCCTGCGGGCACAGCACGGTGATGCCCGAGCGGCGGGCGGCGCCCTCGGCGAACAGCAGGGGTACGGCTTCCTCCATCCCGACCGCGTGCGTCACGAGATCGGCCGGCCGCAGCACCCCACGCTCGACCAGGTCGAGCAGTTCCGGGTAGTCGCTCGCCGCCATGCCGTGGCTGCCCAGAACATCGAGTTCCCGGGCGAGCACGCGGTCCAGCGGGATCGCGGGGGGCGGCCCCGCCAGGAGCCCGATCTGCACATGGCGTCCGCGCCGGCGCAGCGACCGGATGCTCATGTCGATCACCTCGGACGCCCCCACCGCGTCCACGGCGACATGGGCTCCCCCACCGGTGAGTTCCACGATCTCCGGGACCGTGCTGTCCGAGACGGTCAGCACGTGTGCGGCACCGGCCTTCGCCGCGAGCGCCAGCGCATCGGCCGAGTGGTCGATCGCGATCGGCCGCGCGCCGAGCGCGACGGCGACCATGACGGCGCTGAGCCCGACGCCCCCGGCCCCGAAGACGGCCACCCACTCGCCGGCCCGCACCTGCCCGCGCGCGGACACGGCACGGTAGGCGGTGGCGAACCGGCAGCCGAGGCCGGCCGCCGCGGCGTCCGAGACGGTCGGGGGGACTGCCACCAGGTTCACGTCGGCCGCCCGCACGGCGACCAGCTCGGCATGCGAACCCCAGTGGGTGAAGCCGGGTTGCGTCTGGTCGGGGCAGACCTGCGCGTTCCCGCCCTTGCACCACTCACAGATTCCGCACCCGTTGACGAAGGGAGCGGTCACCCGGTCCCCCACGGACCAGTTCCGTACCTTCGCGCCCACGGCCTCGACCCGGCCGACGAACTCGTGCCCGGGGATCTGCGGCAGGGTCACCGTGTCGTCGTGCCCGGCCCAGGCGTGCCAGTCGCTGCGGCACAGGCCGGAGGCCGCGACGCGCACCACGGCGCCGTCCTCCGGAACCTGCGGGTCGGGGACCGTCTCGACGGCGACAGGGCCTCCGAAGCGGTGGTAACGCAGCGCCTTCACTTCTTTCCTCCTCCGACACAGGCCGACCCACGAAGGGGCGTGAGAACCCTCATGCGCACCTTGTCCCACGCCTTCGTGCTCCATCCTGCCCCTCGACGATGCGGAGCGAGGGAATCCCCGGTGAAGGACGTACTGACAGGGCATCCCTCACAGCGGCGCGGCGCTTTAGCGTGGAACGCATGGATGCCAGGATCGAAGCACGGGAGTACCTCATGTCCCGTCGAGCGGTGGGTGCCCCGGGACCGCATGACCCGACCACGACCCAAGAGGGCTGACCATGCACACCAGAACACTCGGACAGGGCCTGGAGGTCTCCGCGATCGGGCTCGGCGCGATGGGCATGTCCCAGAGCTACGGCCCCAATCCCGGCAGCCGCGACGACATGGTCGCGGTGCTGCGTTCCGCGGTCGACGAGGGCGTGACCTTCTTCGACACCGCCGAGGTCTACGGGCCCTACGTGAACGAGGAGCTGGTCGGCGAAGCGCTGGAGCCGATCCGCGACCAGGTCGTGATCGCCACCAAGTTCGGATGGGACATCCAGGGCGGCCGGAGCGTCGGCCTCGACAGCCGCCCCGAGCAGATCCGCCGCGTCACGGAGGCGTCGCTGCGGCGGCTGCGTACCGACACGATCGACCTGCTCTACCAGCACCGCGTCGACCCCGACGTGCCGGTCGAGGACGTCGCGGGCACGGTCGGCGAGCTGATCGCCGAGGGCAAGGTCAGGCACTTCGGGCTCTCCGAGGCCTCGGCCGCCACCGTCCGCGCCGCGCACGCCGTCCAGCCCGTGACCGCGGTCCAGAGCGAGTACTCGCTCTGGACACGGGACCCGGAGGCCGAGGTGCTGCCCACGCTCGCCGGGCTCGGCATCGGGTTCGTGCCGTTCAGCCCCCTCGGCAAGGGCTTCCTCACCGGCACCGTCGACACCTCCACGACCTTCACCGACGGGGACATCCGCCGGCGGGTCCCGCGCTTCGAGGCGGAGAACCTCACCGCGAACCAGGCGCTCGTCGACCACGTCCGCCGGCTCGCCCACGTAAAGGACGCGTCGCCGGGACAGATCGCCCTGGCCTGGCTGCTCGCCCAGCAGCCGTGGATCGTGCCGATCCCCGGCACCCGCCGCACGGCACGCATCCAGGAGAACAACGCCGCGACGGCCCTCGCGCTGTCCGCGGACGAGGTCGCCGACCTCGACGGCCTTGCCCGGCGCGTCGGCGTCAGCGGCGACCGCTACAACGCCCAGCACATGGCCTACGTCAATCGCTAGGCGAGACACGCTGAACAGCGGGACGCGCTGAAGCGCTGAACCAGAAAGAAAGCACGACATGACTGTCAACGGATTCGACCAGATCTTCCCGCTCGGGGAGAAGAACGACGCCTTCGCGCAGTACTTCACCGGCCAGAGCTACCTGGCCCCGCTCGCCTCGGGGAGCGTCCCCGTCAGCAATGTCTCCTTCGAGCCGGGCTGCCGCAACAACTGGCACATCCACCACGGCACGGGCGGCGGCGGTGACCAGGTCCTGCTGTGCACGGCGGGCAGCGGCTGGTACCAGGCCGAGGGCGAGGACCCCGTCGGCATGGAGCCGGGAACGGTGATCCGCGTCCCGGCGGGCACGAAGCACTGGCACGGCGCGAAGGCCGACTCGTGGTTCTCCCACATCGCCTTCATCACCCCGGGCGAGAACGTCAGCAACGAATGGCTCGAGCCGGTCACCGACGAGGTGTACGGCGAGCTGCCGAGGAACGGAGCAACCGCATGACCATCCTGGACGAGACCCTCACCCTGTCCAACGGCGTCCGGATCCCGAAGCTGGGGCTCGGCACCTGGTTCATCGACGACGACCAGGTCGCCGAGGCGGTCCGCGCGGCCGTGGAGCTCGGCTACCGCAACATCGACACCGCGCAGGCCTACGGCAACGAGCGCGGCGTCGGCGAGGGCGTGCGCGGCGCCGCGGTCCCCCGCGACGAGCTGTTCGTGTCGACCAAACTCGCCGCGGAGGTCAAGGACTACGACCGGGCGGTCGCCGCGATCAATGCGTCGCTGGAGAAGCTCGGCATCGAGTACATCGACCTGATGCTCATCCACAGCCCGCAGCCGTGGGACGACTTCCGCGGCGGCGACTACGCCGAGGGCAACCGGGCCGCATGGCGCGCGCTCGAAGAGGCGTACCAGGCCGGCAGGATCCGCTCCATCGGGGTGTCCAACTTCCAGCAGCAGGACCTGGAGAACCTCCTCCAGGGCGCGACCGTCGTACCGCACGTGAACCAGCTGCTCGTGCACGCCGGCAACACCCCCTCGGAGCTCCTGGACTACTGCGAGGGCAAGCAGATCCTCGTCGAGGCGTACTCGCCGATCGCACACGGAGCGATCCTGAAGAACGCCGAGGTCCAGGCGATGGCGGAGAAGTACGGCGTGTCCGTCCCGCAGCTGTGCATCCGCTACACCCTGCAGCTGGGCACGGTGTCGCTGCCCAAGACCGCGAACCCCGCGCACATGCGCACCAACGCCGAGGTCGACTTCGAGATCTCCGGCGACGACATGGACGCCCTGCGGGGGCTGCGCGATGTCGACTACGGCGAACACAGCGCGTTCCCCGTCTACAGCGGCAAGTGACGGCAGCCGAGCGGCTCGACGCGGACCACCGCCCCGCCCGCTGGCGGACGCGGCGCTTTGCGGTCAGCGTGAGGGAATGAGGCTGACCTTGCGGGCGCAGGGCGCCGCGGACGTGGACACGGTGTGGCTGCGGTATGCCCGGCCCGCTCTCTGGCCGACGTGGGCACCGCAGATCCGGTCCGTGGAGGCAGGCCCCGAGCTGCGCACCGGGATGCGGGGGCGGTTGCGTCCCGTGGCGGGGCCGGCCGTGCGGTTCCTCGTCACGGACGTCGATCACGAGGCCCGCACGTGGAGCTGGCGCGTGCGGATGGGCCCCGTCCGCATGCGGCTGGGGCACGCCGTGGACAGCTTGGCGGGATCGGGCGTCTCGACGCGGCTGACCATCGAGGGGGCCGCGCTCGTCGTTCTCCTCTACGCCCCACTCGCCCGTCGCGCCCTGCGCCGCCTCGTACGTCCCTGAGACGGGCCTCTCCCCCTCAGTCGGCCGAGTGAGTCGAGGCGCTCCATGGTGTGCCGTACTTGTGGGCGAGGTCCTGCGCCTCCTGCGGCGTGAGCAGTCGGGGCGGGAGGTCCCCGAGGGAGAGGAGGAGGGCGGCGGTCTCCTCCAGCTCGACGGCGGCGTCGACGGCGCCTGCGACCGTGGTTCCGGACACCACCGGGCCGTGGTTCTGCAGGAGCGCGGCGCGGAACGGGAAGGGCAGCTTTTCGAGTGCGTCGGCCTGCTGGACGTCTCCCGGGGGCGCGTAGGGCAGCAGGGGTGTCTGGCCGACGCGCATCACGAAGTACGGGGTGAGGGGCGGCAGCGCGCTGTGAGGGGACCACGCGGGGCGGCAGGAGATGGCCGCGGCGTGGCGCGAGTGCAGGTGGACGACCGCCCGGGCGTCGGGGTCGCGTCGGTAGAACGCGGTGTGGAGCGGGAATTCCTTGGACGGCCGGGGGCCGTCGAGGTGTGTGCCGTTCAGGTCGAGTGCCGTCAGGTGGTCGGGGTCGAGGGAGGTGAGGTTGGCGCCGGTGGGTGTGATGAGGACGCGGTCGCCGTCCCGGACACTGAGGTTTCCCGAGGAGCCGGGGCTCAGGCCGAGTGCGGCCAAGTGGGCTCCGGCCGCGGCGAGTTCGTGGCGGAGGCTCATGCGAGGTGGTCCCAGGCCGTGGTGAAGATGTCGGTGCCGCCGAAGTTGCCGGACTTGAGGGCGAGGTCGATGCCCTCGGACACCCCGCCGGCTCCCGGCTGGGTGCGGGCCCAGGCGACGCCCGGGGCGATCTGCTGTCCGATGCGCAGGGTGCGGCTGTCCAGGGCGGTGGTGACGGCCCCGGAGGTCTCGCCGCCGGCGACGAGCAGCCGCCTGGCTCCGGCGGCCACGAGTGCGGTGGCGCAGTCGGCCAGCGCCTGTTCGATGAGTTCGGATGCGGGGGTCGCACCGGCGGGGGTGTCGTGTTCGAGGTCGTCGAGCGAGGCGGCGGCGTAGACGAGCGGGGGCAGCTTCGGGTCGCGGTGCCAGCAGGCCCGGGCGAAATCGACGAGGCCGGCCACGGTCGCCGCGGGGTCCGCGCGCAGCGCCGCGATGTCGAGCTTGCGGTACGGCAGGTGCTGTTGCGCGTGGGCGACCTGGGCTCGGGTGGCGGCGGAGGCGCTGCCGGCCAGGACGGCTCCGTACGCACCGGATGCGGAGGCCGCGGTGGCGCGGGCGGTGCCCTGGTGCGGTCCTGTGAGGCCGAGGGCGAGGCCGGCCGCGCCGGTGATCAGGCGCATGCCGCTGGTGGCTTCGGCGATGGTGCGCAGGTCGTCGTCGCTGGTGGCATCGACGACGGTGAGGGCCCCGGAGAACTCCGGGGCGGTCAGGGCGTCGCGCACCGGCAGGAAGCCGGAGCGGACGGTGTCGAGGCCGACGGCGCGCACCGGGCGCCGGGTCTGCGGCGCGAGGAGCCGTCCGACGTGTGAGTCGTGCATGGGCGTGAGGGGGTGGTGGCGCATCGGGCTCTCGTCGAGCAGTTCGTCGTGGACGAACAGGCGCGACTTGTAGACGGTGCGGCCGGTGGCGGGGAAGGAGGGGACGACGACGGTCGCGCTCTCCCCCAGGGCGTCGAGGAGTGCGTCGGTGACCGGGCCGATGTTGCCGCGGGACGTCGAGTCGAAGGTCGAGCAGTACTTGAAGTAGAAGCGCTCGCAACCCGCGCCCTTCAAAGCCCGCAGGGCGGCCAGGGACTCGTGGACGGCCTCGTCGACCGGGGTCGTCCGGGTTTTGAGCGCGACGACCACGGCGTCCGCCTCGTTCACCTCGAGAGCGTCGGGCCCGTCGTCGGTCAGGCCGTCGGAGCCGACGGCCACCACCGTCCGGAACCCGCGGGCGACGAGCGTGGTGGCGAGATCTGTGGCTCCGGTGAAGTCGTCGGCGATCGCTCCGAGCAGTGGCATCGGACCTCCATGGTGCGGTGGGTGTGACGTCGGTGTGTGCTCCCGACGTTCCTGCGTGTGAATTTATGTTAACAACCTTTACTCGGATGGGAATGGCTGATACATGTTGTTAACCGGTGGGAGTACATCCAGCCACCGTCTGTCGACCCCTGGCCCCTTGTGCCGAGGTCACGTCTGCCTGTGAGCACTCATCGAGGAGGGCCCGTGAACCTGCACCACCTGTTCGCCGCTACCGAGGGCCGGAGCGTGCGCTACGCACTGTCCGGCGCCGGCGGCGGATTCGCCCGCACCCTCCTCGCGCAGACCCTCCGGATCGAGGCCCTGCAGCCGTCCGTGCTGTGCGACCGCGACCTGCCGAGGCTGCGCGCCATGCTCGGCGAACTCGGCTACGACACGGCCCGCCTCGCCGACTGCCCCGACGAGGCGGCCGTCGCCCGCGCCCGGCGCGAGGGACACATCGCCCTGGTCGCCGACGGAGCCCTCCTCGGCGCGGCCGACTGGGACATCCTGGTGGAGGCCACCGGCAGCCCCGTGCACGGCTACGCCATGGCCAAGGAGGCACTGGAGGCCGGCCGTCACGTGGCGATGGTGAGCAAGGAAGTCGACTCCGTCGCCGGACTCCACCTGGCCGAACTCGCCGAGCGGGCGGGCCTCGTCTACACGACCGCCGACGGGGACCAGCCCGCCAACCTGATCGGGCTTGTCACCTGGGCGCAGTTCCTCGGCCTCGACATCGTGGCCATCGGCAAGTCGAGCGAGTACGACCTCGTGTTCGACCCGGAGCAGGGCACCGTCACCCAGCTCGACACCACCGTCGCCGCCCCGGACCTCGGCGCGCTCCTCACCCTCGGCGACGACGCGCCGGGCACCCTCAAGGCCCGCGCCGAAGCCGTGTCCGCCCTGCCCCAGGGCGCCACCGCCGACTACTGCGAGATGGCCGTCGTCGCCACCAACACCGGATTCAAGCCCGACACCGAGCGGCTGCACTACCCCGTCGCCCGCATCGCGGAACTGGCCGACATCTACCGGCTGCGCGAGGACGGCGGCGTGCTGCGCCGCGACGGCGCGGTCGACGTCTTCAGCGCCCTGCGCCTGCCCGACGAGGCCTCCTTCGCGGGCGGCGTCTTCGTCGTCGTGCGCACCGGGGACCCCGAGACCTGGGAGACACTGCGCGGCAAGGGCCACGTCGTCAGCCAGGACGGCGGCTACGCGGCCGTCTACCTGCCGTACCACCTGATGGGCGTCGAGACCCCGCTGTCGCTGCTGTCGGCGGTGCTCCACCACCGCCCCTCCGGCGGCACCGATCCCCGCGGCCACGCCGTGCTGGCCGGCCGCGCCCGCCAGGACCTGCCCGCGGGCACCGTCCTCGACATGGGCGGGCACCACCACGACGTCACCGGTGTCCAGGCCGTGCTGCTGCGCGACGAGGACTCCCCCACCGACGTCGCCCCGCTCTACCTCGCCGCGCACACCACGCTGGCCCGCCCCGTCGCCGCCGGCGAACTCGTCCGCCTCGGCGACCTCGCCGACGCCGACACGGACCTCGCGCAGGCCTGGAACGCCGGCCGCGCCGCCCGCCCCGCCACCCCGGCGGTGCGGTCGTGAGCACCGACGTCCAGCACCTGCTGCTCGGCGCCGCGGCCGTCGCCGTGCTCGTCGTGCTCATCACCAAGTTCAAGCTCCACCCGTTCCTGGCGCTCGCGCTGTCGGCCCTCGGCCTCGGCCTGGCCGCCGGCATCTCGCCCGGCAAGACCGTCGAGCACTTCCAGGACGGCTTCGGCGACGCGCTCGCCAGCAGCGGCCCCACCATCGGCCTCGGCACCCTGCTCGGCGGCATCCTGCTCGGCTCCGGCGGCGCGGACCGCATCGCGACCGTCTTCATCGGAGCGCGCCCGGTCAAGTGGATCCCGACCGCGATCACCGCGGCGGCCCTGCTCATCGGCATGCCGCACCTCTTCGACGTCAGCTTCGTCATGCTGGTGCCGCTGGTCTACGCGGTCGCCAAGCGCACGAACACGCATCTGCTGTACGTCGGCCTGCCGATGGCCGCGGGCCTGTACGTCTCGCACGGCCTGCTGCCCCCGCACCCCTCGCCCACCCTCGCCGTGTCCGCCTACAGCGCGAACACCGGCCTCACCATCCTGTACGGCCTGCTGATCGGCATCCCGCTGGCCGTCGTCACGGGACCGCTGCTGACCAAGGTGGCCTCCCGGTGGTTCGGCCCGGCCCCCGACCTGGACCGCGGCCCCGTGCCGCAGCCCGACCCGGCGCCGGACAACCAGCGGCGCCCCGTCTCCTTCGCGCTCGCCCTGATCACGGTCCTGCTCCCGCCGGGCCTCATGCTCATCGGCACCCTGGGCACCTCGAACACCGCCGAGGGCACGCTGCCGTACTACTTCTTCGAGGCCTGCGACTCCTCGGTCCTCTCGCTGCTCGCCGCCGTGGTCTTCGCCTTCTTCGCGCTCGGCGTGCGCTCCGGCTTCGGCCTGACGCAGCTTCAGAAGATGGCGGGCAAGGGGCTCGGGCCCGTCGGCGCGATCGTGCTGATCCTCGGCGCGGGCGGCGGACTCAAGGAGATGCTGACCGCGACCGGCATCGACA
Organism: Streptomyces sp. EDA2-14; assembly: GCF_054963755.1. Taxonomy (NCBI): domain Bacteria; kingdom Bacillati; phylum Actinomycetota; class Actinomycetes; order Kitasatosporales; family Streptomycetaceae; genus Streptomyces; species Streptomyces sp. EDA2-14. The sequence continues at coordinate 70,236 of NZ_JBUEGE010000027.1, forward strand.
AGATCATCTCCGACTACGCCGTCGACTGGTCGATACCGCCGCTGCTGCTCGCCTGGCTCGTCGCCGCCCTGCTGCGCATCTGCCTCGGCTCCGCGACCGTCGCCACGGCCGCCGCGACCGGCATCGTCGCCCCGCTGCTCACCGCCTACCCCGGCGTCTCCCCGGAACTGATGGTGCTCGCCACCGCCTCCGGCGCCGTGATGCTCTCCCACGTCAACGACTCCGGATTCTGGCTGTTCAAGGAGTACTTCCAGCTCTCCGTCTCCCAGACGTTCCGCACCTGGACCCTCATGCTGTCCCTGCAGTCCCTGCTCAGCCTCGGCGGCGTCCTGCTGCTCAGCACCTTCGTCGGAGGCTGACGCACCGACGGAGCAGCATGATCATCGGCTAACGTCACATACGAATCACAGAGGAGAGTGACGATGACCGCTCAGGAGCACCTGCCGCTCATCCCGGACCAGCGGCGAGAGCGACTCCTGCGCCACCTGCGCAAGGAGGGCGTGCTCAGCGTCCAGCAGATCACGCAGCTGTTCAACGTCTCCCACATGACCGTACGACGGGACATCGCCGAGCTGGAACGACAGGGGCTGGTCGTCTCGGTGCCCGGTGGCGTCAGGATCGCCAGCCACGTCAGCACCGAACCCAGCTTCCAGGACAAGACCCACGTCGAGCAGCCCGCCAAGGGGGCCATGGCCGCCGAGGCCGCCCGCCTCGTCACCGACGGCATGACCGTCTACCTCGACGCGGGCACCACCCTCCTCGCCATGGTCCCGGCCCTGGCAGGGCTCAACGACCTGACGGTCGTGACCAACGACTTCGCCACGGCCGACGAACTCATGGCCGCGCCCCACCTCGACGTCGTCCACACCGGCGGCCGCATCGACAAGGCGAACCGGTCCAGCGTCGGTCGGCTCGGGGCCGCGACACTGCGTCAGCTCGCCCTCGACATCGCCTTCATCAGCACCAGTTCCTGGGACCTGCTGCGCGGTGTCACGACCCCGTCGGAACCCAAGGTCGACGTCAAACAGGCGGCCATGGAGTCCGCGGCGAGTTCGGTCCTGGTCGCGGGCTCCTCGAAGTTCGGCACCTTCGGCAAGTACCGGGTGGCTCCGCTGGCCGCGTTCGACACGGTCATCACCGACACCGCCCTGGCCGAAGGCGCCGCCACGGGAGTCCGCGACAGCGGCTGCGAACTCCGCCTGGCCCAACCCTGAAGAACAGCGGTCCCGGTGCCGCTTTTCCCCCGCAGGGATGCGCAGGGACGTGCAGGGATGCGCAGGGACGCTAATCCAGCGGGCAGCTCGTGAGCAGCGTCGCGGTGTCCGCGTCGTCCGGGCGCGGCACCGTGTGGTCGGCCGGGGGCCGCGCCGCTCCCGAAACCCACTTCTCCATGCCTTCGAAGGCGGAGCGATAGCACGGGAGGACCGGGCGGAGCCTGTCCGGGAAGCTGTCGACGAGGGAGTCGACGTGGGTGCCGTCCTCCACGCGGTAGTAGCGCATCAGCGCCCCGCGTCCGGCTGTGCGCACCATGTCGGCGTAGACGTCGGAAGTCTTGGTGATGGGCAGGAGCACGTCCAGGGTGCCCTGCAAGGTGATCAGCGGTTTGCCGATACGTCCCGTCAACGCGATGCGGTCGACGGCGCGCCGGACCTCGGCGGGCCTGGCCGCGTAGTCGTAGTCCGCGTCGCACCCCGCGGTCCCCGGCGCGCAGTACGGGGTGCCCGCCTCCGTCGCGCCGTCGTAGTCCGGGTCCAGTTCCTCGCGGTAGATGCGCTGCGTCAGGTCCCAGTAGACCTTGTGGTGGTAGGGCCACAGGAACTCCGAGCCGGCCGGGTAACCGGCCTTGTGCAGGGCCTGCCGCGCGGCCTCGGCGCCTTCTCCCCCGGCGGCGTACGTGGGGTAGTCGCGCAGGGCGGGCGGCAGGAACGTGAGCAGGTTGGGGCCCTTGGTGCGCCACAGGGTGCCCTCCCAGTCCACTCCCCCGTCGTAGAGCTCGGGGTGGTTCTCCAGCTGCCAGCGCACCAGGTAGCCGCCGTTGGACATGCCGGTGGCGAGGGTGCGGGTGGGCGGGCGGTGGTAGCGCTGGGCCACCACCGCCTTGGCGGCGCGGGCGAGTTGGGTGACGCGGTCGTTCCACTCGGCGATGGCGTCGCCGGGGCGGTCGCCGTCGCGGTAGAAGGCGAGGCCGGTGTTTCCCTTGTCGGTGGCGGCATAGGCGTAGCCCCGCTTGAGGACCCAGTCGGCGATGGCGCGGTCGTTGGCGTACTGCTCGCGGTTGGCCGGGGTGCCGGTGACCACCAGGCCGCCGTTCCAGTGGTCGGGCAGCCGGATCACGAACTGGGCGTCGTGGTTCCACCCGTGGTTGGTGTTCGTGGTCGAGGTGTCGGGGAAGTACCCGTCGATCTGGACACCGGGGACGCCGGTGGGTGTGGCCAGGTCCTTCGGCGTGAGGCCGTTGTAGTCGGCCGGGTCCGTGTGCCCGGATTGCACCGTGCCCGCCGTCGTCAACTCGTCGAGACAGTCAGCCTGTTGGCGTTCCGCACCCGGTACGCGCAGTTGGGAGCGGCCCGCGCAGTGGCCGCCGGGCGGCGCCGCGGGCGTCGTCGCTGCGGACGCGGCGACCAGTGAGCAGGCTCCGGCCAGCGAGAGAGCCGCGAGGGCGACCCTCCGTCTGCGGGGTGTCCTGGTGGCCGTACGAAGCGAGAGCATCGGTCTCCTCCAAGTCGCGTGGTGCGAACGGCCCGGAGGCTAGGCCCTCGGTGCCCCTGTGCGACATGTGTGGGCCCGCCATGGTCCGGGCGCCGATCGCGGCGCCGGACACCATGGCGGGCCGTGCCCCGTACTACGGCAATGCCCCTGAACCGCGGGCGGCTCAGGGGCATTCGCGACGGTGGGCCGCGCTACGCGTCGGACACCACGTCGTCGCGCACGCGCAGTCGTGCGCCCAACAGGCCGCCCAGCGCGGTCAGCAGTGAGATGGCGGCCAGCAGCACCGCGGCCGGCCAGGACACCGAACCCCCGGCCGCGTTCAGCAGCGCCGTGGCGATCATCGGCAGGAAGCCCGTCACCGCGCCGGCGATGTTGTAGGCCAGGGCCACCCCGCTGTAGCGCAGATGCGCGGGGAAGAGCTCGGTGAGCAGGGCGCCCGAGACGGCGTAGGTCACCGCGAGGAGCGCGATGCCGAGCGCAACAGCGAGGATCACGGCGATGTGACTGCCGGTGTCGATCAGCCAGTACACCGGGAAGGCGCACACCGCGGAGGCGACGCCGCCCCACAGGGTCACGCGGCCCGCGCCGATCCGCTCGGACAGCCTGCCCATGGCCAGGATGACGAAGATCTCCACCACGGCGGCGACGAGCGTCGCGTTGACCATCAGCCCCTTCGGCAGGCCGAGGGTGTCGGTGCCGTAGCTGATGACGAACGTGGTCAGCAGGTAGAAGCCGCCGACGCCCAGCAGGGCCGAGGAGATCGCCACGAGCAGGCGGCCCCAGGCCGTACGGAACACCTCGACGGCCGGCACCTTGGCACGCTGGTCCTTGCGGAGCAGCTCGTCGAAGAGCGGGGACTCCTCGACCTTGCGGCGGAAGAGGTACGCGAGCGCGGTCAGCGGGAAGGCGAACAGGAACGGCAGGCGCCAGCCCCACGAGTCGAAGGCGTCCTCCGGCATCATCAGCACCAGCGCGAAGGCACCGGAGGACATCAGCGTGCCGACGGGCGAACCGATCTGCGGCAGCGCCGCGTACCGGCCGCGCTTCTCGGGCGGCGCGTGTTCCACGGCGAGCGTGACGGCGCCGCCCCACTCACCGCCGACGGCGACGCCCTGGAGCAGCCGCAGGAAGACCAGCAGCAGCGGTGCGGCGAGACCGATGGTCGCGTAGCCGGGCAGCAGGCCGATGACGCCGGTCGCAATGCCGATGCTGACCACGGTGATGAGCAGGGCCGGGCGGCGTCCCATGCGGTCGCCGAGCCAGCCGAACAGGACGGCGCCGAGGGGCCGCGCGGCGAAGCCGACGCCGAACGTGCCGAACGCGGCGAGCGTCGCGGTCGCCGGGTCGAGCGACGAGAAGAACTGGCTGTTGAAGACGATCGCGGCGGCGGTGCCGAAGAGGAAGTAGTCGTACCACTCCAGGGCGGTGCCGACGAACGCGGCGAAGGCCACGCGTCCGGCCTCCTTGCCGGTGACCACGGGGCCGCTCGCGGCCGGGTCGGTCCCGCCCGGTGGCGCCTGGCCCGCCTCGGCCTGCGTGCGGTCGAGTTGCGTCATGGGGTGCTCCTTGTGCGGTGTCACGCGCTGGGCCGCGCGGGGGCAGGGACGGGAACGGCGGGACGGGTACCGGTCGCGGGGCCGAGGTCGTCCAGGGCGTCGGCACCGTGCACGCAGGCGCCCTCGACGAAGGTGGCGAGGACCTCGACAGCCGCGATCCGGGCCGGGTCCACAGTGACCGGGTCGTCGGACAGCACCACGAAGTCGGCGTACTTGCCGGGCGTGAGGCTGCCGCGCCGGTCCTCCTCGTGGCTCGCGTACGCGGCGTCCAGGGTGTAGGCGCGCAGGGCCTGTTCGGCGGTGGCCCGCTCGTCGCCCGCGAGCAACAGGCCCTCGCGGCTGAGCCGTTCGACCATCGACTGCATGCCGAGCAGCGGCGCGCCGGGGGCCACCGGCCGGTCCGAACTGCCGGGCACCCGCAGCCCGTGCTCCAGGAACGAGCGGTGCCGGTACAGCCAGCCGACGCGCTCCGGGCCCAGCGCCTCGGCCATCGTGTCACCGACCGCATGCAGGAAGTGCGGCTGCGGTACGGGGATGACGCCGAGGTCGGCGTAGCGGCCGAGCTGGTCGGGGCGGACCACACCGGAGTGCTCGATGCGGTGGCGGGCGTCGGGCCTCGGCAGCGCCTGCTGCGCGCGGGCGAAGGCGTCGAGGGCGAGGTCGATGGCCTCGTCGCCGATGGCGTGCGCGGCGACCCGCCAGCCGGCCCGGTGCGCGGCGACCATCAGGTCCCGCATGTCGTCCGGGCTGCCCTGGTAGACGCCGTGGTGGCCGTGCCCGCACAGGGGCTCGGTGACGGCGGCGGTGCGGCCGATCAGGGAGCCGTCGAGCCACAGCTTGACCGGGCCGATCCGCAGCCGGTCGTCGCCGAACCCGGTGCGCAGGCCGAGGTCGATGCCGGTGGTGATGCCGTCCGACTCGTGCGCGGCGAGCGCGTGGAGGTTGTCGCCCGCGACCATCATCTCGACGCGCACCGGCAGTGTGCCTCGCTCACGGGCGAGCTGGTACGCGGCGGCCTCGACGGGGCTGCGCCCGATCAGGCCCTGGCCGATGCCCGCCTCGGTGACGTGGGTGAGCCCCTCGGCCGTGTAGACGGCGGCCGCCTTGGAGATCGCGTCGGCGAGACCCTCCACGGAGACCGGCAGGGTGAAGGAGGTGACCAGGTTCTGTGCGCGTTCCTGGAGCAGTCCGGTGGGGCTGCCGTCGGCGTCGCGGACGACGACACCGCCGTCCGGCTCGGGCACGCTGCCGTCGAGCACGCCCACCCGGTCGAGCACGGGGCTGCTGACCACGCACATGTGTCCCGACCGGTGCTTGAGCCACACCGGGCGGCCGCCCGCGGCCCGGTCGAGGGCGCCGCGGTGCGGGTGCGCGCCCATGACGGTGTCGTCGTACCCGGCGCCGACCAGCCACGCGTCGGCGGGCAGGGTGGCGGCGCGTGCCGCGACCATGTCGTAGAGGGCCTCCAGGGTGGCGGCGCCCGACAGGTCCAGCTCGTCGAGGGTCTGTCCGAACCACGCCATGTGGTTGTGCGCGTCGGCGAAGCCGGGCACGACGGTGGCGCCGTGGAGGTCCACGGTGGTGCGCGCCGGGAGGTGGGCGATGTCGTCGTCCAGGCCGACGATCCGGCCGTTCAGCACCCCGAGCGTGTGGGCGGTGGGCCGCCGGTCGTCGACGGTGCGGATGCGGGCGTTGGTGAGTTTCAGATCGATCATGAGCCTCGGGCCTGGTGGTGCGGCCGGACGAGCGGGGCCGGCGACGGACGGACACGGACGGAGCGGAGGGCGGGTCCGCGGGCGGTCCACGGGGGTCGGCCCCCGGTCCGGGTCCGCCGCCCAAGACGATTGGGCAATGGCCAGTGAACTTCGGGGGCCTCCGTGAACGCACTCCGCTCACAACCAGCAGAATGCCTGGTGAACAGCGCTGCGAACAGTGGCGGACCGCTTACGGTTCACGGCGCCATAATGGGCAAATGCACAAGCCGACCGACGCGAGGACGGAGAGGGCCACGGACACCACAAACCCGACCACGGACCCGACCTCGGACTCCACCCCAGCGGTGGCCACGTCCACAGCCACGGCCGCGGCGACATCCGCGGTCACATCCGCGGTCACATCCGCGGTCACATCCGCGGTCACATCCGCGGTCACGGAGACGGCTCGGGAGCGCGGGACGTCCGAGCCGGTGACCCGGGCGCTGCACGCCCTCGTCCGCGACTGCCTCGACGACCTGGACCGCCTCGTCGAGCGCTACGTGGACGAGATCTCGCAGTTCGACGGCTACCGGGGAGCCGTCGACCGGCCGGAGCTGACGCAGATCGGCCGTACCTGTTACGAACTCCTCCTGCGCCTCATCGCGGACCTGCCCACCTCCCCGGAGCTGCTGGCCACCTCCGAACAGCTGGGCCGCCGCCGCGCCCACCAGGGCGTGCCACTGGACGCGCTGATGCAGGCGATCCGCACGGACTTCCGGGTGCTGTGGACCGAGTTCCTGGAGCGCACCCCCACCGCCGGGCTGCCCGACCTGACCCGGAGCGCGGTGCGGGTCTGGGAGGCCGTCGAGTACCACGCGGTGCACACCCATGCCGCGTACGTCGACGAGATCGCGGTGATGGACCGCGAGCGCGCGCGGGAACGGGCCACGCTGATCGGACGACTGCTGTCGTCGGACGGGCGCGACCCGCAGCTCCTCGCGCAGACCGCGACGCTGCTCCAGGTGGAGGCCACCGGCGACTTCGCGGTCGCCATCGCGCCGCCCGAGTCCCAGGCACGGCTGCGGGAGGCCGTCGACGCCCACCTCAGCGACCGGGGCACGCATCTGCAGCAGCACCACGGCATGCTCGTGCTGATCACCGCGCTGCCGCCCGGCGCGGACGGTCGTCCCCCGCGGTGGCTCAAGGACGTGGCGTGCGCGTTCGGCCCGACGGCGCACGGTCTCGCCCGGATCCCCGACGCGGTGCGCATCACGGAGGCCATCGCCTCGGTACTCCCCCCGGACGCGGCGGGACCGGTCACCCTCGCGGACGTCTGGATGCCGGTGGCCGTCGCCCGCCTCGGCCCCACGGCCGCCGTCCTGGCCCGCACGGTGCTGGCCGGCCTCTCCGACCTGGCGCCACACGAGCGTGAACGCCTGGTCGAGGCGGTCACCACCTACTGCGACACGGGTTCGGCGAGCGCCGCGGCCCGCGAGCTGTACTGCCACCGCAACACGGTCCTGAACCGCCTGTCCCGCTTCGAGTCCCTCACCGGCTACCGCCCCACACGCCCCGCGGACGCGGCCACGATCCTCTTCGCCCTCCGCGCCGAAACCCAAACCACGTAACACCGTCCTGGGCCCGTCGGCGACTTCGTACGGGCCACTGATCGCGGGCAGAGATCGACGCCACGCATGTGCGGGCAGCCCTGCGGGCCCAGTAATGACGTATCGCCGTCGGCAAATCCGGGGAGATGCGAACGGGGTCGGCGGTACCCTCGATGCCCGCGAGCACACAGGGAGCGGTGCAGTGGACGTACTGACGTTGGTCTCCGCGTTCGTGGCGCTGGGCGGCGCTGCCACGACGGCGGTGCTCGGCTACTGGACGCAGCGGCGCCTGCGTCTGGTGGAGCAGCGGAACCTGATGGACTCCTACGGGGCCTCGCTGGCCTGGGCCGCATACGACCTGCAGTCCAGGTTGTACAACATCCTGCGCGGTCACGAGACCGATCAGTCACCGGGGCCGCACCACGGCTTCGTCAGCTCCTTTCATGTGCAAGGCACGCCGAAGCAACGGGAGTTCGTACGCCGGAGCACGGTGTTCGTGCTCGCCGAGTACCTGGGATGGGTGGAGATTCTCCGGCGGGACATCCAGTTCCTCGACCTCGGTCAGTCACAGACCAATCGGAACGCTGTGGGGGTCATCTCGTCCATCAGTACAGCTCTGAACCGGACTGTTACTCGGCACGACGACATACTGCGTCTTTGGCGTGTCGAGCAACGGGCCATCGGAGAACTGATGGTGCATCCGAATGGCGAGCCAGGCCGTCGCAAGTGCCTGGGCTACGCCGAGTTCTGCGAGAAGCTCGAGAGTGACGACGTGTTCCGCCGGTGGTTCACTCCACTCCTTGAGGACGTCGACCGGCTCGCCGAGGACACCGCGCGAGCTGCACCACGCCTCGCCGAACTCCAGCAGAAGCTCATCAACCTCATCGACGTGCTGGATCCGAAGGCGGAGCGATTCCCACAGTTCCGCCAACGGGCCAGCGCGGAGCTGAGCGCCGGAAGGGGCGACTGAAGCGCTCCATGACCCGTTGCCTCAGGGATGTTTCGGTGTCTCAAGGGCACGCCCAGATCGTCATCACCTCGTAACTGCGCTTCCCCCGAACACACTCGATCAGGCAGGCTCAAGATCGAACAAGGGCACGGCCCGGCCGACCGACCGGCCACACGTCCCTACACCAACACACCAACGGGGAGCCACATCATGCTTCGCAACCACCGCCGCAAGGCCGTCCTCACCGCCGCCGCTCTGATGGCCACGACCACGTTGCTCACGGCTTGCCAGGGAGGTGCGGACGGCGGCGACGCGTCGAGCGGTTCCGGGTCGCCGACCACGGCCGCGGACGCGAAGGACACGTCCGGAGCCGACGGTGCGGGTTCCACGGGCGGCACGGAGTCGCAGGCCGGCAGCGGTTCGGGGGGTACGGCTCAGGGCAAGGGCGTGAGCGGAACCTGGTTCGGCACCGTCTCCTACCTGGCGCCCGGCAAGTACACCGTCAGCGACTTGAAGGACACCAAGCAGGCCTTCTTCACCTCGACCGACACCGACATCCAGGGTGCAGGACGCATCTGCGGCGACTCCGAGGGCCAGGCCGCCACCAAGTGCACCGAGGCGGAGCTCGAGGCCGCGTCCAAGAAGGGCGTACCCGCCACGGTGAAGATCAAGAACGGCACGGCGGTCAGCATCGTCGAGGACCACTCCAGCAGCGGTGGCGGCGACTCGGACACCGGCAACCCGAGCGGCCTCCGCTCCGGGGAACTCGGCTACCTGGCCCCGGGCAAGTACACCCTCGAGGACAACGAAGGCATCAAGACCGCGTTCTACACCACCACTAACACGACCATCAACGGCAGCGGCTGGATCTGCGGCGAGGACCGCGAGATCACTCAGTGCACCGAGGACGAGCTCGAGGCCGCCGCCAAGAAGGGCGGCGTACGGATCGTCGTCAAGTTCGACAAGGTCGCCGCCGTCACCATCGACGAGGAGCACAACTGAGCCTCGTCCTGACCGGCGATGCGCACGGCGGCCCGGAGCGCGACGGCCCTCAACGAACTGGCTCGCGACCGGGTCGAGCTCGACCTGGCAACTGGGCTACAACGTAGGGGCGTTGGAGCCTCCGGGTGACCTGGTAAGGCACAAGGCCACCTCGAGGCAGAAGCTCCGGCGCCGCGCGCTGTCGTACACCCATCAGGGCAGCTCGACGACCCACCGGGCGCGCGGATGCCGCTCGGCGACCTCACAGCACGGTCGGCACATCGGAATCGACACCTCCTCCCCGTCGTCGGGTTCGTCGGCCTTCGCCCCGTGCACGGCCATCACCACGAACATCTGCGTCCGGCCCGTGCACAACCCCGGATCGTCCCGGTGCGCCGCACGGCACACACACATGCACCCCCCCGCGGGCCACGAATCAGTCCCGCTCGTCGACGCGGGCGCCGCAACACCCGTCGCACCAACGATTCATGACGTCCCCCTCCGGATCGAGGGGCACGGAACCGACGGCCGCGTAACACCCCCGTCGCCAGGACAGCATGTGCCGGGCGTGTTGGCCATCCTGTTGGCCGTCCTTGGGGCGCGCTCTCAGCAGTTCCTCATGTGATGCGGCGTCCCGGGCCGGGCCGACCGCCCGGTCAGGACGCCCTGGTCCGCTCCCCGAACAGCGCCAGCAGCGTGCCGAGCAGCACCAGGACCACCGTCAGGTACCCGAACACGGCCCCGAAGCCGAAGCCCGAGTAGACACCCGCCACGATCATGCTGCCGATGATGCCGGAGAAGCGGCCGAGGCTGTTGGCCAGTCCCGAACCGATGCCGCGCAGTGAGGTGGGGAAGATCTCCGGGAGGTAGGTGTAGAGGACGGCAACCGTCGTCTGCATCAGCATCATGCTCAGGAAGCCGGCGACCATGATCAGCGCGGGTTCCTGCGCCAGGCCGAAGAGGAGCACGAAGACCGCCGCGGTCGACGCCGTGCACAGGATGATGTTCCGCCGCTCGAAGCGGTCGACGAACGGCCAGGCGAGCAGGGCGCCGGGGACGGCGGCGATCGACAGGACCAGGGAGTAGGTGAGGCTCTCGGTCTGCGTGTAGCCGCGCTCCACCAGCAGCGTCGGCACCCAGGAGCTGAAACCGTAGTAGGCGAGGATCAGGCAGACCATCACGGCGGCGCTGACCACGGTGCGCTTGACGTACCGCGCGGTGAACAGTTCGCGGATGTGGCCGGTGGGCTCTTCCCGCACGGTCTCGGTCGGCTCGGGGAGTTGACCACCGGCCGCGGCGCGCGCCTCGCCCTCCAGGCGACGCAGCAGCGGTTCGGCATCGGCGGCACGGCCGTGCGCGGCCTGCCAACGGGCGGACTCGGGCAGCAGCTTGATGGCTGCGGCCACGCCCAGCGCCCCGCCCGCGCCGACCACGAACACCCAGCGCCAACTCCCCTCCCCCATGGGGATGATGACGCGTGAGGACGCGGCGACGATCGGCACACCCACCAGACCGATGGCGAGGATGAGCGACTGGAACCGGCCGCGCTTGGCGGGCGGGAACATCTCACTGACGAAGACCAGCAGGACTCCGGTCATGGCCTGCAGGCCGATCCCGGTGACGATGCGGGTGGCGCCGAGGAAGACGATGTCGGGCGCCACGGCGCTGAGCAGCGATCCGATCGAATAGACCGCGCCTGCCACGAGCATGACGGGTCGTCGGCCGAAGCGGTCGGCGAGTCTGCCGCCGACCACACCTCCGACGAACATGCCGAAGAACGAGGCCGAGGTGACCACCCCGACCGTGCCGATGGACAGCCCCCACTCCGCGCGGATGGCGGAGGCCGCGTAGGCGAAGGTGTTGAGGTCCACCAGGTCGAAGGCGAACAGGAAGCCGAGTAGCACCATCCAGATCCAGTGGGTCCGGGTGGGGACGGTGAGGCGATCGAGTCGCGCGTCCGGAGAGTGGGACAACTGCGCGGTGGGTGGAACGGGCGTGACATCCATGGCACTCCCAGGGTCCGAATCGAGGTCCGTGTCGCAAAGATCTGACATTAGGGCCATGGGGCTGTCAAGGCTTCCTGCAAGGGTTGTCTGCTTGGACCAGGCATCTCCAAGAGGCCTCTATCTTTAAATGTCGGACGTATTGATCGCGGGGTCCGTCCGGGGGCATACTCGTCGCTCGTCGGCCACCGGGATCAGCGTCCCGATGGCCTTGACGACCCATCCATGGGCGGCGGTCCGGCCTCGGGCCGGGCAGGAGGCCGCCTGCGAGAAGGAGGTTGCGGACGTGGCGGTGCACACAGGCTGGCAGGGGCGCTTCTACGAGGACTTCGAGGTCGGGGACGTCTACCGGCACCCTCTGGGACGCACCATCAGCGAGGCCGACAACACGTGGTTCACCCTGCTGACGATGAACACCCACCCCGCGCACTTCGACGCGCACTACGCCGCGGGCACACCGTTCGGAAAGATCATCGTCAACTCGGGCCTGACCATCGCCATGCTGATCGGGCAGAGCGTCACCGATGTGAGCCAACGCGCGGTGGCCAACCTGGAGTTGACCAACGTAAAGCTCACCCACCCGGTCTTCGTCGGCGACACCCTGTACGCGGAGTCGCTGTGCACCGCCAAACGGGAGTCCCGGTCCCGGCCCTACGCGGGTCTGATCGGCGTGCGCACACGGGCGTTGAACGCCGAGGGCGACGAGTGCCTGTCCTTCGAGCGGACGGTGCTGATCTACCGCCGCAGCCACGCCAAGGAGATCGACTCCTTCCCCGAGGCGAAGAACGGCCCGATGACGCTCGCCGCGGGCGCAGACACCGAGGCCGCGGAGGCGCGCGCATGAGCCAGACACCTCCTCTCCCCCTCCAGGACATCCGCATTCTCGCCGTGGAGCAGTACGGCGCGGGGCCGTTCGGCTCCGTGCATCTGGCCGACCTGGGCGCGGAGATCATCAAGGTCGAGGACCCGCGCAACGGCGGCGACGTGGGCCGTTCCACGCCGCCGTACGCCGAGGAGGGCGACTCGCTCTTCTTCGAGGCGTTCAACCGCAACAAGCGCTCGGTCGCGCTCGACCTCTCCAACCCCGAGGGCCGGCGCACCTTCGAGGAGCTCGTCCGCAACTGCGACGCCGTCTACTCGAACCTGCGCGGCGACGTGCCGGGCAAGATCCGCATCCGCTACGACGACCTCAAGCACCTCAACCCGCGCATCGTCTGCTGCTCGCTGTCCGGCTACGGCATGACCGGGCCGCGCTCGGCCCAGCCCGGCTACGATTACATGCTCCAGGGCCTTGCCGGATGGATGTCGGTGACCGGGGAGCCGGACGGGCCGCCCACCAAGTCCGGTCTGTCGATGGTGGATTACACCGGCGGACTGGTCGCGGCGATCTCGATGCTGTCCGCCGTGCACGCCGCCCGCCGCGACGGCAAGGGCATGGACTGCGACGTCAGCCTGTACGACACCGCGCTCGGCATGCTCACGTACCTGGCCACCTGGCACCTCAACCGCGGTTTCGAACCGGCCCGCACCCACCACTCGGCGCACCCGAGTCTCGTGCCGTTCCAGAACTTTCCGACCGCCGACTCGTGGATCGTCATCGGCTGCGCGAAGCAGAAGTTCTGGGAGCGCCTGATCGCGGCGTTCGGTTCGCCCGCGTGGGCCGCCGAGGACCGCTTCGCCACTCCCGCGCTGCGCTACGAGAACTCCGCCGCCTGCGTACGCCTGCTGGAGGCCGAACTGGCCCGGCGCACCACTCAGGAGTGGCTGCCGGCACTCGAGGCCGCCGGGGTGCCGTGCGCACCGATCAACACGGTGCCGCAGGCACTGCGCGAGGAGCACACCGAGGCCCGCGGCATGATCGTGACGACGAGTCATCCGCGCTTCGGCGAAGTACGCCAGGTCGGCTCGCCGGTGCGGGCCGGAACCCCGAAGGCCGAGCACCGACGCGCCCCCTCGCTCGGCGAGGACACCGCGTCGGTGCTCGCCGAACTCGCCGGGCTCGGCCCGGACGACCTGAAGAAGCTGGCGCGCGAGGGCGCCTTCGGACCGGACGGGAGCGTCTCGTGGATTTCCAACTGAACGAGGACCAGAAGCAGTTCCAGTCGATGCTGCGCTCCTTCGTGGACTCCGAGATCGTCCCGGTGGCCAGGGACTGGGAGCACGAGGGGCGCTACCCCACCGAAATCGTCGAGCAGATGCAGGAGTTGGGCCTGTTCGGCCTGCTCATCCCGGAGGAGTACGGGGGCGCCGCCGCGGACTTCGTCTCCTTCACGTTGATGTTCGAGGAGATCGCGCGCGGCTGGATGGGCGTGGCCGGCATCCTCGGCAGCCACTCGCTGGCCAGCTGGATGATCGCCCGGCACGGTACCGAGGAGCAGCGTAAGCGCCATCTGCCCGATCTCGCGGCGGGCCGCCGCCGTACCGGCATCGCGCTCACCGAGCCGGACGCGGGCACCGACCTCCAGGGCATCCGCACCACCGCGGTCCGCGACGGCGACCACTACGTCGTCAACGGCGCCAAGATGTGGATCACCAACGCCCGTTACGCCGACCCGCTGCCGGTGCTGGTGAAGACGGACCGCGACGCGAGCCCGGCGCACCGCGGCATGAGTGTTCTGCTCATCGACGCGGACTCCCCGGGTTTCGAGGTCACCCGCGACATCCCCAAGCTCGGCTACAAGGGCACCGAATCCTGCGAGGTCGTCTTCACGGATGTCCGGGTGCCGGTGGAGAACCTGCTCGGCGGGGTCGAGGGCCGGGGCATGCAGCAGGTCCTGTCCGCCCTGGAGGTCGGCCGGCTCAACATCGCCGGGCGCAGCCTCGGCATCGCCCAGCGGTCGTACGACGAGGCGCTGGCCTACTCCGGTACCCGCCGCGCGTTCGGCAAGCCGATCCACGACTTCCAGGCGGTCCAGCTCCGGCTGGCCGAGATGGCCACGCAGTTGCAGGCGGCCCGCCTGCTGACGTACTGGTCGGCGGCCGAGCTCGACCGCGGCGAGCGGGCCGATCTGCAGACCGGCATGGCCAAGCTGTTCGCCTCCGAGACGGCTCTCCAGGCCGCGCAGGACGCGATGCGGGTGCACGGCGGGTACAGCTACTCCACCGAGTACGAGATCGAGCGCCTCTACCGCGACTCGATCCTGATGACCATCGGCGAGGGGACGAGCGACATCATGCGCACCGTCATCGCCCGCTCGCTGACCTCGGGCCGGGGGAAGGTCGGATGGTGAATCCCGCGCCAACACCCGTCCCACGGAGCTGGCTGTTCTGCCCCGCCGACCGTCCGGACCGTCTGGTCCGGGCGGTCGGCGCGGCCGATGTGGCCGTCGCCGACCTGGAGGACGCGATCCCGCTCGGCGCGAAGGAGACGGCGCGGGCGGGCCTCGCCGCATGGCTGCGCGCCGATCCCGCCCGCGCCGAGCAGGTCTGGGTGCGGATCAACAGCGAACCCGCACTGGGCGAGGCAGACCTGGCCGAACTGGGCCGCGCCGAGACGCCGTTCGGCGGAATCGTGCTGCCGAAGGCGGAACTGTGCCGGGTGACCGAGGTCGCGGAAGCGGCCCGCGGGCGCCGCCTCCCGCTGCTCCCGCTGATCGAGACCGCCACGGGCGTGTACGAGGCTCCGCGGATCGCCGCGACCCCCGGGGTGCGGACGCTGAGCATCGGCGAGTACGACCTCGCGGCCGAACTCGGCACCTGCGCACCGGACGTGGACCCGGCCCCGCTGGCCTGGGCCAGGTCCCGGGTGGTCGCCGCGGCCTCGGCCGCCGGTCTCGCGCCGCCGCCCGCTCCGGTCCTGGCGGAACTGCGCGACCTGGACCGCTTCCGGCGGGACACCGAACAGACCGCGCGCTGGGGCTTCTTCGGGCGCATGTGCGTGCACCCCGGCCAGGTGGAGGTGGTGCACGCGGCGATGCGGCCGACCGAGGACGAGACGGCACGGGCCCGAGCGGTCGTGGCCGCGGCCGAGGAGGCCGCCGCGAACGGTTCGGGGGTGACGGTGCTCGACGGGCGCCTTGTGGACGCACCGGTGGTGCGACGGGCGCGGCACACCTTGGCCCTCGCCGGGGTCGATTGACGACAGCCCGCCGCGCATGCCGCGTAGGGGAAGGGGAGTTGATGTGGCAGCATCAACTCCCCTTCCCCTACGCGGCGTTACCGCACTACCGCGTTACCGCGCTACCCAGCCCTGCATGCCTCGGCGAACGCTCGGGCGGTGCGGTCGGCCGGGCCGGTCGCGGCGCCCGTGTCACGCCCCAGCCCGAGCACGGCCCGCTCGACGCGGTCCGGGTCCGTGGGGCCGTTCGCCACCGCCATCGACTCGCGGAACTTGGCCCGGATCTCTTCGTTGGTCAGCGGGCGCTCGTCGTGCCCGCGGTTGATGTGTTCCCGGTGGGCGAGCGTGCGGCCGTCCGCGGTGCGGATCTCGACCGCGCCGGAGTACGCGTGCGGGAAGGCGCTGTCCGGGTCCTCCACCACCTCGACGCGGCGGGCGAGTTCGAGGACCTCCGGGTCCGCCAGTGCCTCGTCCGCGAGCTCGGCCAGCGTGAACCTGCCGTGGACCAGCATGGTGGCGACCACGTACGGCAGGCTGAACTTGGCGTCGTACTCGTTGCGGGGCGCGAGCTTGTCCTCGGCCGGCTCGCACACCACCTTGCCCGGCGTCGGGTGGATGGCGCAGCGCACCGAGGCGATGTCCTCGGCGCGCAGTCCGCCGGACTCGCGCAGGACGCGGGCCGCGTCGGCGAAGGCGTGGATGAAGTGGCAGACCGGGTACGGCTTGACGGCCGTCCGCAGCACCTCCCAGCGGTCGCCGAGCGCCTCGGCGACCGCCTCGGGCCGGTGCTCGCGTCCGGCGAGGTGGGTGTTGAGGAGGCCGAAGCGGCCCTCGTAGACGGCGGGCGGGCCGCTCCAGCCTGCGCGGGCGAAGGTGGCCGCTGTGATGCCGCAGCTCGCGGCCCAGCCGGGGTGCAGCCGCTTGGTCCAGGCGCCGTCGGCGAGGAACTCCAGCAGGCCGCCGGTCATCGAGCCCACCACGCCCTGCGCGGTGGCGAGCCCCGCGGCGTCCAGGCCGGCGATGCGCCCGGCCGCGACGGCGCTTCCGAAGGCGCCGGCGACCGCGGTCGGATGCCAGCCGATGTCGTGGAACGCGCCGGCCCCGGCGAGGCCGACCCGGGCGGACACCTCGACGCCGAGGATGTAGGCGGTGAGCAGTTCGGCCTCGTCGGCGCCCGCGGCCACGGCCGCGGACAGGGCGGCCGGGAGGGCCGCGGCCGAGACATGGGTGACGGCCGGGATATTGGTGTCGTCGAAGTCCAGTCCGTGGATGAGGACTCCGTTGAGCACGGCGGCGCCGCGCGCGTCGAGCAGGTCCTTGGTACCGAGGACCGGGATGTCTCCGGACCCCAGGGTGGTCAGGGCCTCGCGGGCGACCTCGGGGAAGGGGTAGGCGGTCGAGGCGAAGGCGAGGCCGATGGAGTCGAGGATCAGATGGCGGGCCCGCTCGAGCACCTCCTCGGGTATGTCGGCGACGGTCGTGCTCGCGGCGAACTCGCCGACCTGCTCGGCGAGGGTGGGGCGGGAATTCTCAGGCAACGCGTCCTCCTTGACGGCGTGGCATGGCGCCTCAAATCTAAAAGTCGGACGTTTTTAGGTCAACCGTCACTGCACCCTCAAGTGAACCTTCAGTGGCTGCTTTTCAGCCGCCGAAGGGACAGACAGCTCAAAGTTCGGACTTTTATGGTGGAGCGGTTCGCAGCAAGCGGTACGGCTGATCCACTGATGGCTTACTCTGGGGCGCACGCCCGCACGGGCGTCACCAGGACGAGAGGGGGCCGCATGCCTGGCAGGGAGACCGTCGACGGGCCGCAATTGAAGGTGCAGCGCGTCCAAGCCGCCTACCGCCAGGTCGCCGACCAGCTGAAGCAGCAGATCATCAGCGGTGCGCTGCCGCCCGGCACCCGGCTGCCCAGCGAGGCGGAGCTGACCCGGATGTTCGGGGCCAGCCGCGGCACGGTCAGGGAGGCCCTCCGGCTGCTCGCCAGCCAGCACCTGGTGGTCACCACGCGAGGGGTGACCGGCGGCAGCTTCGTCTCGACGCCGAGCGCCAGCAGCGTCGCGGAGAACCTGGGCGGTTCGCTCGGACTTCTCGTCAACGCCGAGAACCTGACGGTGGGAAACCTGCTGGAAGGCCGTCTGATCCTGGAGCCGGTGGCCGCGGGACTCGCCGCCGAACGCTCCGACCGTGATGCCCTGGAGACACTGCGAGCGGCCGCTGCCAGCACCGCCGACCTCGCCCCGGCCCGCGGCTTCACCGTCCACTGGGACTTCCACGCCGCTCTGGTCTCGGCCACCGGCAACCCGCTTCTCACGCTCATGTGCCGGCCCATCAACGAGGTCCTGAGCGGCCGCCTGCACCGCGACCGCGTCGCGCGCGAGCAGTGGGACGAGGTGGACGACGACCATGTCACGATCCTGCGCGCCGTCGAGGACGGCGACGCGGCCGCGGCCGAACGCCTCACCCGTGAACACCTGATGCGCCTGCGCCACCTGTACGAACAGATGGAAGCGCCGGCGCCGGAAAGGTCCTAAACCGCCAGGGCGACAGCCAGCGCCACGACGATCAGTCCGCTCGCCACGCCGACGAGCACGAGGCGCAGCGCGGCGCCCTGCGAACCGTCGACGCGGTCGCACTCACAGGCAGACCCGCCATGCCCGAGGACGGGCGAGTCGAGCCAGTACGGGTCCGTCAGTTCAGCCGTCTCGCTAGCGCGCGCCGTATCACTCCTGCCGGGGAAACGAGCCTGCACCGCGCGCGGATTCAGCCCTGCCTGAACCGTTACGACACTGTGCGCGGCGCAGGGCTCACCGTGGAATCCGTCGTCCGCGCCGGGCGGATGCCCGGCCCACGGCCAGACCCGCCTCTCAGCAAATGCGTGGCAGTTGCTCCCCCAGCGGCATGTCCACGATGCGTCGCGAGCCGACGAGCGTACGCAAGGTCACCTTGCCCGGCAGGTCCTCGACCGCCTCCCCGATACGGGTGGCCAGGCGGCCCTCCGGCAGCCTTCGCAACGCCTCCAGCGCCGCCTCGGCCGACCCTCGCGCCACGAAGGCGACGAAGCACCCCTCGTTCGCGACGATGAGCGGGTCGAGGCCCAGAAGATCGCAGGCGGCGCTCACTTCGGGCGGCACGGGCAGGGCGCTCTCCTCGATCTCGACGCCGACCCCGGCGTCCCGGGCGATCTCGTTCAGCACGGCGGCGACCCCTCCACGGGTCGGATCCCGCAGCACGTGGACATCGAGGCCGAAGGGGGCAAGCGCGGCAACGAGCCGGTGGAGCGGCCGCGTGTCGGAGGCGACGGCGGTTTCGAAGCCGAAGCCCTCACGGGTGGAGAGCACCGCCGTACCGTGCAGCCCGATGGGTCCCGAGACGAGGATGTGGTCTCCGGCCCCGGCGCGGGCGGCGGACGGTTCCAGGCCGGGGATCCGGCGGCCGATGCCGGTGGTCGTGAGGAAGAGGCGGTCGGCCGCGCCGCGTCCGACGACCTTGGTGTCACCGGTGATCACCGGGACACCGGCCTCGCGCGCCGCCTTCCCCGCAGACTGCAGGGCGGCGCGCAGTGCGGCGAGCGGGAGCCCCTCCTCGGCGATGGCCGCGAGGGCGAGGGCGACCGGCAGGGCCCCGCGCATGGCGAGGTCGTTGACGGTGCCGTGGACGGCGAGCGAGCCGATGTCACCGCCGGGGAAGACCAGGGGATCGACCACGAATCCGTCGGTGGACAGCACCAGCCGACTGTCTCCGGGCAGCAGCGCCGCGTCCTCCAGCACGCCGTCGGGCGGGGCGCCGAGCGCGGGCAGGACGACCTCGTCGAGGAGTTCGGCGGTCAGTCGCCCGCCCGCGCCGTGGCCCAGCATCAGGATCTCCTCCTCGTGGTGCGGCGTGGGGCAGGCCGGGGTCATGGTGCGCTCCTCGTGGTGGACTCGGCCCGGGTGCGGCCGGCGGTGTGGAAGGCGGCACACGTGCCCTCCGCGGACACCATCGGGGCGCCGAGCGGAGTGCGGGGTGTGCATCGGGTGCCGTACGCGGGGCAGTCGGTGGGCAGCGCTGCGCCGGTCAGGACGGCGCCCGCGATACAGGCGGGGTCCTCGACGGGGCGCAGATCCGCGACGTCGAAGCGCCTGGCCGCGTCGAACCGGGCGTAGGACGCGGCGAGTTCGAGTCCGCTGTCCGGCAGGGTGCCGATGCCGCGCCAGGCGCGGTCGGTGATGCGGAAGACGCGGGAGATCGCCTGCCGGGCCTCGGTGTTTCCGTCGCGCCGCACGGCGCGCGCGTACTGGTTCTCGACGACGTACCGCTCGCTCTCCAGCTGTCGTACGGCCATGAGGATGCCCTCCAGCAGGTCGAGCGGCTCGAATCCGGTGACCACGACGGGGACCCGGTAGTGGTCGGCGATCGGTTCGTACGCGCGCCAGCCCATGACCGCGCAGACGTGCCCGGCGGCCAGGAAGGCCTGCACCTCGCAGTCGGGGTCGTCGAGCAGCGCGGTCATCGCGGGCGGTACGAGGACGTGGCTGACCAGCAGGGAGAAGTTGGGCAGCCCGAGCCGCGCCGCTTGGAGGACCGCCATGGCGTTGGCCGGGGCGGTCGTCTCGAACCCGACGGCGAGGAACACCACCTCTCTGTCCGGGAGTTCGGCGGCGAGGCGGACCGCCTCCATGGGGCTGTAGACGACACGGATGTCCGCTCCTCTTGCCCGCAGCGACAGCAGGTCCGTCGTCGAACCGGGCACCCTCAGCATGTCGCCGAAGCTGGTGAACAGGACTCCGGGGCGGGCGGCGATCGACATGGCCCGGTCCAGGGTCTCCAGCGGGGTGACACAGACGGGGCAGCCGGGACCGTGGATCATGCGGATGCCCGCGGGCAGCAGTTCGTCGATGCCCTGGCGGACGAGGGTGTGCGTCTGCCCGCCGCACACTTCCATGATCCGCCAGGGCCGGGTGGCGGTGGCCGCCAGGTCGGCGAGGAGGTGCCGGGCCAGGACGGGATCACGGTATTCGTCGAGGTACTTCATCGCCGCTTCGGGGCCGAGTCGGTGAAGTTCATGCGAAGGTCCACCACGCCTTCGAGCAGCCCCTGCGCTGTGACGACCTGGAGCCGCCTGATCCGGCGCGGAACCATTCCTCGGGCGGCGTCGCTGACGATGTGCGGGCTGTCGGTCACGGGAACCTCCTACGGTGCGGGGTCGCGGTCGACGGTGAGGTCGAGGAAGTGGGTGGAGCAGGAAATGCACGGGTCGTGGTTGCGGATCGCGCGCTCGCACAGGTGCGTCAACTCCGCGTCGTCGCAGCGGGTTCGCACGAGCGCGTCCTCGGCGATGCGGCGCAGGTCCTCCTCGATCGCCCCCTGGTTCTGGGCCGTGGGCGGGACGAGGCGGGCATCGGTGACGGTCCCCTCCGCGTCGAGCGCATAGCGGTGATAGAGGAGCCCGCGGGGTGCCTCGGTGGCTCCGTGGCCGACGCCCGCGCGGGGCGGCACCTCGACGTACGGGCGAGGGGGCGTCTCGTAGGTGTCGATGATGCGCAGGGCCTCCTCGACGGCGTACACGACCTCGACGGCTCGCACGAGGATGCTGCGGAACGGGTTGCGGCACACGGCGCCCTCGCGCGGGTCGCCGAGTCCGGCCTCCCGCGCCGCTTCCAGCGCGGTGGGCGACAGGAGTCGGCCGTTGATCGCGTACCGCGCGAGGGAGCCGGTGAGGTGGCGTCGGCCGCGAAGCGTGGCGTGCAGGGCCGTGGAGTACGGGACCTGGGTCTCGACGACCTCACGGGTGAAGTCGGCGAGCGCGAACTGCCGGGTGTCGGTCGTGCCCGCCTGCAGAGCGGTGGGCGCACCCGCGTCGATGGCGTACCGGTCCGGCTCGGACAGGGCCAGGAAGTCGTGCGGGCTGTCGGCGTCGGGGAAGTCGAACCCCGCCACCCACCGCACCGTCGCCCACGCGTCGTCGAGAGCCCGGCACAACTGCTCGGCGAGCGGCAGCAGTTCGGCCCTGGTCGGCGCGCGGTAGAAGCCGCCGACACGGACGTTGACGGGGTGGATCGCCCGGCCGCCGAGCAGGTCGAGCAGGGCGTTTCCAGCCTGCTTGAGGCGCAGTCCGCGCTCGACCTCGGTGCGGTGGGTGCGGGCGAGATCGACGGCGCCGTCACGACCCAGGAAGTCGGGGGCGTGCAGGAGGTAGATGTGCAGCGTCTGGCTCTCGATCCACTCCCCGCAGTACAGCAGCCGCCGCAACTCCTTTATTTCGTCCGTCACATGAATGCCGCAGGCGTGCTCGATCGCCGCGCAGGCGCTCAGCTGGTAGGCGACCGGGCAGATTCCGCACACGCGGGCGGTGATGTCGGGCGGTTCGGTGTGAGCGCGGCCGCGGAGGAACGCCTCGAAGAAGCGCGGCGGCTCGTAGATCCGCAGCCGGGCCGAGGTGACGGCGCCGCCGTGCACGGTGAGATGCAGGGCGCCTTCGCCCTCCACGCGGGCGAGGGAACCGACGTGCAGCACGCGGGTGCCGCGATGGGTCACGGCCGTACCCCCTTGTCCCGGGTGTCGTATCCGGCGAACGCGGCGGCGTTGAAGGTGCGCAGCAGCCGCTCGGTGTCCCGGTCGTCGAGGCCGTCGCGTTGCAGCACCGGGATGAGGGCGGGCAGGTTCACCGACCCGGACGGGCCGAAGCAGCCGTAGCAGCCACGCCCGTACGCGGGGCAGATCGCGCCGCATCCCGCGTGGGTGACGGGACCCAGGCAGGGTGTGCCGTGGGCGACGGTGACACAGACCGTGCCGCGCCGCTTGCACTCGAAGCACACGCTGTGGTTCGGGACGTCCGGCTTCCGGTGGGCGAGGAACGCCGTGACGACCTCGACGAGCTGGCGCCGGTCGATGGGGCAACCGCGCAGTTCGAAGTCGACGTCGACATGGGCGGAGACCGGGGTGGAGTCGGTCAGGGTGTCGATGTAGTCGGGGCGCGCGTAGACGGTCCGCCGGAACTGCTCCACGTCGGCGAAGTTGCGCAGTGCCTGGATGCCGCCCGCCGTCGCGCAGGCCCCGATGGTGACGAGGTGGCGGGAGGCCGCGCGGATGTCGCGGATGCGGGTGGCGTCGGCGGCCGTGGTGATCGAGCCCTCGACGAGGGTGAGGTCGTACGGGCCTGCCAGCACCTCGCTGGACGCCTCCAGGAAGTGGGCGATCCGCACCTTCCCGGCGAGCGCGAGGAGTTCGTCCTCGCAGTCCAGGAGAGTGAGCTGGCAGCCGTCGCAGGAGGCCAGCTTGAACACGGCGAGCGTCGGGGCCTCGGCCATCGTCATCACAACTCCCGTACAGCCATGAGGGTTTCGGCCCGGTCGTAGCGGAGCACGGGCCCGTCGCGGCAGAGCAGCACCGGGCCGAGCTGACAGTGCCCGCAGTGGGCTGTCGCGCAGCGCATGTTCCGTTCCAGGGAGACCCGGATGCGTTCGGGCGGCACGCCCCGGTGGACCAGGTCGCGGGCGGTGGCTCTGATCATCGGCTCGGGCCCGCACACGAACGCCGCCGTGCGCGGCGGGTCGAAGTGCGCCCCGTCCAGGAGCCGCGTGACCAGGCCGATCTCGCCGCGCCAGGTGGCGTCGGGGTGGTCGACGGTGACTCCTGTGTACGCGACGGCCCACGTGCCGGTCTCCGTGCGGTAGACGAGATCGGACGGGGTGCGGGCGCCGATGAGCACGTTGGTCCGTCCGTACGCCCCCGGCTCGCGCACGGCATGCCGGATCAGCGGCCGCAGCGGCGCGATTCCGATCCCGCCGGCGACCACCACGAGGTCCCGGCCGTGCGCCTTCTCGATGTCCCAGCCGACGCCGAAGGGGCCGCGCAGCCCGACGACGTCGCCGACCCGCATGCCGCACAGCGCTCTCGACACGGCGCCGACCGCGCGGATCGTGTGGACGAGGCCGCCCCCGGTCCTGGCGATCGCGCTGACGGAGACCGGGATCTCGCCCACCCCGAACGCGTACACCATGGCGAACTGCCCCGGAGCGAACGGAGGGAGGGGCGCGTCCGTCGGGTCCAGGCGGAGCGTGACCGTGTCCCGTGTCTCGTCCTGGCGCTCGACCACGCGGTACGGGACGGGCGCGGCGCTCATCGTGGCGGGCCGGTGCCGTACGGAACGTACAGGTCGAGAGCGGCGGTGCCGGTGCGGATGTTCCAGAGCCGGCGGGAGCCGGAGAGTTCCTGGAGCATTCGGCGAGTCGTCGTTGCGGTCATCGCGCGGCCTCCTCTGCCAGGGCCTTGACTTCCTCGGTGATGTCGATGCCGACGGGGCACCAGGTGATGCAGCGCCCGCAGCCCACACATCCGGTGGAGTCGAACTGGTCGTACCACGTGGAGAGTTTGTGGGTGAGCCACTGCCGGTAGCGGCTGCGCGGTGTCGCCCGGACCGGGCCGTCGTGGATCCGGGAGAAGTCGAGGTCGAAGCAGGAGTCCCAGCGCTGCCACCGCTCCGCGTGGTCCCCCGTGAGGTCGGTGACGTCCTCCGTGGTGGTGCAGAAGCAGGTGGGGCAGACCATGGTGCAGTTGCCGCAGGTCAGACAGCGCGCGGCAACGTCGTCCCAGCGTTCGGCGGCCGGGCTCGCGCCGAGCAGTGCCCGCAGGTCGACCGGGGGCATCGACCGGCCCATCCGGTCACGGGCGGCGTCGACGGCGGAGCGGGCGGCCTCGACCGACGTCATGTCCCCCCGGGTGTACGGCACGTGGATCAGGATCCGCGCGCCGTCCGTACTGCCGACGCGCACGAGGAAGCGGTGGCGGCGGGCGTCCACGAGTTCGGTCAGGGCGAGGTCGAACCCGGCGTCGGCACCGGGGCCGCTCCCCATCGACACACAGAAGCACGTCTCGCCGGGCTCGGTACACTCGACGGCCACCAGGAACGCCTTCCTGCGCCGCGCCGCGTAACCGTCGTCCTTGAAGTACCCACCGGCCAGGACCCTGTCCTGGATGGCGATGGCCCGCAGATCGCAGGGGCGGACTCCGAGGAAGGCGTAGGCGGTCTGGTCCGGCGGGGACGGGCGCACGGTCAGCCGGCCGCTGTCCGGGTCGCGGTCCGCCTCCCACTGCTTCTCGCGCTGCGGATGCAGGAAGGACTTCCAGGACTGCGGTCCCGAGGTGTGCGCGAAGGCCGCTCCGTCGTCCCGGCGCACCAACCGGTAACGCCCCGCGTCCAGTTCGGTCCCCCAGCCCCACGGCAGCGCCTCGGCCCCGTCGAGTTCGGCGAGCACCACGGCGCCGTCGCGCACGGTCGGCCCGACGACCGTGCGTCCGTCGGCGGCCAGGGCCGCGATGAGGGCGTCGAGTCCCTGCCGGTCCAGGATTGCCGTGGCTCCGGTGGGGAGAACCGGTGTGGCTTCGCTGGGCTCCATGGCCGCCTCCCGGGTCGGATGTCCGGTCCGTCCTCCACGTTCGGCCTGCCGGGGCTTCATGGGTATGGGCCGAGCGGCCCTGATCCGGCCGCCGTGCACGGGCCGGCCGGAACCGGGTCAGCGCAGGCGGCGCAGATACGGGTCCCTGGCCCGGGCCGGTGTCAGGCGCACCCGTGCGTCGAGGACCGTCACACCGTCGGCCCTGGCGAGGAGCGGGTTGAGGTCGGCCTCGGCCAGCTGGGGCAGATGGCTCGCCATCGTGGACAGGCGCAGGAGGAACCGTTCCAGCCCCTCCAGGTCGACCGGACCCTCCCCGCCGTGCCCGAAGAGCAGGGGGGCACAGCGCGGGGCGGTGATCAGGTCGTGCACGTCGTGGTCGGTGAGCGGTGCCAGGCGGGCCGCGTGGTCGGCGAGGACGTCGGTCGCGGTGCCGCCGAGTCCGAACAGGACCAGCGGGCCGAACACGGCGTCCTGCACGACCCCGGCGAACAGTTCAGTGCCGCGCGCGGCCAGCGGCTGCACCACCACGCCGGTCATGAGTCCGGCGAACCGGGTCTCCAGGTCCCGCCAGGCCGCGCGGACCTGGGTGTCGCCGCGCAGGTCGAGGTGGAGGGCGTGCTCCCGGGTCTTGTGCAGCAGTCCTGGCCAGTACGCCTTGAGGACGACCAGGCCGCCGGGGCCCTTGACGCGTTCGGCCGCGAGGACCGCGTCGTCCTCCGTCTCGGCCCAGGCCCAGGGCAGTTGCGGGATGCCGTAGCAGCCGAGGAGTTCGGCGCAGGTGCGCGGGTCGAGCCAGCCGCCCTCCTCGTGCGCCGCGAGGTACTGCTGGACGACGGTCTCGGCACGGGCCCGGTCGGTGTCGGCGATCTCGGGGACCGTGCCGGGCGGCCGGGCCAGCCACCGGGCGCGGGTCACCGCGTGCGCGAGGGCGCGGGCCGCGGACTGCGGGTCCGCGTATGCGGGGACGTGCCCTTCGCCAGCCGGCAGCAGCCGTACGGAGACGCCCTGATCGAGCAGGACCGCGGCGGTCGTCCGGGCACCGGGGTCCGGCGGCGCCCCCGGGCCGCGGGCCAGCGAGCGGACGAGATCGTCCCCTGTCGCCGCGGCGACGGCGGTCGGCACCAGGGCCACGAGGACGGCGTCGACGGCGCCGCTGGCGGTGAGCCTGTCGAGGCAGGCACGCAGTTGGTCCTCGGAGACGGACGCGGTGCAGTCGACGGGGTTGGCGGCCGTGGCACCCGGCGGCAGGGTCGCCAGCAGCTCTCCGACGAGTGCGGAGGGCAGCTCCGGCAGGGCGAGCCCCGCCTCGGCACAGGCGTCCGCGGCGAGCACCCCGGCGCCGCCCGCGTTGGTGACGACGGCGACCCGGCTCCCGTTCGGCAGCGGCTGGGTGTGCAACAGGGCGGCGGTGTCGTGGAGTTCACGGACGGTCCGGGTCGCGGTGATCCCGGCCTGCGTGAACAGGGCCTGGCGCGTCATGGTGCGGGTGGCCGCCGCGGCCGTGTGCGAGGCGGCGGCCCGCCGGCCGGCCTCGGTGCGTCCCGCGTCGACGGTCAGCACCGGCATCCGTCGGGTGACGCGGCGCGCGGTACGGGAGAACGCGCGCGGGTTGCCGAAGGACTCCAGGTGCAACAGCGCCAGGTCGGTACGGCCGTCGCTCTCCCACCACTGCAGGAGGTCGTTGCCGCTGACGTCGTACTTGTCGCCGAGCGACACGAAGCTGGAGACGCCGATACCGAGCCGGTCCAGGCCGCTCAGGAGGGCGATGCCGACCCCTCCGGACTGCACGGCGACCCCGGCGGTGCCGGGGCGCGGAGGTGCGGCGGCGAAGGTGGCGTCGAGGCCGAGCCCCGGCTCGGTGTTGGCAAGCCCCAGGCAGTTGGGGCCGACACACCGCATACCGTGGGTTCGGCAGGTCGCCAGCAAAGTGGCGGCCCGGGCGGCGTCGAGACCGGCGGTGACCACCACCAGGGACCGCACGCCGGCCTTGCCGCACTCCTCGGCGACGGTGCAGACCTCATCGGCGGGCACGGCCACGACGGCAAGGTCCGGGGGCGCGGGCAGAGCGGCCACTGACGGGCTCGCATGCACTCCGAGAACGGCGGCGGCCCGGGGATGGACCACGTAGACGCGTCCCGTGTATCCGCCGGAGCACAGGTTGCGCAGGATCGCCCTGCCGACCGAGCCGGGCTTACGGCCCGCGCCGATCACCGCCACCGATCGCGGCCGCAGCAGGGGGACGAGGCTGGCCACGTCCGCGGCGCGCCCGCGCTCCTCAACCTTCGACAAGTAACCGCCGTCCTGGGCGAGTTGCACGGTGCAGTGCACCTCGGGTCCGTCGAAGCGGCGGGCCGTGCGCAGGCCCAGGTCGGCGAAGACCTTCAGCACCTCGTGGTTCTCCGAGAGGGCGTCCGCGGTGAACGCGGTGATGCCTTCCTCGCGCGCGGCGGCGGCCAGGTGTTCCAGCAGCAGCGTGCCGATGCCCCGGTGGTGCCACTCGTCCGAGACCGCCAGCGCGATCTCGGCGAGGTCCCCGCCCGCGGTCCGCTCGTACTCGGCGACGCCCACCAGTTGTTCGTGCACTTCGGCGAGCAGCCCCTGGTGGCCGGGGGGACGCAGAGGCGCGCACATGCGGTCCGCCGCCGTCCGCGCCGAGTTCCGACTCAGGCCGAAGAAGCGCAGCCGCAGGTTGTGGTCCGACATCTCCTCGTACAGTCCCTGCACGGCGTCGTGGTCCGAGCCTCGAGCCGGGCGGATCCGGACGGTCGTCCCGTCCGCGAGCAGTGCGTGCGTGTCCCCCACGGCTTCTCCTCTGTCCGGCGGGGACCGGCGCGGAGTCGGCCACCGGTCACTTGCAGGGTCCGGCGCCCGTGCCCCGCTCCCCAGGTGCCGGGCGGGCACCGCCGTTGGGCCGTCCGGCCCTTGCCGTCGTGCCGTCCGGCTCGGCGGCGGGCAGCGCCTCGCCGAGTTCGCCCTCGACCGCGCCGCCCATGGCGCGCAGTACGTCGAGGGTGCGCCGCGCCTCGGCCTCGTCGACGGTGGTGATGGCGAAGCCGACGTGCACGATGACGTAGGTGTCCGTGCCGGCTTCCGGCGTGTACGTCAGGCACACCTCGCGGCGCACCCCGCCGAAGTCGACGGTCGCCATGGGCAGTCCGTCGCTGTCGTGGACTTCCTTGATCTGTCCGGGGATCCCCAGGCACATGACGGGCGCTCACTCCTTCGTCCTTGCGAGGCGGGCGGCGGCGACGGCCGCCTGCCCGTAGCTGATGCCGCCGTCCCCGACCGGCACGTCCTTGCCCACGAGGACCCGCAGCCCCTGGGCGCGCAGCAGGCGTCGTACGTCGGCGAGGAGCCGCTGGTTGACGAAGCAGCCGCCGGCCAGACAGACCGTGCGCGGGAGGCCCGATTCGACGGCTCTGCCGACGAGTTCGGCGGTGACCTCGACGAGGGTGGTGTGGAAGGCGGCGGCCAGGTCGGGCACGCTCGCGCCGCCCGCGCGGCCGGCCAGCAGGTCGACGAGCGTGGGCGCGGAGTCGTACACCCACAGCCCCTGGGCCCGGACAAGACGGTGGGCGAGCGGTGCTGCGCGGTGTCGGCCCGCGGCCGCCTCCAGGGCGACGGCGGCCTCGCCCTCGTACGTCACGCTGTCGACGAGGCCGAGGAGGCTCGCGGCCGCGTCGAAGAGGCGGCCCGCACTGGAGGCCCGCGGGCAGTTGAACCGGCGCTCGACCATGGCGCGCACGGTGGCGACGGCGTCCGGCGGGAGGTGCGCGGTGAAGGAGCGGATCAACTCCGGTGCGGGGCCCGGCGATCCGAGTGGTTCGGCGCCGTGCAGCTGTCCCAGAGCGGTCCGCCAGGGGTGTCGTACGGCCGCGTCGCCGCCGGGCAGGGGCGCGGTCGCGAAGCGGCCCACGCGCCGGTACGAGACGAGGTCGGCGACCATGATCTCGCCGCCCCACAGCGTTCCGTCGTCCCCGAGGCCGAGCCCGTCGTAGGCGACTCCGGTGAACGGCCGGGTCAGTCCGTGTTCGGCCGCGCAGGCCGCGAGATGCGCGTGGTGGTGCTGCACCGGGAAGAGCGGCAGCGCCCTGGCCCGCGCCCACTGCGTGGACAGATAACCGGGGTGCGGGTCGTGGGCGACGGCTTCGGGGGCGACGCCCGTCAGCGCGCTCAGGTCGCGGTACGAGGTCTCGAAGGCGTCGTACGTTGCGCGGCTCGCCAAGTCGCCGATGTGCGCGGAGATGTGGGCCCGGTCGCCTTCGGCGAGCGTGAAGGTGTGCTTGAGCTGGGCGCCCGCTCCCAGCAACGGGATCGGGGCCCTCCGGGGCAGCCGCAGCGGAGCCGGGGCGAGGCCCCTCGCCCGGCGCACCGTGATGACGCCGCGCCCCGCCACCGCGACCACCGAGTCGTCGTAGCGGGCGCGCACGGGCCTGTCGTGGCCGAGGAAGCCGTCGGCGATCGCGCCGAGGGACCGGCGTGCCGCCCGGTCGTCCACGGCGATGGGTGCCTCGGCGCCATTTCCGCTGGTGACGACGAGCGGCCCCGCGCACGCGCGCAGCAGGAGGTGGTGCAGTCCTGTGGTGGGCAGGAACAGGCCGATCCGGTCCGTGCCCGGGTGGACGGCCGCCGGGAGGCGGTGGCCTCCGGTGGGCAGCAGCACCACCGGCCGGACCGGCGACGTGAGCGCCGCGCGGGCGGTCGCGCCGACGCGGGCCAGGCGCCGGGCCTCGTCGAGGTCGCGCACCATGACGGCGAGGGGTTTGACCGGACGGTGCTTGCGGCGCCGCAGGGTCGCGAGGGCCGCCGCGTCCGTGGCGTCGCACACCAGCTGGTAGCCGCCGATCCCCTTCACCGCGACGATGCCGCCCGCGCGCACCGCCTCGACCGCCGCCCGCAGCGCCTTCTCGCCGCGGAGCCCCTCCCAGGACAGGGTGGGCCCGCAGTCGTGGCAGGCGATCGGCTCGGCGTGGAAGCGCCGGTCCGCGGGGTCCGTGTACTGGGCCGCGCAGGCATCGCACATCGGGAAGCGGCGCATCGTCGTGCGGACGCGGTCGTAGGGCAGGGTCTCGATGATCGTGGCGCGCGGGCCGCAGTCGGTGCAGTTGATGAACGGATAGCGGTGCCGCCGGTCCTTGGGGTCGAACAGCTCTCCCAGGCACGCCGCGCAGATCGCCGCGTCGGGCGGGATCTCGCGCGGGGCGAGGTGCGCACCGCCCGGCCCCCCGCTGGCGAGCACGGCGAACCCGCTGCCCGGTTCGGGGGCGCCGGCTGCCCCTTCGGACATCCGGACCGAGCGGACACGGGCCAGCGGCGGCGCCGCGTGCGCCAGCCGGTGTGCGAACTCGTCGACGGCGCCTGCCGGACCGGCGACCGTACCCGCGACGTGGCCGTCCGTGTTGGCGACCCAGCCGTCGAGGCCGAGGGCCGTCGCGGTGCGGTGCACGAACGGCCGGAAACCCACGCCCTGAACGATGCCCACGGCCTGAAATTCCCGCACGATGCGGCGCATGGGCTCACCCCCGGGCGGCGGCGTCGCGGTGCCGGACGATCTCGTCCTCGACCGAGGCGGCGAGCGGACCGACCACTGCCGCCACGGCCCCCGACATGTGCGTGCCGAGCGAACTGTCGCCTCCCTCGACCGCGTACACGACGAGGCGCCCCGGCAACCGGCCCAGCACACGGGCGAGTTCGACGGCCTCGCCGAGCCCCAGTCCGTGCGAGCTGGTCGTGGGCGGATGGTTCAGCCGTTCGGCGTCGAGCTCGATCCGGTGCACCCGGCCGGGCTGTGCGGGGTGGGCGTGCGCGGCGTCGACGACGACCACCAGGTCCGCCCCCTCCCACAGGCCGAGCAGCCGGCCCGGATCGCCGTCGCACGTGGCGAGCACCGTGCCCGCCGGCAGCGGCCGCCGCACGGCGTGCTCACGCAGGCGCTCCACGACGGCCCAGCCCACGGCGTCGTCGCACCGGAACTCGTTGCCCACCCCGATCACCGCGATACGGGTCGCTTCGGCCGCGTCGGACCGCCTCATCGACCTCACTCCCTCTGTGCTGCCGGCCTGCTGGTTCGGACGTGCACGCCGCTCACGCGATGCTGAGGATCTCGCTCACCGGGCGGCGCGGAGTGACCGGCCCCGACGGCCCGTAGCCGAGCCGCAGGAGCATCTGGATGTGCCCGGTCGTCGACAGCGGATCACGGGCGAGGCTGCGCAGATCCGGCCATTCGAGCGGGTGTGAGGTGAGCGAGGTCGCCAGGCCGTTCAGGGTGGCGACGAGCAGGACCCTCTCCATCGCCTGGCCCGCCCGCAGCCAGTCCGTCGGCCGGTCCCCCGCCGTCCCCAACAGGGCGAGATGCGGTACGCGTTCGAACGTGGTGGTGCCGCGGTCGGCGACCGCGTGCCGGCCGGCGAAGTCCCGGACCGACGCGCCGCCCTGGCGCTTCCTCGGCCCGAAGGCGTACTCGGGAACACCCTCGGTGGACGCGTCGGCCTCCGGCCCGATCCGGGTCCACCGTTCGATGTCGTCCAGGCGTCCGCGGTCGTCCCGGTCCCGCCCCTCCGCGTCGTGGACGAGTTCCTGCAGCATCTCTGTGTGCCACGGCCCGGGAAAGAGCAGCTGGGACTGTTCCGTAAGGGCGGCTTCGACGAGCGCGTCCCGTACCTTCTGCGGGATCTCGGTCTCGGCGAACGGCCAACGGCTGGTGTGTCGTTGGTGAACCGCGGGATACAGCTCCGCCAGGGATTCGACGTCGTCTGCCGCGGCGGGTTCCCCGAAGTGGACCGTGGCCATCAGCAGGGGCTCCGCCGGGTCGGGCAGAAGCCGTACGCCGGGATTCCGGCCGGCGTGGGCGGCGGACACCCGCAGATTGAACAGGGCGGCCCCGCAGCCGATGTGCAGCGCACGGTGATCGGGGTCGGCCGTCGGCATGGCACGGGCGGGATCGGCGATGATCCGCAGCGTCCGGTCGTCGGGCACGAAGTGGAAGCGCCAGGGCTGTGCGTTGTGCATCGAGGGGGCCGTGACGGCGTCCCGGACGAGCGCGGTGAGGACCGTGGGATCCAGCGATGGTGCCGGCATGACTCCTCCTGAGCGATGGCTCGTTTCCGCCACTCACGGGCCCGGCGACTCGACACGCTCACGGGGCCCGGTCGGCCCACTGCTGCCACGGAGCCCGGAGCGCGCAGGGCGGATGTGAGCGGACTCCGCCTCGCCTGTGCCCTTCGCCCATGGTGCGCATCAGCGCCGCACACCGGAATGGGCCGGACGTCCCCTGCGGGGATGCCGATCGGGCCCTGCTCACCGGCACCGGCCCGGTGGCAGCGTGAGGACGGCGGGCCCCGCACGCGGGCCCGGCAGTAAGGAGGCGGGAGCGGTGGAGCGAGAGATGATCGTGGGGATCGACGGCTCGGACCCGAGCCTGCAGGCGCTGGACTGGGCGGTCGACGAGGCCGCCCTGCGGAACGCGGAGCTGCGCGTCGTGTACGCCTCGCGCTGGGAGCGCTACGAGGCCGTCCAGCCGTCGTCCGGACTCACCAGGGGCAACCTGCGCCGGCACGCCGAACACCTCGTGGCGCAGGCGCTGGAGCGGGCCCGGCAGCGCGCCCCGGGGGTACGGCTCGCCAGTGACATCGCGGAGAAGGACCCGGTGTCCGCGCTCGTGGATGCTTCGCGCGAGGCGAGTGCGGTG